>NZ_BTIG01000014.1:0-133431 GCF_036247965.1 Bradyrhizobium sp. TM233 | reverse complement strand
CTGATCCCGAACCGCCGGCACAGCTCCCGCCGGTTCGTTCCGTCCTGCAAGGCAAGTCGCACAAACTCGCGCCGCTGATCCATTACCGACACCTCGTTCCAGGGCATGGACGGCCTCCCGAATCGACCAATCCAGCCCAGTTTGATGTGTCAGCTATGTCTCCGAACACCTGTCAGTGATCTGTCCGGGCTAAACACGAGCCGGGCGATGACACCGTTGATGTGGCTCGACCTCGCGGCGACCTCGAAAAAATTGCAGCCGCGCCCAACAAAAAGCCCCGGAGACATCTCCGGGGCTTTTGTCGTTTCGGCCCTCGCAGCGCGACGCAGTTACGTCCGCGTCCGCATCCGCATCATGAAGCTGTCGAAGCTGAGCTCGGCGACCTGCATCCAGGCGAGCGAGTCGGCCCGGTAGGCGGTCAGGCTCGCATACATCTTGCCGAAATGCGGATTGCTCTTGGCGAGATCGGCGTAGATCTCGCCCGCCGCGCCATAGCAGGCCTCGAGCACCTCCTGGGGGAATGGCTTGAGGATCGCGCCGGCGGCGAGCAGCCGCTTGAGCGCGGGCGGATTGACCGAGTCGTACTTGCCGGTCACCCAGGTGAAGGTATCGAGCGAGGCCGCCGAAATCGCCGCCTGATAATGTTTCGGCAGCGCATTCCACTTCTCGAGATTCATGATGTTGTGGCCCTGGCCGGTGCCTTCCCACCAGCCCGGATAGTAGTAGTACTTCGCGACTTTCACGAAGCCGAGCTTCTCGTCGTCATACGGGCCCACCCACTCGGCCGCGTCGATCGTGCCCTTTTCCAGCGCCGGATAGATGTCGCCGGCCGCGATCTGCTGCGGCACGCCGCCGAGCTTCGAGATGATGGTGCCGGCGAACCCGCCGACGCGGAATTTCAGGCCCTTGAGATCGTCGACGGTCTTGATCTCCTTGCGGAACCAGCCGCCCATCTGGGCACCGGTCGAGCCTGTCGGAACGCCGATCGCATTATGCTCCTTCAAAAGATCGTTGATCATCTCCTGACCGCCATTCCACAACAGCCAGGAGATATGCTGGCGGGTGTTGAGACCGAACGGCAGCGAGGTGCCGAAGGTGAATGCGGGGTTCTTGCCCCAATAGTAATAGAGCGCAGTGTTGCCGATCTCGACGGTGCCGTTCGAGACGGCGTCGAGCACTTGCAGGCCGGGCACGATCTCGCCGGCGGCAAAGGGCTGGATCTGGAAGCGGTTGTCGGTGATCTCGGCGACACGTTTGCAGAAATATTCGCAGCCGCCATAGAGCGTATCGAGTGATTTCGGCCAGCTCGCCGCCAGCCGCCATTTCACCTCGGGCATCGACTGTGCGATAGCCGGCGCGGCAACTGCACTCGCGGCCAGGCCCAGCCCCCCTGCCGTCAGAAACTTACGACGTTCCATGCGTCTCCCCTCATCCTGTGATGTCGTGTCCTCGACGAGGGATCGCGATCTTGCGTCGCTTTATCTTCGCCGCTGGCCGACGTTTCTTGGCGTCCGAGATTTAGATGTCCCGGATCGCGGTCAGGATGACCAAAGGGGGAGCGCAAATCAAGCGCACTTTGGTTGCGCTATCGTCGCTGCCGTTCAATGCTGCGCTGCGAACGCGGCTTCCATGGCCTTTCGAACCTTCACCGTCTCATTGCCGGGGTCGAACTCGACGTCACTCCAGTGCACCACCGCGCCGTGCGCGACGTCGTGTTTCAGCTTCAGGCGATGCGCAAGTCCGATCGGCAAGGCGCCGGCCTTCAGGCTTGCTGCCGCCGGTACCAGCTTGCCCCATACGGTGTAGCCGCCTTCGCCGTCCAGCATCTCGCCCGTGCGCAAATTGCGCTTGGCGACCGCCGCGACGTCGCCCCGGAAGCCGCTGGCCTGGCCGGTCGGCTCGCCGCGCAGCGCGGCCGACAGCACCGAGATGTTCAGCTCGAGCCCGATCAGATGATAGGGCTTGTACATTGCAGCATAGCGTCCGCTGGCGTCGGTCTTGAGGCCGTATTGCCTGAAGCAGTCGGCGGCGTAGTCGTTCGGCGCCTCCAGCACGACGTAGACGCCCCAGCGCAGGTCGCGAAACACCGGCCGTCCGTCGCGCTCGAGCGAGGAGACGACCTCCACCAGGCCCGCCCGATCCAGCACGCCACCGCGCGAGCGCGGCCGCATGATGTGCGGGAGGTCGTCGACGCCGCAGGGCGGAAACAGCAGTCCGTCCGCGGGTACGTCGAGGGCGCAGGCATTGGCGATCGCAGCCATCTCGATCGCCGATTTGGTGCCGTCGAGGAAGGAGTTGAACATCTGCGGGTTCATGCCGGCCGACTGCGCTTCGCCTGCGGTCAGGCCGTAATGCTGCCAGACGCCGTCAGGCGTCACGTCGTGATAGGCCGGCAGGTATTTTGTGCCTTTGCCGGCGGCGACGACGCGAAAGCCGGTGGCGCGGGCCCAGTCGACCATCTCGGCAGTCAGCGCCGGCTGGTCGCCATAGGCGAGCGAATAGACCACGCCCGCCTTGCGCGCCTCCTCGGCGAGCAGCGGACCGGCCAGCACGTCGGCCTCGACATTCACCATCACGATATGCTTGCCCGCCGCGATCGCGGCGCGCGCATGCTTGATCCCCACGGCAGGATTTCCGGTCGCCTCCACCACCACGTCCATCGCGCCGCCGGCAATGGCGCGCGCGCCGTCATCGGTAAAGACGGTCGCGGCGATCCGCTCGGCGCTCCAGCCGACCGTGCGGCAAGCCTCGCGTGCGCGGTCGCGGTCGATGTCGACGATGATGGGCACCTCCAGCCCCGGCGTGTGAGGCACCTGCGCCAGAAACATCGAGCCGAACTTGCCCGCGCCGATCAGCGCGACACGGACAGGCTTGCCGGCGGAAGCGCGGGCCTGGAGGAGGCGGAAGAGGTTCATGTTGCTGTCCGATCAAGTATCGTGTCCCGGACGCGGTGCAGCGTGAAACGCTGCTCCGCAGAGCCGGGACCCAGAAAAGCTATCCGTGCGGCGTGGGCCCCGGCTCTGCAGCGCATCGTCGAAGAGGCGCTGCGCTGCGTCCGGGGCACGAGACCTGTTTACTCCGCCGCCTGCCGCGGTGCACGGGCAAGCCGCAGCAGCGCGTCGTCGTCCACCGTCTTGATCGGGGCGAAGTCGCGATGGGCGATGTAGTCCGGCCGCGTGGGATTGCGGATGTAGTTCGAGACGGCGTTCAGCGTCAGGTACACGATCTTGCGTGGGAAGGGCGTGATGTTGCCGGCCGAGCCGTGCACGAGATTGCCGTGGAACATCAGCATGCCCCCCGGCTTGCCGGTCGGCGCGACGATGCCGCCCTCCTTCACCAGTCGCGTCACCGTCGCCTCGTCCAGTGTCCATAGCGGATAGGAGGTGGTGGCGAGGTCATGCGAGGCCTGGAGATCGCCGGCATTCTGGCTGCGCGGCACCAGCATCAGGGGACCGTTGATCGGCATCACCTCGTCGAGGAAGATCGCGATGTTCATGGCGCGCGGCTCCGGCATGCCGTCGTCGCGCTTCCAGGTGCCGTAATCCTGGTGCCATTGCCAGACATCGCCGGTGAAGGCCGATTTCGCGTTGATCTTGAACTGGTGCATGTAGACGGGCTCGCCGAACAGCTGCTCGACCGGGTCGATCATGCGCGGATGGGCGCCCAGGATACGGAACGCGTCGTTGTAGAGATGCGCGGCAAAAGCCGTGCGCGGCGCGCCGCTCTTCTCGCGCCAGACTTCGGGACGGTTGGCGTCGTAAATGCCGACCGCCTCGCGCGCCAGCAGATCGACCTCCTCCTGGCTGAACAGCTCGGGCAAGAACAGCCAGCCCTCGCGGTGGAAGAACTCCAATTGCTCCTGAGACAGTTTCATGGGCCGTTTCCTCCTGTTTTGTTTATTTTTGTCATTCCGGGGCGCGACGAAGTCGCGAGCCCGGAATGACGGCGTTTGTCGCTACGCCGCCGCCTCTTCGCTCGCCCTCAATCTCTCCTCAGTCATCCGTCCCGCCGTCTGCGCATGCGCCAGCGCGGCGGCTTCGGCCGCCTTCACGTCGCCCGCGAGAATGTGTCCGGCGATATCGGCATGTTCGGCCCAGGCGCTGCCGCGGTAGTCGAGCTCCGACAGCACCGTCGCCATCGAGCGGCGCATGTGCGGCCATTGCGGCGCAATGGTCTCCTCGATCACGGGATTGCCGGCGAGCTGATAGATCGCGCGGTGAAAATCCACGTCGAGCACGATCAATTCAGTGAGTGTCGTGTTGCGGTCGATGCCCCGCCCCGCGGCGAACGCAGCCTCCAGCCGTGCGCGTCCTACCGCGTCGCTGGCGGCGCGCTTCGCCGCAAGCCGCGCGGCCAGCGCGTCGATCGCGCCGCGCACCTCGTAGAGTTGGCGGATGCGCGCGGGATCGAGCTGGGTGACCTCAAAGCCGCGCCGTCCGCTCTCGGCGACGAGACCCTGGCGGTGCAGCAGGTGCAGCGCATGCGAGACAGGCTGGCGCGAAACGCCGAGCTTGTCGGCGAGCTCGTTCTGCCGGATGCGCTGGCCGGGCTGAAGCGTGCGGTCGGAGATCGCCTCCAGGATCCGGGCATAGACCTGGTCGATCAGGTTCGGGAGCGGGTCGAGAGGGATCACGCCAGCAGCTCTTGCGAGGGAATACGGAATTCCGTATTCGAAGGTATCGCGGGAGGGGAGGGGCGTCAAGACGGGCTCTGCGCCCATGCCATGGCGCCCCGTGCTGCTCCACTAAGTCATTGATATTACTGTGCCCGTCTACTGTGCATGGGGTTGTTTTCGCAAAAAGGCGCCCGCCTCAGCCCTCCAGCACCTCCACCTCCAGCGCGGCGATCCCTTCCGCATCGGCCAGCGCCTCGATCCCGGCGATACGTTCGCCGTTGAACGTCACACGCAGCGCGATGCGCAGCTGTCCGCCGAGAATGACGGCAACGCCGATCTCGCCGTCGACCAGTGCCGTCCGCGCGGCCTGGGCGCGGCCCTTGTAGAGCTGCGCGACCGCATCCGCGCCGCGGATCTCAGGCAGCGAGCCGAGCCGCACCGCGGCCATATCGGCGCGGAAGACGACGTCGGGATCGAGCACGGCGAGCAGCCCCTCGAAATTGCCCTCGCGCGACGCCTTGAGGAAGGCATCGACGATTCCGCGCTGGCGTGACAGGTCGGTCTCGGGCACCGGGGCCCCCTGCACCCGCCGCCGCGCCCGGCTCGCGAGCTGCCGCGATGCGTCGACCGAGCGGCCGACGATCGGCGCGATCTCCTCGAAGGGCACTGCGAACATATCGTGCAATACGAAGGCGAGCCGCTCCGCCGGCTGCAAAGTCTCGAGCACGACGAGCAGCGCCGCGCCGACGGAATCGGCCATCTCCACCTCGCGCTCTCGCGTCTCGTCGACCGGCTCCGGCACATGCGGGCCCATCGGCTCCTCCTTGCGCGACTTCCGTGCGCGCAGCATGTCGAGGCAGATGCGCGCGACCACCGTCGTCAGCCAGCCGCGCAAGTTCGCGACATCGGACATGTCGTAGCGGCTGACCCGCAGCCAGGCCTCCTGCACGGCATCGTCGACCTCAGCGCCGGAGCCCAGCATCCGGTAGGCGACCGCGCGCAGATGATCCCTGCTGGCCTCGAACTGGTGGCTGAGAAAATCGTCTTCGAAATTTTTTTCGGTCATCGGTCACATTCCCTCGTCGCGATCCGTCATGCCCATGACGAAGCCAATCCGGCCGATGTGACCGGGACCTTCGAAATTCGAGCGATGGAGACGAAAAAGATGCACGCCCGCATGAATCACCCTGTCATGGTCCTCCCGGAGGCCATGAATGTCCTGCAGTCCCTCGGCAATCTGACCAAGCAGGGCCTGCCGGAAAAGCTCCTGGAACTGGTGCACCTGCGTGCCAGCCAGATCAATGGCTGCAGCGTCTGTGTCGACATGCATCCCAAGATCGCCCGCAGGCTGGGTGAGACCGACGAGCGCCTGTTTGCCGTGTCCGCCTGGCGCGATGCGCCCTATTTCACCGACGCCGAGCGCGCCGCGCTGGCGCTGACCGAGGCCGTCACCCGCCTCGCCGATCGCGAGGACCCGGTACCGGATGCGATCTGGAACGAGGCCGCCAAGCATTTCGACGAGCGCGAGCTCGCAACGCTGATCCTCTCGATTGCCGCCATCAATGTCTGGAACCGGCTCAACGCGGCGATCAAGATGCCGGTGGGTGTTTGGAAGGTGTGAGTGTCTTCCCCTCTCCCCGCTTGCGGGGAGAGGGGAAGAGAGCACCTACTCCGCCAAGAACCTGCTCACCGCCTCGCCGAACTCAAGCGGGGCCTGCTCGAACATCCAGTGGCCGGCGTTCGGAATCACCGCCGTCCGGGCACCTGCGATATGCTCGGCCAGCACGCGCCACATCACAGCCAGGCTGCCCGTGGTGGCGCCGCCGCCGATCAGCAGCGTCGGCGTGCGGATCGCCTGCGCATCGCTGAGCGTGTAGGGCCTGCGCTGCTCGTTGATCTGGCCGAGGAAGGTCAGCGCGTTGTCGCGCAGCTGCTGCTTGGCCGCCGCGGGCACGCGCCGCCACGAGCCGTCGCCCTCGATGCCTTCGTAGAAATTCTGCAGCGCGCCCTCGATATCGCCGGCGCGGATCATCTCGACCGATCGCGCGGTGCGCGCGGCCAGCGGCGGATGCGCCGGCGTGCCTTCCGGCACCGGCAGGCTGGCGTCGAGATCGCCGCCCGGCTCGGCCAGCACCAGCTTTCGCACCAGATCAGGCCGCGCCTGTGCCACGCGAAACGCGATGTGTCCGCCGCGCGAATGACCCATCAGGTCGACGGGGGCGGGCCTGATCTGCTCGATGAAGGCGATCACATCGGCAACGTGCTGCGCCATCTTGTAGTCGTCGCCGACGGCATCCCAATGCGCGGGGAAGAAATGCCGCAGGCTGACCGAGATCACGCGATGCGCTTTCGATAGCGGGCCGAGCACAGAGTACCAGGTGCGGAAGTCGCCGAGCGTGCCGTGCACGCAGACCAGCGGATGGCCTTCTCCGACGTCGAGATAGGCCATGTCGTAACCGTTGACGTGGAATGTCTGCATGGTCAGCTCGCCAGAAAATCCAGGACCACTTCGGAGTATTTTTGCGGCGCCTGCTCGAACATCGGATGCGTCGCGTTCGGGATGATCGCCGTTGTGGAATAGGGCACATGCGCCGCGAGCGCATGCAGCACCTTCGGCAGCAGGCCCTTGGTCCGCGCGCCCAGGATGAACAGCGTCGGCATCTTGATCGCTTCCGCATCCGCCTTCGAGAACGGCGGGCGATTGTCGCGGACCTGCCCGATCAGCGTATAGGCATTATCGCGCAAATTCTGCTTCACCAGGGCCGGCAGCCGCGGCCAGGTGCCGGAGCCCTCCAGCGTGTCGACGAAGACGGCGAGGCCGCCATCGACGTCGCCGGCGGCGATCTTCTCCGCGGAAGCCATGAAGCGCGCCAGGAGGGGCGAGGGCCCGCCGGCATAGTCGGGGTCGAGGCTCGCATCGAGCTCGCCGCCGGGTTCGGCGAGGATCAGCCGCCGCAACAGATCCGGCCGCCGCTGCGCCACGCGGAAGCAGATGTGCCCGCCGCGGGAATGGCCCATCAGGTCGACCGGACCGAGATCGAGCTCCTCGATGAAGGCGACGACGTCGTCGACATGCTGGGCGATCGAGTAGGTGTCGCCGATGCCGTCCCATCGCGCCGGGAAGAAGTGCCGCAGGCTGACAGCGATCACGCGGTGCCGTTGCGACAATGGGCCGAGCACGCAGCCCCAGACCCGGAAGTCGTTGAGCGAGCCGTGCACGCAGACCAGTGGCGGTCGGCCCCTGTCTTCGCCCACGTCGAGATAGGGCATGTCGTAACCGTTGACGTGGAGGCTCTGCATTCGGGACTCGCGAGGCGGGCGGAACTCCTGTGCAAGATTCCCGGAAACCGGGTGGATCGCAACTATTTCCAAGCCTAGATTTGGTCCGAGATCACATTGGGGGCATGCGACGGGAACGCAAGCTCAGGAACCAAGCCATGACCGACCAGCATTTCGCCCTGTTCGACACCAGGATCGGCCTTTGCGCCATCGCCTGGGGCCCGCGCGGTATCAACGGCACGCAATTGCCGATGGGCGGCGAAGAGAAGATCCGCACCCGCATCAGCCAGCGCCACGCCGATGCCAGCGAGGCCGAGCCGACCGCCGAGGTGCAGCAGGCGATCGATCGCGTCGTCAAGCTGCTCGCGGGCGAGCCGGATGATCTCACCGATATCGAGCTCGATCTCGACGGCGTGCCGGAGTTCAACCGCGGCGTCTACGAGATCGCCCGCGCCATCCCGCCCGGCAAGACTATCACCTATGGCGACATCGCCAAGCAGCTCGGCGGCGTCCAGCTCTCGCGCGACGTCGGCCAGGCGCTCGGCCACAATCCGTGTCCGATCGTCGTGCCCTGCCATCGCGTGCTGGCTGCCGGCAACAAGCCCGGCGGCTTCTCGGCCAATGGCGGCGTGGTGACGAAGCTGAAGATGCTCGAGATCGAAGGCGCGCTGGTGAACCACACGCCGAGTTTGTTTGATTGAAGCGTCAGATCTTCGCCGCCGTCTTCGGCCAATACCGATCGCGCAAGTGCCGCTTCACCAGCTTGCCTGTGGGCGTGCGCGGCAGCTCGGGCTCGAAATCGATCGAACGCGGGCACTTGATCGCGGACAGGCGGCCCTTGCAATAGGCGATCAAATCGGCCTCGAGCGCCTTGCCGGCGCGAGCCATGTCGTGCGGCTGCACGACCGCCTTCACCTCTTCGCCCATCTCCTCGTTCGGCACGCCGAACACAGCGACGTCGGCGACGTCGGGGTGGGTGATCAGCACGTCCTCGGTCTCCTGCGGGTAGATGTTCACGCCGCCGGAGATGATCATGTAGGACTTGCGGTCGGTGAGATAGAGGAAGCCCTCCTTGTCGAGATAGCCGACATCGCCGAGCGTCGACCAGCCTTTCGCGTTGTAGGCCTTCTTCGTCTTCTCGGGGTCGTTGTGATAGGTGAACGCTGGCGCGTCGGCGAAATAGACGGTGCCGATCTCGCCGAGCGGTTGCTCCTCGTCGTTCTCGTCCAGAATCTTGATCTTGCCGACCACGGCCCGGCCGACGCTGCCGCGATGCTCCAGCCATTCTTGCGAATTGCAGACCGTGACCCCATTGCCTTCCGAGCCCGCGTAATACTCGATCAGGATCGGCCCCCACCATTCGATCATCTTGGCCTTGACGTCGATCGGGCAGGGAGCGGCGGCGTGGATCGCGCCCTTGAGCGTGGAGACGTTGTATCGGTTGCGAACCTCGTCCGGCAGCTTCAGCATGCGCACGAACATGGTCGGCACCAGCTGTGATTGGGTGACCTTGTATTTCTCGACGAGCTTGAGGAATTCCTCGGCGTCGAAATGCTCCATGATGATGGAGGTGCCGCCGAGCACGACCGCCATCATGTTGAAGCGCAAGGGAGCCGCGTGATAGAGCGGCGCAGGCGAGAGATAGGTGCTCTCTGCGTTCATGCCGCACATGTCGGCGCAGAGCACGCGCAGGAAGGCGTTCGGCACGTCGATCCTGTTGCCTTCGAACGACTTCTTGATGCCTTTGGGGCGGCCGGTGGTGCCGGACGAATACAGCATGTCGTAGCCGGCGACCTCATCCGCAATCGGCGTGGTCGGCTGCGCTGCGGCCTCCTTGTCGTAGGAGCGGAAGCCGGGCTGTGGCTCGTCCATCATGTAGAAGACCGGCTCGCCGGCGGCGCCCTTGATCAGGCCCTTGATCTGATCGGCGCATTTCGGCGTCGTGATCACGACCTTGGCGCCGCAATCGGCGATGATGTAGTCGATCTCGTCCTGCTTCAGATAGCGGCTGATCGCGGTGTAATAGAGCCCGCTGCGCTGCGCGGCCCAGCACAGCTCCATGAAGGCGAGGCGATTCTCCATCAGCAGCGCGATGTGGTCGCCGGCCTTGAGACCGAGCGAGCGGAACAGGTTTGCGCCCTGGTTCGAAAGCTCGTCGAGCTCGCGATAGGTGATCGCCTTGCCGGTCCCGGCCATCTGGTAGGCGATCTTGTCGGGCGTGGTGCGGGCGTGGATGGAGGGGTGGGTCATGGTCGAGATCTCGCGGCAAAAAAGGTGTCATCCCGGCCTAGTGCGCAATTGCGCACGGGGGGCCGGGATCCATAACCACAGGCCTCGACTGTTGAAACGAGATGGAGCTCCGGCGCGGCATAACCGCAGCCTCCTGTGGTTATGGGTCCCGGATCGGCGCGCGCTTGAGGCGCGCTTGTCCGGGACCCATTATCTGTGTGGCCGCAGCTTAAAGCCGCTCCACGATCGTCACGTTGGCCATGCCGCCGCCTTCGCACATGGTCTGCAGGCCGTAGCGCTTGCCGCGCTGGTGCAGGGCGTGGACCAGCGTCGTCATCAGCTTGGTGCCGGAGCCGCCGAGCGGATGGCCGAGCGCGATAGCGCCGCCATTGACGTTGAGGCGCGCCGGATCGGCGCCCGTGGTCTTCAGCCAGCCCGTGGGCACCGAGGCGAAGGCCTCGTTGACCTCGAACAGGTCGATGTCGCCGATCTTCATGCCGGCCTTTTCCAGCGCCTTCTTGGTGGCGTGCAGGGGCGCATCGAGCATGATGACGGGATCGCCGCCGGTCATGGTCATGTGATGGATGCGCGCCAGCGGTGTGACGCCGAGCTGCTTGAGGCCGCGCTCGTTAACGACCATCACGCCGGAGGCGCCGTCGCAGATCTGGCTGGCGCTGGCCGCGCTCAGCTTGCCGTTCTCGGCGATCAGCTTGACGCCCTTGATGCCGTCGAGGGTGGCATCGAAGCGGATGCCCTCGTCGATGTGGTGGGTGTCCTTGCTGCCGTCGGCGCGGGTGATCTCGAGCGGTACGATCTCCTTCTTGAAGTGGCCGGCTTGCGTCGCCGCGATCGCGCGCTGATGGCTGTTATAGGAGTATTCGTCCAGATCATCCTTCGACAGGCCGTACTTCTCCGCCATCATCTCCGCGCCGGTGAACTGGCTGAACACGATGTTGGGATAGCGCTGCTCGATGCCCGGGCTCTTGTAATTGCCAAAGCCATTCTTGGCGGGAAGCTGCGAGGACAGGCCCATCGGCACGCGCGTCATGGATTCCACGCCGGCGGCGATCACGACGTCCATGGTGCCGGACATCACGGCTTGCGCGGCGAAGTGCAGCGCCTGCTGCGAGGAGCCGCACTGGCGGTCGATCGAGGTACCCGGCACGCTCTCCGGCAGCTTCGATGCCATGATCGCGTTGCGCGCGACATTGTTGGACTGTTCGCCGACCTGCATCACGCAGCCCATGATCACGTCCTCGACCAGGGCCGGGTCGACCTTGGTGCGATCGACCAGCTCGTTCAGCACTTTTGCCGCGAGATCGGCCGGATGCCAGCCGGCGAGACGGCCCCCCTTGCGCCCGCCCGCGGTACGCGCAGCGGCGACGATGTAAGCCTCGGCCATGTCGGTCTCTCCCTGAATTGCTCTGAATAGGCTGGTTGTCGGGGCGGATTAAACGGGCACGATGTGGTTTAGTCAATCGATCAATTAACTCTTGTGATGAGGCGCTGCTTGCGCTTATCTGCGCGCCTATCGAGGTGCATTCAGGGATCTCCGTGGCTACCAGCGTACCGAACAGGCTCCCCGGCGGGAAAAATTCCACGGCAGAGAAATTGCTCGTGGCCGCGAGCGAGTTAATGATCGAACGCTCCTCGATCGAGATCTCGCTCTCCGACATCGCCCAGAAGTCGGGCGCCAATGCCGCGCTGGTCAAATATCACTTCGGCAATAAGGACGGCCTGCTGCTGGCGCTGCTCGCGCGAGACGCCGCGACCGAGATGTCCAATCTCGAATATCTGCTGGCGCAGCCGATCACGGCGACGGCGAAGCTCAAGCTGCATATCGGTGGCATCATCCGCGCCTATCACCGGTTTCCCTACATGAACCGGCTGATCCACTATCTCCTGCATGAGAGCGTCGCCGGTTCCGCGGACGAAGTTTCAAAATTCTTCGTGGCGCCGCTGCTCGACTTTCACCGTCGCCTGCTTGCCGAAGGCGTCAGCCATGGAGAATTTCGCGCCACCGATCCGGTGCTGTTCTACACCAGCCTGATCGGCGCCTGCGATCATCTGTTCTTCGGCCGGCACGCGATGTCTCGCGCGACCGGCGTCGGCCCGGTCACCGACGACGTTTGCCGGCAATATATCAAGCATATGGAAACGCTGATCTGCGGCGGCATCCTCACGCAAGTCGAGGAAGCGGCCGCGGCCGGATAATCCGGCCATCACTTGTCAGTCAGAAGACTTGCAAGTCTAGAGAAGAAACGCCCAAGGAAAGGTACAAGCGATGGAATTGAAAGACGTAGCCGTTCTCATCACCGGCGGTGGTTCGGGCCTCGGCGAGGCGACCGCCCGCGCCATGGCGGCCAAGGGCGCCAGGATCGGCGTGATCGACCAGAACAAGGAGAATGCCGAGAAGGTCGCCGCCGAGGTGAAGGGCGTGGCGCTCCATGCCGACGTCACCAGCGAAGAGCAGATCAAGGCGGCGATCGCCAAGGCGGAAGCCGCGCATGGCGTTGCGCGGGTGCTGATGAACTGCGCCGGCATCGGCGGCTCGCAGCGCATCGTCGGCCGCGACGGCGTTTATCCCTTGGAAAAGTTCGCCCGCATCATCAACGTCAATCTGATCGGCACCTTCAACTGTCTGCGGCTGTTCGCCGAGCGCCTCGTCACGATCGAGCCGGTCGGCGAAGAGCGCGGCGTCATCATCAACACGGCTTCGGTTGCCGCTTACGAAGGCCAGATCGGCCAGATCGCCTATTCAGCCTCGAAGGGCGGCGTCGTCGGTTTGACCTTGCCGGCCGCGCGCGATCTCGCCAGCCAGAAGATCCGCGTCAACACCATCGCGCCCGGCCTGTTCTTCACGCCGCTGCTGATGGGGCTGAACGAGGAAGCCCGCAAGAGCCTGGGCGCGCAGGTGCCCCATCCCTCGCGTCTCGGCGACGCCAAGGAATACGGCTCGCTCGCCGTGCATATCGTCGAGAACCCGATGCTCAACGGCGAGACCATCCGCCTCGACGGCGCCATCCGCATGGCGCCAAGGTAGCTGCAAACTCCGCTGTCGTCCCGGCGAAAGCCGGGACCCATACTCCGCGGCGTCTGTGGCGGGCACGCTGGCAGACGCGGTGCGCAAACAACAAACGCCTGTGGTTATGGGTCCCGGCTTGCGCTTCGCTTGGCCGGGACGACCGTGAGGAGGAGCGCCCCATGTCCCAACCGTTGCTGATCGAGCATGACGACGGCGTCGACCGGGTGACGCTCAATCGTCCTGATAGCCTCAACGCGCTCGATCCTGCGCTGATCGACGCGCTCAACGTCTACTTCCAGGGCCTCCAGCGCAACCGTGACACGCGTGTCGTGGTGCTCAAGGGCGCCGGCAAGAGTTTTTGCGCGGGCCTCGATCTCAAGGCGGCCATGGCCCGCCGTGCCGGGCAACAGGAACCGCCTGGCGTCACCGAGTCGCTCGACTCGCAGCGCCGCATCGCCGACATCGTGATGCTGATGCGGCGTTGTCCGCAGCCAATCATCTCTCTCGTGCAAGGCGCGGCGGCTGGCGGCGGTTTTGCGCTGGCGCTTGCCTCCGACATTCGCATCGCGACGAAATCGGCGCGGATGAACTGCGCCTTCATCAAGCTCGGCCTGGGCGGCTGCGACATCGGCACCAGCTATTTCCTGCCGCGCCTCGTCGGCGTGTCCGTGGCGTCGGAGCTGATCCTCACCGGCCGCTTCATCGGCGCCGAGCGCGCGCTGGCGGTCGGGCTGGTCTCGGAGATCGTCGACGAAGACAAGCTCGATGCGGCGGCCGAGCCCTATGTCGATGCGATGATGACGGCTTCGCCCGTGGGCCTGTGTCTCTCCAAGGAGTGCCTCAACATGAGTATCGACGCAGGATCGCTGGAGGCTGTCATCGCCATGGAAGATCGCAATCAGGTCCTGTGCAGCCGTTCCGAGGAATTTTCGGAAGGCATCAGGGCCTTCCTTGAGAAGCGAAAGCCTGTCTATATCAAGCGCTGAACGAGAACGATCCGTAAAGGACGATAATTCCGGGAGACGCAAAATGAGTGGAAGCGCGGCGGCTGTGATGACGAAGCCCGCCTTTCGCAAGATCGAATGGCTGCCGCGCGACATCGATGTCGAGCGCCGCGACGACGGCACGGTTGTGCTGAAGTCGCGCATTCCGCTGCAGCCTTACGAGAAGCACATCCCGGCTTCGCTGGCGAAATGGGCGAAGGACGCGCCCGAGCGCATCTGGCTCGCCCAGCGCGGCGGCGCCAACCGCGAATGGCGCAAAGTGTCCTATGCCGAAGCCAAGCGCGCCGTGGATGCGCTGACGCAAGGCCTGCTCAATCTCGGGCTCGATGGTCGCCCCGTTGCGATCCTCTCCGGCAATTCGATCGAGCATGCGCTGATGACGCAGGCCGCGATGCAGGCGCGCGTCCCCGCGGCGCCGGTGTCGCCGGCCTACTCGTTGATGAGCCACGATCACGTCAAGCTGAAGTACTTGTTCGACCTGATCAAGCCGGCCGTGGTGATGGTGCAGGACGGCCCGACTTTCGAGAAGGCGCTGAAGGCGATCGATCTCAGCGGCGTCACCGTGGTTCACGCCGCCCGTCCCTGTGACGGCGTCAAGAGCGTCAGTTTCGCGGAGCTTGCGGCGACGCCAGTGACGGCCGATGTCGAGGCGTCGATCGCGAAGATCACACCGCAGACGGTCGGAAAACTGCTCTTCACCTCCGGCTCGACCGGCATGCCCAAGGCCGTCATCAATACGCAGGAGATGATGTGCGCCAATGCGGCGATGATGATGCAGGTGCGGCCGCGCTCGCCTGATGGTCCTGTTGCGACCATGCTGGACTGGATGCCCTGGAATCACACCATGGGCGGCAATGCGGCGTTTCATCCGATCCTGGTCGATGGCGGCACGCTCTATATCGACGACGGCCGGCCGATGCCGGGCCAGTTCGAGGAGACGCTGCGGAACCTGCGCGAGATCTCGCCGACCTATTACGCCAATGTGCCGGCCGGCTATGCCGCGCTCGCCGCCGCCATGGAGAAGGACGATGCGCTCTGCCGCTCCTTCTTCAAGAACCTGTCGATCATGGCCTATGGCGGTGCGCGGCTGCCTGACGATCTCTACGACCGCATGCAGGCTCTCGCCGTCAAGACCACCGGCGAACGCATCGTGTTCTACACCGGCTGGGGCTCCACCGAGACCGCGCCGACCTCGACCGGCACCTATTGGGACACCGAGCGCGTCGGCCTGATCGGCCTGCCGTTCCCCGGCGTCGAGTTGAAGATGGTGCCGTGCGGCTCGAAATACGAATTGCGCCTGCGCGGCGTCAACGTCACGCCCGGCTATTTCGGCCAGCCGGATTTGACGAAGAAGATGTTCGACGAGGAAGGCTTTTACTGCATCGGCGATGCCGGCATCTTCGTCGACGATGCCGATCCGGTGAAGGGCATCATCTTCGCCGGGCGCGTGGTCGAGGACTTCAAGCTCACCACCGGCACCTTCGTCCATGTCGGCTCGCTCCGCACCGATGCGATCGCCGCGGCGACGCCCGTCGTGCATGACGCGCTGGTCGCGGGGCAGGACCGCCCGTTCATCGGTCTGCTCGCCTGGCCAAACCTGCACGCCTGCCGACAGCTTGTCGGCAATCCCGAGCTGAGCTTTGCGGACGCGGTGAAGCATCCTGACGTGATCGCTTGCTTCAAGCGCGGGCTGCAGGCTCACAACAAGGAGTGCGAAGGCGCCAGCAGCCGCATCATCGCGCGCGCCATGCTGATGGTCGAGCCGCCCTCGATCGACGGCAACGAGCTTACCGACAAGGGCTACATCAACCAGCGCGCCGGCCTCGAGCGCCGCGCGGCGCTGGTGGAGCGGCTCTATGCGGACAAGCCGGATGAAGATGTGATCGTGCTGCGATGAGCGCGCAACTCTCTCACCTCGTCATTCCGGGGCGCGCGCAGCGCGAGCCCGGAATCCATCAGGCCTCATACGCCTGGCGAAATGGATTCTCAGATGCGCAATTGCGCATCATAGCTCGCCGCTACGCGGCGCCCCGGAATGACAGCATCAATACAAGCGACAGACAATAAGAGGTAAGCCCGCCATGAATTTCGATTTCTCCGACGACCAGAAGCAGCTCCGCGATCAGGCGCGCAAATTCCTCGCTGAAAAATGCTCCCCCAAGGCGGTGCGAATCGTGCTCGACGGCAAGGCACCCTATGACAAGGAGCTGTGGAAGGGCCTCGCCGAGATGGGCTTCCTCGGCGTCGCAATCCCCGAGGAGTTCGGCGGCGCGGGCGCCGGGCATCTCGAGCTCTGCGTGATCGCGGAAGAGATGGGCCGGGCCAATGCGCCGGTGCCGTTCTCCTCGACGGTTTACCTCGCCGCCGAAGCGCTGCTGATCGCGGGCAGCGAGGCGCAAAAGAAGAAATGGCTGCCGGCGATTGCCTCGGGCGAGGCGATCGGCACGCTGGCGCTGTTCGAGGGCAAGGGCAATCCGTCGCCGAAGAACGTCAAGCTCACGGCCGCGAACGGTGTCCTGAACGGCGTGAAGAAGCCGGTGGCCGACGGCGCCATCGCCGGCTTCGCGGTGGTCGCGGCGCGCAACGGTTCGAGCGGGCGCGAGGCCGACATTTCGCTGTTCCTGGTCGATCTCAAAGCCGGTGGCGTCGAGGTGAAAAGCCTCACCAATCTCGATCCGACCCGCGGGCAGGCCGAGATCACCTTCAAGGACGCTAAGGCCGAGCCGCTCGGGGCTGCCGGCGAAGGCTGGAGCATCCTCACCCAGGTGCTCGACCGGGCCGCGGTGCTGTGTGCCTTCGAGCAGGTCGGCGGCTCCGACCGTGCGCTGGAGATGGGCCGCGATTACGCGCTCGACCGTATCGCCTTCGGCCGCCAGATCGGCTCGTTCCAGGCGGTCAAGCACATGCTTGCCGACATGTATGTCTCGGCGACGCTGGCGCGCTCCAACAGCTATTACGGTGCCTGGGCACTTTCGACCAACGCGGCTGAATTGCCGGAAGCCGCCGCTGCCGCGCGCATCAGCGCGACGCAGGCGTTCCAGCACTGCGCCAAGAACAACATCCAGGTCCACGGCGGCATGGGCTTCACCTGGGAGTTCGACTGCCACATGTACTACCGCCGCGCCAACGCCATGGCGCTCGGGCTCGGCAGCCTCAGCTATTGGGAAGACCAGTTGATCGACCGCATGCGCAAGAAGAACGCGGCGTAATCCGCCGCTCGTGTCCCGGACGCGATGCGGCATGTAATGCCGCTTCGCAGAGCCGGGACCCGGAAGCCGCAATGGACCCCGAATCTGCAACGCATCACTTCGTGCTGCGCAGCGTCCGGGGAACGAACCGAGAGATGAGACCATGAACTTCGACGACACCCCGCAGGAAGCCGAGTTCCGCGCCACCGCGCGCGCCTGGATCGGTGCGAATGCGCCCAAGCAATACGAGGACGAGCTGCGCAAATCCTCGCTTGGCCGCACGCAGTTGAAAAACGCCAACATTCTCGACGTCGCAAAAGCCTGGCAGAAAAAGAAGGCCGATGCCGGCTGGGCCTGCCTCCATTGGCCAAAGGAATATGGCGGCCGCGGCTCATCGCCGATCGAGCGCGTGATCTGGCAGCAGGAAGAAGGGCCGTTCGGACTGCTGTCCCGCATGTTCATCATCGGCCACGGCATGTGCGGGCCGACCATGATGGCGTTCGCGCGCGAGGAGCATAAGCGCACCTATTTGCCGCCGCTGGCCTCGGGTGAAAAGATCTGGTGCCAGCTGTTCTCCGAACCGGCCGGCGGTTCCGACGTCGCCGGCCTGCGCACGCGCGCGGAAAAAGACGGCGACGACTGGATCATCAACGGCCAGAAGATCTGGACCTCAGGCGCGCATTATTCCGACTACGGCATCTTGCTCACGCGCACCGATCCGACCGTGCCCAAGCACAAGGGCCTCACCATGTTCTTCCTGGACATGAAGAGCCCGGGTGTCGAAGTGCGGCCGATCAAGCAGGCGAGCGGCGCCTCGGATTTCAACGAGGTCTATTTCACAAATGTGCGTATCCCTGATCATCAGCGCCTCGGCGAGGTCGGTGACGGCTGGAACGTCTCGCTGACCACGCTGATGAACGAGCGCAGCGCGATCGGCGCGGCCGTCGCGACCGGTTTCCCCGAGCTGTTCGAGTACTGCTCCAGCCTGATGCTCGACGACGGCCCCGCGATCGAGGATCGCGCGGTGCGCTCGAAGCTGGCGAACTGGGCGGTGAAGGCGAGCGGGCTGAAATACACCAGCATGCGCGCGATCTCGGCGCTGTCGAAAGGCGAGCGGCCGGGACCGGAAAATTCCATCGGCAAGCTGGTGGCGGGCTCGATGATCCAGGACGTTGCGACCTACGCGTTGGACCTGCAGGGTGCGGGCGGCGTCGTCAGCGGCGAGGATGGCGAGCTCGCCGGCCGTTTCCAGGCGATGCTGCTGCGCGCGCCCGGCACCCGCGTCGAAGGCGGCACCGACGAGATCATGCGCAACATCATCGCCGAGCGGGTGCTGGGCCTGCCCGGTGATATCCGTGTCGACAAGGACGTGCCGTTCAACAAGATCCCGACGAAGGGACGATGAGTTTCGTAGGGTGGGTTAGCGCAGCGTAACCCACCGTTGGCTGCAACGACGCTCGACAGAAGTGGTGGGTTACGCCTTCGGCTAACCCACCCTACGCACCGCGCAAGGATTGAGAGGTCCGCCATGAATTTCGACGACACCCCGCAGGAAGCCGCGTTCCGCGCCTCCGCGCGCCAATGGATCGACGCCAATGCGCCGAAGGAGTTGCATGCCGAGCTGTCAAAATCCTCGCTCGGCCGCATTCGCCTTGCCAGCCACGACATCGTCGATGTCGGCAAGGCCTGGCAGAAGAAGAAGTTCGAAGGCAATTGGGCCTGCCTGCACTGGCCCAAGGAATATGGCGGCCGTGGCGCGACGCCGATCGAGAAGGTGATCTGGCAGCAGGAAGAGGGTGTCTACGGCAAGCTGACGCAGCCGTTCCAGATCGGCGAGGGCATGTGCGGCCCGACCATGATGGCCTTCGGCAGCGAGGATGCCAAGCGCCGCTATTTGCCGAAGCTCGCTTCGGGCGAGGAGATCTGGTGCCAGCTGTTCTCCGAGCCGTCCGCAGGCTCGGACGTCGCGGGCCTGCGCATCCGTGCGGAGAAGAAGGGCGACAATTGGGTGGTCAACGGCCAGAAGATCTGGACCTCGGGCGCGCATTACTCCGACTACGGCCTTCTGATTGCGCGCACCGATCCGAACGTGCCCAAGCACAAGGGTCTCACCATGTTCTTCCTGGACATGAAGAGCCCCGGCGTCGAGGTGCGGCCGATCAAGCAGGCCAATGGCATGCAGGAGTTCAACGAGGTTTATTTCACCGACGTCGTGATCCCCGACAGCCAGCGGCTCGGCGCCGTCGGCGAGGGCTGGAGCGTCTCGCTGACCACGCTGATGAACGAGCGCATGTCGATCGGCTCGCGCCTTGCGACCGGCGTGCCTGAGATGTTCGAGTTCTGCTCCAATCTGATGCTGGAAGATGGCCTCGCGATCGACGATCCCGCTGTGCGCTCCAAACTCGCGAGCTGGGCGGCGAAGTCGAGCGGGCTGAAATACACCAGCTACCGCACGATCTCGGCGCTGTCGAAGGGCGAGCGGCCGGGCCCGGAGAATTCGATCGGCAAGCTGGTGTCGGGCATGATGCTGCAGGACATCGCGACCTACGCCATGGACCTCCAGGGCGCGGCCGGTGTTCTCACGGGCAGCGACGAGGAGACCGTGCAGGGCCAGTTCCAGCAGATGCTGCTGTCTTCGCCCTCGATGCGCATCGCCGGCGGCACCGACGAGATCCTGCGCAACATCATCGCCGAGCGCGTGCTCGGCCTGCCGGGCGACATCCGCGTCGACAAGGACGTGCCGTACAACAAGATCCCGACCAAGGGGCGGTGAGGTTACCGTGTCCCGGACGCGCGAAGCGCGAGCCGGGACCCAGAGGCCACAATGGGCCCCGGCTCTGCAGCGCACCGCTGAAGAAGCGCTGCGCTGCGTCCGGGGCACGAAAACGAGGCAAGTCATGGACGCCAAAGTGCCCAACGCCAAACACTCCACCCAAGACCGCATCGGCGTGCTCGAAGAACTGCTCAACGAGCGCTACTCCGTCCGCGCGTTCCTTCCCAAAGAGGTCGACCGCGCGACCATCGAGCATGTGCTGACCACCGCGCAGCGCACCGCGTCCTGGTGCAACAGCCAGCCCTGGCAGGTCATCATCGCCAGCGGCGAGGCCAAGGAGCGCTTCCGCAAGGCGATCTACGCGGAAGCTTCAGGCGGTCTCGGCGACGATTACGATTTCACGCCGCCGCGCGAATATGTCGGTGTTTATCTGGAACGCCGCCGCGAAAGCGGCTTTCAGCTCTACAACACGCTCGGCATCACCAGGGGCGACAGAAGCGCCTACGCCAGGCAGGCGCTGGAGAACTACAATTTCTTCGGCGCGCCGCATGTCGCCATCATTCACACCAACGAGCCGCTCGGCATTTACGGTGCGATCGATTGCGGCGCCTATGTCGGCAATTTCATGCTGGCCGCGCAGGCGCTCGGGCTCGGCACGATTCCGCAGGCGGCGCTCGCGCGGCATTCCGGACTGATCCGCCGCCACTTCAATCTGCCCGACGATCGCCGCGTCGTCTGCGGCATTTCGTTCGGCTATGCCGATGACGCCCACAAGGTCAACAGCTACCGCACCTCGCGTGCCAGCGTGGCCGAGACCGTGACCTTCGCGGACGAATGATCATCGCTGTCGGACGCGCGCGAAAACGGCCGTGAGAACGGCCGCCTTCGTCTGTCCGGTCCGTGAGGACGCCGGCCGTCAGCCGCCGCTGCCGCCGATCACGGCCCGCACGGTCTCGTCCGGGCCAAAATCCTCGGCGCCGTCGACATAGAGCAGCGCGGCGAGCTTCGAGCGCGCGCGATTGACGCGGCTCTTGATCGTGCCGACCGCACAGCCGCAGATCGAGGCCGCGTCCTCGTAGGAGAAGCCGGAGGCGCCGACCAGAATCAGCGCTTCACGCTGGTCCTGTGGAAGCTTGTCGAGCGCCGTGCGGAATTCCTCGAATTCGAGATGCGCGTTCTGCGACGGCTGTGTCTTCAGCGTCTTGGCGTAGTTGCCTTCGGCGTCCTCGACCTCGCGCCGCCGCTTGCGATAGTCGGAGCGGAAAAGGTTGCGCAGGATCGTGAACAGCCATGCCGGCAGATTGGAGCCGGGTTGGAACGAGTCGATGTTGGCGAGCGCGCGGAGCAGCGTCTCCTGGACCAAATCGTCGGCGCGGTCCGCATTGCCGCTGAGCGAAATGGCGAACGCGCGCAGACTGGGCACGGCCGCCAGGATGTCGTTACGCAGGGAGTCCGTGAGAGGCATTAGTCCCTCCCATTGTTGTCGTTGGATCCGCCCTCATTTCCCACGTGGGGTGTCGCTCCCGGCGCATCAAGCTTCTTGATCAGCTCTGCGAACCGATCTGGAACCCCTTGTCGCACGACATCATCATACATGGCGCGCAACTGGTGCCCGATCCGGGATTGAATCTCCGGAGTGAGGCCTCCCTTGCCGGGGGTCGTGCTTCTGCTGGCTTGAGACTTGAGATCTTTCATGACCTGTTCCACGTTTCCCCGAGTTAAGTGACTGTAAAATCGAGAGGTTTTCTCAACCGGGAGCCGTTCCCTGGATAGGCTCAATTCGAGGTTCGAGAAAAAGTTCCCGCTCGGACGGAACTTTTCTTGGCCTGAGGCGTAATCAGCCCAGCAGGGGAACCCGGGCCCCCCTCGGATTGCCTGGACCTTAAGGTTGGCCCGAAGATGAATGGAGTGGGGATGTCCCGTTCACAGCTTGTTGCTGAACACTTGCCGTTGTTGCGCCGGTACGCACGCGCCCTGACCGGCAGCCAGGCCTCCGGTGACGCCTATGTCGCAGCCATGTTGGAAGCCATGCTGGGGGATCCGTCGGTGCTCGACGAGAGCCATGGGCCGCGCGCGGGCCTGTTCCGGCTGTTCACCCAGATCTGGAATTCGGTCTCCGTCAACGATGATTCCGAGGTGACGACCTTGCCGATGCCGCCGGAGCGGCGGCTGTCGAACATCACGCCGTTGCCGCGTCAGGCCTTCCTGCTGCTCTCGCTGGAGGGATTTTCGGAAGAGGAAGTCGGCTACATCCTCGGTACCGACGTGGCCGAGACGCGGCGGCTTGCAGACGCGGCAGGCCGCGAGATGGCCGCCGAGATCGCCACCGACGTGTTGATCATCGAGGACGAGACCTTCATCGCCATGGACCTCGAGAGCCTGGTCAAGAATCTCGGCCACAATGTCGTCGGCGTCGCGCGCACGCATGCCGATGCGGTGGCGCTGGCCAAGAACAAGCGGCCCGGCCTGATCCTCGCCGACATCCAGCTCGCCGACGGCTCGTCGGGTCTCGACGCCGTCAACGAGCTGCTGCGCACGTTCGAAGTGCCGGTGGTGTTCATCACCGCGTACCCGGAGCGCTTCCTGACCGGCGAGCGCCCGGAGCCGGCCTTCCTGATCTCAAAACCGTTCCAGCCCGCGATGGTTTCGGCGGTGGCGAGCCAGGCGCTGTTCTTCCAGCGCAACTCGCGCAACCGCACACCGAAGGCGCCGGCGGCTTAATAGGGCTGGCCATTTGGCGAAACGATCCGATCCGGCGTGCTGCAAGGCACGCCGGATTTTTCGTGTCGCTTGACGTGCGTCGGCTTCGCCGCTCATACCTCCTGCATTGATCTCAGCCGGAGATGTGCCCATGGACCAGCAACTCCTCGATCGCCTCGCCATCCGCGATCTCGTCGAGAACTGGGCGGTGTGGCGCGATGCCGGCGACTGGGAGCGCTTTGCCACGGTCTGGCACGAAGAGGGCTGGATGTCCGCCACCTGGTTTCAGGGGCCGGCGCGGGATTTCATGCGCGTCAGCCAGGAGGGATTTGCCAGGGGCGTTCGCATCCTGCATTTCCTCGGCGGCACCAGCATCGACCTCGCGGGCGAGCGGGCCATCGCGCAGACCAAGATGACGATTTCGCAGCGCGCCCTGGTGCATGACGTGCTGTGCGACGTCGTCTGCACCGGACGCTTCTACGATTTCCTGGAGAAGCGGCAAGACCAATCAGGAATTGGGAAGTGGGGCATCGTCCGCCGCCAGCCGATCTACGAGAAGGACCGGATCGACCCGGTCGATCCCGCCGTTACCCTCCGCCTCGACCAACAGGCGCTCGCTGCGCTCCCCGAAGGCTATCGCCACCTCGCCTACATGCAGGAGCTGATCGGCTACAAGGTCAAGCGCGACATGCCGGGCCTGATCGGCCCCGAGGTCGAGAAGCTCTATGGCGAAGGGCGGCAGTGGCTGGCGGGGAAGTGACCCCCAGAAAAAAAGTAAGGCGCGACTGGCATCACCACAGTCGCGCCCTACGTCACCGGCTTATGGGGCAGGGGGGAATAGCCGGCTGTTGAGACGACTCATTTCCGCGCGAGTCGTTCCACCACGCGCGGAATATTTTGTGCACGTTGTCGCATTTGTCGCACACGGTTAAGTGATCGTAACTGCTGAGAACCCCTGATCCTTCCCCGGCGTTGTTCCCGTGATCGCCATGGGGCGAGGGACCGACAGCCATGTCTCAGATTCATAAGGTATTTTTGAGTGCCGTCGCCGTTGCTGCGACGCTCGGTGCCGTGCAACTGGCCTCGGGCCATGATCTGGCGGACCGCTGGCAGGCGGTCGCCGACAAGGCCGACAAGCCCAGCCACAACGTCAATCGTACCGGCAAGGCCGACCGGCTCGCCGAGATCAAGCAGGCAGGAGTTCCGACCCGCACCGTCTCGATGCGGCTGAACGACCTCGCCGACACCTCGGTGCTGCTGCGGGTCCCCGCCGTGATCGAAACCGGCAATGCCAAGCCGCCGGTGCTGCTGAACCAGAAGAAAGTGCGCAACCGGCCGACGATCGCCTGCGAGCCGATGGTCAGCTCCCTGACCGAGGTCGCAAAGCTGCTCCAGCCCGGCCGCTGCGTGACCTGATCCGCCTAGGCACTGGAGAGATCGTCCTCCCGCCGGGAGGGCGATTCTTCACGTCCACTTGATCCCCCCTGCGCTCGCGTTATATCCCGGGTTTCTTCCCCTTCGTATTGACCGGGTAAACGCATGACGACGTCAGACACGGCTGTGCATACGCAGCCCTTCCAGGCCGAGGTTTCCGAGCTTCTGCACCTCATGGTGCACTCCGTCTATTCCGAGACCGACATCTTCCTGCGCGAGCTCGTCTCCAACGCCTCGGACGCGTGCGACAAGCTGCGCTATGAGGCGATCGCAACCCCTTCGCTGCTCGGCGAGGGCGACGCGCTCAAGATCCGCATCATCCCGAACAAGACAGCCGGGACGCTCACGATCGCCGACAACGGCATCGGCATGGAGCGGCAGGAGCTGATCGACCATCTCGGCACCATCGCCCGCTCCGGCACCAAGGCGTTCGTGTCGAAGCTGAAGGAGGCCAAGGACGGCCTTGGCCTGATCGGCCAGTTCGGCGTCGGCTTCTATTCCGCCTTCATGGTCGCCGATAAGATCGCCGTGATCAGCCGCCGCGCCGGCGAGAGCGACGTCTGGACCTGGACGTCCTCCGGCGGCTCCGGCTTCGAGATCGCCCGTGCCGGCGACGAGGAGGCGGGGCGACTGACGCGCGGCACGGAGATCGTCCTGCATCTGAAGGACGACGCCAAGAAATATCTCGAGACCTTTGAGATCGAGCGCATCATCGGTGCCTATTCCGACAACATCCTGTTCCCGATCGAGCTGGTGCCGGAAGAAGGCGAGCCCCGCCAGATCAATTCAGCCAGCGCGCTGTGGCAGCGCTCGAAATCCGAGCTGACCGCGGAGGACTACAAGAAGGCCTATCAGCAGATCGCCTCCGCCTTCGACGATCCCGCGATGACGCTGCATTACCGCGCCGAAGGCCGCTACTCCTACGCGGTGCTGCTGTTCGCGCCCTCGACCAAGCCGTTCGATTTGTTCGAGCCGAACCGCAAGGGCCGGGTGAAGCTCTACGTCCGCCGTGTCTTCATCACCGACGATGCCGATCTGTTGCCGGGCTATCTGCGCTTCATCCGCGGTGTCGTCGACAGCGAGGATCTCCCGCTCAACATCTCCCGCGAGATGCTGCAGAACAATCCGCAGCTGGCACAGATCCGGAAAGCCGTGGCGACCCGGGTCGTGTCGGAGCTCGAAAGCCTGGCCGAGAAGGATCCGGAGAACTTTGCGAAGATCTGGGACGCCTTCGGTGCGGTGCTCAAGGAAGGCATTTACGAGGACTTCGAGCGCCGCGAAAAGCTGCTGGCACTGTCGCGCTTCACCACGACGTCAGGCGAGAAGCGGTCGCTGAAGCAGGTTATCGCCGACTTCAAGCCGAACCAGACCGAGATCTATTATCTCGTCGGCGACAGCATCGAGCGGCTGAAATCCAATCCGCGGCTTGAGGCTGCGACCGCGCGCGGCATCGAGGTGCTGCTGCTGTCCGATCCCGTCGATGCGTTCTGGACCTCGATGCCGTCGGAGTTCGACGGCAAGCCGCTGAAGTCACTCAGCCAGGGCGATCTCAATCTCGACCTGATTCCGCGCGTCGACGACAAGGACGAGGCAAAGAAGGACGAGCCCGAGGCGGATGAAGCGGCCACCATCGCCGTGATCAAGGCCGCGCTCGGCGAACGTGTCAGCGACGTCAAGGCCTCGACGCGCCTCACCAGCTCGGCCTCCTGCCTCGTCGCCGACAGCCAGGGCCCGAGCCGCGAGCTCGAGCGCATCCTGTCGCAGCAGAACCGCGGCATGAAGACCAAGCCGATCCTGGAGATCAATCTGCGTCATCCGATGGTGGGCGCGATCGCCAAGGCGCAAGCCGGCTCGAAGGCGGTCGACGATCTCAGCCTGCTCCTGCTCGAGCAGGCGCAGATCCTGGACGGTGAACTGCCGGAGGATCCCGCCGCGTTTGCGGCGAGGCTGAACCGGCTCGTGCTGCAGGGACTCGGCGCCTAGCGCCGCAGCCCGCGGCGCTCACCTTGCCGTCATCTGTCCCTAGGAACAGTCGCCTCCGGCCTGGTGTTATGCCATACGAGGCCGTCGGCATCAGATCCGCCGACGCCGTCGATTCGAGGACTAAGTCCATGCGCCTGTCGATTTTGACCCTCACCGCGATTGCCACGCTGGTCGTCGCGGCGGATGCTAGCGCCCAGACCTATGATCCGCGCTACCCGGTGTGCATGCACGTTTACACGCCCGGCGGCGGCTTCGGCGGTGGCGGCGGCGATTATTTCGACTGCTCCTTCACCTCGCTGCCGCAGTGCCGTGCGACCGCGTCGGGCCGCTCGGCCAGCTGCGACGTCAATCCCTACTACGCCTTCGACCAGCCGCAGCCGCGCCGGCGTCACAAGAAACAGCAATAGCGATCTGCGATGCAACGCACCGGAACACAGTTTATGCGCTTCTCGTTCGGCCTGATCCTGACCGCCGGCGCACTGCTCACGCCCGCGTCCGCGAATGCGCAGACCTTTGATCCGCGTTACCCCGTCTGCATGCACGTCTATTCAGGTGCGAACGGGGGAGGTGGGGAGTGGTACGACTGCTCCTTCACCTCGTTGCCGCAGTGCCGCGCCACCGCGATGGGCCGCTCCGCAATCTGCGATCTCAACCCGTATTATCCGGTCCACGCGCCGCCGGAGCGCTTGCGCTACAGGCGTAGCGGCTAGCGTCGGGCGGACCGGCGCTTCCGCCTCGCGGGCAGTGCAGCCGTTATTCCTTCCTGGCTCCCGATAGCTCCACCACCTTGCGCCAACGGCTGGTCTCGTCCGTCAGCATGCCGCCGAACTCACTGGCGTTGCCATGCAGCGGGATGGCGCCGAGTTCGGCGATACGGGCCTTGATCCCGGAATCGGACAGCGCAGCATCGATCTCGCGATTGAGCAGGTCGACGATCTCGCGCGGCGTGTCGCGCGGAGCGCCGACGCCGTAGAACGAGCTCGTCTCAAAGCCGGGCAGCGTGTCGGAGATGGGAGGCACGTCGGGCAGGATCTCCGAGCGCTCGCGCGTGGTGATGCCGAGTGCGCGCAGCTTGCCGGCGCGCACCAGCTCGAAGGATGAGGTGACGTTGTCGAACATGCCCTGGATCTGGCCGCTCATCACATCGGTCAAGCCCGGTGCCGAGCCGCGGTAGGGCACGTGGGTGAACTGCACGCCGGCCATCGACTTGAACAATTCGCCCGAGAGGTGCAGCGAGGTGCCGATGCCGGAGGAGGCGATCGATATCTTGCCGGGGCTGGCCTTGGCATAGGCGATGAAGTCGGCGACGGTCTTGACCGGCAGGTCGTTGTTGACGACCAGCACCAGCGGAATCCGCGCGACGCCGGCGACCGGCGCGATGCTCTTGGCGAAATCATACGGCAGCGCCGGATCGAACGAGGCGTTGATCGCATTCGCGGTCGAGGTCAGCAGCAGCGTGTAACCGTCGGGTGCCGAGGTGATCACGGCCTGTGTCCCGATATTGCTGCCGGCACCCGGCTTGTTCTCGACGACGAAGGTTTGTCCAAGCCGGTCGGACAGCCGCTGGCAGAGCAGCCGCGACAGCACGTCGGTGGCGCCGCCCGGTGCATAAGGCACCACCCATTTCACGCTGTGCGAGGGATAGGAGGGGTTGCCGAGGGCAAAAGCGCGCGGCGCGGTGAGCGCGGCTGCGGCACAGGCGGCGGTCTGGAGGAAATGCCGTTTGGTGATCATGATCTGTATCCCCACTCTCGCGTTGCTATCGCAAGAATTGCGCCGCCGCGCACGCCGATCCCGCCGGCTTGGTAAAGGATCGCTAGAGTTAATCGCGTACTAACCGAGTTTTACCTTGTCTCTTAACACCTGGGCAGGGCGCGCGGGCTAAGGTGCCGGAACCAGCAGACACGTTCCGAAAGAATGAACGGCATGACGATCGGTGTCATCGAACGACCGAAAGCCGCGCGCGCGCCGTCGGCTTCGAAGATCTGGCTGAAGGCCATCGAGCTCACCGCGCGGATCGAGACGCTGCCGGGACGTCTTTTCGCCGACGTCATCGACGATTGGGCGCAGCGCCAGCCCGACCGCGTCGCGCTGATCACGGACAACGCAAGTCTCGACTACGAAGACCTGTCGAAGCGCATCAACCGCTACGCGCGCTGGGCGCGCTCGGCCGGCGTGGCCAAGGGTGACACCGTCGCGTTGATCATGCCGAACGGCATCGATTATGTCGCGGCCTGGCTCGGCATCAGCCGGATCGGCGGCGTGGCGGCGCTGCTCAACACCAAGCTGGTGGGACAGTCGCTCGCGCATTGCCTCGATGTGGCAAAGCCCTCGCATATCATCGTTGCGCATGAGCTGACAGCGCTGCTGGAGAGCGCAACGCCGCATCTGAAGACGCAGGCCAAGGTCTGGACGCATGGCGATGCCCGCTGCGAGCGCGCCATCGATGTCGCCCTCGCGGCGCTGGACGACGCTTCCCTTTCGCCGGAGGAGCGCGGTGAGGTCACCATCGACGACCGTGCGCTATTGATTTACACCTCGGGCACGACAGGCCTGCCGAAGGCCGCCAGCATCAGCCACCGCCGCATTCTCAATTGGGGCTTCTGGTTCGCCGGCCTCACCGGCGCGAGCCCGCAAGACCGGCTCTACGATTGCCTGCCGCTGTTCCACTCGGTTGGCGGCATCGTCGCGCCCTGCAGCATGCTCGCTGCCGGCGGCTCGGTGGTGATCGCGGAGAAATTCTCGGCCTCGCATTTCTGGTCCGACATCGCGCGCCACGACTGCACGCTGTTTCAATATATCGGCGAGCTCTGCCGCTATCTGCTCAAGGCGGCGCCGTCGGAATATGAGAATCGGCATCGTCTCCGCCTCGTCTGCGGCAACGGCCTGCGCGGCGACATCTGGGAGGACTTTCAGGCCCGTTTCGCCATTCCCCGTATCCTCGAATTCTATGCGGCCACGGAAGGCAATTTCTCGCTGTTCAACGTCGAGGGGCAGCCCGGCGCGATCGGGCGCATCCCGCCGCTGCTGGCGCATCGCTTCCCTGCCAATCTCGTCAAGCTCGACCCCGACAGCGGCGTGCCACTGCGCAACGCAGAGGGGTTTTGCCTCGCCTGCGCCCGCGGTGAGGCCGGCGAAGCCATCGGCCGCATCGGCACCGCCGACGAAGGCGGCGGCCGTTTCGAGGGCTACACCGACACCGGCGAGACCGAGAAGAAAGTCCTTCGCGATGTCTTTGCCCGGGGCGATGCCTGGTTCCGCACCGGCGACCTGATGCGGATCGACGACAAGGGCTTCTTCCATTTCGTTGACCGTATCGGCGACACGTTCCGCTGGAAGGGTGAGAACGTCGCGACCTCGGAGGTGAACGACGCGATGCGCGATTTCACCGGTGTGGTCGACGCCACCACCTACGGCGTCAGCGTCCCCAGCGCCGACGGCCGCGCCGGCATGAGCGCGATCGTCGTCAACGAGGGCTTTGACATTGCGGCATTGCCCGCACATCTCGCGCAGCGCCTGCCGGCCTATGCGCGCCCCGTCTTCATCCGCATCTCCGGCGAGATCGATGCGACCGAGACGTTCAAGCAGAAGAAGGGCGAGCTCGCACGGGAAGGCTTCGATCCCGCAGGGATCTCCGATCCGCTGTTCATCGCAGACCCGAAGTCCGGGGCCTATGTGGCGCTCGATACGGAGGCCCATGCGCGAATCGTGGACGGCTCGATCAGGCTGTAAATCCCATCAAAATCCGCAGATAGGTCCAATTTTATCTGAATTGTCCAAGAAGCCATTTACTTCTCTCGGGTAAACAGGCGGCCATGGGGAGGCGGCCAGCAAGAGCCGCCGCAACGCCAACGATAACAAAGCGAGCCAGCCATGTCGGTAAGGTCTAAGGTCATCGACGCGATCCAGCAGATCGCCAAAGAGCAGCACGTCACGCTTCCCGCACTCTCGGACGATCTGTCGCTGCACGAGACGGGTTTCGACTCGCTTGCCTTCGCCATCCTGGTTGCGCGTCTCGAGGATGAGACCGGCGTCGACCCCTTCACCATTTCCGAGGACGCAGCATTCCCCGCCACGGTGGGCGATTTCGTGCGGGCCTACGAAAATGTCCCCGCGTGAGATCTTTGCGCTTCGCGACCATCTCGGCGCGGAGCTGACCGGCCGTACGCTGTCGGACGCGCACAGCTGCGTGTCGCTGACCGATATCCTGACGCAGACGGTTCTGGGCGGCCGCCTGCGGGAATTGTCCGGCCGCTCCGTGCTGCTCAAATTGTCCGACCAGCTGCGGTCGGGCCTCGCCATGATCGAGCTCGACGGCATCGCCCGTCGCATGCTGCTGTGCCCGCCCGATCTCAATCCGGCGCATCTCGATGCATTGATCGCCGATGCCGGGATCGATGCCGTCGTCACCGACGAATCCGAGCGCTGGGCCGGGACTGGTGTCCCGCTCGTCGTCACCGCGCAATTGCCGCTTGAAGCCACCGCGCCGGTCAAGACCGAACGCGCGACGGAATGGCTGATGCTCACCTCCGGCACCTCGGGTGTGCCGAAGATCGCCGGCCACACGCTGGAAGCGCTGACCGGTGCGATCGTTGCCGAAGGGCCCGCGCGCGGCGCGGCGCCGGTCTGGGCGACCTTCTACGACATTCGCCGCTACGGCGGCCTGCAAATCTTCCTGCGCGCCGTCCTTTCCGGCGGCTCGATGGTGCTGTCGGATCCGCACGAGGCGCTCGGCGATCACGTCGCGCGGCTGAAGGCGCGCGGGGTTTCGCACATCTCCGGCACGCCCTCGCACTGGCGCAAGCTGCTGATGAGCGGTTCGGCCGCGCAGTTCGCCCCGGCTTACGTCCGCCTCTCCGGTGAAATCGCCGACCAGGCGGTGCTCGACGGGCTGAAGGCGGCATTCCCCAATTCCTCCGTCGGTCATGCCTATGCCTCGACCGAAGCCGGCGTCGGCTTTGCCGTCAATGACGGGCTGGAGGGCTTTCCGGCCGACTATCTCGGCAATCGCAATGGCGTCGAGATGAAAGTGGTCGACGGCTCGCTGCGTATCCGTTCGACGCGCACCGCGCATGCCTATGTCGGCCGCAATGCCGCCGCGCTCACCGACGGCGACGGATTCGTCGACAGCGGCGACATCGTCGAGCTGCGCGGCGAGCGCTATTATTTCGTCGGCCGCCGCGGCGGCATCATCAATATCGGCGGGCTGAAGGTCCACCCCGAAGAGGTCGAGGCGGTCATCAACCGCCATCCCGACGTGCGGATGTCGCGGGCCAAATCGCGCAAGAGCCCGATCACCGGTGGCATCGTGGTCGCCGACGTGATCCTCACTCAGGGCACCGATCCCGCGCGCGCGAAGGAGATCCGCGACCAGATCCTGGAGCGGTGCCGCGCGCAGCTCGCGTCCCACAAGGTGCCGGCGGTGATCCGCTTCGTCGAGGCGCTCGACGTCACCCCGGCCGGAAAACTGGCGCGCACCGATGCATAATGTCCTCGTCACCGGCGGCAGCCGCGGCATCGGCCTTGCGATCGGCAAGCGCCTCGCCGGCGCCGGATACAACGTGGTCGCGGCCGCCCGGCGTGAGAGCGAGGAGCTCAGGGCCGCGATTGCGGAGTCCGAAGGGCGCCTGCATTTCCGCGCCTGCGACCTTGCCGTGATCGACGCCATTCCGGCCTTTGCAAAGCTCGTGCGCGACGAGTTCGGCCCGACCTACGGCCTCGTCAACAATGCCGGCCTCGGCACCGAAGGCCTGCTCGCCACCATGCATAACTCGGAGATCGAGGCGCTGGTGCAGCTCAACGTGCTGTCGCCGATCATCCTCACCAAATATGTCGCGCGGCAGATGATGGCCGACGGCGCCGGCCGCATCATCAACATCTCCTCGATCATCGCGACCACCGGCTATAACGGCTTGTCCGTCTATGGCGCGACCAAGGCGGCCGCCACCGGCTTCACCCGCTCGCTGGCTCGCGAGGTCGGCAAGCTCGGCATCACCGTGAACGCGATCGCTCCGGGCTTCATCGACACCGAGCTCACGCACAACCTGTCCGACGAGGCCCGCAAGCGCATCGCCAGCCGCAGCGCGCTGCGCCGCCTGCCGGAGACGGACGACGTCGCGCGCATGGTGGAATATCTCTTGGGGGAGGGCGGCCGCAACGTCACCGGGACCGTGTTTACCGTGGACGCGGGGAATACGGCCTAAGCGGAACTCCGCCGACATGATTGCGTTGATCCGGCAATGACATCCAGCCGGATTTGGTCGTAAGATGCCCCGCAATCGATTGGGTTACGTCAATCGATCTGCCCTAATCGACAGGGAGCAGTCCATGACCACGCCCAACATGACCGCTTCAAATCCGGGCCGGACGGAGCAATCCCGCGCGAAGCCGGACGATGTCCACTGCCCGCCAATGACGCATCAGAATTCCGGCGGTCACGGCCACGAAATATACCCGCAGCAATTCGTGCGCCTGGTCGGCTGCCACGGTGCGTCTCTCGACAGCTCGAGCAAGCGTCAGGACGAGAAGCTGCACTAAAGCGCGATGCGATCAGGATGAATCGTCATCGCGCTTTATGTTGTTTGAGCATGATCTTTTCGGAAAACCACTGCGCGCTTTTCCGGATCATGCTTTAGCCATCACGGCCGGTGCTTGGGCGGGTCCTTCGGCAAGTCAATCCGTTCGTGCGAAAATTCCGGCGGGCCTTCGGTGAGGCGGCGGATGCGGCGGTCGCGTTCGTCCACCGGCAATGCCGGATCGAGCAGCGTCTCGATCTCGTGGACCGCGACCTCTTCGATCCTGGTGGCGTCCGATGCGATCGGATGCACCGGGGAGAGCACCGGCGGCGCGACCTTCAGGCCCAGCTCGATCAGCTTGCAGATTGCATCCGAGCGGGTCAGCTGATGGGCTTCAGCCCAGGCATCGACGGCTGCCGTCAGTCTTTCGGGCATCTTCACCGCGCTGATCGGGTCAATGCCCGTGCGCCGGCGGACCGGAGAGGTGGAGTCCTTGTCGCCGAAGTCGGACACCTCGATCATCCCTTGCAAGCCTTGGAGCTGAGGACGATAGCCGCTCTTCCCGGCCGGCCGCTTGATGCCGATCAATGACACGCTGCGGCATTGCAACGCGGCCTCGTGTTGTTGTCGCCGTATCTTGTTGTCCTGGCCCGTTTCGGCCAATGATTGAAAGGGGCCGCCGGGCCGGCGAACCCGGATCGATCCTGCCACGTATTTGTTTCGCATTCCAACCATCCGGCATCTCCGATGACCTCAGGCGAATCCTTCTATGGCGGCATTCCCGTCTTCCGCGGCTTCACCAGCCTGATGGACCCCGCGCTCTATGCGCCGCTGCCGGACGATTGGAGTATCGGCGTCGCCGACATCGTCGACTCCACCAAGGCGATCGCGGCGCAGCGCTACAAGGCGGTGAACATGGCCGGCGCCGCCGTGATCGCGGCGGTGACCAACGCATTGGAGGGACGCGAATTCCCCTTCGTGTTCGGCGGCGACGGCGCGAGCTTTGCGGTTGCGCCAGGCGATCTCGAACCTGCCCGAGCGGCGCTGGCGGCAACCGCGACCTGGGTGCGGGAAGATCTCGATCTGACCATGCGGGTCGCGCTGGTGCCGGTCAGCGCCATCCGCGCGCAGGGCCTCGACGTGCGCGTCGCGCGCTTCGGGCCGTCAGCCAACCTGTCCTATGCGATGTTCTCGGGTGGCGGGCTCGCCTTCGCCGACGCAGCGATGAAGCGCGGGGAGTTTGCCGTCCCGGCAGCGCCGGCGGGCACGCAGCCCGATCTCTCGGGCCTGTCCTGCCGCTTCGAGGTGATACCGGCTTCACGCGGGCTGATCCTGTCGGTTCTGGTGATGCCGGCGCGCGGCGCCGACCCGCATGCCTTCCGCAAGGTGATCGAGGACATCATCCACCTCGTCGAGCGCAGCCCGGACGGCGCCCGTCCGGTACCGCCGCAGGGACCGCCGCTGAAATGGCCGCCGCAGGGGCTGGAGTACGAAGCCCGCACCAGGCGCGGTGGTCCGCTGCTCGCGCGCCGCGCCAGCGTGCTGGCCTATACGCTGTTCGTCTATCTGATCATGCGCTTCGACCTCAACGTCGGCGGCTTCGTGCCAAATGTCTACAGGCGTCAGGTGGTCGAGAACTCGGACTTCAGGAAATTTGACGACGGCCTGCGCATGATCCTCGACTGCACGCCGCAGCTCGAACGCGCGCTGAGCGACCGTCTGGCGATTGCGGCCCGTGACGGCATCGTACGCTACGGCCTCTACCAGCAGGATGCCGCCATGATGACGTGCTTCACGCCGTCGGCGCTGCGCAGCGATCACGTCCATTTCATCGATGGTGCGCGGGGCGGCTACGCCTCGGCGGCGACGGCGCTGAAGGCGATGATGGCGTAGGACGGTCTCGTGCCCCGGACGCAGCGCAGCACGCAGTGATGCGCTGCTGAGCCGGGGCCCATGTCTCGATCGTATCGTGCTGCTTTCTGGGTCCCGGCTCTGCGAAGCAGCGTTGCACGCTGCATCGCGTCCGGGACACGAGAGCGGAGTTACCGCGACCGCGTCCAGGTCTCGCCGCCGCAGAGCGCACCGACGCAGCCTTCGACCCGCAGCGAATCCGCGCCCGTCACGGAGATGCTGCTGGCATAGGTGCTGCCGTCGTCGGCATTGTAGATCTGGCCCGACCATTTGTTCGGACCGGAGGGCTGCATGCCGCTGAACAATGGCAGGCCGATCATCGGGCGCCTGGCGAGCGCGGGATTGGGATTCTTGCTGTCGCTGGCGGGCTGGCCGGTCGCGGTGTCGTAGGGCTCGCGCAGCCAGGCGACGACGCCGCAGATGCCGCCGCCGCACTTGCTGATCTTGACGCGCGCATCGCCCGCCTGTGTGAGCCATGTCCCGTCGGCGCTCTGCGCATGTGCGGCCGTCGCGCCGAGCAGCGCGGCGAGGAGGACGATGAGAGCGGCGAATCTGGACGTCATGGAGGGGGCCTCGAAAATGGAGCGCCTCCATAGCAGCCCGGCGGGATAGTGCAACGCCGGCTGGAATCACATTCCTGCGTTCATTTGCCGGTGTTCATTGACCTGCGATCATTTGTCCCAGCGCGCGAAGGCGACCGCGGCCGCGGTCGACAGGCCGAACACCGCCATGGCACCGCCGACCAGCGCGAACAAGGTCCAGGCCGGCGCCTGTGCCGTCATCAGGCCGACGCCGCCGATCGCGACGATCAGAAGCCGCGCGGTGGAGGCCAGCACCGGGCCGCCGACGCGCGCCGCGCCTTGCGAGGAGAAGTAGAGCGAGACGCCGATGCCGAAGAACACGAAGGTGGGACCGGCCCAGTGGAAATAGCTGTGCGCGGCGGCGGTGACGCCGGGATCCCGCGTGAAGAGCGCGACCCACAGCGATGGAGCGAGCGCGACAGCGAGCCCGATCAGGCCGACCGTCAATCCGGAAGCTGCAGCGGCGGTCCAGGCCACGCGCCGTGCGCGCTTCACCTGCCCGGCGCCCATCGCCATGCCGACCATCGGCACCGAGGCGATACCGAAGGCGAACGTGATCGGGATCAGCAAGAATTCCAGCCGCGAGCCGATGCCGTAGCCGGCCAGCATCTCGGTCCCGAACGTGGCCAGGATCTTCGTGAAGATCAAGATGGTGAGCACGGTCTGGAGCGGCGACAGGCAGGCCACCGCACCAACCTTGAGGATGTCCAGGAACATCGCGCGCTCGAAATGAAACGCGCGAAGCTTCAGCGGCAGCCGGCTGCGGCCGGAGGCCAGATACCAGAGGAAGAAGATCGCGGCGCAGGTGAACGCGATCAACTGGCCGCTGGCGACGCCCGGCATGCCGAAGGGCTTCACGCCGAACAGGCCGAGCCCCAACGTGCCGCCGAGCGCGATCTGCAGCACGCTCGTCCCGATCAGAATCATCGAGGGCAGGCGCATGTCGCCGGTGCCGCGGATCACCGAGGCCAGCGTGTTGACGAGCCAGATCGCGATCGCGCCGGAGAACAGCACCTGCGAATAGCCGCTGGCCTCCTCGAGCACGCGATCGCGTCCGCCGAGCAGCGTGAAGAACGAGCGGCCGAAGACGAGCATCATCACCGTGAAGAACAGCCCGCCGCAGAGGCCGATGATGGCGGCATGCAGCGCCAGCGTCGCGGCGCGGTCACGATCCCCTGCGCCGAGTGCGCGGCTGATCGCGGAGGAAACGCCGCCGCCCATCGCGCCCGCGCTCATCATCTGCGTCAGCATCGCGAACGGAAACACCAGCGCGATCGCGGCGAGCGGAATGGTGCCGAGGCGGCCGATATAGGAGGTCTCGGCAATCGCAACCAAAGTGCTGCCGACCATTGCGATCATGTTGGGGATCGCGAGCCGCAGCAGCGTCGGCAGGATCGGGGCCGTCAGCAGGCTGGCGATCGGGGAGGCGACCGGCGCAAGCGGCGGGACGGCGTCTAAGGGGGCGTCGATCGTCATGTTCACCGGACGGAATTTTAGATGATGATCGACATATTATAGGATGGCCAAGCCCCTGCGGCAGCCCTCAGGCCACGCAGGGCTCACCACGGCAGGCCGCATAGGTCGATGGTGCCCAAGGTCGGCGCGCGGACGATGTTGAAGACGTAGGGCGCCATGTCGGTGAAGCGGATCCGCCCCTCTGGCTGTTCGCAATAGACCTCGCCCTTGAAGGGCAGCCAGCTTCGGGTCTCGTAGAACGAAAAATTGTGTGGTTCGCAGAACAGCAGCGCGAACCGAGCGGCCTCGTTGGCGCGAATGGTGTGGATCGCCGCGTCGATCGCCACGGTCGCATAGCCGCGACCGCGCCGGTCCTCGCGGGTGCAGACCCCGCCGATGCCGCCGATATGAACCTTCTGCCCGTTCCAGGTGACGGTGCGGAAGTAGATGCCGACATGGCAGACGAGACCGTCCTCGGGCGTCTCGATCAGCACGCGCAGGTCCGCATTGGCCCATTTGACGTGAGCCCAGGGCTTGTCCGCGACCATCTGCGGTCCCCAGACCGCCTGATGCAGCGGCTGCGCGATCGGCCACGAGGCGTCGCCGTTCAAAATGTCGATCTCGATGCTCATGGCTTTGTCTCTCGCAACACGCTGCGCGGTTCCTTCGTTCTGTCATAACCGGTTCAAAGGCAATGATATTCTGCGGCGACCGACGGGCCGGGGGTTGAACGCCCCTCGGTGCGGCGAAGTTGTGCAATCCGGCCAAGCCGTGGCCTCGCGCCTTTTCGTAAATTGGCGGTATTTAACGGCGGTGGAACCTTCTATAAGAGTCCCCGTTAAGCCAGTTCCCCATCAGTCGCGGACAACATCCCATGACCTTTACGCTGCCCCCACTCCCTTACGCCTATGACGCCCTCGGCCAGTTCATGTCGAAGGAGACGCTGGAATTCCACCACGACAAGCATCATCAGGCCTACGTCACCAACGGCAACAACGCGCTCAAGGGGACCGAATGGGAAGGCAAGTCCCTTGAAGAGATCGTCAAGGGCTCGTTCGGCAAGAACCCCGCGGTGTTCAACAATGCCGGCCAGCACTACAACCACATCCACTTCTGGAGCTGGATGAAGCCCAATGGCGGCGGCACCAAGCTGCCGGGCAAGATCGAGAAGAAGATCAACGAGGACCTCGGCGGCTTCGAGAAGTTCAAGACCGACTTCCAGGCGGCCGGCGTCGGCCAGTTCGGCTCCGGCTGGTGCTGGCTCCAGGTCAAGAACGGCAAGCTCGAGATCTCCAAGACACCGAACGGCGAGAATCCGCTGGTGCATGGCGCCACCCCGATCCTCGGCTGCGACGTCTGGGAGCACTCCTACTACATCGACTACCGCAACCGTCGCCCTGATTATCTCAAGGCGTTCGTCGAGAACCTCGTGAACTGGGAATACGTCGAGTCCCTGTTCGAGAAGGCCTGAGTTTTACTCCGTCATCCCGGGGCGATGCGCAGCATCGAACCCGGGATCTCGAGATTCCGGGCTCGGCGCTACGCGCCGCCCCGGAATGACAGAAACAAAAGGCGGTCGCTCGCGGCCGCCTTTTTGCTGTGCGGAATTGCCCTGCGCGGTGCGCGCACCGGTCTGTCATCACACCGTTTGCATCGCTTCAGTGGCGCCCTTAATCAGGACGGGCATCACCCTCGAGCCGACCGAGCCCGTTGTCAGAACCTTCCCCGAAGAACCCGGCGCCTGCCGAGGACGCGGAGTCCGAACCGCGGCCGGGGCGCGTACGCAAGCCGATCGGCTGGTCGACCATCATCATCGCGGCGCTGGTGGCGGTCAGCGCGGGCCTGGTCTGGCGGCGTGATGGCACAGACGGTGTCCTGGAGATTCTCACGCACGACCTCTCGCTGTTCTCAGGCATCCTGCCGCGCGTGCTCGCCGGCTGCCTGCTCGGGGCCTTCATCTCGGAGATCTTGCCGCACGAAAAGGTCTCGCGCTCGCTCGGGCCGAAATCCGGCCTGACCGGCCTTCTGATCGGCACCGCCTTCGGCGCGATCCTGCCCGGCGGTCCGTTCACCGCCTATCCCGTGGCGAGTGCGCTGCTCGCGGTCGGTGCCGATTTCGGCGCCACCATCGCCATGGTCGTGAGCTGGACGCTGATCGGCTACGGCCGGGCGGTCGCCTGGGAAATCCCGATCATGGGCACCGACTTCACGCTGTGGCGGATTCTGATCTCGCTGCCGCTGCCGGTGCTCGCAGGGGCCCTCGGCCGCTTCGTCTATGTCCGGCTCTATCCGAAGCGCGAAAGCGACGAGGACGCGGCATGAGCGCCGCGCTCCTGATCGACATCCTGCTGTGGGGCTCGGTGCTCGGCGTCGGCCTGATCGCCTTCCGCCGCGGCGCTCCGGTGTTCAGGGCGTCGCTGCGCGAAGGCTCGATGGACTTCATCAACATCGTGCCGCGCATCGCGCTCGGGGTGATCGGCTCCGGCTACATCGCCGCCATCATCCCGCAGGAGGTGATCACCGGCTGGCTCGGCCCGGACAGCGGCTGGCTCGGGGTTGCGAGCGCCGTGGTCGCCGGTGCGGCCACGCCCGGCGGCCCCGTGATCGGCTTCTCCATCGGCACGGTGGCGCTGAAGTCCGGCGGCGGGGTACCCCAGGTGGTCGCCTATGTCGTCGCCTGGGCGCTGTTTGCCTTCCAGCGGGTGATTTTGTGGGAAATCCCGTTCATGCCGGCCCGTTTCGTCTGGTTCCGCTGCGCGGTGTCGGTGCCGTTTCCCTTCGTGGCGGCGGCCATCGCGATGGTGATCGGCAAGCCGTGAGCCGCCGTCTTCGGGCCGTCATTCCGGGTTCGGCTCTCTGAGCCGCCCCGGAACGACACCCGAGCCGTGGACAGGGGTAATGTTATAATATAACGTCCCGAAATGGTTCCCGCCGCGTCCCACGCCCATCATCACGACCATTCCCATGACCATCCACATGGCCACGCGCATTCGCATGGGCACGACCACAGCCATGCTCATGTCCATGATGCGGCCTCGCCGCATCCGGCCCAGGCGGCGCCCTGGTCGATCCTGCGCATGACCATGGCCGCGCGCCTTCTGGCCGCGCTCGCGGTCTGTGCCGTGCTCTGGGGCGTGGTCTTCCTGGCGATGAGGTGACGATGGCGGCGCTGCACTTTCACAACGTGACGCTGGGCTATGACCGGCATCCGGCCGTGCACCATCTCAACGGCGAGGTCGCGCGGGGCGCGCTGGTCGCCGTGATCGGCCCGAATGGTGCGGGCAAGTCGACCCTGCTGCGCGGCGTCGTCGGCATCCTCCGGCCGCTCGATGGCAGCATCCATCTCGGCGGGCTCGACTCGCGCGATATCGCCTATCTGCCGCAGAGCGCGGAGATCGACCGCAGCTTCCCGATCTCGGTGTTCGATTTCGTCGGCACCGGACTGTGGCGCGACGCCGGCCTGTTCGGCGGCATCGGCAAGGCCGCGCGCGGGAAGATCCTCCGCGCGATCGCCTCAGTCGGCCTCAACGGTTTCGAGAACCGCCCGATCGGCACGCTCTCGGGCGGCCAGATGCAGCGCGTGCTGTTCGCGCGCGTGCTGCTGCAGGATGCGCGTCTGATCGTGCTCGACGAGCCCTTCAACGCGATCGACAGCAAGACCACGGCCGACCTGCTCGCGCTGGTGAAGCATTGGCACGGCGAGGGCCGCACCGTGCTCGCCGCGCTGCACGACATGGAGATGGTGCGCAACCATTTCAGCGAGACGCTGGTGCTGGCGCGCGGCCCCGTGGCGTGGGGACCGACGGCGGAGGTGCTGACGCCGGAAAATCTGCTGGTGGCGATGCGCATGTGCGAGGCCTTCGACGATAGCGCCGCAGCCTGCGCCGCCGACGATGCCCGCTCGCAGGCAGCGTGATCGCAGATGCTCTATGACGCGCTGATCGGTCCGTTCACCGAATTCGAGTTCATGCGGCGAGCGCTTGCCGCGGTGATCGCGCTGTCGCTGGCGGGCGCGCCGATCGGCGTGTTCCTGATGCTGCGGCGGATGAGCCTGGTCGGCGATGCCATGGCGCATGCGATCCTGCCCGGCGCGGCGGTCGGCTTCCTGCTCTCCGGGCTCAATCTGTTCGCGATGACGGCCGGCGGCCTGATCGCCGGCTTTGCGGTGGCGATCCTCGCCGGCGTCGTGGCGCGCTCGACCGGCTTGAAGGAGGACGCTTCGCTCGCGACCTTCTACCTGGCCTCGCTGGCGCTCGGCGTCACCATCGTCTCGATCAAGGGCACCAATATCGACCTGCTGCACGTCTTGTTCGGCAACATCCTCGCGATGGACGACCAGACCCTGCTGGTGGTGGCCTTCAACGCCACGGTGACGCTGCTGGTGCTCGCGGTGATCTACCGGCCGCTGGTGATCGAGAGCGTCGATCCCTTGTTCTTGCGGACAGTCAGTCGCGCCGGCGGTCCAGCGCATCTCGCCTTCCTGGCGCTGGTCGTGATCAACCTCGTCAATGGCTTTCAGGCCCTCGGCACGCTGCTTGCGGTCGGCCTCATGATCCTGCCGGCGGGTATCGCGCGGTTCTGGTCACGCGATCTCACCGTCATGATCTGCATCGCCGTGATCGCCGCCGCGGCTTCCGGCTATGCCGGCCTCGTGCTGTCGTTCCAGACCCGCGTGCCGTCGGGCCCTGCGGTCATTCTGGTGGCGACGGTGCTCTACATCGTCTCCGTGCTGTTCGGCCGCGTCGGCGGCATCGTCCGGCAGCTGTTTCCCGGCCGGCATCTGGAAGCGTGACGATGCGCTTCCTTCTGCTCCTTGCCTTGCTGCTGATCGCCTCGCCGCTGCATGCGGCGGACCGGCTCAACGTCGTCGCCAGCTTCTCGATCCTCGGGGATTTCGTCCGCACCATCGGCGGTGACCGGGTCAACGTTACGACGCTGGTCGGCCCCGATAGCGACGTCCACGTTTATACGCCCGCGCCAAGCGATGCGAAGCGGGTCGCGGAGGCAAGGCTTGTCATCGTCAATGGGCTCGGCCTCGAGGGCTGGCTGCCGCGCCTCGTGCAGTCTTCCGGCAGCAAGGCGCAGGTCGTCACCGCGAGCGCCGGCATCACGCCGCTGAAGCTCGGCTCGGCCGCAGACCCCCATGCCTGGCAGTCCGTCCCCAACGCCAAAGTCTACGCAACCGACATCGCCAATGCGCTGGCCGCGGCCGCCCCGGATGATGCGGACTTCTTCCGGGCCCAGGCAAAAGCCTATCTGGAAAAGCTCGAAACGCTCGACCGCGAGGTCCGCGGGGCCGTGGCGAAAATCCCGCCGGAGCGGCGCAAGGTGATCTCCACCCATGACGCCTTCGGCTATTTTTCCGCCGAATACGGTATCCAGTTCATCGCGCCCCTGGGAGTCTCCACCGAAACCGAGCCGAGCGCCCGGGACATCGCGGCCATCATCGGCCAGATCAAGGCCCAAAAAATACCGGCCGTGTTCCTGGAAAATATCAGCGATGACCGGTTGATCCGGCGGATCGCGGCGGAGACCGGCTCAAAAGTCGGCGGGACCCTGATTTCGGACGGTTTGACCGGCGAAAAGGGGGCTGCACCCACTTACATTGATATGGTCAGGCACAATATAAAGGCCCTGACCAGTGCGCTTGACCACTAGGGCAGGGGCCACCCCGCCTCGCGTCGCGCGAAAAAGCCCTATGCCCGGAGTTGTTATGTCTGAAGCGACCTCCCAGAAAATCCCCGTGACCGTCCTGACCGGCTATCTCGGTGCCGGCAAGACCACGCTCTTGAACCGCATCCTGTCCGAGAACCACGGCAAGAAATACGCCGTCATCGTCAACGAATTCGGCGAGATCGGCATCGACAACGACCTCATCATCGGCGCCGATGAGGAAGTGTTCGAGATGAACAATGGCTGCATCTGCTGCACCGTGCGCGGCGACCTCGTGCGCATCATGGACGGCCTGATGAAGCGCAAGGGCAAGTTCGACGCCATCATCGTCGAGACCACCGGCCTTGCCGATCCGGCGCCGGTCGCCCAGACCTTCTTCGTCGACGAGGACGTGCAGAAGAACGCCCGCCTCGATGCGGTTGTCACGGTCGCCGACGCCAAATGGCTGTCCGACCGGCTCAAGGACGCGCCCGAGGCCAAGAACCAGATCGCCTTTGCCGATGTCATCGTGCTGAACAAGACCGATCTCGTCAGCAAGGGCGAGCTTGCCGAGGTCGAGGCCCGCATCCGCGGCATCAATCCCTATGCGAAGCTTCACCGCACCGAGCGCTGCTCGGTGGCCCTGGCCGACGTGCTCGACCGCGGCGCCTTCGACCTCGACCGCATCCTCGAGATCGAGCCGGATTTCCTGGAGGCCGACGACCATGATCATGATCACCACCATCACGGCCACGATCATCACCACCATGATCACGGCCACGGCCTGAAGCACTATCACGACGAGGACATGCAGTCGCTGTCGCTCAAGACCGACAAGCCGCTCGATCCGAACGTGTTCATGCCCTGGCTCCAGAATTTGGTGCAGGTCGAGGGCGGCAAGATCCTGCGCTCCAAGGGCATCCTCGCCTTCCACGACGACGACGACCGCTACGTCTTCCAGGGCGTCCACATGATGCTGGAGGGCGACCACCAGCGGAAGTGGAAGGAGGGCGAGAAGCGCGAGAGCCGCCTCGTCTTCATCGGCCGCGAATTGCCGGAAGAGGCGATCCGCAAGGGTTTTGAGAGCTGCATCGTCTCGTGATGAAAGAGTTTTCGCCGGCCCCCGATTCCGCCTCGATCGTCTCCGTCACCGATCGCGTCAAGCCTGTCACGCTCGGCATGGGCGTGACCTCGGTGTATTTCCTTGGCCCCCGCGCCGCCTTCGTCGGCGGCGAAGAGAACGTCGCGTTCGTGGACGCCCAAGGCGAAATCACGACGGTCGCCGTGCATAGCGGCGGCATTCTCTCGACGGCCTCCGACGGCAAGCGCCTTGTCATGGGCGGCGACGACGGCAAGGTCGTCTCGCTCGACGCCAAGGGCGAGGTGACGCTGCTCGCCACCGATCCCAAGCGACGCTGGATCGATGCGGTGGCGCTGCATGCGGACGGCTCCTACGCCTGGTCGGCCGGCAAGACGGCGTTCGTCAAGAGCGGCAAGCTTGATGAGAAGTCGCTCGAGGTGCCCTCGACCGTCGGCGGGCTTGCGTTCGCGCCGAAGGGCCTGCGGCTCGCGATTGCCCATTACAACGGCGCGACACTGTGGTTTCCGAACATGGCGGGATCAGCTGAATTCCTGCCCTGGGCCGGCTCGCATCTCGGCGTCACCTTCAGCCCGGACAACAAATTCCTGGTCACCACGATGCACGAGGCGGCGCTGCATGGCTGGCGGCTTGCGGACAACAGGCATATGCGCATGACCGGCTATCCCGGCCGCGTCCGCTCGATGTCCTGGAGCGCGGGCGGCAAGGCGCTGGCGACTTCGGGCGCCGACACCATCATCCTGTGGCCGTTCGCCAGCAAGGACGGCCCGATGGGCAAGGAGCCCGCAATGCTCGCGCCGCTGCAGGCGCGGGTGTCGGTGGTCGCCTGCCATCCGAAGAACGATATCCTCGCCGCCGGCTACAGCGACGGCACCGTGCTGATGGTGCGGCTGGAGGATGGCGCGGAGATCCTGGTCCGCCGCAACGGCACCCCGCCCGTGGCCGCGATCGCCTGGAACGCCAAGGGCACGCTGCTCGCCTTCGCCGATGAAAATGGGGACGGCGGAATGCTGGAGCTTTAATCTGTCATGGTTCCGGCCGTATAGGGGACCATGCGATTTCTGACGACCTTCCAGATTGCTGATTTTGCCGACACGCTGGTCAGCCTGTTCACGGCCTTCGTGCTGGGCACGCTGATCGGCGCCGAGCGGCAATATCGCCAGCGCACCGCGGGCCTGCGCACCAACGTGCTGGTCGCGGTCGGCGCCGCCGCGTTCGTCGATCTCGCCATGCATCTGACCGGCGCCGACGGCGCGGTGCGCGTGATCTCCTACGTCGTCTCCGGCATCGGCTTCTTGGGCGCCGGCGTCATCATGAAGCAGGGCATGGACGTCCGCGGGCTGAATACCGCGGCGACGCTGTGGGCCTCGGCCGCGGTCGGCTCCTGCGCCGGCGCCGACATGATCGCGCAGGCGGCCGCGCTGACTGTGTTCGTCATCGCCGGCAACACCATGCTGCGCCCGCTGGTCAATGCCATCAACCGCATCCCGCTGAACGAGAAGGCCTCCGAGGCGACCTACTATTTCAAGCTCGCGGTTGCGGCCGACGCCCTGCCCGAGATGCGCGACCGGCTCGTCGACAAGCTCGAAGCCGCGAAATATCCGGTGGCGGGTATCGAGGTCGTCGAGATCGGCGAGGACATGCTGGAGATTGTGGCGAAGCTGGTCGCGAGCGCGGTCGATCCGAACGAGTTGAACAATGTGGCGACCGATCTCCAGCACCTGCCGGGCGTGCGCCACGCGACCTGGGAAGTCAGCACGACGGAGTGAGCGCGGCGTTTTTGGCGCGCAGGCGTGCAGTTCCGCCTTGCCGGGAGGGGAACCCTGGTCGGGCAATTTCGTTGATTCCGCGGACAAAGGCGGGTGATCGACATGACAGTCAATGACAAGCGCAGACTGAAACTCGACCTGGTGATCGCCTGTTCGCTGTTCGCAGCAGGTGTCGTGGTGTCAGGCATATCGATCGCGCAGATCCGCGCCGAGAGCCGGCTGCAGGTGGCGCAGGCAACGCCGCCGCTGCAGGGCACCCCGTCTGACGATCAGGGCAAGACGCCGGCGGAATCCAAGCCGGGCGGCGACCGGCCGACCACGCCGGCCCCCGAGCCCGCGCGACCCGATCCGCAGACGCAAGGCGCGGCGACCAAGCCGGCACTGCCGCAGGCGCCCGCCGAGAAGATCGCGCCGCCGATGGAGAAGAAGTAGGTCTCTTCGTCATTCCGGGGCGCGCATAGCGCGAACCCGGAATCCATTCATCCGCATGTACTGCCGCCCGATGGATTCCGGGCTCGACGCTACGCGCCGCCCCGGAATGACGGGCGGAGAGAGGCGCCGTTTCACCGCACCAGAATATTCCGGAACTGCCAGGGATCGCTGCTGTCGATGTCTTCCGGAAACAGTCCCGGGCGATCCGTCAGCGGCGTCCAGTCGGTGTAGAAACCCTTGACCGGGCCGAGATAGGGCAGCTGGATTTCCAGCAGGCGATCGAAATCCATCTCGTCGGCTTCGACGATGCCTTCGTTCGGGTTTTCCAGCGCCCACACCATGCCGCCGAGAACGGCGGAGGTCACCTGCAGGCCGGTCGCGTTCTGGTAGGGCGCGAGCTTGCGGGTCTCCTCGATCGAGAGCTGCGAGCCGTACCAATAGGCATTGTTGTCGTGGCCGAACAGCAGCACGCCGAGCTCGTCGATGCCGTCGACGATCTCGTTCTCGTCGAGGATGTGGTGCTTCTCCTGCATCTTCGCGGCGCGGCCGAACATTTCGTGCAGCGACAGCACGGCATCGTCGGCCGGGTGATAGGCATAGTGGCAGGTCGGCCGGTAGACCGCCGTGCCCGATGCGTCGCGCACCGTGAAGTAATCGGCGATCGAGATCGACTCGTTGTGGGTGACGAGGAAGCCATATTGCGCGCCGCGGGTCGGGCACCAGGTGCGAACGCGCGTGTTGGCGCCGGGCTGCATCAGATAGATCGCTGCGCCGCAGCCGGCTTCGTGGGTCCGCGCGTTCTCGGGCATCCATTTTTCATGGGTGCCCCAGCCGAGCTCGGAGGGCTGCACGCCTTCCGACAGAAAACCTTCCACCGACCAGGTGTTGACGAAGACGTCGGGCTCTTTCGGCTTCTTCGCGCGCTGGGTATCGCGCTCGGCGATGTGGATGCCCTTGATGCCGGCCTGCCGCATCAAATCCGCCCATTCGGCCTTGGTCTTCGGTTTGGGCGCGTTGAGCTTCAGATCGGCGGCGACATTGAGCAGCGCCTGCTTGACGAAAAAGGAGACCATGCCGGGATTGGCGCCGCAGCAGGAGACCGCCGTCGTCGAGCCCGCGGGACGCGCGCGCTTGGCGGCCAGCGTCGCTTCGCGCAGGGCGTAGTTGGAGCGCGCTTCCGGTCCCTTGGAGGAATCGAAATAGAAGCCGAGCCAGGGCTCGTTGACGGTGTCGATGTAGAGAGCGCCGAGCTCGTTGCAGAGCTCCATGATGTCGGTGGAGCCGGTATCGACCGAGAGATTGACGCAAAAGCCCTGGCCGCCGCCTTCTGTCAGCAGCGGGGTCAGCAACTCGCGATAATTGTCCTTGGTCACGGCCTTCTGGATGAAGCGCACATTCTGCTTCTCGCAATGTGCCTTGCGGCCCTCGTCCTTGGGATCGATCACGGTGACGCGCGACTTGTCGTAGTCGAGATGCCGCTCGATCAGGGGCAACGTGCCTTTGCCGATGGAGCCGAAGCCGACCATGACGATGGGGCCGGTAATCTTGGCGTAGATCTGCGAGGCGGGGCTCATCAAGTATCTCCAGGAGAGCGTCTAAGTAAACGGTCTAGGTTGGGTGTGAGTGGATCAGGCGCTGCGGCGCTTGTCAGACGCTGCGGCGCTTGGCGGTGACTTCGATCTCTACCTTCATCTCGGGCTTGGCGAGGGCGCTGACGACCAGCAAGGTCGCGGCCGGCCTGATGTCACCGAGAACCTCACCGCAGACGGCGAAGTGGGCATCGATGGTGCTGGTGTCGGTGACGTAATAGGTCGCACGGACGATATCGGCCATCTCGAATCCGCCCTCCTTCAGGGCGGCTTCGATGGTCTTGAAGCAGTTGCGTGACTGGCTCGTGACGTCGGCCGGCATCGTCATCGTGGTGTAGTCATAGCCGGTGGTTCCCGCGACGAAGGCGAAATCGCCGTCGATCACGGCGCGGCTGTAGCCGACGGACTTTTCGAGGGGAGAGCCCGTGGAGATCAGGCGACGGGACATGTTTTGGACCTCGTCTGAAAGGGGTGTTTCGCGGGGTTAAAGGGCGTTTCTGGCGCCTGCGCAACCCCGAAAGAACCGGCGTCAGGACGGGCGCAGCCGGGCGTTGCCGCTTTACGCGGCTTGGGTCGTCGCCATCATGGCAATCCCTCAGGCCGCGTGCGCATGGAGGGCGCGAACTACCCTCCGTTTGGACAGGGGCGCGCCGGTCGGGACGATCATCCCCTCGGCGCCATCGAGCGCACCCGCCTGGAATTCGATCGCGAGCAGGCGGTCGCGTTCGAACGGGCCGGGCAGCGCCAGCGCGCCGGTCTTCTCGCCCGAGAAGCCGAAGCGGGCGTAATAGGGGGCGTCGCCGAGCAGGATGACGGCGGCATGCCCGCGCGCCCGGGCGGCGGCCAGCGCTTGATGCATCAGCGCGGCGCCGATCCCGAGCTCGCGGCAGGCAGGGTCCACCGCCAGCGGTCCGAGGACCAAAGCGGGCCTGCCTCCGGCGCTGACGTGCCACAGCCGCACGGTTCCCACGAGCTGTCCCTCGCGCAGCGCCGACAGGGCGAGCCCTGCGGCAGGCGCGCGTCCATCGCGCAGGCGCTGGCAGGTGCGGCCGTGGCGGGTCTCGCCAAAGCAGGCATCGAGCAGCGCTTCGCGCACGGCGACGTCGGCAGCACGCTCGCTGCGGATCGCAAACGGAGCGGCTTTCGAGGTGAGGGCGATCTGTGGCTTCCGAGGAGCAGTCATGGCGCGTCAGTCCCCGCTTGAATCCGTGCGCCAACGGCACGCGGGCTCAAGCGTCGTCAGAATGGCAATGTCAGGGGAGGAGCCGGCAAGCCGGCTCCCGGGTTCGTCAGGCCTCAGAGAAAGAGGCGGATCAGATGTGGTACGTCCTCAGCGGCGGGATGCCGTTGAACGCCACCGACGAGTAGGTCGACGTATAGGCCCCGGTGCCTTCGATCAGCACCTTGTCGCCGATCTCGAGCGTGACGGGAAGCGGATACGGGTTCTTCTCGTACAGCACGTCGGCGCTGTCGCAGGTGGGACCCGCGAGCACGCACGGCGTCATGTCCGCGCCGTCATGGGCGGTGCGGATGGCGTAGCGGATCGACTCGTCCATCGTCTCGGCGAGACCGCCGAACTTGCCGATGTCCAGGTACACCCAGCGCACCTCGTCCTCGTCGCTCTTCTTCGAGATGAGCACGACCTCGGATTCGATGACGCCGGCGTTACCCACCATGCCGCGGCCCGGCTCGATGATGGTCTCCGGGATCTGGTTGCCGAAGTGCTTGCGCAGCGCGCGGAAGATTGAGCGGCCGTAGGTCACGACCGGCGGCACGTCCTTCAGGTATTTGGTCGGGAAGCCGCCGCCCATGTTGACCATGGTCAGGTTGATGCCGCGCTCGGCGCAGTCGCGGAACACCTGCGAGGCCATCGCCAGCGCACGGTCCCACGCCTTCACCTTGCGCTGCTGCGAGCCGACATGGAACGAGATGCCGCACGGCTCCAGGCCCAGGCGCTTGGCAACGTCGAGCACCTCGACGGCCATTTCCGGGTCGCAGCCGAACTTGCGCGACAGCGGCCACTCGGCGCCGGCGCAATCATAGAGGATGCGGCAGAACACCTTCGCGCCGGGCGCGGCACGGGCGACCTTCTCGACCTCGGCGGCGCAGTCCACGGCGAACAGCCGGATGCCGAGCGCGAAGGCGCGCGCGATGTCGCGCTCCTTCTTGATCGTGTTGCCGAAGGAGATGCGGTCCGGGGTTGCACCCGCGGCCAGCGCCATCTCGATCTCGGCGACCGTGGCGGTGTCGAAGCAGGAGCCCATGGATGCCAGCAGCGCGAGCACTTCCGGCGCCGGGTTCGCCTTGACGGCGTAGAACACGCGGCTGTCGGGCAGCGCCTTGGCAAACGTCTGGTAATTGTCGCGCACGACCTCGAGGTCGACGACGAGGCACGGCTCGATGTCGAGGCCATCCTTGCGGCGGTTGCGCAGGAATTCCTGAATACGTTCGGTCATAGCACTCTCCCAAACGGCCCAGCGACGGGGATCCGTTCAAAAAATGTCGTCGGATAAGCGCCCCGGCCAGATCACGCGATGGAGGCGTGACGAGCCAAAGACTCAAATCAGACTGTGCTGCCGTGGATTGGTTGGGAATTTCCCGCCCGCACACCTGGCAATGAAGGACAAGCCTTTTCAGTAGCCCGCGCCGGCGTTGGACTGCCGGTAGAGACCAAAAAAGCCCGATCCGTCGTTGCTTTAAGTCGCGTCCCCCGTTGAGAGCGGGGTGCGCCGGTTCGCCTCCGGCTGCCAGTCACGGTTGCAAAAAGTGAAGTCACCTTCGACAAGGCATCTCTTTGAGAGAGATGCTGGACGCTCCGGGTTTGCTTCCTCGTCCGACCTTTCGGTCTTCCGACTTCCGCACTTCCGAAGAGCCCCTCGGCTTCTTCACCCCTTGGCGGCTGTCCGGCCTCTTGTCCGGATACCTACCGACTGACACACGACCACAGGCACGTGCGAAATTGGGCAAGAGCGCACATAAGCGTTTTGACTCTGCTTCGCAAGATTTTTTTTAGGCTGAGAACAGAATTGCCTAACATCTGCTTGCGCAGTGTTGCGCGAGCGACGCGGAAGATGAACGGGCGTTAAGTTTTGGAGCCTCGTGCGCGCGTCACTCGCGCGCGAGCAGCGTCAGCCGCGCTTCGTGAAGGGCTCGACGCGCTGGGCTGCGCGGATGAAGGCGGTCATCACGAGCACGCCGAGCGCGAACAACACGGCCTGCAGGATGTGCGTGCCCTGATCGCCGAGCCCGAACAGGATCGCCAGCGCCCAGCCGCCCGCGAAGGCCGCGCCGAACACCTCGGCGCCGATGAGAATGGCGGCGCTGATGACGGTGATGACGCTGGGCCAGACGATCCGGCGGGAGGACGAGGAAGGCGCGTTCATGGGGCTCAGGGGTCCTGACTTCGAGGGCCGCAATCTCTCCGAAAAGGCGGGCGGGAGCAAGGCCAAATGGCCCAAAAAAGCCCCATCGCGTGCTATAGCTGGCCGCAACAATTGAGCCACGAAATCGGGACTTGTGATGTCAGAACCCCGCCAAATTACGGACTCCGAGACCAACCCGCTGCTGAAGGCCTGGGTCACGCCGTTTGCGACCCCGCCCTTCGACGAGATCAAGCCGGAGCACTTCCTGCCGGCCTTCGAGCAGGCCTTTGCCGACCACTCCGCCGAGATCGCGGCGATCACCAACGATCCGGCCGCGCCCGACTTCGCCAACACCATCACGGCGCTGGAGCGCTCGGGCAAGCTGCTGAGCAAGGTGGCGGCCGTGTTCTACGACCTCGTCTCGGCGCATTCCAACCCGGCCATCCTGGAGATCGACAAGGAGGTCTCTCTGCGGATGGCCCGGCACTGGAATCCGATCATGATGAACGCTGTGCTGTTCGGCCGCATCGCCCAGCTGCACGAGAACCGCGCCAATCTGGATCTGGCTCCGGAGCAGCTTCGCCTGCTTGAGCGCACCTATACTCGCTTCCACCGCGCCGGCGCCGGCCTCTCCGAGGAGGCCAAGACGCGGATGGCCGAGATCAACGAGCGGCTCGCCCAACTCGGCACCAGCTTCAGCCATCATCTGCTCGGCGACGAGCAGGACTGGGTCATGGAGCTCGGGGAGGCCGACCGCCAGGGCCTGCCGGAGAGCTTCGTCGCCAGCGCCAAGGCTGCGGCAGAAGAGCGCGGCATGGAAGGCAAGGCCATCGTCACGCTGTCGCGCTCCTCGGTCGAACAGTTCCTGAAGAGCTCAGCCCGGCGCGACCTGCGCGAGAAGGTCTACAAGGCTTTCACCGCGCGGGGCGACAACGGCAATGCCAACGACAACAATGGAACCATCGTCGAAGTCCTGAAGCTGCGCGAAGAAAGCGCCAAGCTGCTGGGCTACCCGACCTTCGCCGCTTATCGGCTGGAGGACTCCATGGCCAAGACGCCGGATGCGGTGCGGAGCCTCTTGGAGCGGGTCTGGAAGCCGGCGCGGGCGCGGGCGCTTGCCGACCGCGACGACATGCAGGCGCTGATCACGGAAGAGGGCGGCAATTTCAAGCTCGCCCCCTGGGACTGGCGCTTCTACGCCGAGAAGCTGCGCCTTCAGCGCGCCAATTTCGACGACGCCGCGATCAAGCCGTATCTTTCGCTCGACCACATGATCGCCGCCGCCTTCGACTGCGCCACGCGCCTGTTCGGCATCACCTTCGAGGAGCGCAAGGACGTTCCGGTCTGGCACCCCGACGTCCGGGTCTGGGAGGTCAGGGGCCCCGACGGCAAGCACAAGGCGCTGTTCTATGGCGACTACTTCGCCCGGCCGTCGAAGCGCTCCGGCGCCTGGATGACCTCGCTGCGCGACCAGCAGAAGCTCGACGGCGACGTCGCGCCGCTGGTTCTCAATATCTGCAATTTTGCCAAGGGCGCCGGCGGCGAGCCCGCGCTGCTGTCGCCCGACGACGCCCGCACCCTGTTCCACGAGTTCGGCCATGGCCTGCACGGCATGCTCTCCAACGTGACCTATCCGTCGCTGTCGGGCACCTCCGTGTTCACCGATTTCGTCGAGCTGCCGTCGCAGCTCTACGAGCACTGGCAGGAGCGGCCCGAGGTGCTGCAGAAGTTCGCCCGTCACTACCAGACCGGCGAGCCGCTGCCCGACGAGCTGTTGCAACGGTTCCTGGCCGCGCGAAAATTCAACCAGGGCTTTGCCACGGTCGAGTTCGTCTCCTCGGCCCTGGTCGATCTCGAATTCCATACCCAGCCTGCCGCCGCAGCCAGCGACGTGCGCGCCTTCGAGAGACGCGAGCTGGAGAAGATCGGCATGCCCGAAGAGATCGCGCTGCGTCACCGGCCCACGCAGTTCGGTCACATCTTCACCGGCGACCATTATGCCGCCGGTTATTACAGCTACATGTGGTCGGAGGTGATGGACGCCGACGCGTTCGGCGCGTTCGAGGAGGCCGGTGACATCTTCGATCCCGCCGTCGCCAAGCGCCTGCATGACGATATCTACGCCTCGGGTGGATCGGTCGATCCGGAAACCGCCTATGAAGCCTTCCGCGGCCGTCCTCCGGAGCCCGACGCGCTTCTCCGCCGCCGCGGGCTGCTCGACGACGCGAAGGCCGCCTGATGGGCATGCGCGCCCTGTTCGGATTGCTGCTCGCCGCCGGCCTGTCACTCGCGGCGGGCGCGGCGCGTGCGCATCCGCATGTCTGGATCACCGCGACCAGCGAATTGCTCTACGCCGAGGACGGCTCGATCACCGGCGTCCGCCACAGCTGGACGTTTGATGACATGTTCTCGACCTATGCGGTGCAGGGGCTCGAGAGCAAGACCAAGGGCGCCTATACGCGCGAGGAGCTCGGGCCGCTGGCGCAGACCAACGTGGAGTCGCTCAAGGAATACGCTTACTTCACCTTTGCGCGAGCCGACGGCAAGAAGGAGCGATTCCAGGAACCGGTCGACTATTTCCTCGACTACAAGGATACGGTCCTGACCCTGCACTTCACGCTGCCGCTGAAGAACCCGGTCAAGCCGAAGCAACTGGTGCTCGAAGTGTTCGACCGCTCCTTCTTCATCGACTTCCAGATGGCCAAGGAGAGCCCGGTGAAACTGGTGGGCGCGCCCGCCGGCTGCCAGATGAAGCTGGAGCGCCCGAGCGACGGCACCGCGAGCGCGCAGAAGCTCAACGAGCAGACCTTCATGAACGGCGAGAACTCGAATTTCGGCATGATGTTCGCCAACAAGATCACGGTGGATTGCCCTTGATCGGTCGTCTTCAGTCTCCGATTGCCCGCGGGCTTCTTGTCTGCGCCGCCGTTGTCCTCGTCGTGGGCGTGGCTGATGCCGCGCTTCACGATGTCTTCGCGCAAAACCCCTTTGGCGCGCCGCGGCCGGCGCAGGCGGCCCAGCCCGAGGCCGGCGGCCTCATCGGCTGGCTATTGGCCAAACAGTCGGAATTCTATCGGCAGATGTCGGCGACCATCCGCGCCGCCAAGTCCGACGGCTCGGCGGTGTGGACACTGCTGTTCATCTCGTTTGCCTACGGCATCTTCCACGCCGCCGGCCCCGGCCATGGCAAGGCAGTGATCGCCTCCTATCTCGTCGCCAACCGCGAGACCGCGCGGCGCGGCATCGCGCTGTCGTTCGCCTCGGCGCTGATGCAGTCGCTGGTCGCGATCCTCATCGTCGGCATCTCGGCCTGGGTGCTGAATGCGACGGCCAAGACCATGTGCAAGGCGGAAGGGGCGATCGAGATCGCGAGTTACGCCCTGATCGCGCTGTTCGGGCTGCGCCTCGTCTGGGTCAAGGGCAGCACGTTCATCCGGGCGCTGCAGGCGGCCCAGCCGGTGCCGGCGATCGCCGGCGTGCCGCACGATCATGATCACGGTCATCACCATTATCACGATGCCCACGATCATCACGATCACGGTCATGATCATCACCACGATCATGGTCATGCGCACGCCCAAGCCCACCACGGGCATGACCACGTCCATGACGAACATTGCGGCCATTCCCATGGCCCGACGCCGAGCGAGCTCGCCGGCCCCGGCGGCTGGCGGCGCGGGTTTGCCGCGATCCTCACTGTTGGGATCCGCCCCTGCTCGGGCGCGATCCTGGTGCTGGTGTTCGCGCTCGCCCAGGGCCTGTTCTGGGCCGGCATCGCCGCCACCTTCCTGATGGGATTGGGCACCGCGATCACGGTTGCGGCCATCGCAGTCGTCGCCGTCTCCGCCAAGGACATCGCCGCCCGCCTCAGCGCCGGGCGCGACGGCGGCGGTGCGCTGTTCATGCGCGGCATCGAATTCGCTGCCGCCGGTGTCGTGCTGCTGTTTGGCGCGGGCCTGTTGTTCGGCTACATCGCGGCCGAACGGACGACGTGTTTCTAGGCACACTCGTGCCCCGGACGCAGCGCAAAGTCCCTTCGGCGGTGCGCTGCAGAGCCGGGGCCCATCTCTCCGCGCATTAGGACGTAGCTTTCTGGATCCCGGCTCTGCGGAGCAGCGGCATAAGCGCGTTTACGCGCGTCTTCGACGCGCTATGGCGCTGCACCGCGTCCGGGACACCACAACTCACACCGGCAAAAACCGCTTCAGCGCCGGCATGAAGAAGATCCCGAGATTGATCGCAAAGCCGATGCTCCAGAGGATCGAGCGTAGCGTCGGGCGATTGCCGAGATAGGTCAGCACATAGGCGATCCGCACGATCAGGAACAGGGCCGCGAGTTCGTCGATCAGCCGCTGCGGCGAGTCCCGGTATTCGGCGAGCAGCACCGCGAAGGCGAAAAACGGGAAGGTCTCGATGCCGTTCTGGTGCGCGCCGAGCGCGCGCTGCGAGAGCGGGTCCTCGTAGAAGGCGGGGTCGCGTGGCCGGGAATTGTCGAAGCGGCGAAACCTGATCCATTTGATCGAGGCGATCGTCGACAGATAGAGCAGCAGCGCTCCAAAGACGCACCATTCCGCGAGTGTCATCTTTGCCTCCCCCGCCTGGGTGCGACCCTAGCGAAACCGGCCTCATCTTGACAAGTTCGGACCAACGCGCGACCCACAGAGCCATGACCAGTGTCGTCCCCATCGAGGCCGCGAGACCGGCCGCCCAATCCGCCCTGCCGCGCGCTGGCGTGCTCCTGATCAATCTCGGAACGCCCGACACGGCCGATGCGCCGGGCGTGCGGGTCTATCTCAAGGAGTTCCTCTCGGACGCCCGCGTCATCGAGGATCAGGGCCTGGTCTGGAAGTTCGTGCTGAACGGCATCATCCTGCGCAGCCGTCCCCGCACCAAGGCGCTCGACTACCAGAAGATCTGGAACACCGAGCAGAACGAGTCGCCGCTGAAGACCATCACGCGGTCGCAGAGCGACAAGCTGGCCGCCGCCCTGTCGGACCGCGCCAACGTCGTGGTCGATTGGGCGATGCGCTACGGCAATCCCTCGATCAAGTCGGGCATCGACGCATTGATCGCGAAGGGCTGCGAGCGCATCCTGGCGGTCCCGCTTTATCCGCAATATTCCGCCTCGACGTCTGCGACGGTCTGCGACGAAGTGTTCCGCGTGCTCGCCCGTTTGCGTAACCAGCCGACGCTGCGGGTGACGCCGCCTTATTACGAGGACGCGGCCTATATCGAGGCGCTTGCCGTCTCGATCGAGACGCATCTGGCAACCCTGTCCTTCAGGCCGGAGCTGATCGTGGCGTCGTTCCACGGCATGCCGAAATCCTATGTCGACAATGGCGATCCCTATCAGCAGCACTGCATCGCCACCACCGAGGCGCTGCGCCGCCGGCTCGGCATGGACGAGACGAAGCTGCTGCTGACCTTCCAGTCGCGCTTCGGCAATGCCGAGTGGCTCCAGCCCTACACGGACAAGACCATGGAGCGGCTCGCGAAGGAAGGCGTGCGTAGGATCGCGGTGGTGACGCCAGGGTTTTCCGCGGACTGCCTGGAGACGCTGGAGGAGATCGCGCAGGAGAATGCCGAGATCTTCAAGCACAATGGCGGCGAGCAGTTTTCCGCGATCCCCTGCCTCAACGACAGTGAGCCGGGCATGGACGTGATCCGCACCCTGGTGCTGCGCGAGCTTCAGGGCTGGATCTGATGGGCGTCCCATGAACCGCCGTGAGTGTCTGGCGCTTCTTGGGATGCTCACGGCAATGCCGTCATCAGTGCTGGCGCAGCAGCCCGCGCGCCGGCTCGGCGTGCTCTCGGTCACGGCCGCCGACGATGTGATCGGGCAGACGCGCAGCGCGATCCTGGTCGAAGCGCTCGGCCGCCACGGCTGGAAGGAGCACGACAATCTCAGGATCGACTGGCGCAGCGGCGCCGGCGACCGTACGCGGATCGCTCGCCTCGCCGATGAGCTGATCGCGCTCAACCCCGACATCCTGCTCGCGGTCGGCACGCCCTCGGTGGAGGAGCTGCGCCGGCGCACCACGACGATCCCGATCGTGTTCGCCGTGGTCACCGATCCCGTCAGCCAGGGCTTTGTCGAAAACCTTGCGCATCCCGGCGGCAACATTACCGGCTTCACCGATTACGACGGCCCGCTGGCCGGCAAATGGCTGGAAATGCTGACGCAGGTCACGCCAAAGGTGTCCCGCGTTGTCGTCGTCTACAATCCCGCCACCGCGCCGTTCGCGCCGCTGATGCTGCGCACGATCGAAGACGCGGCACGGACCCTCCATGTGACGGTCGAGCCCGCGCCGGTGAATGACGCCGCCTCCATCGCGGCGCTGGCTTCGCGGAGGGATGGCGGCTTTCTGATCCTGCCGGACTTCTTCACCATGGCCAACCGCGGCCAGCTTCTGGCGGCAATCGCGCAGGCGCGCGTGCCCGCGGTGTTCTGGAGCCGCACCTTCGTCGGTGAGGGCGGGCTGATGTCCTACAGCACCGACAGCGCCGAGCAGCTCCGCCGCGCCGCGGACTATATCGATCGCATCCTGAAGGGCGCGCGGCCAGCCGACCTGCCGGTGCAGAACCCCACCAAGTTCGAGCTCGCGGTCAACCTCAAGACGGCCAGGGAGTTCGGCGTCACACTTCCCCCGGGCCTCATCGCACTCGCGAATGACGTGATCGAATGAAGTCGTCCAACGTGCGCCTTCGGATTCGTCAATTTTCGCCGCTAGGTTTGCGCCTGCACGCTTTCAAGGGCCCGCCGCAAATACATATCGTGATCCTTGCCCGCCTCCACGGCTTGTGCAGAATTAGCCCGATACCGACGTGAATTGCGACCGCTGAACCGGTAGGGTTGCGCTCCCGACCAATGACAGCGCGGGAAAGGGCTTTTCCCTGCCTTGGAGGAAATATGAGCGGTTTCGACATTTTCGCGATTGTTCTGGTTTTGCTCGTCATCGTCACGCTGGTCGCCGGCGTGAAGACGGTGCCGCAGGGCTATGACTGGACCATCGAGCGGTTCGGCAAATACACCCAGACGCTGAGCCCCGGGCTCAATCTGATCGTGCCCTATTTCGATCGCGTCGGGCGCAAGATCAACATGATGGAGCAGGTGATCGACATTCCCGAGCAGGAGGTCATCACCAAGGACAACGCCACCGTGACGGTGGACGGCGTTGCCTTCTACCAGGTGTTCGACGCCGCCAAGGCGAGCTACGAGGTCTCCAACCTGACCCAGGCGATCACGGTCCTGACCATGACCAACATCCGCTCGGTGATGGGTGCGATGGATCTCGACCAGGTGCTGTCGCATCGCGACGAGATCAACGAGCGCCTCTTGCGCGTCGTCGATGCCGCGGTCTCGCCGTGGGGCCTGAAGGTCAACCGCATCGAGATCAAGGACATCGTGCCGCCCGCTGACCTGGTCGAGGCCATGGGCCGGCAGATGAAGGCCGAGCGCGTCAAGCGCGCCGACATTCTCGCCGCCGAAGGCCAGCGCCAGTCGGAAATCCTGCGCGCCGAAGGCGCCAAGCAGGGGCAGATCCTCCAGGCCGAAGGCCGCAAGGAAGCTGCGTTCCGCGACGCCGAAGCGCGCGAGCGGTCCGCCGAGGCCGAGGCCAAGGCAACCCAGATGGTCAGCGATGCGATTTCCAAGGGCGACGTCGCCGCGTTGAACTACTTCATCGCCGACAAATATATCAAGGCGTTCGGCCAGTTCGCCGACGCGCCGAACCAGAAGATTATCATGTTGCCGATAGAAGCCACCAGCATGCTGGGCTCGCTCGCCGGCATCGGCGAGATCGCGAAAGCAACGTTCGGCGAAAGCGCGGCGTCCGCGGCCGCCGCCGCCCGTCGCACCGGCTCGGTGCCGACGACCGGCAGCACACCGCCGGCGGTGCCGCCGCGGCAGGGATAGTCCCCGGCGCATGTCCCTTCAGGCAGGGGCATGCACCATGATAGAGGTCGTGTCATGACCGACATGCTCGTATCGCTCGGCACCTGGAACTGGCTGATCTTCGGCTTCATCCTGATGGCGCTGGAGGTGCTGGCGCCGGGCATATTCCTGTTCTGGCTCGGGCTCGCCGCGCTGCTCGTCGGCCTGATCTCGTTCACCGTCGTCCTATCGTGGCAGATCCAGCTCGTGATGTTCGCGGTGTTCGCCGCCGCCGCCGTGCCGATATGGCGCCGCCTTGCGCGGCCGAAGCCGGATGCAAGCGCCAGCCCGTTCCTCAACAAGCGCACCGAGGCACTGCTCGGCCGCGAGTTCACGCTGGAGAAGCCGATCGTCGATGGCAACGGTACCGTGCGCATCGGCGACACGGTATGGCGCGTCGCAGGTCCGGATACGCCGGCGGGGACGCGGGTGAAGGTGGTGCAGGTGGACGGTGCGAATCTGACCGTGGCGGCGGCGTGAGGATTCTTCGCCTCTCCCCGCTTGCGGGGAGAGGCCGGATTGCATCGCAGATGCAGTCCGGGTGAGGGGGACTCTCCGCGAGTCCGTCTCTCACCGTTTGCGCGGAGGCTCCCCCTCACCCCGACCCTCTCCCCGCAAGCGGGGAGAGGGGGAAGAGTCCTTCCACCGCTCCGCAAACCGGTTCAGCGGCATGAACGTCTCGCATAATTCCCGCCCCAGCGCCGTCAGCCCATAACCTCCGCCTTCGCCAAGCTCCACGAACCCCGCCTCGCGCAACTCCGTCAGGCGCGCTTGCAGCACTGTCGGCGAGGCCTCGTCGCAGGCGGTGCGTAATGCGCGGGAGGTGAGGGGCTCGCCGCGCAACTCCCACAATATTCGCAGGCTCCAGCGCCGGCCGAGCAGGTCCAGCAGCGCCATGATCGGTCGCCCGCTGCGCGAGCCTCGGATGCTTCCCGATGCTGCCTGCTTTACCATCGTCACCTTCTTGCGTTGTGCTACAGATAGTGTAGCGTATCGCTACAATAAATGTAGCGGTGGAGGCCGCCAATGTCCCAGTCCACGCCGCGCGTTGCGCCGCTCACCCAGCCTTATCCCCCGGAGATCCAGGCGCAGTTCGATCGCATCATGCGCGGCGCGCCACCGCTGATGCTGTTCCGGGTGATGGCGGGCCACGCCCGCGCCTGGGACAAGTTTCGCGCCGGCGGTCTGCTCGATCCCGGCCCGCTCTCGCTGCGCCAGCGCGAGATCGTCATCGACCGCACCTGTGCGCTGAACAAATGCGAGTATGAATGGGGCGTGCATGTCGCGGTTTTCGCCGGGCCAGCGGGAATCAACGGGGAAGAGATTCGCGCCACCGTGCAGGGCGATGCGACCTCACCGTGCTGGTCGCTGGCCGAGCAGGCGCTGATCGCGGCCGTCGACGCACTGCATCACCGCGCGACATTGAGTGATGCCGAGTTCGCTGCGCTGTCGGCGCATTACGACGAGGCGCAGATTCTGGAAATCATGCTGCTGTGCGGATTCTACCGCACGGTGTCGTATCTGGCGAACGGGCTGCGATTGCCGCTGGAGGAGAAGGCGGCGCGGTTTCCGACGTAAGTCTCTCCCCGTCATTGCGAGGAGCCCTTGCGACGAAGCAATCCAGACTGTCTCCGCGGAAAGATTCTGGATTGCTTCGCTTCCGCCTTCGCTCTTCGAGCTTCGGCGGACAAGCCGCTCGCAATGACGTGTGGAGAGAGTACACCACACTCTCGCTGTCATTCCGGGGCGCGCCACTTGGCGCGAGCCCGGAATCCATGGAGAGACAAACTCTGCGGCCCGATGGATCCCGGGTTCATCGCTTCGCGATGCCCCGGGATGACAGATCAGGCCACGCCCGCCCGCAACAGATCGTGCAGATGCACGATACCCACCACCTTGCCCGCCTCGGTCACGACCAGAGTCGTGATCTTGCTTGTGTTCAGCACCTCGATCATCTCGGTGGCGAGCATCGAGGGCGGCACGGTCTTCGGCTGCTTCGTCATGATCTCGTCGACGGTCACCGTCAGCAGGTCGGGCCGCATGTGGCGGCGCAGATCGCCGTCGGTGATGATGCCCGCGACCTCGTTTGCTTGGTTGACGATGCAGACGCAGCCGAGGCCTTTGGCCGACATCTCGACCACGGCCTCCGACATCTTGGTGCCCAGGGGCTTGACCGGGATCTCGGTGCCCGTGCGCATGTAGTCGCGGACGAATTTCAGCATCGCGCCCAGTTTGCCGCCGGGGTGGAAATGCGCGAACTCCAGCGCGGTGAAGCCGCGGCCTTCGAGCAGCGCGATCGCCAGGGCATCGCCGATCGCGGCCTGCATCAGGGTCGAGGTGGTCGGCGCCAGATTGTGCGGGCAGGCCTCGCGCGCCTTCGGCAGCTCGATCACGAGGTCGGCGGCCTGGCCCAGCGAGGAGGCCGCGTTCGACGTCACCGCGATCATGGGAATCGCAAAGCGCGCCGAATAGTTCACGAGGTTCTTCATCTCCGGCTGCTCGCCGGACCAGGACAGCGCCATGATGACGTCGTCGGTGGTGATCATGCCGAGGTCGCCGTGGCCGGCCTCGGCGGCATGCACGAAGAAGGCGGGCGTGCCGGTCGAGGCCAGCGTCGCGGCGATCTTGCGCCCCATATGGCCTGACTTGCCGAGCCCGGTGACGATGACGCGGCCCTTGGCATTGCGGATCAGGTCGACTGCTTTCGAAAATGTCGCGCCCAGCGGGCCGCGCAGGGCGGCGGCGAGCGCGTTGATGCCGCCGCTCTCCGTCTCCAGCGTGCGGAGCGCGGATTCGACGCTGTCGGGGATGGGGCCGGATGATGCGGTCATCAGCGGTTTCGAACTCGGCATGTTCTGGTCCAGGGAGGAGGGGGCGTTCGCCCGGTCGGCGCCTCATTAGCACGCCGCGGCCGTGGAGGCGACGCGCGCGCCAAAGCCCTCAACCGGTCATTAACCATAATTGTTTTAACTCCATTAACGATGGTTCCCGCCAACCGGCGGTGGCCACCGTGAAAGTGTTTGATTTCGTTGGAGTTATTCCACCGTGGGGTCGTCTCCAGGCATCGGCCGGAGCAAACGCGCGCAGTTCCTGCGCGCTGTTTTGCCATGCCTTGTGCCGGGTCTTGCGCTGACGGCCCTCACAAGCGCGCCCGCGGCCGCCCAGAGCCTCACGCCCGATCTGTTCAATCCCAACCGCGGCGGCTTCGCATCGCCCGACACGCTGCCGACCCGCCGCACGGCGGGCGTGCCGCAGGCGCCGTCCGATGCATTGCCGGCGCTGCCCGATCCCAGCGCCGATCCGCGCAAAGCCCGCGAGAAGCCGGCGGCCTCGCGCATCGGTCAGGTCCCGACTTATGGCCTATCTGCCGCCACCGGTGCGAGCAGCTCCGGCTATGATTCGCTCAACCGCAAGCGACAGCAACCCAAGCTCTATCCGGGCCAGCCGAAGCCGAAGCGCGCGGCCGGTCCCGGCTCGCCGGCGCCGACCACGGTGCCGCCGCCATCTACGCTCGGCCTGCCCAGAATCGCGCCGCCGCCATCCGCCTCCGCCAACAAGGCGCCGGTGCCGGCGGCGATGGCGGGCACCGTGCCCGGCCAGCCGCTGCGCCGCCGCCTCAAGGCGGATGACGATGCGTTTGGGGCCGTCGGCGACTACGCCGGCAGCTTCCTGATCAAGGGCGGGCTCGAGCTCTCCACCGGCTACGACACCAATCCTGCGCGTCTCAACAAGCCGGTGGGATCGCCGGTCTACGTCGTCGCACCCGATCTCGTGGTGATGTCCGACTGGGAGCGCCACGCGCTGGTCGCCGATCTGCGCGGCTCGTTCTCCGGCTACACCAACAACATGCCGGCGACGATCGACGGCTTTGCCTCGCCTTCGCCGGTCGAGATCAATCGTCCTGACTTCACCGGCCATGTCGACGGCCGCCTCGACGTCGATCGCGATCTCAAGCTGACCTCGCAGCTGCGCCTGCGGCTCGCCACCGACAATCCCGGCAGCCCGAACGTGCAGGCCGGCCTGCAGAAATATCCGGTTTACGCCGCCTTCGGCGCCACCGTCGGCTTCGACCAGACCTTCAATCGTTTCCAGGTCGCCGCGGGCGCCACCGTCGATCGCACCGCCTACACGGACTCCAAGCTCACCGACGGCTCGACCTTTGGCAACGGCGATCGCGACTTCAACCAGTATGGCGGCATCGGCCGTTTCTCCTACGACCTCAAGCCGGGCCTGAAGCCGTTCGTCGAGATCCAGGGTGACACCCGAATCCACGACCAGGCCGCCGATCGCAACGGCTATTTCCGCGATTCAAACGGCGGCTACGCCAAGGTCGGCTCGTCCTTCGAATTCTCGCGCATCCTCACCGGCGAAATCTCGGTCGGCTATTCCGCGCGCAACTACACCGACCCGCGCCTCAGCCAGCTCGCGGGCTTCCTCACCTCGGGCTCGCTGATCTGGAATGCGAGCGGCCTCACCACGGTGAAATTCTTCACCGACACGCAGATCGCCGAGACCACCATCCCCGGCTCCTCGGGCGTCCTGGTGCGCACCTATTCGGCCGAAGTCGATCACGACTTCCGCCGCTGGCTCACCGCCGTCGGCAAATTCACTTACGGCACGCTCGACTACCAGGGCCAGAACCGCAACGACAAGACCTACTCGTTCGAAAGCAATCTGATCTACAAGCTCAACCGCAACATCTGGGTCAAGGGCACGCTGCGCCACGACATCCTGGATTCGAACCAGCCGGGGTCGAGCTCGCAGGGCACGGTGGTGATGGTCGGGGTGAGGCTGCAGAATTAGTCGCGAGAGTTCGAACCAATCCTTGGCTGTTACACCTGAGAGCAAGCTTCCCTCAGAAGCCATTTACGGTCATCACGGTATTATATTGCCATAATCCTTTCATCCTTGACCTTCTGGCTCCCTCTTGGTATCAAATGATCCCAGAAGAAGCTCGCACGTGGGGTGTAAGATGGTCGCGAAATATCATTTGATGCTACGGGGGGGCCTGTATGGCCGATCTGGAGACGATACGTGCCCGGCTCGTCCGGTTGTGTGAATCAAAGCGTTCGCGTCGCGTTATCTTCACTTCTGACGCGCCCAGCCAATGGCAGCCCCGGCAATTTACGGACCCCAGAACGCGACAGGCGTTCACTGATGAAGGTGCGTGGACCTATATCAGCAGGGCTCTCAGCGACGGCGCTGCGATTGAAGAAATCGTGCTGGAGCGCCCGCCTGGCGCATCCGCCTACGTTCTGCTGCTGCCTGGCGCTAACAGCCGCAAACTCTACGTCAAGCTGCAAATCTGTGGGGATCACGTACGTGGTCGCAGCTTTCACGAATCCGAATTCTAGCGCGATGGTCGTGCCAGCTTAGCGACTGGAGGTCAAAATGTTCAACCAGCTAGTCGGAATATCAAACGCGGAAAATCAGAGGTGTGACTGCTGTGGCGCGTACGCTCTGAATTCCACTATTAGGAATGAATACTTCAATTATAAGTCGGAGAACGGCGAGGTCATTCAGCTTTCGGCGATGGTGCCAGTTTGGTCTTGCGATGCGTGCGGAGATAGTTTCACAGATTCGCGTGCTGAGGACCTTCGTCATGAGGCGGTCTGTCACTACCTAGGTCGACTAACCCCCTCCGAGTTGAGGGATCTAAGAGAAAATAATCAGTGTTCGCAGGCAGAATGGTCGCGAATTACCGGGCTCGGCATCGCCTCGATAAAGAGATGGGAGAGCGGAGCTCTCATCCAAAATTTGGCGATTGATAAGTTTCTGCGTCTTCTTCGCGATCGGCAAATTTTCCGGAATTTGCTCGCCCTAGCAACTTCCGAAACGGCCGAGAAGATCAACATTTCTGCTGGGGTATTTCGGACCGAAATATCGGCTACCGCATACGCGCGCGCTTCAACTTTTCGGCTGAGGCCAACGAGCGCGGCTGAGGTATAGGTCACCCAATGTACGTTGTTACATTCTACTCCTTCAAGGGTGGTGTTGGTCGGACGATGGCGCTTGTGAACGCAGCCGTCGAGCTAACACTTCGGGGAAAGAGGGTGCTGGTAGTTGATTTCGATCTTGAGGCGCCCGGCATTCAGACCTACGAGCCGTTCACTGAGAGCGCGTCCAGTCGTGGGGTAGTCGACTATGTGACTGACTACCTTCGTGAAGGACGCGCGCCAGATTTTCTTGGCTACGTTACTGAACATCGAATTGATGAAAATCTCATTTGGTTGATGTCTGCAGGACGCCAAGATGAGAACTATGCGCACAAACTGAACTCAATCAATTGGCTGACTCTATATCAAGAAAAGAATGGCTACCTCATGTTCGAGGACCTGAAGCAGCAATGGAAATCAAGCTTCGATTTCGATTACGTGTTTATTGATAGCCGTACAGGCCATACCGACGTGGGCGGCATTTGCACGCGCCAGCTGCCAAATTCAAATGTTTTGATGTTTTTTCCCAACGAACAGAATATCCGCGGTCTGGGGGATGTTGTACGAAATATCAAGGCTGAGATTGATGTAGGTGCCAATATCCACATTCATTTCTGTCCATCCAACGTTCCAGACTTGGATGATGAGGACCTTATTCTTCAGCGCCATTTTGATAGTGCGATGGAGAAGCTTGGCTACGAAGAGCCTGCATCGATCATTCGTCACTACAATAGTTTAGCTTTGCTCGATCAGAAGATATTTGTGCGCGATCGCAAGAAGACCCGTCTAGCAGATGAGTATAGAAGGTTGGTCGAAGCGATTGTTTCCGAGAATCTCGAAGATCGCTCCGGCGCTCTCTCTAAACTAGAGAAGATTCGAGCGTCCCTCCGAGCTGACCGTTCGGGCGCCAGCTCCGCGACCACTGAGGAATATCTCAGGACGATCTTCCAATTGCACAACGCCGATGGCGAAGTGGCTTGGTCCTTGGCTGCTGCCTATTACGGGCTAGGGAACGTGAAGGGTGAACTTGAGAGCCTCAATGCCGCTATTCATCAAGGCTTTAACGAAATGAAGGCGCGCGCGCGCCGAGCTTCCCTTCTAGGCATAAAGCAGGCCGATCTAATCAAGGAGGACCTGCGCGCAGTCATTGCATCTTCTGAATCTACAGTTCCGGCGATCGTTTCTGCAATCAGTCGGTTGCGCGAGGTTGACGCTGGTTGGCTGAGTGCGGTGGCTGCATCAGAGGCCATTCGCCAGCTAGACGAAGGCGCTCTCGAACGCGTCGCAAGTGATCTTATCGTCGATGAGGATGGAGCATTTCTCGCATCCAAGCTTCTGCTAAGTAAGTATGGTCAGAAAAGAAATCCGAATGAAACCCCAATCCACCTGTTCCTTGCGCTGATTGCTACGGGCAACTATGGGAAAGTCGTTGAGCTTTTAGGAAGCGATCGATCGATCGTGTTGAAGTCCGGAGGGATTGAACATGTATTCAATCTTGCTTGCGCCGAATGGGGGCAGACGGGAGATCCGCCCTTAGATTTGTTTCAGCGCGCCGCAGAACTCGGGACGCAAGCGCTATTTAAGACGAAGGGCGATGCAAATTTTTGGCAATGCATGTCGCTATCGAATTATCTGCTGGGAGAAGTCGGCAAGGCTCTAACGGAGCTGGAGATCGCAAAGCGAGCGTTGACCGCAGCTCCGTCGGAGATATTCAGTTGTTGGCGATATCTTTACGTCGACAAAAAGGAGTTTGCTTCTGACATAGCAAAAATGGAAGGCCAAATGGCTAGCCGCAACAAGCTTATTCCGGACTTTCTGCAGCGGCGAAGTCTGTGGCCAGACGCGCCTCTAAAGACGCAATGAGTTGCCAATTTTTTTCGGTGATAGGTCCACAACCTACCGCACGTTAAAAATCAGACGTTGCGGATGACACTCTGCCTAGCGTTCAGCTCGGAGGGAGAGCGAGGATGATATTTAAGTCTGGACGATCGGTACACCCGAAACGCCCGCTTCGCGGGCGATGGCACCTTTCGTAAAACTCGCTGCGAGCTTGTCTCACCGCGGCAGATCCGTCTTCCCCATCAGGAACGTATCAATCGACCGTGCGCACAGCCGGCCCTCGCGGATCGCCCACACCACCAGCGACTGGCCGCGGCGCATGTCGCCGGCCGTGAACACGTTCGGGCGGGAGGTCTGGTAGTCCAGCGTGTTGGCCTTGACGTTGCCGCGCGGGTCGAGCTCGACCGAGAGCAGCTTCAAGAGGCCCTCATGCACGGGGTGGACGAAGCCCATGGCGAGCAGGACGAGCTCGGCATCGAGCTCGAACTCGGTGCCGGCAATCGGCTTGAACTTGTCGTCGACGTGGACGCAGTGCAGCTTCTTGACTTGGCCGTTCTCGCCGGAAAACTTCTGGGTCAGCACGGCGAATTCGCGCACCGCGCCTTCGGCCTGGCTGGACGACGTCCGCATCTTCAGCGGCCAGTTCGGCCAGGTCAGGCCCTTGTTCTCGCGCTCGGGCGGGGCGGGCATGATCTCGAGCTGGGTCACCGACAGCGCGCCCTGGCGCAGCGAGGTGCCGATGCAGTCGGAACCGGTGTCGCCGCCGCCGATGACAACGACGTGCTTGCCGCCGGCCAGGATCTCCTGGACGCCGTTCAGGGGTTCCTCAGAGACGCGGCGGTTCTGCTGCGGCAGGAAGTCCATGGCGTAGTGGATGCCTGACAGCTCGCGGCCGGGGATCGGCAGGTCGCGCGGGGCTTCCGCGCCGCCGGTTAGCGCCACCGCGTCATACTCGTTCAGCATCTCGCGCGGATCGACATTGCCGTCAGCGCCGACATGGCTGTTGTAGTGGAAGGTGACGCCTTCGCCTTCCATCTGCTTGACGCGGCGGTCGATGACGCCCTTCTCCATCTTGAAGTCGGGGATGCCGTAACGCAGCAGGCCGCCGGCCTTGGCGTACTTCTCGAACAGATGCACGTCGTGGCCGGCGCGCGCGAGCTGCTGCGCGCAGGCCATGCCGGCCGGGCCCGAGCCGATCACCGCGACCTTCTTGCCGGTCTTGACGGACGCGACTTCCGGCTTCAGCCAGCCATTGTCCCAGGCGCGGTCGACGATCGCGCATTCGATGGTCTTGATGGTGACGGGGTTGTCGTCGATGTTGAGCGTGCAGGAGGCTTCACACGGCGCCGGACAGATGCGCCCCGTGAATTCCGGGAAATTGTTGGTCGAGTGCAGATTGCGCGAGGCTTCTTCCCAGTTGCCCTGATAGACGAGGTCGTTCCAATCCGGGATCTGGTTGTTGACCGGGCAGCCGGGCGTGCCGGGCGCGACCGAGCCGGTGCCGTGGCAATAGGGAATGCCGCAGTTCATGCAGCGCGCGGCCTGGTCGCGCGTTTCCTTCTCGGTCAAGGGAAGGACGAACTCGTTGTAATGCTTCACGCGCTCGGCGACCGGGGTGTACTTGCGGTCATGCCGTTCGATTTCGAGAAAACCCGTGATCTTGCCCATTAAACCCGAAGTCCCTGCCGCTTGAATTTCGTCTCTTTTCCAGACCTCATCCTGAGGAGCGGCGCTTGGCGCCGCGTCTCGAAGGAAAGGCCCCGCTGGTGACCTCATGGTTCGAGACGCAGCTATCGCGCTCCTCACCATGAGGGTTTATTGCCCTACGCCCCGATCGCGATTTTCGGCTCGGCGTCCGCGTTGGCGGCCATTTCGCGCAGCGCGCGCCGGTACTCCACCGGCATCACCTTGCGGAATTTGGGCAGCCATTCCTTCCAATTGGCAAGGATGTCGGCGGCGCGCTTGGAGCCGGTCGCTTTCGCGTGGCGCGTGATCAGGACGTGCAGGCGCTCGACGTCGGAGTCGAGCAGGTTTTTGAACACGTCGACCCGGCCATGCGCCTCGAGGTCACCGGAGTGATTGTAGGTGCCGGCGTTGATCAGCTCTTCCGACAGCACCGGCTCGAGCTCGACCATCGCCAGGTTGCAGAGCTTGTCGAAGTCGCCGGTCTCGTCGAGCACATAGGCGATGCCGCCCGACATGCCGGCCGCGAAGTTGCGCCCGGTCTTGCCGAGCACGACCACGATACCGCCGGTCATGTATTCGCAGCAATGATCGCCCGCACCCTCGACCACCGCAACGGCGCCCGAATTGCGCACGGCGAAGCGCTCGCCGGCGATGCCGCGGAAGTAGCACTCGCCCTGGATCGCGCCGTACATCACGGTGTTGCCGACGATGATGCTCTCTTCCGGCACGATGCTGCTGTTGGCCGGCGGCTTGACGATGATCTTGCCGCCCGAGAGGCCCTTGCCGACATAGTCGTTGGCTTCACCCTCGAGCTCGAAGGTGACGCCCTGCGCCAGCCACGCGCCGAACGCCTGGCCCGCGGTGCCCTTGAGGCCGACATGGATGGTGTCGTGCGGCAGGCCGGCATGACCGTAGATCTTGGCGACCGCACCCGACAGCATCGCACCGGCGGAACGGTTGGTGCTGTTGATATTGGCCTCGATCTTCACCGGCGCGCCGCGGTCGAGCGCAGGCTTTGCCTTCTCGATCAGCGTGCGGTCGAGCACGGCTTCCAGATGATGGTTCTGGCGCTCGGAGTGATAGATCTTCTGGCCCTTCTCTTCCTTCTGCTTCACGAACAGCTTCGAGAAGTCGAGGCCCTTGGCCTTCCAATGCGCGACCAGCTTGGTCTGGTCGAGCAGCTGAACCTGGCCGACCATCTCGTTGAAGGTGCGGAAGCCGAGCGAAGCCATGATCTCGCGGACTTCTTCCGCGACGAAGAAGAAGTAGTTGATCACGTGCTCGGGCTGGCCGGTGAAGCGCTTGCGCAGGACGGGGTCCTGGGTCGCGACGCCGACCGGGCAGGTGTTGAGATGACACTTGCGCATCATGATGCAGCCGGCCGCAATCAACGGCGCGGTGGCGAAGCCGAACTCGTCGGCGCCCAGCAGTGCGCCGATCACGACGTCACGGCCGGTGCGGAAGCCGCCGTCGACCTGGACCACGATGCGGCTGCGCAGCCGCTCGCGCACCAGGGTCTGGTGGGTTTCGGCAAGGCCGATCTCCCACGGCGAGCCGGCATGCTTGATCGAGGTCAGCGGCGAAGCGCCGGTGCCGCCTTCGAAGCCGGCGATGGTGACATGGTCGGCGCGCGCCTTGGCGACGCCCGCGGCCACCGTGCCGACGCCGATCTCGGAGACGAGCTTGACCGAGACGTCACCCGTCGGGTTGACGTTCTTGAGGTCGTAGATGAGCTGCGCCAGATCCTCGATCGAGTAGATGTCGTGGTGCGGCGGCGGCGAGATCAGGCCGACGCCCGGCGTCGAGTGCCGGACCTTGGCGATGGTCGCGTCGACCTTGTGGCCGGGCAGCTGGCCGCCTTCGCCGGGCTTGGCGCCCTGCGCCATCTTGATCTGCATCATGTCGGAGTTGACGAGATACTCCGTGGTGACGCCGAAGCGGCCCGAGGCCACCTGCTTGATCGCCGAGCGCATGGAATCGCCGTTCGGCATCGGCTTGAAGCGGTCGGCTTCCTCGCCGCCTTCGCCGGTGTTCGACTTGCCGCCGATCCGGTTCATGGCGATGGCGAGCGTGGTGTGGGCCTCACGCGAGATCGAGCCGAAGCTCATCGCGCCGGTGGCGAAACGCTTGACGATGTCCTTGGCGGGCTCGACCTGGTCGAGCGGCACCGGCTTGCGCTTCTCTTCGTCGGCGTTCTTGATCCGGAACAGGCCGCGCAGCGTCAGCAGCCGCTCCGACTGCTCGTTGAGGATCTTTGCGAAGGCGCGATAGCGCTCCTGCGAATTGCCGCGCGCGGCGTGCTGCAGCAGCGACACCGACTCGGCGGTCCAGGCATGGTCCTCGCCGCGGCTGCGATAGGCATATTCGCCGCCGACATCGAGCGCGCCCTTGTAGACCAGCGCCTCGCCGAACGCGTCGGCATGACGGCGCACCGCCTCCTCGGCGATCTCGCCAAGGCCGACGCCCTCGACGCGGGTATGCGTGCCCGCGAAGAACTTTGCGACGAAGTCGGCCTTGAGGCCGACGGCGTCGAAGATCTGCGCGCCGCAATAGGACTGGTAGGTCGAGATGCCCATCTTGGACATCACCTTCAAAAGGCCCTTGCCGATCGACTTGATGTAGCGCTTGACGATCTCGTAGTCGTCGAGCGAGCCGGGCAGGCGGTCCTTCATCGCGATGATGGTTTCGAACGCGAGATAGGGGTTGATCGCTTCGGCGCCGTAGCCGGCAAGGCAGGCGAAGTGATGCACTTCGCGCGGCTCGCCGGATTCGACGACGAGACCGACCGAAGTGCGCAGGCCGGTGCGGATCAGGTGGTGGTGCACGGCGGCGCAGGCCAGCAGCGACGGGATCGGAACCCGGTCGGTGCCGACCATGCGGTCGGACAGGATGATGATGTTGACGCCCTCGCGCACCGCGCTTTCGGCGCGCGCGCAGAGCTCGTCGAGCACCTGGTCCATGCCCGCCGCACCGAGGCCGGCGTGGAAGGTGGTGTCGAGCGTGCGCGACTTGAAGTGGGAATCGGCGACATCCGAGATCGAGCGGATCTTTTCGAGATCCGCGTCGGTCAGGATCGGCTGGCGCGCTTCGAGGCGCTTGGTGGTAGCAAGCCCCTGAAGATCGAACAGGTTCGGCCGCGGTCCGATGATGGAGACGAGGCTCATCACCAGCTCCTCGCGGATCGGGTCGATCGGCGGGTTGGTGACCTGCGCAAAGTTCTGCTTGAAGTAGGTGAACAGCGGCTTGGCCTTGTCCGACAGCGCCGAGATCGGCGTGTCGTTGCCCATCGAGCCCGCGGCTTCCTCGCCCGTGGCCGCCATCGGCGTCATCAGGATGGCGATGTCTTCCTGGCTGTAGCCGAACGCCTGCTGGCGATCGAGCAGCGACAGATTGGAGCGCACGCCGGTGGTCGGAACCTTCGGCAGCTCCTCCAGCACGATCTGGGTCCGCTCCAGCCACTCCTTGTAGGGGTGGCTCCTGGCGAGCTCGGCCTTGATCTCGTCGTCGGGGATCAGACGGCCCTGATCGAGGTCGACCAGCAACATCTTGCCGGGCTGCAGCCGCCACTTGGTGATGATCTGGTCCTCGGGGATCGTCAGCACGCCCATCTCGGACGCCATCACGATGCGGTCGTCCTTGGTGACGAGATAGCGCGCCGGCCGCAGGCCGTTGCGATCGAGCGTGGCGCCGATCTGGCGGCCGTCGGTGAAGGCGATCGCGGCGGGACCGTCCCACGGCTCCATCAGCGCGGCGTGATATTCGTAGAAGGCGCGGCGCTTCTCATCCATCAGGGGATTGCCGGCCCACGCCTCCGGAATCATCATCATGACGGCGTGAGGCAGCGAGTAGCCGCCCTGCACCAGGAATTCGAGCGCGTTGTCGAAGCAGGCGGTGTCGGACTGGCCTTCGTAAGAGATCGGCCAGAGCCGGTTGATGTCCTTGCCGTAGAGCTCGGAGCTCACCGAAGCCTGGCGCGCCGCCATCCAGTTGGTGTTGCCGCGCAGCGTGTTGATCTCGCCGTTATGCGCGATCATGCGATAGGGATGCGCCAGCGACCAGGCCGGGAAGGTGTTGGTCGAGAAGCGCTGATGCACCAGGGCGAGCGCGCTCTCGAAATCCTTCTCGTGCAGATCGGGATAGTACTTGCCGAGCTGGTCGGCGAGGAACATGCCCTTGTAGATCACGGTGCGGCAGGACATCGAGCAGGGGTAATAGCCGGCAAGTCCGCGGTCGCGGCGCTGGTAGATCGCCTGCGAGATCGACTTGCGCAGGATGTAGAGGCGGCGCTCGAACTCGTCCTCGGTCTTGGCGGTGCCGTTGCGGCCGATGAACACCTGCATGCAGGCGGGCTCGGTCGGCTTCACGGTGACACCGAGCGAGGAATTGTCGGTCGGCACGTCGCGCCAGCCGAGCAGGGTCAGGCCCTCTTCCTTGATCTGGTCGGCGATGATGCTCTTGATGACGTTGCGCCATGCGGTGTCGCGCGGCATGAACAGCGCGCCGATGGCGTATTCGCCGGGCGCCGGCAGCGCGAAGCCGAGCTCCCCGGCCTTGCGGCTGAAGAAGGCGTGCGGGATCTGCACCAGGATGCCGGCGCCGTCACCGGCGCGCGGGTCGGCGCCGACGGCACCGCGATGCTCGAGATTGCACAGGATGCTCAGCGCGTCCGCGACGATCTCGTGCGACTTCTTGCCCTTGATATTGGCGATGAAGCCGACGCCGCAGCTGTCCTTCTCCAGGCTCGGATCGTAGAGGCCAACGGCTGGCGGGCGCGAATTGTGTTCCTGGATCGGATCGGTCGTTTTCGAGGCGACCGTCGCCGACAGCTCTTCTGCCACGATGTTTGCGCTCTCGAATTGCGACCCGTTCATTGTTCCAATCCTCTCCGTGCGGCAAGCTGCCTCACCGCCATCTTCGGCGCACCTTGGGCGTTCCGCGGCACCCGCCTCTGGGTCACCGCTCGTCCGCTGCGAGCCGCATTTTCTTAGATTCAGGCCTAGGCGTTCTTCGTCCCCGAGAACGGCTTTGCCTGTTGCCTTACGGTGCTCGAGAGCACCGACTTTCGTTGCAATCCCTATGCCGGAACCGCAAGCAAAATTGAGACAGTCTTCCTGTCCTAACCGTCACCTTGCCAAATTTTTGTCTATCACACAAGCGCGTGGAAGTCCCGATTCCCGATATGTCAATCAATCGCTTTCCGAAAGTTGCGCAGCCCCTGTTTTGAAGCAAACGCGCCCTGATCCGGCCCTGCGGGCGCCGAAATCCCAAATGAAGCTTCGGATCAACCCTTCGAAAGGCGCGCCACGCCGCAAGAAGCGAAAGAGCGCGAGGCTTCGGGGGGCCTGACAGGAGCATGTCGACGATGAAGTTTTTCACAGGATGTGTGGCTGCTGCCACGCTGGCGCTCGCCATGGGCGCTTGGCATGGGCAGGTTTTGGCGCAAGTTCCCGCGAACGGTATCGCAGGAGGGGCGGCTATCGCGGTGTCGGATTTCGACGGACCCTATGCGCCCCCCGAAGCTGCCCCGCCATCGCCGCCGCGTTACGGCTACGAGGAGCGCGGTCCGGCGTTGCTGCCGTCGACCGAGGTCTACGCGGTCTTGCGCGACAACGGCTTCTCGCCGCTCGGCATCCCGCGCCTGCGCGGCAGCGTCTACACCATCGCGGTGATCGACCGTCGCGGCGATGACGGCCGGCTCGTGATCGATGCCCGCGACGGGCGGATCATCCGTTTCATGCCGGCCGCCGACGCCTACGGCATGGCGCCTGCCTATGACGAGCGCGCAGTTGCGCCTTACGGTCCGCAAAGCGCGCTGCCGCCGCCAACCGTGATCCGCAGCGGCCCGCCGCGGCCGCCGGCCTCGATCCCGCACGTGGCGAGCCGCACCGTGCCGCTGCCCAGGGCTGCCCCGCGACGCAGCGAGACGCCGGTCGCCGCCAAGCCGGCCGAGCCAGTGACGCAGCAGGCTCAAGCGCCGCAGGCACAAGCACCGCAGCAGACCGCTGCCGCCCAGGCGAAGCCGACCGAGGCCACACCGCAAACCGTCGCGCCGACCGTCGGTCAGGCCAAGCCGGCCCCAACGATCCTGCCGACCCAGGAGATGCCGGCGGCCCAGGGGCTGGATTAGCGTCGCGAGTTTGGCGCGGCAGCAGCCGGGCAAAACAAAAGGCGCCTGAGCAATTCAGGCGCCTTCCGCACTTCAGCGATCGCTTCAGCTCCGCGGATATCCCGCGGCTTCCAGGATCAAATTCGCGACCTCCTTCGGATGCGACACCAGCGAGAGGTGGCCGGCATCGAGCTCGATCGTGGTGGCGTTCATGCGCTTGGCGAGGAAGCGTTCGAGATCGGGATCGATGGTGTAGTCGTTCTTCGACACCGCGTACCAGCTCGGCTTCGAATGCCACGCAGCTTCCGTGGTGCGGCCGGCGAAGATCGACGCGGCGGTCGGCCATTGCACGGCATAAAGCTCCCTGGCCTGCTCCGGCTTCACGCCATTGGCGAAATATTTCAGGAAGGCGTCTTCCGATAGTTTTGTGTCGCCGTCGCGCTCGACGATGCCGGCGCGCACCGGGCCGGTCGGGAATTGCTTCGACAGCGCAACGAAATCCTCGTTCGCATCGGGCGCACGTGCGGCGACATAGACGAGGCCGGTGACCTTCGGATCGGTGCCGACCTGGCTGATCACGGTGCCGCCCCAGGAATGCGCGACCAGCACCGTCGGTCCATCCTGCTCGGCCAGCGCGCGCCTGGTCGCCTCGACGGAATCCGCAAGCGACGACAGCGGATTCTGCACGGCGGTGACGTGAAGGCCCGCGGCCTGGAGGATCGGGATCACCTCCGACCAGCTCGAGCCGTCGGCCCAGGCGCCGTGCACCAGCACAACGTTCTTTGCTTTCACCGTCTGCGGTGTCTGCGCGTGAGCGAGGCTGAGAGGGGCAGCCAACAGGCTCGCGGCGACGAAAAGGCTGCGCCAAAGTGACATGATCGTGCTCCGTCTTGTTTTGTGTTCGATGTCCAAAGGACGGAGCGTGAGGCAGCGGCGTTACGCTCAGTCACCTACCTGTGAGCAGCGTCTTGGTCGGGCGTGTACGGGACGCGTGGGCGAGCTTGCAGTGTGGGGTAACGTAGAACGACAGGCCCAACCTGTATTTCCATTTCAACCGAAAACTGCCGCTGGATTCTGCTGCACTGACAAGCAGCTGGCCGGTACGAAATATATCGACGGAGGAGTCGCTGCGGGGCTACTCGCGGCGTTTCGCGACACAACTGGGCAAGTAAAAAAACGCCCCGGGGCACCGGGGCGTTTTCTCAAACCTGGAAGTGGCGTGCCGTGCTTAGGCGGCGACCGAGCTCTCGATCACCTGCGCCTTCGGTGCGCTGGCGTTGATCGCGATCTGGCGCGGTTTCTTCGCCTCGGGAATCTCACGGACGAGGTCGACGTGAAGCAGCCCGTTCTCGAGCGAGGCGTCCTTCACCTGCACGAAGTCGGCGAGCTGGAAGGCGCGCTCGAAGGCACGCGCGGCGATGCCGCGGTAGAGCACTTCGTTCTTGCTGTTCTCGCCTGCGGCCTTCCCGCCCTTGATCGTCAGCGTATTTTCCTTCGCCACGATGGAGAGCTCATCCCTGGCGAAGCCCGAGACCGCAACCGTGATGCGGTAGGCGTTCTCGCCGGTACGCTCAATGTTGTAGGGGGGATAACCGGGGCTGCCGTCAGAGCTGGCCTGGTCGAGCAGGCTGAAGAGGCGGTCGAAGCCGACGGTGGAACGATAGAAGGGGGTGAGATCGTAGCTACGCATGGTCAAGTCCTCCATTGAGCGACTGTTGGGTAACCCGCCCGCCAATCGGGCCGGGCTTTAGTCTGTGTGCAGCCTGATGTTCCGGTTCCGAAACACTGGTAGCGGCCTGCACCATGGTGATATGGGTTCAAGGGAACGGCGTTCAAGAGGGCGGCAACTTGCGCCTTTTCGGCGCTCAGCCCCTTGATTTGCAGCACTTCGCGCCCAATGACGCTGGTCTCGATCCCGTCCAATCCCGTCCCCGAAGACGTCGTCAGCGGTACCATCAAGACGCCCGATGGTGCCGAGCTGCGCTTTGCGCGCTGGGCGCCGCCGGCGAACCGCAAGGGCACCGTCTGCGTCTTCACCGGACGCAGCGAGCAGATCGAGAAATATTTCGAGACCGTGCGCGATTTGCGCGACCGTGGCTTTGCGGTGGCGATGATCGACTGGCGTGGGCAGGGCCATTCCTCGCGCCGCCTGCGCGACCCCCGCAAGGGCTATGTGCGTGACTTCTCCGATTTCGAGGTCGACGTGGAGGCCTTCGTGCAGCAGGTCGTGCTGCCGGATTGCCCGCCGCCGTTCTTCGCGCTGGCCCACTCCATGGGCGGCACGGTGATGCTGCGGGTGGCGCATGCGGGCAAGCGCTGGTTCGACCGCATGGTGCTGTCGGCGCCGATGATCGACCTGCCCGGGCGCACCACCTCGCTTCCGGTGCGTGCGCTGCTCAAGACCATGCGCCTGCTCGGGCAGGGGGGCCGTTATGTCCCCGGCGGCAGCGACCGTCTCACCGGGCTCGATCCCTTCATCAACAACCCCGTGACCAGTGATCCCGTCCGCTATGCACGCAATGCCGCGATCCTGGAGGAGGACCCGACGCTCGGGCTGGCATCACCGACCGTGGCCTGGGCCGATACCGCCTTCCGCGCCATGAACACCTTCAAGGGCAAGAACTACCCCTCGCAGATCCGCCAGCCGATCCTGATGCTGGCGGCCTCCAACGACACCGTGGTCTCGACCGCGGCGATCGAGGAGTTCGCCTATCATCTGCGCGCCGGCTCCCACCTCGTGATCGCCGGCGCCAAGCACGAGATCCTCCAGGAGCAGGACCGCTACCGCTCCCAATTCTGGGCCGCCTTCGATGCCTTCGTGCCGGGCACGTCGCTGTTCAAGTGAGGGGGTCTTCTCCCTCGCCCCGCTTGCGGGGAGAGGGTTGGGGTGCGGGGGAGTCTCCGCAAGGACGGTGGGAGTTGGACTCGCGGAGAGTCCCCCTCACCCGAATTCGATCTGCGATCGAATTCGACCTCTCCCCGCAAGCGGGGAGAGGTGAAGATCAACTACAGCGTCTTCAGATACTCGATCAGATCGTAGCGCTCGGCATCGTCCTTGAACTCGCGGCCGATGACGCCAGGACGCTTGTCTTCGCCCGGCTTGCGCTCGAAGGAATGGCCGAGCACGCTGTTGCCCTGGATCGGGTCCTTCTCCGACCCCGCCGAGAACTGCGTTTCGCCCGTCTTGCACTTCTCATCCGCGGTCACTGCAAAGCCGACGGTCACGGGATCATAGTCGCGGCGGCCCATGCAGAATTTGGTCGGGCGCTCGTTCGCCGGCTTCAGCAACCAGTACAGCGAAGGCACCGAACCGTTGTGCAGGTAAGGCGCAGTAGCCCAGATGCCGTTGAGGGGCCGCGCGCGATAGCGCGGGTCCGGCGCCGGGTTGAGACAGTTCTTGCGCGCGAGATTCCACATTTTCGCCCGTTCGGCCTCCGGGACCTTCTCGTCGTCCATCCATTTGCGGGCGACGATGTCGACCACCGTCATGAGGCCGAGCGCATAGACCATCTCATTGGGCGATTTGCTCGCGGTCGGGATGTCGCATTGCCACCATGTCTGGAGGTCGGCCGTATTCACCTTCAGGAAGCCGGGCACGTCGACGATCCTGTTGCTGAGAACAAGGGATTGTTCGGGATCCGTGTTGATCTCCTTGAGGGGAATCGTGACCGCGTTCAGGACCTTGCTGTCGCCGCTCGGCTCCCAATGTGTCGAGGACCAGAAAGCCTTGGTGTTGACGGCCGGCAGGTGACATCCGGAGCACATCTCGGTGTAGATCTTGCGGCCGTTCTCGACCTTGGCCTGATCGATCCTCCATGCGTCGCCGAGGATCTGCGAGGGCCATTGCGGCGCCAGCAGGCCGCCGAATTTCGGATCGGCGGAGGGATCGGCCGGCTTGAACGGATCGGGGCCTCTCAGCATGTCCTCGATCCAGCCGAGGGTCCTGATGTTCACGGAGGACCGCCACAGCCGGTCCTCCGGATAGGCGTCGGACAGGTTGAGCAGCGCGGTCACGCCGAGCGCTTCGCCGGCATTGCGAATTAACGGCTGCTCGATCGATGCGTCGTACTGGGCGAATTTAAACCAGGGCACGGTCCAGATCGCGGGGTAGCTGACCGGGGCGTCCTGGGCGTGCAGGTTCTTCTCGAAGCCCTTGACCCCGCTCAGCGCGAGATCCTGCGAGAAGACCTGGTTGCCGATGCGATTGAGAGCGTCGAGGCGGCCGAACCCTTCCTCCGTGTCCTGCTGCTGCCTGCCGTTCCAGGTCTTCTTGCTTTCAACCGTCTGTTGCTGGGTTTTCGCCCAGTCGATCAGGAACGTGCCGATCGCGCTGAGCTTCTGCTTGAGCGCGGCGCGATCCGTCTTGCTGGCATCGGGGCCGAGCACGCGATCGGCAAAGCGCTGGAAGCGGAACGGGACATACAGGGTGTAGGCGATCGACAGGCCGGTCGAGAGCTCCAGCTTCTTCAGGTCGGTCATGGCCGGGCCGCCGTCGAAGCGCACGTCCACGCCCTGGTAATGGATCTGGCCGGTGTGGCAGGCCGCGCAGGTCAGCCCGATCTTGTCCTCTTCGCGACGGCCGGTCGCGGGATCGAGGACGCCGGTCATCCGCGCGAAGCCAACCGGCAGGCCGTCGACGTTCTCCACCGGCGTCCATCTGGTTGACCAGTCCGGCGCCTGCGTCGTCTCATAGACATTGGCGTAACCGAAGCGGCGCAGCGTCGCCGTGTCGGTCTGAATCGATTGCGGGCTCGGGATGAAGCCGAAGCCTTCGAGGTAGGCGCTGTCCTTCATCATGCCCGGCTTCGAGAACAGATGCAGCCGCGGCTGCTCCAGCGCCATGAACCACTCATAGGGCACCGGGAAGGTCGCGGTGCCCTGGCTGGCATGATGGAACCAGTGCCGGTCCTTCAGCGACCAGTTTTGGTCGAGCCAGTAAGCTGCCTTTGCCGCGGGGACCGAAGGCAAGGGCGGCGGCAGAAGATTCACCAGGATGCCCTTCTGCGGCAGCATGGCGCGAACCTGATTGGGGAATTCGGCCACCGCCACGAGGGCGACGAGACCGATGGCGATCAGCAGGGCCGCAAGCTTGAGGGCGCCCCGCACCACGCGCTGGCAGGTCGACAGCACCGGCGGGACCAGCCGCTCGTTGATGCGCGCCGGGAACTGGCGCTCGTTGAACAGCGTGCGCACGTCGGCAACGCCGAGATAGCGATCCTCGCCCGTGCCCTTGCCGATGATCTTCAGGAGGATCGGCCATTCGAACTTCATCAGCAGCGGGTAGTACCAGCGCGCGGCGCTGCCGGCGCGCTTGAGGTTGTCGCGCATGAAGATGTCGATTTCCGAGGCGTTGAGGCCCAGCTCGGAGCCGCCGTTCGGATCGGTGTACGTCCGGCCGAAACTCGCGAGTCGCGCGATCTCGTCCTCGTTGACCTTGCCGTCGACTCCGAGGATGCGCGAGCCGGCACCGCGCTTGTCCAGCGGGCCGCCGCGCAGCGCATCGAGCTGCGCGCCCGAAAAGATGCTTCTGAGGATGTGACCGAGACCGTTGGCGATGAGCGCCACGCCGCGGACCTGGAGCCGGGCAGACGCCTTCTTCAGTCCGGTTTCGCCGGTCGCGTTAGCGATCGTCTCCGACAGCTTGCCGAGCGGGACAGTGCCGCCCTCGACAAAGCCCTCGCCGACGAGGCCGCGCAGGAATGGGCAGGGATTGTTCGGCGAGACCTGAATCGAGGGGTCGAACGGCGGTTTCGAAGCGGGGTCATGCATGGCCCAAAATCCTGAAAACAGCGAATCGTGAAATGAGGCGCCGATCAAGCGCGGAAAGTCCTAACAAACCGGCAGCAAGCTATACTACTTGAGCGTGTGGCGAAGTGTGGCCGAATTCACTGTTCTGTCAACAAAAGCGGGCGTGTTCTGGCAAAGAAGTGCGGGACCGACCGCAGGGGATCGCGGCCTGCCGCTCAGGACTCGGCGACGCGCTTGACGTCGCTCTGAACCAGGGTCAGCTTGCCGAGCGGCACGCCGGCCTTCAGCAGCCCCTCGCGATAGTGGGCGAGATCCTCGGGCCGCTTCCAGTGGAAGTTGCGCAAGTGACGATCGACATTGAGGGTCGGGTAGTTGCCCATCAGCACGCCGGTCGCCTCGCTCGCCTCGGCCGTCCGGCCCAATTGCGCCAGGGCCGCGGCGCGGATCGCCAGCGCCTGCATGTGGTTGGGGTTGATGTAAAGCTGCTCGCGCGCCCATGACAGGGTCGCGTCATATTGGCGCAACAGATAATGACTGAAGGCGTTCAGCGCCGCCCATTGGTAGCGCGGGTCGCTGTTGTCGCGCTGCGCGGCCATCGAGAACATCTCGATCGCCTCCCGGTGCTCGCCGATGACGAAATGGCAGATGCCGAGCACGCCGCGCGCGCCCATGTCGTAGGGATTGAGCGCGACCGCGCGCTTGGCCGCGTCCATCGCCGCCTCGTAATGCCCTTCCATGGCGTGCGCCCAGGACAGGCTCGAGAACGCGAAGGACGAGCGCGGGTCGAGCCGGACGCTGGTTTCGGCGAGGTTCATCGCCTCGGCCCACATCTCCCGCGTGCCCTTGACCCAGCCGAACTGGATGCTCTGGATCTGGATCGTGGCGAGATAGGCGTGCGCGATCGATAGCTTGGGATCGACCCTGATGGCTTCCCGGAACAGATCGACGGCGGCAGTCAGGTCCTCCTTGGTCTGCCGGTAGTAATGCGACAGCCCCTTGAGGAAGCGATCCCAGGCGGTGACGTCGGTCGAGAGCCGCGCAGGCGCCGAAGCTTCCGCCCGGACGATCTCGGTGGCGATGGCGGCGGACAGATTGGTCGTGATCTCGTCCTGCATCGCGAAGAAGTCGCCGATGTCGCGGTCGTAACGGCCGGTCCAGAGCTGCTCGCCGGTCTCCGGCGCGATCAGCTCGGCGGTGACGCGGATCTTGGTTCCGGCGCGCCGTACCGAACCCTGGATCAGATAGGTGGCGTCGATCTCGCGCGCGATCAGGCGGGTGCTGGTGTTCCTGCCCTTGAAGGCGAAGGTCGAGTTGCGGCTCAGCACGCGATAGAAGGATTGCAGCGATAGCGCGTGGATCAGATCCTCGGTGAGGCCGTCGGAGAAATATTCGTCCTGGGCATCGCTGAGGTTGGCGAAGGGCAGCACGCCAACGATCGCGGTGCGGTACTGTTGCGAGAGGGTGGACGCCTCCCGGAGCTCGGGGGCGAGCGCCGGTGCACCCTCCGGTGTCCAGGTCCAGACCCCGACCGCATCCTTGATGTTCTTGAAGCGATGATTGCCGGCATCGACCAGCGGCGCGCTGAGATGCTTGCTCGCCTCCTTGTAGGCCTTGGCCGAGATCGCGAAGCCGCCGGGGCTCGCGACCGATTCCAGGCGGACGGCGATGTTGACATCGTCACCGAATACCTCGTCCTCATCGGCGATGACGTCGCCCATGTGGATGCCGAGGCGGAACTGCATGGCACGGTCGGCCGGCAGATGGTGGTTACGCTCCGCCATCAGCGTCTGCATCGCGATCGCGGCCTCGGTGGCGCCGACGATCGAGGGGAACTCCAGCAGGAAGCCGTCGCCGGTGTTCTTCACGACGCGGCCGCCGTGATTGAGGATGATCGGGTGGATCGCGCTGCGATGGGCCTTGAAGGCGGCATGGGTGCCGGCCTCGTCGCTGCCCATCATGCGCGAATAGCCGGCGACATCGGCGCAGACGATGGCGGCCAGACGTCTTTCCATATCCCGGAAGCTCCAAGGGATCGATAAGTGATCGTGAAGGGACCTGGGACTGGCCACGGCGTGGCAAGTCGGCTCGAATCCCACATTTCAAGAACCTCGCCTTTATAAAGCAGATGTGGCCGAGCGGAAGCATGATCCGCATTGCAAATTCGAGGTAAATCCTCCGCAATCCCGGCGGTGGACGAGGAGGAGCGAACCGACTAAGCGGAATTGCGACCGCCGGAACGGGCGGCAGGGGGCACCTTTGCATGCTGGGCATTCACGAAATCGGGCTCTTCATCCTGTCGGGCGTGCTGCTCAACATCACGCCGGGGCCTGATTCCGTCTACGTCATCGGCCGCAGCATGCAGATGGGCTGGCGGGGCGGAGCCGCGGCCGCATTGGGCATCAGTTGCGGCTGTTTCGTCCATGTCGCGGCCGCCGCGATCGGGCTTTCGGCCCTGCTGATGGCCTCGTCGACCGCCTTCTCGATCTTGAAGCTGGTCGGCGCGGCCTATCTCGTGTTCACCGGGCTTCAGATGCTGTGGTCGCGCCCGGTGCTGGCGGCGGCGATCGACGAGCCGGTGCGGAGCTCGCTGCGGCGGGTCTTCCTCCAGGGGGTCTTCACCAACGCGCTCAATCCCAAGGTCGCGCTGTTCTTCCTGGCGTTCCTGCCGCAATTCGTCGCGGCCGATTCACCGCACAAGCCGCTCGCCTTCCTGACGCTCGGCCTGATCTTCATCTCTACAGGGACGCTGTGGTGCCTGGTGCTGGCCGCGTTCGCGGCCAAAGCCGCCCACCGCCTGCGCGAGTCCGAAGGCGCGATCGCCTGGGTCAACCGCGCGCTCGGCGGCCTCTTCATCTATCTCGGCATCCGCGTCGCCATGCTGGAGACGCGGTAGGCTCATTCGAACGAATGAGGGTGCGGACGCAATCGGCCGCGAAAGAGGCCGCGCGGGGGAGGTTTCAATGGTTCGAGGAAGCTGTCTGTGCGGCGCCGTGCGCTTCGAGATTGATCAGGTGCGCGCGCTGACGCACTGCCACTGCGTCAATTGCCGCAAGCTGACCGGCGCGGCGTTTGCGACCTATGCCCATGTCGATGCCGACAAGTTTCGCTTCGTCGCGGGTGAGGACATGACGGTGGCTTACGAATCCGCGCCGGGGAGCTTCCGCTATCGGTGCAAGACCTGCGGCTGCCTGACGCCGGGCAAGGCGAGCTATCTTCCAACCGTCAGCATTCCTGCCGGCCTGCTCGACGACGATCCGCAAGTCAGGCCCCGCCTGCACGTCTTCACCTCCTCGCGTGCTCCATGGTGGACGATTGAGGACGACCTGCCCCAGCACGAAAAATGGGTGCCGGGCCACGGGCCGAAATCCTAGGCGAATTCCTTGAGCAGCGCACTGCCGGCCAGATAAAGGCCGAGCAAAATCATCGCGATCAGGAACCAGCGGCGGAACGCTTCGGCCGGCATCCGCGCCCGCACCGACTGTCCCAAGAACATGCCGGCAAAGGCCATGGCCATGCCCACGGCGCCGGGCACGGCATTGGCCGGCGTCAATAATCCGCCGGCGGTGAGGTTGAAGGCGAGCGCCAGTGTCGCCGTCGTGAAGAACACGCCGAGCGCCTGCACCAGCTCGTCCTTCTCCATGCCGATCGCCTGCATGAACGGCATCGATGGGATCACCTGCACGCCTGTCGAGGCCGAGATCACGCCGGTGATGACACCGACCACGCCGCCGACCCATTTCTCGTTCTGCGGCGCGACGCGGAACTGGAACTTGTTCAGCCCGATCACGGCATAGATGATGAGCAGCACGCCGAGCACGATCGTGCCGTAGCGCGCATGCGGGCCGGTCAGCGCGCCGGCATTGAGCCAGCAGCCGATCACAGTGCCGATCATCAGCGGCCACAGCCGCTTCAGGATGTCGCGCAGATAAGGGCCGACGAAGGTCTGCCAGATGTTGGTGACGATGGCGGGCACGATGACGATGGCGATCGCGCGGCTCGGCGCCATGCTCACCACGAGCAGCCCCATGGAGACCGTGGGCAGGCCGAGCCCGACCACGCCCTTGACGAATCCGGCGATCAGGAACACGGCGGCGATGACAATGAGAAGCGGGTCGATCATGCCAGCACATTGACCGAAGCCGCGCGGGCGCACAATCTGGAGGTTACGGAGTAAGCCTTCGCTCTGAACGAAGGCTGGGAGACCTGCCATGCGCTTTGACCTCGTCGATCTCCAACTCTTCATCGCGGTCGCCGACCAGCGCAGCATCACCCGCGGCGCCGAGCGGTCGCACCTGGCCCTGGCCTCGGCCAGCGCGCGCATCAAGGGGCTCGAGGACGCGCTCGGCGTCGCGCTGCTCAAGCGCGGGCGGCGCGGCGTCGAGCTGACCGCGGCCGGCGAGAGCCTGCTCGATCATGCCAGGCTCGTGATCCACCAGATCGATGCCCTGCGCGGCGATCTCGCCGGTTTTGCCAGCGGCGTGCGCGCCAGCGTGCATTTCCTCGTCAACACCTCGGGCCTGTCGGAACATCTGCCGAAGGCGCTGGCCGGCTTCCTGCGCGAGCACCGCGACGTCGCCATCGACATCGAGGAGCGCGAGAGCACCGACATCGCGGCGGCGATCACCGCAGGCGCCGCCGATCTCGGTTTCGCCGCTGAGCACGCGCTGCCCGACCATATCGAGCGCTTCGTGTTCAGCGAGGACCACCTGACATTGGTGACGTCGCGGCGCGGCCCGTTCGCGGGTCGCCGCCAGATCGATTTTCAGGAAGCCGGCAGTTGCGACTTCGTCGGGCTCACCAGCGCCACCGCGCTCCAGATGCACATTTCGAAGCACGCCGCCCGGCTCGGCATGCGCCCGCATTACCGCGCGCGCCTGCGCGACTTCGATGCGATCTGCCAGATGGTCGCCGCCGATGTCGGCGTCGCGCTGGTGCCGATATCCGCCGCCCGCCGCTGCGCCAAACTGATGCCGCTCGCCATGGTCCGGCTACGCGATGCCTGGGCCAACCGCAAGCTCGTGATCTGCGCGCGCAGTTTCAAGACGCTGCCAAGGCCGGCGAAGATGCTGGTGGAGCATTTGCGGGCGGCGGCGGTGTGAGCAGTTGGTTGCTGCGCTAGTGTGAGGCACGCTCCCGCAGCGAGCAAACTGCGCTCCCTCCCCCCTTGCGGGGGAGGGCGGGGGAGAGGGGTGGCCCAGGAATAGGTGTCTCTGTCGCGAAGAAGAGAGATCGATGGAGTCCCCGTGTGGACCCCTCTCCCTAACCCTCCCCCGCAAGGGGGGAGGGAACGCACCTGTCGCGTTGTGAAGGTGGTGCTTAGCCAGCGAAAACGCGAACTACTTTGCCGTCTCGACTCCGGCATCCTTGATCACCTTCGCCCACTTCCTAGTCTCATCCGCGATGAAGCTGCGAAAATGCTCCGGCTCGTCGCCAATCAGCGTCGCGCCCTGCGCGGCGAGCTTCTCCTTCACCGCGGGATCGGCCATCGCCTTCGTCGCCAGGGCGTGCAGTGCCGCGACGATCTCCTTCGGCGTGCCCTTGGGCGCCACCATGCCGTACCAGTTCTCGACGCGCAGATCGGGAAAACCCGCTTCCGAAAGAGTCGGCACGTCGGGCGCGGTCGGGGCGCGCTCGGCCGAGCCCATCGCGATCGGCCGCAACGCGCCGGCCTTGACCTGCGGTAGCAGCACGGGGAGATCGAGGAAGGTCATCTGGACCTGCTGGCCCAGCAAATCATTCACCGCGGGAGCGGCGCCGCGATAGGGCACGTGGACGATGTCGATCTTCGCCGTCAGCTTGAACAATTCGCCAGCCAGATGCGGCAGGCTGCCGGGGCCGGAGGAGGCGAAGTTGAGCTTTCCCGGCTGCGCCTTGGCCAGCGCGATCAATTCGCCGATGTCTTTCGCGGGCACGTTGGTGGCGACCACGAGCATCTCCGGCACCGTCGCAACCAGCGTCACCGGTGTGAGGTCGCTCAAGGTGTCGTAGGCGACCTTCTCCATGCTCGGGCTGATCGCGAGCGCGCCGGCTGAGGAGATCGCAATGGTGTAGCCGTCGGGGGAGGCCTTGGAGACGGCATCGGTGCCGAGCACGCCGCCCTGACCGCCGCGATTGTCGATCAGCACCGGCTGCCCTGACAGCTCCGACATGCGCTGGCCGATGACACGCGCGATGATGTCGTTGGGGCCGCCGGCCGGGAACGGCACGATCAGCTTGATCGGCTTCGTCGGAAAATTCTGCGCCACCACCGCTGACGGCAGCAGCAGGAACAAACCAAGGAGAAGCCTGCGTGAGACGGTCATGCAAGCCCTCCGCTCGCGTTGTTATTGGTTCAAAAGCTTCAGTGCTTCTTCGTGGACCCTGGCGTCGCCGGCCGCGACGATGCGGCCGCCGCCCTGCGCCGGCTTGCCTTCCCAGGTGGTGACGACGCCGCCCGCGCCGGTCACGATCGGGATCAGCGCTGCGATGTCGTAAGGCTTCAGCTCGGTCTCGACCACGAGATCGACGTGCCCGGCCGCCAGCATGCAATAGGAGTAGCAGTCGCCGCCATAGCGCGACAGCCGCACGCCCTGCTCGATACGGCTGAAAATGGCGCGGTCACGCTCGTTCATCAGGAGCGGGCTGGTGGTGTAGGTCGTGGCTTCCGAAAGCGAGGCGCAGCGGCGGACCTGGAGCCGGCGCTCGCCGGACGGGCCCTTGTAGGTGGCCGAACCGTTGTCGCCGGAAAAGCGCTCGCCGATGAAGGGCTGGTGCATCATGCCGTAGACCGGCGCGCCCTTGTGCAGCAGCGCGATCAGCGTCCCCCAGATCGGAAAGCCGCCGATGAAGGATTTGGTGCCGTCGATGGGGTCGAGCACCCAGACGTAGTCGGCATCCTCGCGCTCATTGCCGAATTCCTCGCCGACGATGCCGTGCTGGGGGAAGTTGGCCTTGATCAGCCGCCGCATCACCGCCTCGGCGGCGCGGTCGGCCTCCGTGACCGGATCGAAATCCTTGGTCTTGCTCTTGTCGTCGATCGACAGCGAGGTGCGGAAGAACGGCAGGATGGTTTCGCCGGAGGCGGTGGCGAGCCGTCCGATGAAGGCGGAGAAGTCGATCACCGTCACGGCGTATCCTCAAAGCGAAAGTTGGATGAAGCTCCCCTCCTGCCTAGCCCAATTCGCCTCCCGCGTGCAGCGCTGTCTTGATTTTGCACCCTGGTATTTTGGATGCCGAGAGGCGCTGCCTCATCCAAGTCATCTGCCGGCCAAATATCGATCACAGAGTTGAAAACTTAGTTCCGAATATGCCTCGTTCGTATGCAAATGACTATCAACCCATTGAAATTCCTTATCAAAGAAACTGAATCTGGGTTTCCATAGAAGCAATTGAGCCATGTGCGTATTGCATGGGGAATGGCTCAAAAGCCCTTGCACTTTGTGCGGCGCGGTCGCATATTGTTGCGGTGCGGTAGCGCTTGGCGTTACCGCTGCCCTCCTTGGGCGTTTCCTCCCTAGACTTGGGCCGCTTGCGTCATTCGCGAGCGGCCCTTTTTTCTTTGCGCCTGTCGTTTTCGTTTCAAGGTGCGCAGCGAAAGCGAAGCGAAGACGCGTTCGCGCAATCACAGACAACACGATCTGACGAAGAAAAGCCGGCGCCTATTCCGCCGCGGCCTGGAACGGGCCGAGATCGCCGAAGGGAATCGTGGTCGCGAGCACGTCGGCGAGAACGCCGAAGTCGGACGCCACTTGCGCAAAGCGTGCACTCCGCTCGCGCCGCCGCTCGTCCATGTAGATCGCGCGGTTGAGCTCGAGCTGCACCGCATGCAGGCCGCTCGCGGGATTGCCGTAATGCTCGGTGATGAAGCCGCCGGCATAGGGCTTGTTACGTCCGATCGAATAGCCGAGCCCGGTCATGGTCTCCTCGACCCGGTCGGGCAGAAGCGGCGTGCAGCTCGTGCCGTAGCGGTCGCCGATCACGACGTCGGGCCGGCGCGGTTCGTCCCGGCTGACGCCGACCGAGGGCATCGAATGGCAGTCGACCAGCACCACGGTGCCGAACATCTGGTGCACCTTGTTGATCAGCCGGCGCAGCGCGCGGTGGTAGGGCTTGTACAGCGTCTCGATCCGTCCCAGCGCATCGTCGACCAGGATGCGGTCGCGGTAGATCTCCTGGCCGTCGCCGACCACGCGCGGAATGGTGCCGAGGCCGCCGGCGACCCGCATCGAGCGGGTATTGGCAAAGCTCGGCAGCCGTCCGCTGAACATGCGGGGATCGAGCTCATAGGGCTCGCGGTTGACGTCGACATAGGAGCGGGGAAAGTTGACCCGCACGGTCGGAAAGCCGCGCTCGCTGAGATGGCCGATCAGCTCGTCCATGAAGGAATCTTCGGACCGCCGCAGCGTCGGCAGGTCGATCCGCGAGGCCGCCAAAAATGCGTCCGGATAGGTCGAGCCGGAATGGGGCGAGTTGAAGATGACCGGCGCGCGCCATTGCGCGGGCTCCACGATCTCGAAGGCTGGCGACGTCTCGCCGTCAAACCGGGTCATCTTCTCAGGCTTCGTCCCTTCGCGCCGGGATCTGGCAGTGGCCAGACCGCATTGATTCGGCCGATCGAGCGGCTCTCATGTGTCGTCATTGTCCGGAATCGCAACCATTCTGCCAAGCGAAAAGATATGATGGTCATTGGAACAGGTCTTAACCGTGTGGGCAGGGAGGCGGGGATGGGCCGGCGCGGCTCGATTGATTCGAGCCGTTTTCCGGTTCACAAGAGTGCGGCAGCGCAGCCGGCTCAGGGTAAAGATTTTCACCCCAAATTTACCCTCTGTCGGGCTTAGTGACCTCTGCTGATATCCTCTGGGGATGCGACGATTCCTGCCATGCCAAAGATCCTGCTCGCCGAAGACGACAACGACATGCGCCGGTTCCTGGTCAAGGCGCTGGAAAACGCCGGTTTTCAGGTCTCGTCCCATGACAACGGCATGGCCGCCTATCAACGGCTGCGGGAAGAGCCGTTCGAGATGCTGCTCACCGACATCGTGATGCCGGAGATGGACGGCATCGAGCTCGCCCGCCGGGCCTCGGAACTCGACCCCGACATCAAGATCATGTTCATCACCGGCTTTGCCGCGGTCGCCCTGAACTCGGATTCGGACGCCCCCAAGAACGCCAAGGTGCTGTCCAAGCCCGTACATTTGCGCGAATTGGTCAGCGAAGTGAACAAGATGCTGGCGGCCTAAATCGGCCTCCTTCGGTCCTTGCACAGGGTCCCCTGAGCCGTTATAGGGACCCAACCCGACGCAAGTGGACTATTAGGGCGCGTAGCTCAGCGGGAGAGCACTACCTTGACATGGTAGGGGTCACAGGTTCGATCCCTGTCGCGCCCACCATCCTTCGCTCGCGATAGCCGAGAGAAGGATGCCGCGCCGAAGCCCAAAGGGCGCAGGCCGGCCTGTATCCGCGAGCTACGGCTCGGCAAGCCACGATCTCCATGCGAAGCGTGTCCGGCGTAGCTCGGAGAGCGAAGACGGGCTGGTGCAGCTTGCTCCGTACCTTGGAACGCCGCCACTCCCACGGCATTGTTCCGCCATGCCGAAGACCTCCACAAAATCCTTCAAGCGCGGCGACCACGTCAGCTGGAATTCCGAGGCCGGCCGCGTACGCGGCCATATCCTTCGCGTCCACACCAAGGACGTCGACTACAAGGGCTACACGCACCACGCCAGCCCGGAGGATCCGCAATATGAAATTCGGAGCGACAAGACCGATCACATCGCCCTGCACAAGGGCCGCGCATTGCGGTCGTTGAAGAGCTGACGGCCCGCGAGCCGAGCGGTCGAGGTGTTCCCGAGGTGTCACCATGGCTCATCCGTTCTTCACCATCGGCCACGCCACGCGTTCGATCGAGGAATTCGTCGAATTGTTGCAGGACAGCGCGGTCACCTTCGTGGCTGACGTTCGGACCGTGCCCCGCTCCCGTACCAACCCGCAGTACAATCGCGAGACCCTGCCGCAATCGCTCGCGGCTGCTTCGATCGGCTACGAGCACATTGCCTCGCTCGGCGGCCTGCGCGGCCGCAAACGCGAGGTGCCGCGCGAGACCAATGCGTTCTGGCAGAACGTCAGCTTTCACAATTACGCCGACCACGCCATGAGCGCGGCCTTTCACGAAGGGCTCGCACATTTGCGCGCCGTCGGGCAGGTGCAGCGCTGCGCCATCATGTGCGCCGAGACATTGTGGTGGCGATGTCACCGTCGGATCATCACCGATTACTTGCTCGCGGCGGGCGAGACGGTGTTTCACATTCTGGGGCCGGGGCAGGTCAAAGAGGCCGAGATGAATCCGGCTGCGCGGGTCGTTCCCGACGAGCGTCTGGTCTACCCGGCGGAAAATCAGCCAATCGCGTAAATCCCCGGCGTGGAGCTAGCCAACGCCGTCAAGCGGGCTGGCTCGCCGGTTGGAGCAGCACATCCTTCAACCCGGTCGGGTAGAGGCTCGGTCCGCCGTCCACGTCGAGGTCGGCAAGGTCGAACCAGCGCGCGACGATCTGCTCTCCATTGTCCTCGAGGAAGTCGATGCGGTCCCGGTCGGCGAAGGCGCCGTCGGGAAACTCCACCTCGCAGATGAACATCACCTCGTGCCCGGTTGCGCCCTCGTGCATGAAGATGTTCTCCAGCACCAACGGCGCGCCCTTGAGCGTGATGGCGATGCCGAGCTCCTCGTTGAACTCGCGCATCAGGGCCGTGCGCCAGCTCTCGCCGAACTCGATCTCGCCGCCGAGCGGGCGCACGCCCTTGATCCGCCCGGCATCGTCGCGAATTTCGGCCGCCAGCAGGCGCCCGTCCCGCCAGTGCAGGCCGATCGCGACGACGCGGATGTGGGGATGCGGGCGCCAACTGGTCATAGCGGATCGATATCGCGCGCGCCGCCACTGTGCAATGCGCGGGGCGAGCTCCGTCGGGCCGGATGAGGCTTCGCAGCCTTGATCCATGACTCGCCGCCTGCCATTGTCCGGTTATCCACCACGGCAACGAGCTGGTGCGATCGAGTTACGGCGTGCGGCGAAATGCGTCGCTTCGCCGGATGTGAAGCAAAGGCAGGCTATTGAGATGAGCAGCGTGAACAAGCCCGGCGGCAACTATTTGCCGGTGATCATCCATGGTGGACTTGCCTATGTCAGTGGCCAGCTGCCGCGTCGCGGCGAAGACCTGCTGTATGTGGGCAAGGTCGGAGCAGACGTCGATATCGCGGCCGCACAAGAAGCTGCCGCCCTTTGCGCCGATCTCTGCATTTCCGCCATCAATCACGCCACAGGCGGAGAGGACAGGATCGTCCAGGTCCTGCAGCTCGTTGGATATGTCGCTTCAGCGCCTGGATTTACCCAGCAGTCGCAAGTCATGAACGGTGCCTCCGACCGGCTGATCGAACGCCTCGGCGAGCGCGGTCGTCATACGCGGACGTCCGTCGGCGTCGCCGAGTTGCCGCGAGGGGCGCCGGTCGAACTCAACATGATTGCCGCTGTTCGGTCGTAGCGGTCAGCCTATCCAACGAGATATTTGGCAACCGCCGCCTCGTCCCACGCAATCCCGTTGCCGGGCTCCTCGCTCGGCAGCGCGAAGCCGTCCTTGATCCTCAGCCGCGTCGAAAGCACCGCATCGGCCCAGTCGACATATTCCAGCCAATGCGCGGTCGGCGTCACGCAGAGCAAATGCGCGCTGACTTCCGAGAACAGATGCGTGGACATCTCGATGCCGGCGGCATGGGCGAGCGAGGCGGCGCGCAGCCAGCCGGTGACGCCGCCGATGCGCTGCACGTCCGGCATCACGTAATCGCAGGCTTCCGCCGACAGCGCGGATTGCATCGAAAAGGCGCTGTCAAAATTCTCGCCGATCTGGACGGGTGTATGCAGCGCGTCGGCGATGCGGGCGCAGCCGGCATAGTCGTCGTGGCGGATCGGCTCCTCGATCCAGGTCAGGCCCTCGTCGTCGAGCATCTCGCCGCGTTGGATGGCCTCGGTCACCGTCAGTGCCTGGTTGTAGTCGCACATCAGCGTCACCTCGTCGCCGACGGCCTTTCTCACCGCGCGGACGACGGCGAGATCCTCCCGCGCGTCGGGTCGGCCGACGCGGATCTTGGCGGCCTGAAACCCCTCGGCCAGCAGCTTGTGCGCCTCGTCGACCGCGGCGCCCGCCGGCATGATGCCGAGCCCCTTCGAATTGTACGCCCTGACCGGCTTTGGCGCGCCGCCGAGCAGCCGTGCCAGCGGCAGGCCCTTGGCTCGGGCAAGCGCGTCCCAGGCCGCCATGTCGATGCCGGATTGCGCCAGCCGCTGCAGGCCGGCAAGGCCAAGCAGGGTGAAGCGCTGGCTCAGCTTGCGCTCGATCTCGAACGGCAGCAGTTCGTCGCCGGCAAGCAAGTCTGACATTTCCGTGACCATCGCCGTCAGCGGCTTCAAGGCCGATGGCGTGATGGAGAACAGATAGGCGTGCCCGACCGCGCCCTGGTCGGTCTCACAGTCGATCAGCACCAGCGGCGCCCTGGCGACCGCGCCGGTCGAGGTCTGCAGCGGCAGGCTCATCGGCACGATCACGGGCCGCGCATGGAAGCGTTTGATGCGAATGGTCTCGGTCATGAATCTCTCCAGGCGGGCGGATGCAGGTTGATGCCGATCTTAAGCATCTGTGATGAAACGAAAAGGCGCGTTCTGCGACCACCATGAAATGGGGTTGCGTCGGACCGCGTTTTCTGGGCTCTGTGCCGCCGCATGTTCCATCGCGGGCGCCGGATCACCGCGACAAAATCGCTCACAACGGAGCCACAGAGTGAAACAAGAGATCTCCGAAGAACAGCGCAAGAGCGGCCTGCTCACCGGCGCCGTGATCGCATTCCTCCTGCTCGCTTTGCCGCTCGCGGTGTGGCTGGACCTGACCGAGCTGAGCAAGACGGCGCTGCGCCGGCAGGCGGTCGACCTCAATTCGGTGATCACGAGCGTGCGCAGCTATTACGCGTCCAACGTGGTCGGGCGCGTGCTCGCCAACCCCAACGGCACCACGAAGGTCGTGCACAATTACGAATCCGTCCCCGGTGCGATCCCGATCCCGGCGACGCTGTCGCTGGAGCTCGGGCGGGTGATCGGCGCGCAGCAGGAGAACATCACCTATCGCTTCGTCTCCGATTTCCCGTTCCAGAACCGCGCGCCGCATCAGCTCGACAAGTTCGAGAAGGACGCGCTCGATGCGCTCAGGAAGGATCCCGAGCAGAAGATCGTGGAGACCGAGACCTCGCTGTTCTCCGACAAGGTCCGCCTGGTTGCCCCCGTCACGATGGGCCCGGCCTGCGTGAGCTGTCATAACAGCCACCCCGAAAGCCCCAAGAAGGACTGGAAGGTCGGCGACATCAGGGGCATCCAGGAGGTGATCATTGCCCAGCCGATCGCTGCCAACATCTTCTCGTTCAAGTTCCTGCTGGCCTATTTCCTGATCGCGGCGGGCTGCGGCCTGTCGTTCCTGTCGCTCCAGCGCCGCCAGGCGAGCCGCATCAAGGGCATGAACAGAGAGCTCGAATCCGCCAACGACTTCCTCGCCTCGCTGTCGATGAAGATCTCGCGCTACATCCCGCCCCAAGTCTACAAGAGCATCTTCTCGGGCCAGAAGGACGTCACCATCCACACCGAGCGCAAGAAGCTCACCATTTTCTTCTCCGACATCCAGAACTTTACGGCCACCGCCGAGCGGCTGCAGCCGGAGCAATTGACCCAGCTCCTCAACGAATATTTCACCGAGATGTCGGCGATCGCCCATGAATATGGCGGCACCATCGACAAGTTCATCGGCGATGCCATGCTGATCTTCTTCGGCGACCCCGAGACCAAGGGCGACCGCACCGACGCGCAGGCCTGTCTGCAGATGGCCTGGCGCATGCAGCAGCGTCTTGCCGAGCTCAATGCGAAATGGCGGGCATCCGGCATTGAGCAGCCGTTCCGCTCGCGCATGGGCATCAATTCCGGCTATTGCAATGTCGGAAATTTCGGCAGCAGCGACCGCATGGACTACACCATCATCGGTGCCGAGGCGAACCTCGCCGCCCGCCTGCAATCGATCGCCGAGCCCGGCGGCATCGTGCTGAGCTACGAGACTTTTGCACTGGTCAGCGACATCGTCCGCGCCCATGCGCTGCCAGCGATCACGATGAAGGGCATCAGCCGCGAGGTCATTCCGTATTCTGTCGACGCGCTGAACGACGCGGCGGCCGAGCGGAGCGGGGTGATCACCGAACGCGCGCCCGGCCTCGAGCTTTATCTCGATCCCGCCGTGGTGAAATCCGGCGATGCGGCCCGCGTGCGCGCGCTGCTGGAAAGCGCGCTGGCCTCGCTGAAGCCGGCGTGAGGGGGCGCGAACGTGCGTAGCGCTTTCTGATCGAGAGAGTCCCCGTGTGGCACCCCTCTCCCTAACCCTCCCCCACAAGGGGGGAGGGAACGTACCTTTCGGGTGGCACGCGCTCGCTCCTATCAGTCGCGACAGTGAGGCACAGCGCCGCCGCGCACTCCGCTGCGCTCCCTCCGCCCTTGCGGGGGAGGGCGGGGGAGAGGGGTAGCCCAGCAAACGGTGCGTGCTTGAACGCCGCGCTGTCTCAAGGCCGCGTTTAGGTAAACCTCACCGCGCCGCGCCTTCCGTGAACGCCGTCTCGATCACCTCGCCAAAGGGCTGCCACGACCGCCCGTCGAACTGCACCAGCCGCATCTGCCTGATCGGCAGATAGTTGTTCGGCGAGGTATTCATCCTGATATTGGGCAGCGCGACGGATGGCTGATGACCCCTCAGCGAAGCCGCCTGACGCATGATGTTTTCGCGTGAGAGGTCGTCGCCGCATTGCTTCAGCACCTGCGTCAACGCCTCGGCCGCGGCGTAGCCATAGACCGCGGCGCTGTTGTTGGTGCTTTCGACCTGATGGTACTTGTCCATGAAGGCGAACCAGTCCTTCATGGCAGGATCGTCTTTCCAGGCGGGGTCGCTCGGATCCTTCAGGAAGGCGGCCGAGATCACGCCGGCCGAATTCTCCAGGCCCGCGGGCGCCATCGCATTGGCGATCGAGGCGGAAGTATCGTTGACGATGAAGACCGGGCGCCAGTTGAGCGAAGCCGCGAGCCTGATCACCTTGGATGCCGTCGACGGCACGCCGAGAAAGACGAAGATATCGGCACCCGCGCGCTTGAGGATCGAGACGTGCCCGTCGAGGTGCTCGTCGCCGATGTCGAAGGCGATGTCGACGAGGACATGGCGGTTCAGATCGCCAAGTCCGTCCTGGATTCCCTTGTAGAGCATGCGTCCGAACTGGTCGTTCTGCCAGAGCACGACGATCTTCTTCCTGGGATAATAGGCCTGAATGTAGTTGGCGTAGATGCGCCCCTCCGACCGGATCGACGGCTGCCAGCCCATGGTCCAGGGGAAAGCCCTGGCCTGGCTCAGCTCCTCGTCGCCGGAGGCGACGAAAAGCTGCGGCACCTTCTTCTCGTTCAGATACCAGCGCGTGGCGAGATTGCCGGGCGTGCCGAACGATCCGAACATCAGGTGCACGTCGTCCTTCTCGACCAGATTGCGCGTCAGCTCCAGCGCAGTCGACGGATCGGAATTGTCGTCGCGCGTGATGAAGCGGATCTTGCGGCCATTGATGCCGCCGCGCGCGTTGATCATGTCGAAATAGGCGGCCTCCGCCTGACCGATCGCGCCGAATTCAGAGAGCGCTCCCGAATACGGCATGACATTGCCGATGCGGATTTCCTTGTCGCTTGTGGGTTGGTCTGGGCGTTGCTCGGACATCGCGCCAAGCGACGCGAGTGCGGCGATCAAGATGAACAGCAGTCTGCCGGTGACGCGCATGCTCGACACCTTGTCGTTGGCCCCCAACGAGGTCGGCTCAGTCCGCACCTAGGCGAGTTGATCTAGATCAGGCGTTTGGCAATCCTGTGGCCGGCTGCTGCGGCCGCGCATGAAACGGCAGGCGTGCTGACCCGCCGCCTACGGCCGCTGGCGTGATTCGAGCAGCCGCCGCCAGCGGGTGGGGGGAACGCCGCTCCAGCGCTCGAAGGCCCGGCTGAAATGAGCGGGGTCGTCATAGCCGAGCATGGATGCGATGTCGCCGATCGATCGGTCCGTCTGGCACAACAGCCGTACCGCCCGGCGCTGTAGCGCGTTTCGCAACAGGTCGCTGTAGCTCAGGCCCAAATCGCTGAGCCTGCGTTGCAATGTTCGTCTTGCGAGGCCCGACCGGCTTCCGATGCGTGAAAGGGTGGGACGCCGATCGAGCAGCTCCAGTTCGATCAGGACGGACAGACGGCCCGGCAGGTCGTCCGGATCCGGCAGGTCAAAAATGCGCCCGAGCTCGCTTGCTCTCAGCCCGTCGTCTTGTTCGAGGTCCGGGTTGACTGATGTCAGCAGCCGGCGGTCGAAAACGATCGCGCTGGCGGCGTTGCCGATGGCCGTGTCGGTGCGCATCAATTCGCCGACCGAGCATTGCAGCCGGCTTGCCAGATTCGCAAGGACGATCCGGTCCGGTAGCCAGCAGGCGCCGGCAAAATGCCTGACGACGGCGATCATGTACCAGATCGCGAGCATCTCGTTCTGTTGGCGTCCGTCGCGCGCAGGGTCGGCCAATTCGTAGGACCAGTGAATGTCGCGGCCGTGGCGACGGACGACCAGCTGCGTGGCGTTCTGAAGCATGTGCGGCAGGCTCGTTCCGGCGCGCTGGATCGCCTCGAGCAGGGTCGGTGCCTGGCTCACCCATCGGCCGAAGACTCCGAGGCCCGCCATCGACGTCTGGCGACCAAGCCGGGCCGCGAAGACTTCGTCGTGCAGTTCCCGCGAGGTCACCATCAGCAGCCGGAAATGATCGCGCAGTGGCAGCAGCGTGTCAGGCGATTCCAGCAAGGCGAGGGGAAGATCGGCGCGGCGAAACACCCGCTCGATCGATCCCCCGGCCATGGTCACGACTTCCGCGATCGGACCGAGTGTGCTCGCGCGCGTGTAACCGGTCTGGTGCATCTGCCCTCACGCGCCAAACCGGCGGCCAGGTCGGCACGTCATGGCAGGCTGAATTCGGCCCGAAAGCATAGCATCCGAATCTCCGCGGAATACGGCCAGATGCCCGTGTCGCGTACGGGCAGGGAGGAATGCATGTGCTTTGCTTGTCTTGGCTTCTCGTCTCCAGCCGGGAAAATTTCCCGGCGTGATGTCATGTTGCATGCATCGGCGCTCGGCCTGGTGCTGCCCTTTGCCGGGCCCGCATTGCAGACGGCGCGCGCGGCGCAGCAGAGCGCTCCGGCGCCGGCGGATCCGGTGAGCGGCGTCAAGGACATCATCGCGAAGGCGAATTCACCGGAGCTGGTTGCCTACAAGGCATTCGAGATCAACGGCGCAGATTTGCCCTGGACCGATCTCGGTCTCGACGTGACGCGGGGCCAGCAGGTGACGTTCCTCCTGGGCGGTCGCATGTGGCTGTCGCGCGAGCACGATCTCTGGTTCGGTCCCGGCCTGATCTTCCACGCGCGCACGCGCGGGCAACGGCCGATGTACAATCCGATGCTGGATACGGGAACCATGACGGTCGCTCATGACGGACGCATCGAGGTCGCGCGTTCGGCGGCGGAATGGGCCAATGAGGATGGGGCCTTGGGCACGCCGGAAGACATCTACAAGAAGGCAGATGTGAAGATGGCAGGTGTCGCGCTGCTGTGGCGTGGTGATGCCGCGGTGGGCATCAAGAGCCTCCTGGCGCATGGCGACGTCGGTGGTCAGCTCAAGTCCGAGCTTGCGCGTCTCGAGCGTGGCGGCAAGCTACCGCCGGGCTGGTCGAACCTGCTCGGCTTTGGCGGTGGACAGGAGGTCTTCAGCCAGGGCGCCAACGGCGAGATTGCCTGCGACATCACGGGCCATGTCAGTATCATCGAGCGGCCGCTGTCGCTTCCACTGGTCTCGCGTCCGCGGCTCGCATGGCGCTGGAAAATCGATCAATTGCCATCCGTCGTCGCGGAGGATCAGGCTGCGACCCACGATTATCTCTCGATCGGCGTGAAGTTCGAGGACGGGCAGGATCTGACTTATGTCTGGAGCGAATATTTGCCTGAAGGCAAGGTTTTCCGATGCCCGTTACCCGCCTGGAACGCGATCGAGACGCATATGATCGTCCGTTCCGGGAAGGCGGGCCTCGGCACCTGGCAAGCGCAGGAGCGCGACATCGCAGCAGACTACGCCGCTCATATTGGCGGATCGGCAAAAGCCATCTCGAAAATCTGGCTGCTGGCCGTGACGCCGTTCCAGCGCCGCCACGGTGCGTGCCGCTATGCCGATATCACGGTCACCACCGCCGACAACGCCGTGCACAAGGTCTAGCGCGAGAGGTGATGCGGGTGTTTGACGCGCCGTCGGCGGCGCGTCGCAGGCGGCCCACTCGCTATCTTCCGGTTGAGAGCGTGTGCCGTGTGGCACCCTCTCTCCCTAACCCTCCCCCGCAAGGGGGAGGGAACGCACCGTCGTTGTGGCGAATGAACCGATTCATCAGGCGCTTGCGATGAGCGGCGGTGCAGCTGCGCGCTCCGTTCGGCTCCCTCCCCCCTTGCGGGGGAGGGCGGGGGAGAGGGGTAGCCCAGCAAATGGTGTGAGTTCGTCGTCGAGCCGCCGCAACCCTACGGCAGCCCCCGCGCCTCGAGCTGATGCACCAGCAGCAGCGTCGGCTCGGCGAGGCTGTCGCCGGAGCCATCCAATCCGAACGCGGAGGCGATGCCGTCGCGGCTGCGGAGCAGCGCGCTGCGTGGACAGTGGCCGGCGCCACAGAGCGTCTTCTTCAGGGTTTCGCCCTGCGTCACGAGGCCAGGGGAATCGTCCGCGGCCCAGGCCAGCACGATCGGCACATCGACATTGAGGATGCCGGGGAACACCGAGCGCGCGTTGTACTGGCTGGCGTCGCCGCCGAGATAGGCCTTCTCGCTGTCGCTCGCATCCTTGCCGGCGCGATAGATGCCGGACACCAGCACGACGGCCGCGACATCGGCGCGGTCGGCCTGGAGCTCGGGATGCGCCAGCAGGGTCGCGACATGGAAGGCGCCGGCGCCGTAGCCGATCGCGACGATCTCGCGGGCATCGCCGTTGAACAGGTCGATATTGCCGTGAACCCAGGACAGCGCCGCCGCCACGTCGGTCGCTCCCATCGGCCAGGTCGCGCCGGGGGCCAGGCGATAGTTGACCCGCACCCCGATCATGTCGTTACGGGCGGCAAAGCACATGACCTGGTCCTGGATCTGGCGCGACAGCTCGGGCGCGGCGTGATCGCCAGTGAAAGTGTCGCCGGCCACGAACAGCAGCACGGGCCGCGGCGTATCCGCCTTGGTCGTGCTGGCGGCGACATCGAGCACGTTTGCTTCGCTCTCGCCGTAGCGCAGGCCCCGCGAGAAGGTGACCTGCTCGCACAGCCGCGCGGTGCCGCCGGCCGTGGTGTCGGAATCGGTCAGGCCTGTCCGGATGAGGTCGGAGGGCGCCGTCAGCCGCGCCGGCAACGGGCCATGCGCGGAGGCTGTCGTGACGGTCAGAAACAGGAAAAAAGCGAGAAGATTTTTCATCTTGGATGTTGTGCCAGCCTTGCGTCCCTCACAGCCTTGCGCCCCTCATTTTGGCCCGCGCGTTTGGCCTGTCTTTTCAATTCGCCTTATTAGTTGGGCGGCTATTAGTCAGCTGGTCTTGAGGCGATTTCACGGCACCTTCGATGCGGCCCTGGCGCGTCCTTTTGGCTCAATTTCCCGGCTGGAACGTGCAGTCCGCCCCGCTGCCGTCCTTCCGCCTGATCGCGTTGGGATCGATCGTGCAGCTCAGCCGGGTCAGGCTCTCGAAGTTCGATCCCGCGGCACCGTCCGGAGGGATGCCGGCCAACGCCTCGGTGGCGAAGATCTCGTTGGCGGTGGAGCCGTTCACGGTCCTCATTTTCTTGCCGAAGGTCACTTCGCAATTGCGAACGGTGATGTCGACATTGCCGGTGCGGCAGACGATCCTGTCCGCGGTGACCACGATCGCCTTCTTGTAGGGAACGTCGCTGCCGCCGGCGAACAGCATCGCCACCGCCCTCTTCTCGGCGCCCGACAGATCCGGCGACAGCGGCGCGATTACGCCCGCGAGCGCCAGCGCCGTCGCGCCCGAGACTTTTGCCGGCGTGGCGCCGAAGGCACCGGACGCGCCGGCGAGGACCAGGGCGGATGTGAGGACATAGCTACGGGCCTGCATCCATCGGCTCCCCGGCGGCGTCTCAGGCGGCGCTTTTGCGCTTGGCTGCCTTCTTCGTCGTCTTCTTTGTTGTCTTCTTGGCCGCCTTCTTCTTTGCCGCCTTCCGGGCGGCGAGATAGGCTTCGACCTTCCTGGAGGAATGGCCAGCCGCGGCGACGGCAGCCTTCAGCTTGGCCGGGGTGATCTTAAATTTCTTCGACCAGTACCGAACCTCATAGGCCTCGCTCAGCGCGATCCGGCTCTTGTCGGAGGCGCGGTGCTTCTGGAGCTTGATATACGCCTCGACCTTCTTGGCGGAACGGCCGACCTTCTTGACGGCGTATTTCAGCTTGGCCGGGGTCACCTTGAACTTCTTCGACCAGTAGGCGACTTCATATTTTTCGGTGAGCGCAATCAGCGCCCGATCGGCCCCGCCGCGCTTTGCCTTGTTGTCGGCCATGCTTCCCTCCTGCCGTGGAATGCGTGCTGCCAATCTAGCATGCAACCGGATTCGGAAGGCAAGACACAAGCCGTGCGGTGATTGCGCAAGGCGGCGGTTTTGCACCGCTGTGTCAAACCCTTGCGCGGCGCGGCCGCGCCTCGGGCGGAACGGGCGTTCTACTTTGCATGGGGTTGTTTTCGCATTTTTTGTGGCCGGCCGCGTTAGGCCCGCTTCATCGTCCGGAATGTGATGGAGTAACGGCGTGCCTCGACCGGCGGGATACTGTGCTCCCATTGCGAGCGCGCCTCGCCCTCCATCATGTAGAGCGAGCGCGGCTGGGCCTCGCGCGTGTGGCGCTGCCACTTGTCCCCACTGCGGCGGCGGAAGCGGAATTTGCAGGCCGAGCCGAGCGACAGGCCGAGGATCTTGTCGAAGTGCGGCTTGTCGCGATGCCAGCCGATGCCGACGCCGGCCTCATATTCGGTACAGAGCACCTGCCGGACGCTAGCCGCCGGCAGCGCCGCCCAGGCTTCGACCTGACGCGCGATGGGCAACAGCCAGTCCGGGATCGGCTCCGCCTCGGCCAGCCGTTGCAGCGCGTAGTCATAGCGATAGCCGAAGGACGCCACCCGGCGGTTGCCCTCGAACGCCCCGAACTGGAAACGTTCGAGCGGCAATGCTGCGATGCGGCCGATCAAGGATTGCTCGACGGCTGGTTCGATAAAATTGTCCGTGTAGCGAAGGCCGGCCGGACCTTCGTCAGGGACGTCGAACAAGCCAAGCTGCGTCATTCCTCGCATTTCCGTGATGGAACCTAATGGCGGCTGATGCGACTTACATATGACGCGGGAAGAAACGTGCGAGGCTGTCATGGCACAGAAGCATACCGCCGATCCGGCAGAGATCATGCGGGCGACCGGTCATCCTGAGCTGGAATATGCCGCCGGCTGGACCATCGCCGGTCTCGTCACCATCGGCACCATCGTCGCCGCCTGGGTGTTCGCGATCTAGACCGCAGGGAATTGCAGCTCGAAGGCGGCGCCCGCTTCGGTCGGCTTGAGCCTGATCGAGCCGCCATGGCTCGCCATGACCGCGCGTGCGATCGCAAGCCCCATCCCGGTGCCGCCCTGGTCGCGGCGGGTGGTGAAGAACGCATCAAAAATCCTGTCGCGGTTCGGTGCCGAGATCGGCTCGCCGTCATTGCTCACCGTCAGACGCAAGGTCGTGCGTTCGTCCACAGCCTCCAGCCTGATCGTCCCAGCCTTGTGCCGCATCGCGTTGTCGGCGAGATGCGACAGCACGATCAGCGCCTTTTCGCCGGACATGCCGATGGGGCGGTCCAGGCTGCCGCTGGCCTCGATGGAGCTGGCCGGAAACCTGTTCCTGAGGTCGGCGATCACGGGCGCCAGCTCCGTGCGCTCGTTCTGCGGCAGGCTCTCGGCACGCGCCAGATCGCGCAGCCGCTGCGCCATCGCTTCCAGCCGCTTTGTGTCCGACAAGATGTTGGCGATGAACGTCTTCTGCTCGGCCGGCGTCAGTCCGTCAGACTTGCCTTGATATGAATCCTGCAGCAGCTCGGCCGCGCCCTTGATCGAGGTCAGCGGCGATTTCAGCTCGTGAGTGAGATGGGCCGAGAACGTCGCGATATAGTCGGAGCGCCGCGCCAGCTGCTCGGCCATGCCGAGGAAGCTGTGCGAGAGCTGTGCGAACTCGCGCGTGCCGTAATGCCGGAGCGGCTGGAACGCCTCGCGGTCGCCGCGGCCGATCCGTGCGGCGCGGTCGATCAGCTCGCGCATCGGCAGGGTGATGGTGCGCGAGAACACGAGGCCGATCGCGATCGTGCCGAGGATCACGGCGAGCCCCGCCAGCACGAACTTTGCCCGCTCCTGGTAGAGATGGTCGAAGATGTTGCTCGGCGTCCGCGTGGTGTAGATCACGCCCGCGACGCGGTTGTTGACGATGACCGGCATCGCCGAGAACACGTGCACGCCGAGGCCGCGGCTGAAGGAATAGATCGGCGGCGGCGGCTTGTCCGGCACGCGGTTGCGCAAGGTGGCGCGATACTGCCCGTGCAGCGCGTCGGCGACCTCCTCGATATGGGCGAGCGACTGGCCGACCTCCTGGCGTCCGGCGATGACGACGCCTTGCGGATCGAGGATACGAAAGCCCGCCAGCGTCACCTTCTGGGTCTCGCGGATGATCGGCGTCAGCCTTGCGCCGATCTCGACATAGGCCGCCTGCGCCGGACGAGGCGCGGCCTGCGCATCCGGTCGCCGCCGCAGCAGATCGTTGGCGGTGAGGTCGAGCGCGGGACGGATCGGGGTGACCTGGTCGCCGGGGTCAGGCAGCACGTTCGGCGGCACCTCGGCGCCGAGCGTCAGGCCGCTGTCGAGCCTGGCCGTGACCTCCTGCGAATAGATCGTCGCCAGCACGCGGCTTTGCGCGATCAGCTCGGCCTGGGTCTGGCGGATCAGCTGGTTGTCGTAAAGGCGGAAGAAGAACAGGCCGACCAGCGGCAGAACGCCAACGGTGGTCAGCACCGTGAAGATCACGAGCCCCAGCGACGGCCGCCATTTGTCAGGCGCCGCACTCATGTCGCCTTCTCGCAGCGGCCGAGCTTGAAGCCGACGCCGTGGATGGTCTCGATGACGCTGTCGCAGGCCAGCGCCGCGAGCTTGGCGCGGATGTTGCGGATGTGGCTGTCGATGGTGCGGTCGGAGACCTGGATGTTGAGCTGATAGGCCGCCCGCATCAGCTGCTCCCGGTTGAACACCGAAGTCGGCCGGGTCAGGAACGCGCGCAGGATGCCGAACTCGATCGCGGTCAGCTTCAGCGGCGTGCCGGCGAAGGTCGCGACATGCTGCTCGGGGTCGATCAGCAGGCCGCCTTGCGACAGCGCGGCCGGGCCCCCCTTGGCCTCGCCATTGCGCGGGCTGAGCCGGCGCAGGATGACGTTGACCCGCGCCACCAGCTCGCGCGGGCTGAACGGCTTCGTCACGTAGTCGTCGCCGCCGATCTCGAGGCCAAGGATGCGGTCGATCTCCTCGTCGCGCGCCGACAGGAACAGGATCGGCACGTCCGAGCTCTTGCGGATCTCGCGGCAGACATCGAGGCCGTCGAACTCGGGCATGCCGATGTCGAGCACGATCAGGTCGGGCTTGTCGGCGGCGAAGCGGCTGAGCGCCTCCTTGCCGTCGCGGGCCTCGATCACGTCCATGCCGGCCTTCTTCAGCGCAACGCGGATGACCTCGCGGATGTGGCCCTCGTCGTCCACGATGAGAATGCGATGCGCCAAGAAACTCTCCGCTCATCCTGCCGGCCGGCTGCCGGACTGATCCTTCGCCTGCGCGTCCAGCCTGCGCTGAAGCCGCCAGCTGCGAAAGCCCCAGCTCCGCCAGGCCAGATCCTGGCGTTGCTGTTCTACAAGGCGGTCGCGTCGGGACACAAGACAGCTCTCGGGATTACCGGGCCTGAGCATAATCGCCCTGTCGATGGCGGGGAGTGCCTGCGGTCCGAGCGTCAGGAGATAGTTGATGTCGATCTGCACGCCGTTGCCCGATGCTTCCCGGCTGTGGGTGACATTGTAGTCGGCAATGAAGGCGTCGAAGTTCACGAGCGAGCAACCATAGAGCACGATCGCGAGCGCGGTCAGATTGGCACCAATCAGCCAGCGGTTGGACCGGTTGAGCGCGATGCGGGCCACGATCAAGATCAGCCCCAGCGCGACCAATCCCATCCAGATGAAGGCCGCGATCCGCCAGTAAGTCAGCATGTAGATGTCGACGTAAAGGTCGAGGCGGAGGATGGAGGAGGCGACGAGAAGCACGTTCTGCCCGACCCAGAGATAGACCAGCGGCCGGATCACCTTCGATTTTTCGGCCGGTCCGCCCGGACGCATCGCGGCCAGCACGAAGGCGGCGGCGAGCAGCGCGGTCGCGATCAGCGGATAGGCGCCGCGATGCGCGTAGCCCGCATAGGTCAGATTGTCGGGCAGCGCCATATGGCCCCAGAGATAGATGCCGTCGAGAATGGACTGCGCCGCGAACAGCAGGTTGAACAGGATCAGCGAGCGCAGGATGGTGGAGGGACCAAGAAATTCCGCCGAGACCAGCGGCGGGAGCGGCGGCGGCACAGGTCCGTCCGCGACGGCGATGGTGACGATCGTCTTGCGCCGCCAGCGCACATGGATGAACGGCCAGACCAGCGCCAGCATCAAGGCCCAGAACAGCACGCGCGGGATGCTGACATATTGGAGGATGAGCTTCGGATTGAGCAGGGACACCCATTGCTCGATCACCGGATTGGCTGCGGCGAACAGCGCGACGAAGACCGTGCTGAGTGCTGCAGGGAGCAGCCAGCGCGCGATGCCGCGGGTCAGCGCCGACGCGTTGAACGCCTGGGACGCATCGAGGAAGAACCTGAAGGGGCCGAGCAGGAGGAAGTTGCGGAGCGCGCGGACGCGGTCGGCGAGCCCGGTCGCTTCCGCATTGGTCACGAGCAGCAACGCAATCGCCAGCGATGCGATGAGGATCAGGAACGACAGCGTGTTGAGTTCCTCGACGGCTGGCACCAGACCGGCGACGAGAATGGCCGAGCCGATCAGGGCGCGGCGCAAGTCCAGGGCCGCATGATTGAAGAGCGCCGACACGCCGGCGAGCGCGATCGCAAAGAGCGTCAGCGACAGCCCGATTCGCTGGCCGTAGAACAGCCAGTCGGCGAGTGCGGCCAGCACCAGTGCGAGACCGACCTTGGCCGGGATCGAGGAATGACCGATCGGCTTGATTTCCTCTACGATCGTCGAAGCCAGGCTTGTCATATCCGAAAAGACCTTTCGTGATGGTGGCATCACGAAGTCTGAACGGTGCTTGTGCAGAAGCCGGGATCATCGTCTGCACGGTTTCAGGAGTCTTTTGCAGTTTTCGTGCAGGCGCGCGTTTGCCTCTCGCCCGGCGCAAATCGCTTTGATAGGTGCGAAGCATTCGCCACTCCCAGCGCGTGATGCATCATGCAATTCCTCCGCCGTATCGGTCTCATTCTGCTCTGGCTTGCCGCGCCTGTCGTCGCATTCGCGGCCGCGAACAAGAACGATCCCTATCTGGTCGCGCTCCGCGGCGCCGGAAACATCGCGCTTGTCGTCGCAAGCATCATGATCGTCCTCCTGCTGCTGCGCAGAGGGCGGTGGCGTACGATCGCGGGCAAGCTGCTGGTCACACTCTGGTGCCTGCCGCCGGTCCTGATGTCCGCGGCGCATCTGACGTTCGAGCTGCGCAAGCACGACGTTCTCGGCGCAAGTGCCGCCGAGGCGCGGCAGCTTGGGCCTCATTTCATGGTCGGCTATTCCTCGTTTCCTGAGGTCGCGAGCCTTGCCGAGCAGGGGTTGATCGGCGGCGTCTATGTGACCCGGCACAACGTCCGGGGCCGGAGCGTCGAGGCCCTGCGGACCGAGATCGCGGCGCTTCAGGACAAGCGGCGCGCGGCGGGCCTGCCGCCGCTGGTCGTTGCCGCCGACCAGGAAGGCGGCATCGTCGGGCATCTTGCCCCGCCGCTGACCAAGGTGCCGGCGCTGGCGACGCTCGCCGGACTGGCTCCCGACGACCAGCAAGCCAAAGCCGAAGAATTTGGCCGCATTCACGGACACGAGCTCAACGCGCTTGGCGTCAACCTCAATCTCGCGCCGGTGCTCGACCTCAAGCCGCCGGCGAGGCGCAACCGTCTCGATTTCCACACGCTGATCGGCCAGCGTGCAATTGCAACCGATCCTGCTGTCGTCAGCGCGATCGCGAGCGCCTATGTTCGCGGGCTGGAGGAATCCGGCGTCGGTGCCACGCTCAAACACTTTCCGGGCATCGGCCGCGTCCGCACCGACACGCATCATTTCAGCGCCAATCTCGACGCGCCGGTCGCGGAATTGGAAGCAACCAACTGGCTTCCGTTCCGCGAGGTACTGTCGCATTCGCGCAGCGCACTGATGGTCGGCCATGTCACGCTGACCGCGGTCGACCCCGAACGCGCCGCCTCGCACTCCAAGCGCGTCGTCGACGGCATCATCCGTGACAAATGGGGCTATCAGGGCGTGGTGATGACCGACGACCTCGTGATGGGTGCGATCTACCAGAACGACGTCTGCAAGGCCGTGGTCGAGGCGATCAATGCCGGCGTCGACCTGCTGCTGGTCGCCTATGACGGCGCGCAGTTCTACCGCGTCTTCGTCTGCGCTCTGGACGGCTTGCGGCAGGGCAGGCTCGATGCGGCGAAGTTGCACGCAAGCGCTGCGCGGCTGGAAAGAGGATTTTCGATCGAGCAGGCACGCGCAGGCTCGAGCGCGATCAGCCTCGCCCGTCAGGACTAGCTTCACATGCTGACGGTAGTCCGGTTCGCGCCCCGCGCGACGGCGCGAGGCGGTTTCATTTGGTGCGTCTGCGCGCGCCAGGCGCTTCCTATTCGGCCTGCTCCAGTGCGGCAGGCATCTTCGCAACCGACATCAGCGATCGCGCGAGCTGATTGAGCAGGAGATCGGCGTTTTCTTCTTCGGCGAGGGATTTGGAGAGCAGGGCGACCACTGCGCTATGCCGGAGCTGTTGCGCCAGGTTGCGCGCGGTGGTGTAGCCGGACATCTCGTAATGTTCGACGCGTTGAGCCGCAGAAATCAGTGCGAGGTCGGCGGCTGCGTCTTCCTTGTCTTCGCCTTCCTTCATGACCTCCTGGCCTTCCTCGATGAGGCCCATCATGCCCTTGCAAGGCTTGGCGCGCGCGGTCTCGCCGAGCAGCTCGAAGCATTCGTTGATGCGCTCGATCTGATTCTCGGTCTCGGCCAGATGCTGCTCGAACAATTCCCGCAGCTGGTCGAAGCGGGCGGCCTGCGCCATCTTGGGGAGCGCCTTGGTCAACTGCTTCTCGGCATGGAGAATGTCGCGCAGCTCATGGAGCAGGAGATCGGTCAGGCCGGACTCGTCGACGAGCGGTGAGCTCTCCGTAACGATCGGCGTGCCGGCGCCGGGATCGGTGGACTGCAACGCCGGCGATTCCGTGAACACCCAGTCCTCGCCCTCGTTCCAGGGACCGCGGGTGTCGATTTCGCCGTGGTCACCGCTGCCGGTGGAGTCGTTGAAGTACTGGTTCACGAGGCCCGGCGTCGGCGCGATCCTGCCGACACTGAAGGCCGGCTTCGACAGGCTTTCGAGCGCTCGCGCGAACGCCTTCATATGAGTGATCTCCCGCGTCATCAGGAACTGGAGTGCGTCCTTGCTGCCGGAGTCGTCGCAGAAATTGATCAGCCGTTCATAGACGATCTTCGCGCGCGCCTCGGCGGCAATGTTGCTGCGGAGATCGACGTCGAGCTCGCCGGTGATCTTGAGATAGTCGGCGGTCCAGGGATTGCCCTGCGAATTGAACAGATTGACGCCGCCGCCGCCGGCGATCGCAATCAGCGGATCGGCCTCTGCCGCCTGGCGGTCGTTCTTCGAAGGCGCAAGATGCATCCGCGCGAGGCAACCGACGACTTCGAGATGGCTGAGCTCTTCGGTGCCGATATCCATCAGGAGATCCTTGCGGTCGGGGTCCTCGCAATTCAGACCTTGAATCGAATATTGCATCGCGGCCGCAAGTTCCCCGTTGGCGCCGCCGAACTGCTCGAGCAGCATATTGCCGAAGCGGGGATCGGGTTCGTCGACACGCACGGTGAACATCAGTTTTTTGACGTGGTGATACATGGGAAGGCTCGCGCTCTGAGGGAAACTATGCGCGTCAACCGACCCTCGGAATGTTCGTTCCTAGCTCTCGCCGAGATTCAGAGCTGGTGATGGAGCGCGTCTACGCGTTGGTTGGTGCCGGCGAGATCTCTGCGATCCCGCTGCTGCGCGCCTCTACTTTGCACGCGCGATCAGTCCGTCAATCATCGCACGCACGAGGCCTGCGATTTCCTTGCGCAGCGCCGGCAGCGGCACGGCGACCAGCTTCTGCTCCAACCCCAGCGCCACCATGCCATGCACCGCCGAGAACAGGCTGCGTGCGGTGATGCCGAGCTCCTCCGGGCCGCGCCTTGGAAACAGCGCGGCCAGCGGCTGGTAGATGTGGCGGAACAGCTGCATCTGGTCGTTGACGTACCAGTCGGGAACGACCTTGTCGGCCTCCATGCGGTGCTCGAACAGCGCGCGCCAGAGCTGGAGGTTCTCCGCCGCGAAATCGCAATAAGCGATGGCGATGCGGACCAGCGTTTCCTGCGGCGAGGGGGCGCCCGCACGTTCCGCCGGGCTCAGCGTCTCGTCGAGCCGGTGCAGCGTGCGCGAGCCCACACGCAGGATCAGCTCGTCCATATCGGCCACGAGATTATAGACCGCACCATTGGCGCAGCCGATCTCGCGGGCGAGATCTCGGGTTTTCAGCCCCGCCAATCCACGGTCCGCGATCATCCGTTCCGCCGCCAGGATCAGGTCGACCAGAAGTTTCTCTCGGCGTTCCAAGGCCTTGGACATATGTCGGCCAAATTCTTGAGCGTTGCTCAAATTTTCCTTGAACAATGTTCAAGGTTGTTGCTACAAAGGACCTGTGAGCAACGCTCATAACAGGGAGCAACAGATGTTCAAGACCGTCGTGACACTTTTCCGCGGCAGCGTGGCCGCCGCGGGCGAAGAGCTGGAGGACCGGACGGCCCTCCTCATCCTCGACCAGCAGATGCGCGATGCGGCCGCGGCCGTCGAGCGCAGCAAGCGGACGCTGGCGCTGGCGATCGCGCAGGATCAGCAGGAAGGCCGCAAGCTCGAAGCGACCGTCGCCCGCATTGCCGATCTCGAGACGCGCGCGGTTGCGGCGCTCGACGGCGGCCGCGAGGATCTCGCCAGGGATGCTGCCGAAGCCATCGCAGGCCTGGAGTCCGACCGCGATGCGGCGATGACGGCTCGCGCCTTGTTCGCGACCGAGATCTCCCGGCTGAAGCAGCACGTCGCAACCGCGCAGGCCCGCATCACCGAGCTCGATCGCGGCCGCCGCGTCGCCCGAGCTTCGGAAGCGGTACGCTCGCTTCGCCGCAGCGGCATCGAGGCGGCACGCCCTTACGAATCCACGCTGCCGGAGGCGGAGAGCACCCTGCGGCGTCTGCGCGAGCGGCAGTTGGAAGCGCAGGCCGCCGATGATGCGCTGCTCGAGCTCGATGCGGCCACGGGGCCTCTCGCCACCGCCGAGAGATTAGCCGAACAGGGCTTTGGTCCACGGCTGAAGACGACTGCGGACGACGTGCTGGTCCGGTTGAAGTCCAAGCGCGCGCCGACTGCCTGATCCCCATCCCATCATCGTTGGAACCAACAGGAGACCATCATGAACCAGAACGGCCAACCCCATAGCAGCGCCTGGGTGACCTTCACTTACGCGTCCTTCGCCGCCTCCGCATTCCTCGTCGCCATCGGCATCTTCTTCCTGCCGATCGACCTCTGGATGAAGGGCTATCTCACCATGGGCATCGTCATGCTGATCCAGACCTGCATCACCCTGACCAAGACCGTGCGCGACAATCACGAGAGCAGCCGGCTGGTGAACCGCATCGAGGACGCCAAGGCCGAGCGTCTGCTGATGGAGGTTTCCAAGGCGGCTTGAAAAGGCCGCGTGACTGGAGAGCGCGTGAGCGGCGGATGCCCAGACATCCGCCGCTCATGTGATTGTCGAGGTCTGGGCAGCCGTTTCGGATTGTGATTTCGACGCAGGTGCGATAAGCCTCGCCCGCATTATGGCGGAGACGAGCTTTGTCCAAACAATCCCTGCGCGAGGAAGCCGAGCGCCTGATCCGCGAATCGATGGAAAAGAAATCCCTCGTCGTCAAGCAGGGCGATACCCGAATCGAGGCGGTCTGTGGCAAGTGCGGTGCCCCGAATCGGGTGCAGGCCCCGAAGGGCCAGACCCGCGTCAAGTTCGCTTGCAAGAATTGCGGGCACCAGCAAGAGACGCTGTAAGGCGTGATCGCACTTTCTCCCACAAGGGAGAAGGGAGCACAGGTCACTCTCCCTCCACGAACCTCGTGAACGCATCCGCGTAATCCGGGTGCCAGCGCGACAGCGGCGGCCGGTTCTCGACGATGTCGCCGGCGGCCCATTGCATGCGCTTCTCGTCGAGTGCGCGCGGCACGTCGTTGTCGGGGCACAGGATGTAGAAATCGCCCACCTCCAGCCGCGTCAGCATGAAATCCACCGTCTGCTCCGGCGTCCAGGCGCCGGCCGGCTTCTCGGTGCGTCCCTTCGCGGTGAGGCCCGTGAAGACGAAGCCCGGGATCAGCAAATGTGCCGTGACGCGACAGTCTCTCGTGTTGCGCAACTCGTGCTGGAGCGCTTCGGTAAATGCCTTCACGCCGGCCTTGGAGACATTGTAGGCGGGATCGCCCGGCGGCGTGGTGATGCCCTGCTTCGAGCCCGTGTTGATGATGAGGCCGCACCTGCCGCGCGCGATCATGTTGGGTGCGAAGATGCGCGAGCCGTTGATGATGCCCCACATGTTGACGGCGATGATCCGCTGCCAATTGTCGGGTTCGCCGAACAGCGTGCTGCCCGGCTGGATGCCGGCATTGTTCATGAGCAGGTCCGTTCCGCCGAACTGCGCGGCCACCGCGTGTTCCAGTTCCGTCACGCTCTCCGGTCTGCTGACATCGACGGCGAAGGTCATCACGTCAGCGGCCGAAGTGACGGATGACAGTTTTGTTGCAGCGTCCGCCAGCCGTTCCCGGTCCACGTCCGCGATGCACACTTTCATGCCGGCGCGCGCGAAGGCCGCGGCGGCGGCAAATCCGATTCCTGACGCGCCACCTGTGATCACGGCGACATTGTCTTTGACGATGGCTGGATGCGGCATGGATCATCTCCGGGGAGGACTCTCGATCGAGCTATAACATGGCGGCAGTCCGACCCTGCACAAGTTGGCATGGGAGGTCTTCGTTCGACGCTGCCTTTACGCCTATCGGGCGCGGCTGTATCCTTCGCTCTAACGATCCCGCCCAGATCGAACCAATCAATCACCTGACAGGGAGTGCAGCCATGGCTGTGTCGCAGGCTATTCCGATCACGCGCCATCCGTTCGCGAATGGGTCCTACAAGCAGATGCTGATCGACGGGAAGTGGGTCGATGCAGCCTCAGGCAAGCGCTTCGAGACTCATAACCCTGCCACCGGCGAATTGCTCGCAACCGTCGCCGAGGGCGACAAGGAAGACATCGATCGTGCGGTTGCTGCGGCCCGCCGCGCCTTCGAAGGATCCTGGAGCAAAGTGAAACCGTTCGAGCGGCAGAATCTGCTGCTCAAGCTCGCCGATCTCGTCGAGAAGAATTTCGACGAATTGTCGCAGCTTGATACCCTCGACATGGGTGCGCCTCTCAGCCGCACCCGCGCCTACCGCCTGCGTGCCGTCGGCATGCTGCGTTATTACGCCGGCCAGACCACGGCGATCCATGGCGAGACCATTGAGAACTCGCTGCCCGGCGAGATCTTCTCCTACACGCTGAAGGAGCCGATCGGCGTCGTCGGCGCCATCATTCCCTGGAACGGCCCGCTCACCGCGACGATCTGGAAGATCGGCCCGGCGATCGCGACCGGCTGCACCGTGGTGCTCAAGCCCGCCGAAGAGGCGCCGCTGACCTCGCTGCGCATCGCCGAGCTGGCGATGGAAGCGGGCATCCCGCCCGGCGTCATCAACGTCGTGCCCGGCTATGGCGAGACCGCGGGCGCGGCGCTCGCTTCGCATCATGACGTCGACAAGGTCGCCTTCACCGGTTCGCACGTCACGGGCCAGTCGATCATTCGCGCTTCGGCCGGCAATTTGAAGCGTGTTTCGCTCGAGCTCGGCGGCAAGTCGCCGGACATCGTGTTTGCGGATGCCGATCTCGATGCCGCCGTGCCCGGCGCGGCGATGGCGGTGTTCGCCAATTCGGGGCAGATCTGCAGCGCTGGCACGCGCCTGTTCGTCGAGCAGTCGATCTACGAGGAGTTCGTCGGCCGCGTCGCCGAGTTCGGCAAGAAGCTGCAGGTCGGCAACGGCCTCGATCCCAATGTGCAGATCGGCCCGCTGGTGTCGGAGCAGCAGCTCGAGCGCGTCACCGGCTATCTCGACATCGGCCAGAAGGAAGGCGCGCGCGCGCTCGCCGGCGGCGGCCGCGTCACCGAGGGCGCGCTGTCGAAGGGTTTCTTCGTCTCGCCGACCGTGTTCGCGGGCGTCCAGGACAACATGCGCATCGCGCAGGAGGAGATCTTTGGCCCCGTCATCTCCGCGATCGCGTTCAAGGACATGGACGAGCTGGTCAAGCGTGCCAACAACACCACCTTCGGCCTCGGCTCGGGCCTGTGGACGCGCGACGTCAGCAAGGCGCATGCGGTTGCGAAGAGCCTGCGCGCCGGCTCGGTCTGGGTGAACTGCTACCAGGCCATGGATCCGGCTGTGCCCTTCGGCGGCTACAAGATGAGCGGCTATGGCCGCGAGTCCGGCAAGCAGCATGTCGAGGAATATCTCAACGTGAAGTCCGTCTGGATCAAGACGGCCTAGCACTTGTTCTCTCCTGCCTTCCGCGGGAGGGAATATCTGCTTTTGTGGGGGCGGCGCCTTTTCCGGGTGCCGCCCCTCGCTATATGATCCGCATCCTTCCAAAGAAACTCGGGGTCAGCATGAAATTCGAGGCGTTGTTTAGACCGTTGCAGGTCGGTCCGTACAAGCTTGCGCATCGCGTCGCGATGGCACCGCTGACACGCATGCGGGCCGAGCGCGAGAGCTTTTCACCGCGCCCGCTCAACGCCGAATATTACGGCCAGCGTGCGACGCCGGGCGGCCTGCTCATCGCCGAGGCCTCGCCGGTGCTCTCGCACGGCCGCGGCAATCCGGCGACGCCCGGCATCTATTCGGAGGCGCAGATCGCCGGCTGGCGCAAGGTGGTCGATGCCGTGCACGCCAAGGGCGGCATCATCTTCCTCCAGCTCTGGCATGTCGGCCGCGTCTCGCATTCCTCCTTCCACGGCGGCGAGCTGCCGGTTTCGGCCTCGGCGATCCCGATCAAGGCGGAAGGCATGAAGGCGATGACGGCCGACGGCAAGATCTCGGACTATGAGACGCCGCGCGCGCTGGAGACCGATGAGGTCAAGGGCATCGTCGAGGCGTTCCGGCAGGGCGCGAAGAACGCGCTCGCGGCCGGCTTCAACGGCGTCGAGATTCACGGTGCCAACGGCTATCTGCTCGAGCAATTCCTGCAATCGCGCAGCAACCAGCGCACCGATCAATATGGCGGCTCGATCGAGAACCGCGCCCGGCTGCTGCTCGAGGTCACGCAGGCCGCGATCGACGTCTGGGGTGCCAACCGCGTCGCCGTGCGGCTGTCGCCGCATGGCATCGCCAACGATTCCGGCGAGCCAGATCCGATGCCGCTCTACACCCACGTGGTGAAGGCGCTCGACAAGCTCGGCCTCGCCTATCTGCACTTCATCGAGCCGCGATCGAGCGGCTCGGGTCGCGCCGAGGTCAACTGGCAGAACGTGCCGTCCGCGATGCTGCTGTTCCGCCCGCTCTACAGCGGCGTGCTGATGACCGCCGGCGGCTTCACCGGCGAGACCGCGAATGCGGCGATCGCCGACGGCCATGCCGACATCATCGCCTTCGGCCGCATCTTCATCTCGAACCCCGATCTGCCGCGCCGCCTGCAGCACGACTACCCGATCACGCCGTACAATCGCGCCACCTTCTATGGCGGCGAGGAGAAGGGGTATACGGACTATCCCGTGTATGACGAACTGACGCCGGCCTAGGCACTTTCTTCCGTCATTCCGGGGCGCGACGAAGTCGCGAGCTATGATGCGCAATTGCGCATCTGAGAATCCATCAGGCCTGGTACATTGAGGTCGGATGGATTCCGGGCTCGATGCTTCGCATCGCCCCGGAATGACGAGCGTGTATTGTCGTTCCGCAATGACCACGGAGAGAAACCATGGCCAAAGCCGCAGCCGCCGCCGGTATCGCCACCGGCCAATGCCTCTGCGGCAAGGTCACCTTCGAGATCGATGTCCCCGCGCGCTGGGCCTGGCACGATCACTCCGCCGCCAGCCGCCGCGCCCATGGCGCAGCCTACGCGACCTATGTCGGCAGCTGGAAGAAACGGTTTCGCATCATTTCAGGCAAGACGGCGCTCACCCGCTACGAGGACAAGGCCACCAGGACCTCGCGCAGCTTCTGCTCGCATTGCGGCACGCCGATTGCCTATGAACGTCCGCGCGGTCCGCACATGGTCAACATCCCGCGTGCGCTCTTCAAGGAGCGCACCGGCCGCCAGCCGCTCTATCACATCGCGATCGAGGAGCTGCAGGAATGGGCCTATGCCGGCGAGCCGCTGGTGCCGCTGAAGGGTTTTCCGGGCGTGGTCTGGCAGCGCTCGAAAAAGAAGAAGCGGGCGGGCGGCGAGGACCCGTTCGAGCTGGGGCGGGAGGAGATGTAGCTCCGCTCGTGCCCCGGACGCGGTGCGGCACGGAGTGCAGCGCCGCCGAGCCGGGGCCCATGCGTCCGCGAATTCCGCGCCAATTCTGGGTCCCGGCTCTGCGCCGCAACGCTTCGCGCTGCGTCGCGTCCGGGACACGAGAGCGGGGCTTCCACGCAACGCAGCCATGAGCACGCTTCCTTGCGCGCCTCCCGCGACTTCGGTCATCATGCCGCCGTCCTTGCGGCAACGTCCGCTCCTGGAGGAAACATGAAGAACAAGATCACCGGCCGCTCCGCCTTTCTCGCGCTGCTCAAGGACGAGGGCATCACGCATCTGTTCGGCAATCCCGGCACCACCGAGCTGCCGATCATGCATGCGCTGAAGGACCATCCCGACCTCACCTATGTGATGGCGATGCAGGAGAGCCTGGTGGTGGCGATCGCCGACGGCTATAGCCGCGCCTCCGGAAAACTCGTCGCCTGCAACGTTCATGTTGCGCCCGGCCTCGGCAACGCGATGGGCTCGCTCTACAACGCCCAGTTCACGGGCACGCCGATGATCCTCACCGCCGGCCAGCAGGAGCAGGGGCACGGCCTGATGGAGCCGGTGCTGTATGGCCCGCTGGTGCGGATGGCCGAACCGCTGGTGAAATGGGCAGTGGAGGTGACGCGGCTGGAGGATTTGCCGCGCATCGTGCGCCGCGCCGCCAAGATTGCGACGACGCCGCCGACCGGTCCGGTGTTCATCTCGCTGCCCGGCGACATCCTGAACAGCGAAGCGGGGATCGATCTCGGCCGCTCCACCCGCATCGATGCGCGCGTCAAGCCGTCGGACGAAGCGCTGAAGGCGTTTGCAGCTCGGCTGCTGAAGGCCGAGCGCCCCGTCATCGTCACCATGGACGAGGTGGTCAAAAGCGATGCGCTGAAGGAGGCTGCCGAACTTGCCGAGCTGCTCGGTGCGGCGGCCTTTCAATCCTCGACGCCCTATGGCTCGCACTTCCTCTCGGAGAGCCCGAGCTTTGTCGGCACGCTGGCACGCGTGCAGAAGGTCGCGCGCGATACGCTCGCGCCGTACGATCTCTTGATCGCACTCGGCGGCGATCCCTTGCGGATGTCCGTTTATAGCGAGGTCGATGCGCTGCCTGACGGACTCGGCATCGTGCAGATCGGCCTTGTCGATTGGGAGATCGCCAAGAATTACGGCGCCGAGATCGCGCTGAAGGCGGATCTGAAGGAAACGCTGCGTGCGCTGATTCCCGTCCTGAGGGAGATGGGTGGTGCGGCACTTGCGAGCCGGGCGAAGCAACGTCTCGCCGAGCTGGTGCCGAAGAACTGGACCGCGCGGCGTGCCGCGCTGGTCGAGCAGATCGGCAAGAGCGCGGGACGTGCGCCGATCGATCCGGATTTTCTGGTGCTGCAGATGGTCGAGGCCATGCCGGATAACGCCATTCTCGTTGACGAGGGCCTCACCTCCAGCCGTCAAGTGACGGCGCTGCGACCGCATCGCGATCGCTACGGCTATCACGGCCTTGCCTCAGGCGGCATCGGCTGGGGCCTGCCGGCCTCGGTCGGCGCCAGCATCGCCAATCCGGATCGCCCCGTCGTGTGCTTCTCGGGCGACGGCAGTGCGATGTATTCGATCCAGTCGCTATGGACCGCGGCGCATCACAAGCTGCCGCTCAACGTCGTCATCGCCAACAATGGCGGCTACCGCATCATCAAACAGCGCCTGCTCGCCTTCCATGGCGATGACAATTACGTGGGCATGGATTTTGTCGATCCGCCCGTGGATTTCGCCGGCGTCGCCAAGGCGTTGGGGTGCGAAGCCATCAAGATCAGCGATCCCAGGGAGCTGAAGGCGACGCTGGCGTCGGCGTTCAATCGGCCGGGGACGAAGTTGATCGAGGTGATGGTGGACGGGAAGGTGTAGCCCCGCTGTCGCCCCGGCGAACGCCGGGACCCATACCGCGAGATCTATCGATCGCGGCTGCTCCCAATCCCGAACGACCAATCTTCGCCAAAACTACTCCCTGGGGTTATGGGTCCCGGCGTTCGCCGGAACGACACGGCGTGTGTGGTGCTACCCCTTCTTCCCCACCCGATACCCCGCCGCCGGATGCGGCGCATCCAGCCTTGCGCGGCCGTCGCCGAACAGTTTTTCGCGCAGCGTGCCCTTTGCGTATTCCGACTTGTAACGTCCCCGCCGCGTCAACTCCGGCACCAACATGTCGGCGATATCCTCGAAGTCGCCGGGCGAGACCGCAAAGGCGACGTTGAGGCCGTCGACGTCGGTCTTCTCGAACCAGTCCTCGATCTTGTCCGCGACCATCTCCGGCGTGCCGACCACGACAGGGCCGGCGCCGCCGATGCCGACATGCTCGATGACGTCGCGCACGGTCCAGACGCGGTCCGGATCGCCCCGGGTGACGTTGTCGAGCGCGCTGCGGCCGGCATCGTTCTGGACGTGACGGACCTGCTGGTCGAGCTCGTAGCCGGAGAAGTCGATGCCGGTCCATCCCGACATCAGGGCCAGCGCGCCTTCCGGATTGATATGCGACCGGTAGTCGGCATATTTCGCCGCGGCTTCTGCTTCCGTGTTGCCGAGGATGATCGTCATCATGTTGAACATCAGGATCTCCGCCGGGTTGCGGCCGAGTGCGGCGGCCTCCTGGCGGATCGCCGACACGCGCGGCGCAATGATCTTGGCCGACGGTCCCGACATGAACACGCATTCGGCGTGCTTGGCCGCGAACTGCCGGCCGCGCGGCGAGGTGCCGGCCTGGTACAGCACGGGCGTGCGCTGCGGCGAAGGCTCGCTGAGATGAATGGTGTTGTTGATGCGGTAGTTCGCGCTCTCGTGATTGATGCGGTGAACCTTGCTGGGATCGGTGAAGATGCCTCGCGCCCGGTCGCGCAGCACGGCGTCGTCCTCCCAGCTTCCCTCCCAGAGCTTGTAGACGACTTCCATATATTCGTCGGCGATGTCGTAGCGGTCGTCGTGCCCGGTCTGCTTGTCCTTGCCGGCGCCACGCGCGGCGCTGTCGAGATAGCCGGTGACGACGTTCCAGCCGATCCGCCCTTCGGTGAGGTGATCGAGCGTAGACATCCGCCGTGCGAACGGATAGGGCGGCTCGAACGAGAGATTACTGGTGACGCCAAAGCCGAGATTTTGCGTCACCGCGGCCATCGCCGAGAGCAGCAGCAGCGGCTCGTTCGACGGCGTCTGTGCTGCGTTGCGCAAGGCCGCGTCGGGGCTGTTGCCGTAGACGTCGTAGACCCCGAGCACGTCGGCGAGGAACAGTCCGTCGAAACGGCCGCGCTCCAGCGTTTTGGCGAGATCGATCCAGTAGGGCAGGCGGTTATACTCGGCGGTGCGGTCGCGCGGATGGGTCCACAGGCCCGGTGACTGATGTGCGACACAATTCATCGCAAAGGCGTTGAGCCTGATCTGCTTGGCCATGATCGTTCCCCGGCGCTCTATACCGAGCGCTCTTCGAATGGTAGATGTGCGCCCGAACTTGGCGAAGTTCTTGCATATAACCTGCGCTTGGCAAGGCCAAAATCAGTGGGCTGCCGCCCTTGGCAAGCCAATCTCAAGAGAGCAAGAACGAAATCCCAAGAGAAGACCAAGACCTGTCCAAGTCCCCGCCACTTTCGAAGGCCAACCCGTGTCGGGTAGAGTCCTTCGTCTCAAAGTTTCGAAAAGCAAGTCATGACCAGAGCCGACGCCATCGCCCGCGCCCGTGAGGATTTCACATCCGGTGCGTTCCTTGCTGAACTCGACCGCCGCGTCGCCTTCAAGACCGAAAGCCAGAATCCGTCGCGCGGCACCGAGCTGCGCGCTTATCTGGAACAGGAGATGCAGCCGGCGTTTGCCGCGCTGGATTTTACCAGCCGCATCGTCGAGTCCCCCAGTGGCAAGTCGCCGTTCCTGTTCGCCGAGCATCACGAAAGCGCCTCAGCGCCGACCGTGCTGATCTACGGCCATGGCGACGTCGTCGACGGCATGGAGGGCGAGTGGCGCGAGGGCCGCGATCCCTGGCGCACCACGGTTGCGGGCACGCGGCTCTATGGCCGCGGCACCGCCGACAACAAGGGCCAGCACAGCATCAACATGGCGGCACTCCGCGCGGTGCGCGACGCCCGTGGCGGCAAGCTCGGCTTCAACGCCAAGTTCATCGTCGAGATGGGTGAGGAGATCGGCTCGCCCGATCTGGGCAAGGTCTGCGACCTCAATCGCGACGCGCTCAAGGCCGATTTGTTCATGGCCTCCGACGGGCCCCGTTTGTCCGCCGACCGTCCGACGCTGTTCCTGGGTTGCCGCGGCGGCATCCGCATTCATCTGGATGTGAACCTGCGCGATGGCGGCCACCATTCCGGCAATTGGGGCGGCGTGCTCGCCAACCCCGCGACCATCCTGGTGAATGCGATCTCGACGCTGGTCGACGGCCGCGGCCGCCTCCAGCTCGATGCGCTGAAGCCGCCGCGCCTCACCAACCAGATCCGCAGCTATCTCGCCGACGTACAGGTGGTCCCGACCGAGGACGAGCCGCCGCTTGCCGAGAACTGGGGCGAGGAGGGGCTGTCGGCCGCCGAGCGGCTTTACGCCTGGAACACGCTGGAAGTGTTGGCGATGTCATCGGGCAATATCGAGAAGCCGGCCAACGCTATTCCGGGCCATGCCAACGCCGTGCTGCAACTGCGTTTCGTGGTTGGCACGGAGGTCGGCGGCCTGATCGAGGCGATCCGCGCGCACCTTGTCCAGAAGGGCTTTCCGATGGTCGAGGTGCGGGCGGCGCAGAGCTTTGCCGCGTCGCGAACCGATTTCGACAGCCCCTGGATCAAATGGGCGGCGGATTCGGTGAAGGAGACCACCGGCAAGCCGCCGGCGGTGCTGCCGAATTTCGGCGGCTCGCTGCCCAACGACGTATTCTCCGAGATCCTGGGTCTGCCAACGATCTGGGTCCCACACTCTTATCCCGGCTGCTCCCAGCATGCGCCCAATGAGCACATCCTGCTGCCATTGACTGAAGAGGCCTTGACGGTGATGGCCGGGCTGTTCTGGGATCTCGGGGAATTACCCAAGCCGCTGACCTGAGCCCATTAACCTGAGCCGCAATCCAGCCGAAAGTCACATTCTAATCCGGCCCAATCTGTGCTTGCATCCGGGCCGCATCATCCTGAAAGGGGACCAAAAAAGTGAAACATTTCCGTAGCATCGGGCTCGCGCTCGCCGCGACCTTCGCCGTCAGCCAGGCCGGGGCCCAGGAGCTGACAGGCACGCTGAAGAACATCAAGGACACCGGCGCCATCACGCTGGGCTTCCGCGACTCCTCAATCCCGTTCTCCTATCTCGACGACAATCAGAAGCCGGTCGGGTTCGCGATGGACATCTGCTACAAGATCGTCGATGCCGTGAAGAAGGAGCTCAAGCTCGACAAGCTCGAGGTCAAGCTCAACCCGGTGACGTCGGCGACCCGCATCCCGCTGATGGCCAACGGCACCATCGATCTCGAATGCGGCTCGACCACCAACAATGCCGAGCGCCAGAAGCAGGTTGCCTTCACCAACACCCACTTCCTGACCGCCAGCCGCTACGTCTTCAAGAAGTCGAGCGGCCTGAAGTCGATCGACGACCTCAAGGGCAAGACCGTGGTCTCGACCGCGGGAACCACCAACATCAAGCAGCTCACCGAGGCCAACGTCGCCAAAAGCCTCGGCGCCAACATCATCCCCGCCAAGGACCACGCCGAAGCCTTCCTGATGGTCGAGACCGACCGCGCGGTCGCCTTCGTCATGGACGACATCCTGCTCGCGAGCCTCGTCGCCGGCTCGAAGTCGCCGGATGACTATGCCGTCTCCAAGGACGCGTTCTCCAAGCCCGAGCCCTACGGCATCATGCTGCGCAAGGACGACGCTGCCTTCAAGAAGGTGGTCGATGCGGCGACCGCTGCGCTCTATACGTCCGGCGAGGCCCAGAAGATCTACGACAAGTGGTTCACGGCCAAGATCCCGCCGAAGGGCCTCAACCTCAACACGCCGATCTCGGCCGAGCTGAAGAACGAGTTTGCGAAGCCTTCGGACTCGCCGAACCCGGACGACTATAAGTAAGATAACCTCGATCTTTCGATCGGGATCATGTCCGGCCACTCTTGACACAGGGGTGGCCGGACATTTGCATAGGCGGCCAGGATATCTCTGACTGGCGCGTTCGCGCGGGGGACACGTGAACTATAACTGGAACTGGGGAATCTTCTTCCAGCCGAACCCGATGGGGACGGGCACCTATCTCGACATGCTGCTGTCGGGCCTGGTGCTGACCCTGAAGACCGCGGCGTTGGCCTGGGTCATCGCGCTGATCACCGGCTCGCTCGTCGGCGTCATGCGCACGCTGCCGTCGAAGGGCGCCTACTGGTTCGGCTTCGCTTACGTCGAATTCTTCCGCAACATGCCGCTGCTGGTGCAGCTGTTCCTGTGGTTCTTCGTGCTGCCGGAATTGCTGCCAAAAGCCGCCGGCACCTGGCTGAAACAGCTGCCGAACGCACCGTTCTGGACGGCGGCGATCGGCGTCGGCTTCTTCATGTCGGCGCGCGTGGCCGTGCAGCTGCAGGCCGGCATCGGCTCATTGCCGCGCGGGCAGAAGATGGCCGCAACCGCGCTCGGCCTGACCACTGCGCAGGGCTATCGCTACGTGCTGCTGCCGATGGCGTTCCGCATCATCCTGCCGCCGCTGACGTCCGAATTCCTCAACACCATCAAGAACACGGCGGTGGCGATCACCATCGGCCTGCTCGAGCTGACCGGACAGGCGCGCTCGATGCAGGAATTCTCGTTCCAGGTGTTCGAGGCCTTCACCGCCGCGACCATCCTCTATCTTCTCGTCAACGCCGTCGTCGTGACCGCGATGCGCTTCCTCGAACGCTGGGTCGCGATCCCCGGCTACATCACGGGGAAATAAGCGATGTTCGGCAATCTCGATTTCGACGTCATCCGCCGCGCGCTGCCTTATCTGTTCTACGAGGGCATGTCGTTCACACTGACGCTGACGGGCCTTGCAGCCCTCGGTGGCCTCGTCTTCGGCACGGCGCTCGCCCTGATGCGCCTGTCCGGCTACAAGACCCTCGGACGTATCGCCGGTCTCTATGTCGACTTCATGCGCTCGCTGCCGCTGGTGCTTGTCATCTTCTGGTTCTACTTCCTGGTGCCCTATATCGGGCAATGGCTGACCGGCGCCTCGCGCCCCATCAGCGTCGGCGCGTTCGCATCCTCGCTCATCACCTTCATCATGTTCGAGGCGGCGTACTTCTCCGAGATCATGCGCGCCGGCATCCAGTCCATCTCGCGCGGCCAGCCGGCCGCGGCGAGCGCGCTGGGGCTGACCTACGCCCAGACCATGCGCTACGTCGTGTTGCCGCAAGCCTTCCGCAACATGCTGCCGGTCCTGATCACGCAGACCATCGTGCTGTTCCAGGACACCTCGCTGGTCTACGTCCTGTCGATCACGGACTTCCTGGGAGCGGCGAGCAAGGTCGCGCAGCGCGACGGGCGCCTCGTCGAAATGTACCTGTTCGCAGCCGTCGTCTACTTCACCATCTCCTGTATCGCGTCCTTCGGCGTTCGCCGCCTCCAGGCGCGCATCGCCATCATTCGCTAGGGCTCCTCGCTCATGATCGAAATCAGCCACGTCAACAAATGGTACACGCCGAGCTTCCAGGTGCTGACCGATTGCACCACCAGCGTCACCAAGGGCGAGGTCGTGGTGGTCTGCGGCCCCTCCGGCTCGGGCAAGTCGACCCTGATCAAATGCGTCAATGCGCTGGAGCCGTTCCAGAGCGGCGACATCAGCGTCGACGGCACCAAGGTCAACGACCCCAAGACCAATCTGCCCAAGCTGCGCTCGCGCGTCGGCATGGTGTTCCAGCACTTCGAGCTGTTTCCTCACCTGAAGATCATCGACAATCTCTGCCTCGCGCAGGAGAAGGTGCTGAACCGGTCGCGCGACAAGGCGATGGCGAAAGGCATGCAGCTGCTGGAGCGCGTCGGCCTCAAGGAACAGGCGCAAAAGTTTCCCGCGAACCTGTCCGGCGGCCAGCAGCAGCGCGTTGCGATCGCCCGTGCGCTCGCCATGGATCCGATCGTCATGCTGTTCGACGAGCCGACCTCGGCGCTCGACCCGGAAATGGTCAGCGAGGTGCTTGACGTCATGGTCGACCTCGCTCATGAGGGCATGACCATGATGGTCGTGACCCACGAGATGGGCTTTGCGCGCAAGGTCGCCAACCGCGTCATCTTCATGGACCGCGGCGAGATCGTCGAGGACGCGGCGAAGGAAGACTTCTTCGGCAAGCCGCGCAGCGACCGCGCGCAGAAGTTCTTGTCGAAGATTTTGTCGCACTAACCACCGCTGTCATTCCGGGATGCGCCGAAGGCGCAGGCCCGGAATCCATCGAGCGGCAACGCCCGGGGTGGAATGGATTCCGGGCTCATTCGCTGCGCGAATGCCCCGGAATGACGAAACGTGGGGGTGCTTGCTCCCCCCAACTGGCGTATAAGCGCGCCAAATCCTCATTCCTGCCAGGAGACCTGCCTTGGACCCGATCGCCTACGTCAACGGCTCATTCGTCCCGCTCTCGGACGCCAAAATCTCGGTCCTCGATCGCGGTTTTCTGTTCGCCGACGGCATCTACGAGGTCTCGGCCGTGCTCGACGGCAAGCTGGTCGACAACGCCTCGCATCTGGCCCGGCTGGAGCGCTCGGTCGGCGAGATCAGCTTGAGGCTGCCGGAGACGCTCGAGCGCATCACCGAGCTGCAGAAGGAGCTGATCGCGCGCAACAAGGTTGCGAACGGCCTCGTCTATCTCCAGGTGACGCGCGGCGCCGACAAGGGCCGCGACTTCGCCTTCCCCAAGGGTGACGTCAAGTCGAGCCTGGTGATGTTCACCTCGGAAAAGGACATCATCAACGCCGCCTCCGCAAAGACCGGCATCAATGTCATCACGGTGCCGGATATCCGCTGGGAGCGGCGCGACATCAAGAGCGTGGCCCTGCTGGCGCAGGTCTTGGCAAAGCAGGCGGCGGCCGAAGCCGGCGCCGGCGAAGCCTGGATGCTGGAAGACGGATACGTCACCGAGGGCGGCTCCTCCTCGGCGTTCATCCTGACCAAGGACGACGTCATCGTGACCCGCAAGAACTCCAACGCGATCCTGCCGGGCTGCACCCGCAAGGCCGTGGTGGCGCTCGCCGAAGAACGTCAGCTCCGCGTCGAGGAGCGCTCGTTCACGGTCGCCGAGGCGCTCGCCGCGAAGGAAGCTTTCGCGACGTCGGCCTCATTGTTCGTCCAGCCGGTGGTTGCGATCGACGGCAAGAAGATCGGCGACGGCAAGCCCGGGCCGATGGCCACGCGCCTGCGCGAGATCTATGTGGAGTTCGCCAAGGCGACGGCGGTCTGAGCGGCATACGCTCAACTGTCGTAGGGTGGGCAAAGGCGCACTTGCGCCGTGCCCACGTCTTTCTCGCGTGTCGAAAGAACGGTGGGCACGCTTCGCTTTGCCCACCCTACGGGATCTGCGCCTAGGCGCGCGCCGCCCCGTCACGCCGCCGACGCCTTCACCTTCACTGGATGAACCGCGCGGAATGCGATCGCGATCCTGTTCCAGGCGTTGATGGCGCCGATCAGCATGGTCAGGTTCACCGTCTCTTCCTCGGAGAACTGGGTGCGGATCTGCTCGTAGACGTCATCGGGTGCGTGCGTCTGCGCGATCAGCGTGACCGATTCCGTCCAGGCCAGCGCGGCGCGTTCGCGATCGGTGTAGAGCGGGGATTCGCGCCAGGCATCGAGCAGGTAGATGCGCTGCTCGGTCTCGCCGCGCTTGCGCGCGTCCTCGGTGTGCATGTTGATGCAGAAGGCGCAGCCGTTGATCTGGGATGCGCGGATCTTGACCAGCTCGATCAGCGATTTCTCGAGCCCCGTCGACTGGATCTGCTCCTCCAGCGCCATCAGCGCCTTCATCGTATCGGGGGCGGCCTGGTAGAAATTCATGCGGGGCTTCATGGTCGTTCTCCTTGCTTCTTCGGTTGATGTCAGTGGGCGCCGCCGGCATTGGTCTGGCCGGGCTTCTTCAGGAACAGGACCGCGGCGAGCGCGACGATCAGCGCCATGCCGAGCAGATAAAACGTGTCGCTGAAGGCGAAGATATAGGCCTGCTTCTGCACGGTATGGCCAATCGCGACATAGGCGCGATGCGCCGCATCCGCACGGTCGAGGACGCCGTGATTGACGAAATATTGCGTGAGCTGTTCCAGCCGTGTGCGGGTGGCCTGCTCGAGCACCGAGACGGACTGCATCAGCACGTTGGAGTGATACTGCTCGCGCTTGGTCAGCACGGTCTGGAGCAGTGCGATTCCGACAGCGCCGCCGAGATTGCGCATCATGTTGAACAGGCCCGAGGCCGAGCCCGCGTTCTCCGGCTCGATGCCTGATGTGGCGACCGCCGACAGCGGCGCCATGACCAGCGCCTGGCCGATGGCGCGGACGACGTTGGGCCACAGCAGTTGGTCGGCGGCGTAATCGTTGGTCATATAGATGTTCATGAAGTTGGAAGCCGCGAACAGCACGAAGCCGATGCCGATGATGATCCGCGCATCGAACTTTTGCATCAGGCGCGGCACCAGCGGAATCAGCAGGAGTTGCGGCAATCCGGTCCATGCCAGCACCATGCCGATCTGCTCGGAATTGTAGCCCTGAATCCGCGACAGATATTGCGGCAGGATGAAGACCGAGCCGTACAGCGCGATGCCGAGCAGGAAATTTGCGAGCATGCCGAAGCCGAAATTGCGGCGGACGAGCAGGCGCAGGTTGAGCAGCGGCTTCTTCACCGTGAGCTCGATGATCAGGAAGGCAGTCAGCGCGACGGCCGCGATCACTGATAGCCTGACGATGAAAGGTGAGCCGAACCAGTCGTCCTTGTTGCCTTCCTCCAGCACGGTCTGGAGCGCCGATAGCCCGATCGCCATGGTGATGATGCCGGCCCAGTCGCCCTCGCGCAGCAGCGCCAGCTTCATCGGCTTGGCGTCGAGCGCGTACCAGAGCATGCCGACCATCACCGCGCCGGGGATGAGGTTGACGTAGAAGATGTATTCCCAACCGAAATTCTCGGTGAGATAGCCGCCGATGGTCGGGCCGATCGCGGGTGCGAACGTCGCCGACAGCGCGAACAGCGCAAGGCCGACCGGCTGTTTTGCGCGCGGCAGGAGCGTGATGATCAGCGTGAACGCCATCGGAATCAGCACGCCGCCGGTAAATCCCTGCACGGCGCGCAGCACGATCATCTGCGGCAGATCCTGCGCAAGTGCGCAGGCCGCCGAGAGCACCAGGAACAGGACCGCGTTGGTCAGAAGATAGATCCGGATCGAGAACACCTGCGCCAGCCAGCCGGAGAGCGGGATCACCACGATTTCCGCGATCAGATAGGAGGTCGAGATCCAGCCGCCGTCGTCGATGCCGGCGCCGATCGCGCCCTGGATGTCGGCGAGCGAGGCGTTGACGATCTGGATGTTCAGCACTGCCATGAAGGCGCCGAGCGTGGCGCCGATCACGGCGACCCAGGTCTTTGCGGATACCGCCGGCGTGGCGGGAACTGCGGGGGCGGCCAGATTGGTGGCGGCGTCGACGGTCGGTTGCAGCGTGCTCATGGAAGCCTCGTCTCGGGTACGGAGACAGGATGCATTCGGCGAATGGTTTCGATCATCGATGAAGCTGTGGAAGGATCATTCGGCAGGATCTGATAATCCGCCGAGGCCTTCCGGCTTCAGCCGCCGTTGGGGCGGGACGTGTTGTCGGCGAGGCGCTTCGCCGTCTCGCGCTCGGCCAGCACCGCCTGCTTGGTATCGACCGTCGGCACCGCCGACATGCCGGGGCGCAGCAGGCCGGTGAGGCTGTGGTCGTCGAGCACGATCTTCACCGGGACACGCTGCACGATCTTGGTGAAATTGCCGGTGGCGTTGTCGGGCGGCAGCAGCGCGAATTCGAGCCCGCTTGCCGGCGACAGGCTGTCGACATGGCCGTGCAGGGTTCGATTGCGAAAACTGTCGACGTGCAGCTCGACCGGCTGACCCGGCCGCACATGCGTGAGCTGGGTCTCCTTGAAGTTGGCGACCACATAGACCGCATCGAGCGGCACCACCGCCATCAATTGCGTGCCGGCTTGCACGTACTGGCCGACGCGCAGCGAGCGGGCGCCGACGGTGCCGTCGACCGGCGCGGTAATCTCGGTATAGGACAGGTTCAGCGCCGCCTGCTGCGCGACCGCGCGGGCCCGTTCGAGCTGGGCCGCCGCCTGGGCGCGCTGGGTGGTGAGCACATCGATCTTGCGCCGAGCGGCCAGAAGGCCGGATTTCGCGTGCTGCAATTGCGCGCTGCTCGCGCGTAGCGCCGCGTCGGTCTGTTGCGCGCGCTGGATCGTGCCGGAGCCGGTCTTCATGAGGTCGTCGTAGCGGGAGCGCTCTTCCTGCGCGAATTTCAGGTTGGCATCCGCTGCAGTGACATCAGCCGTGCTCTGCTCGATGATCGGCTGTTGCAGTTCGAGCTGGGCATCAATGTTGCGCACCGAGGCTTCGCCGGCGGCGATATCAGCGCGGGCCTGCTCCAGCGCCGCCTTGAAGTCGCGATCGTCGATCTTGGCCAGCGCCTGGCCGGCCTTCACCTTTTCGTTGTCACTGACCAGCACCTTGGCGATGTAGCCAGAGATTTTTGGCGCGATGATCGTGGAGTCGGCCTTCACATAGGCGTCGTCGGTTGTCTCGAGGTAGCGGCCGTTGGTCCAGTAGTCGTGTCCGTAATAGGCCGCGGCCGCCGTGCCCGCGAGCAGCGCAAGCACCAACGCCGCGCGCCGAACCATATTCCGGGGCGGGGCACTCGGCGACGTCTTGGAATAATCGTCAGCGATTTCAGTTGCTTGCTGAAAGGTATCGGTGCGGGGCATCTCGGACATGGCGGTCTTCCTTTTCGGCTCGCCGGGAGTATCGGTCTTTTCAGTTCAAGCGATAATTGGCGAAATGCTGGAAGGATTATCCACCAGCGGCGGATAGTCCGAGGCTTCGTCTGACCCGGGTGGTGTACCGAACCAGCCCGGCGACTGCGCCAGAGCGATTGCCGTCCCTGTCGTACGATTGCTGCTAACGCGTCTGCGTCCTGCCGTACGCGAAGCTCTGGGCGGGGTGGGAACCGTATGGAGGATCTGATAGATAATCGGGGAGAATCCCCTGCGATTATCGATCAAGAGCGGACAATCACGCAGCCATGGACCGATTGACCAGCCTCGAAGTCTTCAGCCGGGTGGTAGAGACCGGCGGCTTCTCTGCAGCCGCCCGCAAGCTCAACATGTCCACAACCATGGTGAGCAATCACGTTCAGGCGCTGGAAGACCGGCTCGGGGTGAGGCTGCTTCAGCGAACCACGCGCAAGGTCAACCTCACCGAGATCGGCAAGGCCTATTACGACCGCTGCGTCCAGATCCTCGCCGACATCGAACAGGCCGACGATATCGCAAGCGAATTGCAGTCGGTGCCCCGCGGCACGCTGCGCATCCACGTCGCCACGCATATGGTGCAGTTCGTCGCGCCTGTGGTGGCAAAGCTTCTGTCGACCTATTCGGAGCTCAAGATCGATCTGCGCATGGGCGAGGCTGACGTCGATCTCATCGAGGAAGGCTACGACGTCGCCTTGCGCATGACCTCGCCGCCGGATTCAAGCCTGATCGTCCGCAGCCTCGCCACCTGGCGTCACGTGCTGTGCTGCTCGCACGATTATCTCGAGAGGCACGGTCGGGTGCAGAAGCTCGACGAGCTCGCCGCGCATAATTGTGGCCGGCACCTGAACTATCCGTTTGGCGACGAATGGCGCTTCCTCGATCGCAAAGGTGCGCCGGCCTCCGTACGCATCTCGGGCAGCTTCGTCACCAATAGTGGGGAAGCGCTGCGGAAGGTCGCACTGGAGGGGGCCGCCGTCTGTCTGATGGCGGGCTTTCTCATTCAGGACGACCTCGAAGCCGGCCGCCTCGTGCGCCTCTTGCCGGAATATCGGACGATCGAGCTGTCCATGAACGCGGTCTACCCGCATCGCCATCATTTGTCAGCGAAGGTCAGGACCTTCATCGACCTGCTCGCGCACCACAGCGCCGAGCAGCAGAAGCTGATCAATCCGTATTCGTGAGCGACGTCGGCAGTGCCGTAGGGTGGGCAAAGGCGCAACGCGCCGTGCCCACCATCTCCATGAATTCGAAAAGAGGTGGGCACGCTTCGCTTTGGCCACCCTACGATTCCATCAGCGTGGCGGCGGCAATCGTCTGAACGCGTTGTCCAGAGCCATGCCGATTGGGAGCAGCCGGCGTCAACCGGTGGCGTGCATCCTCGCCGGCGACGGTGTGTCGAGTTCGGTGAGCAGTCGCTCGACGTCGGCCTTCACCTTCACGATCGCGGCGTCCTTCACCGGGCCATAGCCGCGAATTTCCATTGGGGCTTTGGCGATGGCGACGAGTTCGGGCAGATGTCCTGCGTCGAGCTGGCACAGCATCCGTTCGATCACGCCTTCATACCAGGCGATCAGCCCGCGCTCGGTGCGCCTTTCCGAGGTGTAACCGAATGGATCGAACGGCGTGCCGCGTAGTCCCTTCAAGCGCGCGAGCATGGCGAGCGGCATCTGGATCCATTGGCCGAAGGCGCGCTTGCGCGGCCGCCCCCGTGCGTCGTGCCGCGACGGCAGGAAGGGCGGGGCGAGGTGATACTGGACTCTGAAGCCATCCTCGAATTCGCGTTTCAGCTCATCGAGGAATCCGCCCTGCATGTGCAGCCGCGCCACCTCATACTCGTCCTTGTAGGCCATCAGCTTGAACAGGGCCCGGGCAACGGCCTCGGTCAGGGCCTCGCTGTTCAGGACCGCTTCGGCACGGCGGACCCTCGCGACGGTCGCCCGGTAGCGCGCCGCATAGGCGTCGTCCTGATAGGCAGTGAGGAAATCGGCGCGACGGTCGATCATCTGGTCGAGCGTCTCGGCCTTGGGCGCATCGTCCGCCTTCAAGAGGTCGGGATCGGTGGCCGCAATCCGGCCCCAGGCAAAGGCCTGCTTGTTGCGCTCGACGGCGACGCCGTTGAGCTCGATTGCGCGCAGCAGCGCCTGCAGCGAGATCGGGACCAGCCCGCGCTGCCAGGCAAAGCCGAGCATGATGATGTTAGCATAGACGGCATCGCCGAGCAGCCGTTCGGCCAGCGCGTTGGCGTTGATGGTGCCGAGATTGCTCTCGCCGATGACCTGGCCAATGGCGCGCAGGCGGGCGGGGGAGGCGAGATCGGCGTCCCGGAAACGGACGACGTCACCGGTCGGCATCTCTGCGGTGTTGACCGCGGCGCGCGTGCCGCGGTGGTAGGTGCCTGAGGCTTTTGGCGAGGAGCTCACCACGAGGTCGCAGCCGATCAGCGCATCGGCTGCGCCCTGGTCGATACGGACCTGATGCAGGGCCTCGGGACTCGCGGCAAGGCGGATGTAGCTCAGCACGGGCCCGAACTTCTGCGCAAAGCCGGTGAAGTCCAGCACCGAGACGCCGCGGCGTTCGAGGTGCGCGGCCATGCCGATCAGCGCGCCGACAGTAATCACGCCGGTGCCGCCGACGCCGGTGATGAGCAGATCGTAGGGACGGTCGAGCGTTGCCGTCGCGGGCAACGGAAGTGTGGCGGCCCGACCAACGGCGTCGATCTGGCTCGCGCCCTTCTTCCGGCGCGTCGCGCCTTCGACGGTCACAAAACTCGGGCAGAAACCGTTGAGGCAGGAAAAATCCTTGTTGCAGGCCGACAGATTGATCTGGCGCTTGCGGCCGAACGGCGTCTCCTTCGGCTCGACGCTGAGGCAGTTGGATTCCACCGAGCAGTCGCCGCAGCCCTCGCAGACGAGATCGTTGATATAGGCGAAACGCTTGGGGTCGACCATCTGCCCACGCTTGCGCCGGCGCCGCTTCTCCGTGGCGCAGGTCTGCTGATAGATCAGGACCGAGACGCCGGGGATATTGCGCAGCTCGCGCTGCACGGCATCCATCTCTTCGCGCGGATGAAGGGTGACGCCGGCAGGAAGGTCGGCAGGCGAAAATTGTTCGGGAATATCCGACACCAGCGCGATGCGGGTCACGCCTTCGGCGCGGACGCTGTGGGCGATGGCATGCACGCTGATGGGACCGTCGACGGGCTGGCCGCCGGTCATCGCGACGGCATCGTTGAACAGGATCTTGTAGGTGATGTTGGCCTTGGCAGCGACCGCCTGCCGGATCGCCATCGAGCCGGAGTGGTAGTAGGTGCCTTCGCCGAGATTCTGGAACACGTGCTTGCCGCCCGTGAATTTCGACGACGCCGCCCAGTTCACGCCTTCGCCGCCCATCTGGATCAGTGACGAGGTCTCGCGGTCCATCCAGCTTGCCATGAAGTGACAGCCGATGCCGGCCAGCGCCTTCGATCCCTCCGGTACTTTCGTCGAAATGTTGTGCGGACATCCCGAGCAGAAATACGGCGTTCGTGTCGCGCCGCTGACGTTGATCGTGCGCGCTGCTTCCGGCATCAAGGCGGCTGCGCGTGCGGCGAGATTGAGGCCCGGAAACATCGGATCAAGCCGGCGGGCAAGCACGGCAGCGAGCGCCCGTGGCGACAGCTCGCCGATCCAGGAGATCAGCCGCGCCCCTCGCTCGTCGTGCTTGCCGACCATGCGCTCGGGCTTGGCACCGGGATAGTCGTAGAAATATTCCTTGAACTGGCTTTCGATGATGCCGCGCTTCTCCTCGACCACGAGGATCTCGCGCTTGCCCTTCACAAAATCCATGGCGTCATGCAGCGCCAGCGGCCAGACCATGCCGACCTTGTAAACGTCGATGCCGATGCTGCGGCAGGCGGCTTCGTCAAGACCCATCAGCCGCAGCGCCTCCATCAGGTCGAGATGGGCCTTGCCGGTGGTGACGATGCCGTAGGTGGCATCCGGAATGTCGTAGATGTGACGGTCGATCGGATTGGCCTTCGCGAAAGCGTAGACCGCGTGCTTCTTCGCCTCCAGCCGCTCTTCGATCTGCGGGCCCGGCAAATCAGGCCAGCGGTAGTGCAGGCCTCCCGGCGGCGGCGTGAAATCGGGCGTGCGGAAGAGGCGGGGCGGTTGCAGCGCGACGGAGGCGCCCGCCTCCACGATCTCCGAGATCGCCTTGAAGCCGACCCACATGCCGGAGAAGCGGCTCAGCGCGTAACCATATTCGCCGAACGCGAGATATTCGCTGACGCTCGCGGGATGCAGCGTCGGCATGAACCAGCTCATGAAGGCAACGTCGGACTGGTGCGGCATCGAGGAGGAGACGCAGCCATGGTCGTCGCCGGCGACCACCAGCACGCCGCCATGCGGCGAGGAGCCGTAGGCGTTGCCATGCTTGAGCGCATCGCCGGAGCGGTCGACGCCCGGGCCCTTGCCGTACCAGAGTCCGAACACGCCATCGACCTCGCGATCTCCTTGCGTCTCGACTTGCTGCGAGCCGAGCACCGCGGTCGCGGCGAGGTCCTCGTTGACGGCGGGAAGGAATTCGACACGGTCCCGCTTCAGCCGCTCCTGGATGCGCCAGAGCTCGAGGTCGATGCCGCCGAGCGGCGAGCCGCGATAGCCCGAGATGAAGCCGGCGGTGTTGAGCCCGGCGGCACGGTCTCGCCTGACCTGGTCGAGCGCGATGCGGACGATGGCCTGCGTTCCCGTGAGGAAGACGCGGCCGTGTTCGCGATCGTAGCGATCGGACAGTTCATAGGGGTCGAGTGACGGAAAGGCGTCCATGCGGACCTCCCGCGGCATCCCTGCCGGATGAGAGGAGGGTAGGCCCTGATGGTTGGTAGGTCTTACCTATCTTTCCTAGCCGCAACCAGATTCTGGTAAGTTATCCCGAATTAGGCTATCATGCGGTAGAATAAACCGGATTGGGGCGATCGATGATCGAAGACCAGGACGCGCGGATTCTCGCTCATCTCCAGAAGGATGGCCGTGCCACCAACCAGCAACTGGCGGACGAGGTCGGCATGTCCACTTCGGCCTGCTGGCGCCGGGTGCGCGCGCTGGAGGAAGCCGGCGTCATCCAGGGCTATGCGGCGTTGGTCGCGCGCGAGCAGGCGGGCTTTGCGATGTCGGCCATCCTCCACGTCTCGCTGGAGCGGCACGACGCGAAGTTTGTCGACGAGTTTGTCGCGCGGGTGACCAAACGCCGCGAGGTGCTGGAGTGCTTTGCGACCACGGGCGACGCCGATTATCATCTGCGCGTCGTGGTGCAGGACATGGCGGCCTACAACAGATTCCTCGACGAGTTCATGTTCCGCATCCCCGGCATCCGCTATGTCCGCAGCAACGTGGTGCTGAAGGAGATCAAGTCGAGCGTGGCGCTGCCGTTTTGAGACACGGGAAGTGCCGTAGACGCAGGAGGTGCCGTAGTGGGCACGCTCCGCTTTGCCCACCCTTGTAT
>NZ_BTIG01000013.1:0-217430 GCF_036247965.1 Bradyrhizobium sp. TM233 | reverse complement strand
ATACAAGGGTGGGCAAAGCGTAGCGTGCCCAGGTCATGCGTCTATTGCGATCACGCAGAGATGGTGGGCAAGTCGCTTGCGCTCCTTTGCCCGCCCTACGGCGTCGTCATATCAGGCTACTCGCGGACGCCTCAGTCGGGCGTCTTCAAATCGTCAGGCCTCGGCATCAGGACGATGTTGTAGCCGGAATCGACGTAGTGGATCTCGCCGGTGACGCCGCCGGAGAGATCCGACAGCAGATACAGCGCCGAGCCGCCAAGCTCGTCGAGCGTGACGCCGCGGCGAAGCGGCGAATGCTTTTGCATGAAGGCGAACATCGCGCGCGCCTCGCCGATGCCGGAGCCGGCGAGCGTCCGGATGGGGCCCGCCGAGATCGCGTTGACGCGGATGCCGCGCGGTCCGAAATCGGAGGCGAGATAGCGCACGGAGGCTTCCAGCGCCGCCTTGGCCACGCCCATCACGTTGTAGTTCGGCATCGCGCGCTCCGAGGCGCCGAAGGTCAGCGTGATCATGCTGCCGCCCTCCGTCATCAGCTCGGCGGCGCGCTTTGCCACTTCCGTGAACGAGAAGCAGGAGATCACCATGGTGCGTGAAAAGTTCTCGCGGCTGGTGTCGGCGTAGCGGCCCTTCAGCTCGTTCTTGTCGGCAAAGCCGATGGCGTGGATGACGAAATCGAGCTTGCCCCATTTTTCACGGAGCACATCGAAGGTCGCATCGACGCTGGCGATGTCCTCGACGTCGCACGGCAGCACCAGATCGACGCCGAGCTGCTCCGCCAGCGGCTTGACGCGCTTGCCGAGGGCCTCGCCCTGGAAGGTGAAGGCAAGCTCGGCGCCGTGGGCATGCAGCGTCTTCGCCATGCCCCAGGCGATCGAATGATCATTGGCGATGCCCATGATCAAACCGCGCTTACCTTTCATCAGACCTTCCATCTCGCGATCACCTTCCGCTTTGGTCATGCCCGGGCTTCCACGCCCTTCCAAACCTAGTCCCAATACGTGGATGGCCGGGACAAGCCCGGCCATGACGAGAAAATCAACAGTACGCCAACAACGACGTCATGCATCCAGCCGGCTGAACACCAGCGTGGCGTTGGTACCGCCGAAGCCGAAGGAGTTCGACAACACGGTGCCGATCTTGACGTTGTCGATGCGCTTGCGCACGATCGGCATGTCGGCGAAGACAGGATCGAGCTCCTGGATATGGGCGCTCTCGCAGATGAAGCCGTTGTTCATCATCAGCAGCGAGTAGATCGCCTCCTGCACGCCGGTGGCGCCCAGCGAGTGGCCGGTCAGCGCCTTGGTCGCCGAGATCGGCGGGCACTTCTCGCCACTTCCGAACACGCGGCGGAGCGCGTCGATCTCCGGCGGATCGCCGGCCGGGGTCGAGGTCGCGTGCGGATTGATGTAGTCGACCTTGGTCTTCACCGTCGACATCGCCATGCGCATGCAGCGCTCGGCGCCTTCGCCTGAAGGTGCGACCATATCGTAGCCGTCCGATGTCGCGCCGTAGCCGACGATCTCGCCGTAAATGCGGGCGCCGCGCGCCTTGGCATGTTCGAGCTCTTCCAGCACCAGCACGCCGGCGCCGCCGGCGATGACGAAGCCGTCCCGGTTGACGTCGTAGGGACGCGAGGCCGTGGCCGGCGTGTCGTTGTACTTCGAGGACATCGCGCCCATGGCGTCGAACAGCACGGAGAGCGACCAGTCCAGCTCCTCGCAGCCGCCGGCGAAGATGACGTCCTGCTTGCCGATCTGGATGGTCTCATAGGCGTTGCCGACGCAATGGTTCGACGTCGCGCAGGCCGAGGAGATCGAATAGTTCACGCCCTTGATCTTGAACCAGGTCGCAAGCGTCGCGGAGGCCGTGGACGACATCGCCTTCGGCACGGCGAAAGGTCCGACGCGCTTCGGTCCCTTGGTGCGGGTGATGTCGGCGGATTCGACGATGGTGCGGGCAGAGGGGCCGCCGGAGCCCATGATGATGCCGGTGCGAATGTTGGAGACTTCATCAGGCGACAGACCGGAGTCCTGGATCGCCTGCTCCATCGCGACGTGATTCCACGCCGCGCCCTGGCCGAGGAAACGCATCGCGCGGCGGTCGACCACCGTCGCAGGATCGAGCGTCGGCGCGCCCTGTACCTGCGAACGGAAGCCGAGCTCGGCATATTTCTCAGCCCGCGAAATGCCCGACTTCGCCTCGTGAAGGCTCGCAAGCACTTCCTGGGTGTTGTTTCCGATCGACGAGACGATGCCCATCCCGGTGACCACAACCCGCCTCATGACAGCCTCGCCTTAATCGTTGTTGTCTTGGTGATGCGCTCAGCCCAGGCTCGTGCCCTGCTTGAACAGGCCGACCTTCAAGTCCTTGGCGCGATAGATAATCTGGTCATCGACCGAAAGCCACCCGTCGGCGATACCGAGCACGAGCTTTGAACGCATCACGCGTTTGATATCGACGTTGTACACAACCTTGCGCGCCTCGGGCAGCACCTGGCCGCTGAACTTTAATTCGTTCAAGCCAAGCGCCCGACCGCGACCTTCGCCCCCGGTCCAGCCCAGGTAAAAGCCGACCATTTGCCACAGCGCGTCGAGGCCGAGGCAGCCCGGCATCACCGGATCGTTCTTGAAGTGGCAGCCGAAGAACCAGAGGTCGGGCTTCACGTCGAGCTCGGCGCGCACCAGCCCCTTGCCGAACTCGCCGCCATTGTCGTTGATGTCAGTGATGCGGTCGAACATCAGCATCGGCGGCAACGGCAGCTGGGCATTGCCCGGGCCGAACATCTCGCCGCGGCCACAGGCCAGCAGATCTTCGTATTCGTAACCGTTGCGCCTGTTCAGCATGCACGAGCCTCTGTTTGAATTCCGGTTGAGCGGCGCTTTCTGGCGAAAATGGGCCCCGTCCCGGTCGGAGAGCAACGCCATTGCCACTGTCAGGCGCTACGCCCGCATGCCCCGGATGGACTGCGGACCGGGCTTCGATGCCCGGCTGCGCCAAGATCGGCTAAGCGGAACCGCGCGCTCTCTAACACAGGCCATTTCGGGTAGCAAAGCGCATCCATGAAGGTAAAATGATGCGATCCCGGCCCGGTTCCAAGTCTGATTAGAACCTCTCTAGTTGCGAGAAACTTGCATCTGCATCTTTCTGTTCTTATATTGCGGAGAGATATTGTTCACGCGTGCCCGAAATCTGGAAATGAACGAGAATACCGCGCCCCATCACGACGACGACGTCCATGCCGCGGCCCTCTTGTCCGGCCGCCAGCCGGCTCTGACCGGCTGCCCCTGGCACGACGTCAATGAAATGCTCCAGTCCGCCGGGCTTCGTCCGACGCGCCAGCGCATGGCACTGGGCTGGCTGTTGTTCGGCAAGGGTGCGCGTCACCTGACGGCTGAAATGCTGTACGAGGAAGCCACGCTGGCCAAGGTTCCGGTGTCGCTGGCGACCGTCTACAACACGCTGAATCAGCTCACCGACGCCGGGCTGCTCCGGCAGGTCAGCGTCGACGGCACCAAGACCTATTTCGACACCAACGTCACCACCCACCATCACTACTACCTCGAGAACAGCCATGAGCTGGTCGACATCGAGGATCCGCATCTGGCGCTGTCCAAGATGCCGGAGGTGCCGGAGGGTTACGAGATCGCGCGCATCGACATGGTCGTGCGCCTGCGCAAGAAGCGCTGACGTCGTCCTGAAATCGCTGAATTGATCGTCTTGGCCGGGCTTGTCCCGGCCATCGTTATTTGCACGGTCATTCCGGGATGGTCCGAAGGACCAGACCTCAGATGCGCAATTTGCGCATCGGGGAATCTCGGTATCCTCAGGTGCGCAATTGCGCACCATAGTTCGATGCTGACGCATCGCCCGGGATGACCCTTCGGGTCAGTTGACCTGCTCGTCCGAATACACGCCCCAGAGGCGCTCCTGCTGGATCCAGCCGTCAAAGCCGTTGCCGGTGACCCGGCACCAGTTTGCAGCGCATTTCTTCACCTGCGTGACGACGCCGGCCTGGAGTCTTGCTGCAACCGCGCTGTCCAGATCGGCGCGATCGTAGATCGGGGCGAGGTCGTCCTTGTGCTTCATGGTGACGACCGCGGTGCGGCGGCCCGACAGCAGCGAATGATAGACCCAGCCCTCGGCGCCCTCGGAATCGCGCACCCGGCGCCAATTCTCGAACTCGGCGGTGATTTCCACCGGCAGGCCTGAACGGGTGTAGACCCAGGCCACGTCATTGTCCTTGGTCGGGCCGGCACGGACGTTCACGTGGTCCGATTTGAGGCTGACATAGCGCGGCACCGGCAGGCCGCTGGCGGTCTGGGGCGTGGTGTCCTTGGCCGAATGCGAGGGGCCGACCGACGCGCTCAACCAGGTGCAAACGAGCGCCATCACCGAACAAAACCGCCCCAACGCCATCAACCCGTCTCCTGTCGAAGACCCGGCCCGAGCCGGGTCCTCACCCCAAATTCCAAAACCCGCCGCGCAAACCCCTGACCCGCCCCACGCGGGTGTTCCCCAGGCCCGATCCTTGAAGCCTTAACCCGTGGTTCTTGTCTTGGCCCGGCCTTCTGCTAGAGAGGACGGGCACTTGAACAACCAGTTTGCCCCGATTTTCCGGCCGGAAATATCGGGGGAGCTTGAAGGAAACGCCGGGGACGGACACGGCAAGGGCAGTGTCGAACAACCGGGTTAATGAGACCTCAACGACCGGCCTTTGGCGACAGAGGCGGCCTGCGACGCCTCATGAGAGCAGGACATGTCGGTGAAGAAAAAGCCCCTCGTCGTGGTGACGCGCAAGCTGCCGGATTCCATCGAGACGCGGATGCGCGAATTGTTCGACGCGCGGATCAATCTCGAGGACACGCCGATGTCCGCCGACCAGATCGCGGAAGCCGCACGCACCGCCGACGTGCTGGTTCCGACCGTCACCGACCATATCAGCGCCGACATCGTCAACCAGCCCGACTGCAAGCTGCGGCTGATCGCCAATTTCGGCAACGGCGTCGACAATATCGACGTCGAGGCCGCGCATGCCCGCGGCATCACCGTCACCAACACGCCGAAAGTCCTGACCGAGGACACCGCCGACATGACCATGGCGCTGATCCTCGCCGTGCCCAGGCGGATGATCGAAGGCGCCTCGATCCTGACGGAGGGAAAGCCCTGGCCGGGCTGGTCGCCGACCTGGATGCTCGGCCACCGTATCGGCGGCAAGCGGCTCGGCATCATCGGCATGGGCCGCATCGGCCAGGCGGTGGCGCGCCGCGCCCGCGCCTTCGGCCTGCAGATCCACTATCACAACCGCCGTCCCGTAGCGCCGAAGATCGCCGAAGAGCTGGGGGCGACCTATTGGGAAAGCCTCGACCAGATGCTGGCGCGGATGGACATCATCTCGGTGAACTGCCCGCACACGCCGGCGACCTATCATTTGCTCTCGGCGCGGCGGCTGAAGCTGATCCGCAAAGACGCCTACATCGTCAACACCGCGCGCGGCGAGGTGACCGACGAGGACACGCTGATCAAGCTGATCGAAGGCGGCGAGATCGCCGGCGCCGGCCTCGACGTCTACGAGCACGAGCCTGCGGTCAACCCGAAGCTGGTGCGGCTCGCCAAGGCCGGCAAGGTGACGCTGCTGCCGCACATGGGCTCGGCCACGATCGAAGGCCGGGTCGAGATGGGCGAGAAGGTGATCATCAACATCCGCACCTTCCTCGACGCCCACAAGCCGCCGGATCGCGTGCTGCCGAGCATGCTCTGAGGTTTCACTGCCACCTCTACTCGCGGTGGATGCTCAAATCGTCGAACACCGGCCCATCGCCGTTGAGCGGGTTGGCCGGATCGCGTCCGTAGCGCAGCGTCTCGAAGCGCATCGCGCGCGCATCGATCATCAGGAGGCGGCCGACCAGCCCGTCGCCGAAACCGACGATCTCGCGGATCGCCTCCATCGCCATCATCGATCCCAGCACGCCCGCCAGCGCACCCATGACGCCGGCTTCCGCGCAGGCCGGAACGGTACCCGGCGGCGGCGCTTCCGGAAACAGGCAGCGATAGGTCGGATTGAATTCGCCCTGCTCGTTGGTCTCGTGCGCGCGGATGGTGGTGAGCGAGCCGTCGAAGGTCCCGAGCGCCGCCGTGATCAGCGGCCGCTTCGCGAAGAAGCAGGCGTCCGAGACCAGATAGCGCGTCGAGAAATTATCGGAGCCGTCGAGCACGAGGTCGTAGTCGCCGATCAGGCTGAGCGCATTGTCCGCATTCAGCCAGGTGGCGTGGCCGACGAAACGGACATGCGGATTGAGCGCTGCAATCCGTTCGGCGGCGCTCTCGACCTTGTGCCGGCCGATATCGGGCGTGGTGTGGATCACCTGGCGCTGCAAATTGGACAGCGACACCACGTCGTCATCGACCACGCCGAGCGTGCCGATACCGGCGGCGGCCAGATACATCAGCGCCGGCGCGCCGAGCCCGCCGGCACCGACCACCAGCGCGGAGGCCCGCTTCAGCGCGGCCTGGCCCGGTCCGCCGACGTCGCGCAGCACGATATGGCGGGCATAGCGTTCGAGTTCGTCCGGGCTCAGCATCGTCGTACGCCTCTCCTAACACGCCCTTGCTCTCGATCCTCATGGTGAGGAGCGCGGAACGCGCGTCTCGAACCATGAAGGCCCCGATGTCGCCTGTGGCCATCCTTCGAGACGCCGCCTTCGGGCCGCTCCTGAGGATGAGGATCTCGGTTTGTGGCCACTAAGCCACCTGAACCACCGCTACATTGTTCGCGACCAACGAGATGTGCTTGAATGACATTGCGTTCAATGGGCTGGCTGGATTTGTCATGAGATCGATGCTTGCGGCAACACTGATGTTTGCGTCTGCCACAGGCGCGAACGCCCAGATGACGACGCCGCAGATCCCCGGTACCAAGCCGAAGCCGGTCCAGACCGTGCCGATCCGGCCACCCGCAATGCAGACGCCGTCGGCGACGGCGGACGCGATGGCGCAGGCGGAGCGGCTGTCGCTGCAATCCGACCTCGCCTGGGTCGGCCAATACAACGGCGCCATCACCGGCGACGTCAGCGCGCGGCTGGTCACCGCCATCAAGGAATACCAGAAGGCCAAGGGCGGCAAGCCGACCGGCGTGCTCAATCCGCAGGAGCGCGCCGCGCTGGCCGAGACGGCGCGAAAGAAGCAGGACGGCGTCGGCTGGAAGATCGTGACGGAGCCGACCAGCGGCGCCCGGCTCGGTATCCCCTCGAAACTGGTGCCGCAGCAGGCGAGCGACGCCAACGGCTCGAAATGGACTTCGCCGACGGGAACCGTGCAAGTGCTGCTCAGCCGCCGCAAGGAGGCGAACCCGACCACGGCAAAACTCGCGGATCTCGAGAAGGAGCCGTCCGGGCGCAAGGTCGATTACACCGTGGTGAAGCCGGATTTCTTCGTGCTGTCCGGCTTGCAGGGCCTGAAGAAATTTTACGTCCGCGGCACCTTTAGAGGCGACGAGGTCCGCACCATGACGATCCTCTACGACCAGGCGACCGAGAACACGGTCGAGCCGGTCGTGATCGCGATGTCGAGCGCGTTCAATGCGTTTCCGCCAGGCCCGCAGGCCGGGCCGCCGCCCCGCAAGACCGTCGAGTACGGCACCGGCCTCGTCGTCAGCGACGACGGCGCGATCGTCACCGACCGGCTCGTCACCGACAACTGTCTTGCCATCACGATCGCCGGCTATGGCAGCGCCGATCGCCTCGCCGAGGACAAGGAGCGCGGTCTCGCACTCCTGCATATCTACGGCGCGCGCGGCCTGAAGCCGTTCAGCCTCGCTGGCGGCGCAGCAAAGACGAACGTGGATGTCGTCGGCATCGCTGATCCCCAGAGCCAGGGCGGCGCGGCCGGCGTGTCGGTGGTCAAGGCCGCACTTGCGCCGGTCCCGAGCAGCGATTCCATGCTGTCCCCGCCGCTGGCGGTCGGGTTGTCCGGTGGTCCGGCGATCGATGGCGACGGCAAGTTCGCCGGCATTGCGCTGTTGAAGCCGGCGATGGTCGCGGGGCCCGCGACATCGGTGCCAGCGTCACAGGCGGTGATGGTGTCCGCGGACGCGGTGCGCGATTTCCTGAAGGCGAACGAGGTCACAGCGAACGGCACCTCGACGGATGCAAAAGCTGCCGTCGTGCGCGTGATCTGCGTGCGGAAGTAGGTCTAACGCCAACTCTCGTGTCCCGGACGCGGTGCGGCGCGTAGTGCCGCGCCGCTGAGCCGGGACCCGTGCTTCCTCAAATTCCGTGCAAGTGGCTTTCTGGGCCCCGGCTCCGCAGCGCATCACTAACGTGCTGCGCTTTGTCCGGGGCACGAGCTCAACCGAACCGCGAGCATCGTCACACGTACGACTACTGGTCCAGTAATGGTACGGATTAGCTGGCCATCCCTATTCCGCCATCATCGTTACTGCTGATTCGGACCTCCGCGATCCCCCTTTGGATCGGGCCGGCACGTCCTGAGCTAGAAGGCTCAGCATCGAGATCGATGCACGTTCGCGTGGCGTATTCCTGACCCAAGCATTCCAAAGGATTGATCTTCAAATGCACACGATCGTACTGGCCACCCAAAAGGGTGGCAGCGGCAAGAGCACGCTCGCCATCGGCCTCGCGCTGGCGGCCAAGCAGGCCGGCTTCACCGTCCGCCTGATCGAGACCGACCCGCAGGGCACCCTGTCGAACTGGCAGCGCCGCCGCACCGCCGATGATCTCGTCGTCGAGCCGATCTATCACGCCGCCGACATCGAGCCGCGCCTGAAGATGCTGGCTGACAGCGGCCTGCAGCTTGCGATCGTCGACACCGCAGCCGGCCTCAGCGCCGCGACCACCGCTGCGATCCGCCATTCCGATCTCTGCCTGATCCCGGCCCGCCCGAGCGTCGCCGACATCGAAGCGACCGTCTCGACGCTCAGCGTCGCGCGCGCCTGGAAGCGGCCCTACAGCTTCGTGCTCAACCAGACACCGATCCGCGGCCAGCGCATCGACAATGCCGCCAATACCCTCGCCGAGGAAGCCGCGCTCGATCTTTCGGACGTGCTCGCGCGTCCGCTGATCGTGATGCGCAACGATCACCAGGACTCGCTCGCGAACGGCCTTGCGGTGAGCGAATTCGCGCCGAACGGTAAGTCGGCGAACGAGATCCGCGGCCTCTGGCGCTGGATCGAAACCCGGCTCGAGCTCGAAGCCACGGCCAATGTCCTGATCGACCAGGTGATGTCGGCTGCGGATGGCATGCTGCATGTCGCTGCCGATCTTTCGGCGGACGAGACCACGACCCTGGCGTCCTGAGCGGGGCGATCGCTCAGACGGCAGCCGGCCCTTCGCCATCCCAAAGGGCCCCAGCGACGAAGCAATCCGGCCACCAGCCCGGCCGGATTGCTTCGCTTCGCGTTTTGTCTAAAACAACCCCATGCACAGTAGAACTGCTCCCGGCTGGCGTGGCCCGGTGGCGGCGCGCAGGCGTTTGACTTATCGGCGAAAACGGCCATGTAACGGAAAACAGCTTCGATCGGATCAAACTTCGCCGTGTCTGGCGCCGGGTGTCACACCCTACCGCGCAACCAGGCCTCGTACCGTACGATCCATCGCTCGGACTTCGACTGTCCGTCGTGATGCGCGAACTCGATGAAGCCGATGACCTTCGCGCAGGTCTTCTGCTTGACCCTGCGCGAAGTCTCGCGCCGCACCAGTGCACATGTTACGCTTGGTAGTAGTTGGCTTACTCAATAGTTGCATACGCTCGGACGACATAACTCAACCGCCAAGGAGCGCAAGAGGAAACTGGTAATGCCAGATTGGTTGAAAGAGTTCACTCAGGGCTGGCCAATGATCAAGGCCAATCTGCCGACCTTTATCTTCATTCTGTTCCTGATGGGCGGCGCCTTCTGGGCCATCTTCACTTGGGCTTATGGCTCCATCATCGCAAACCAAGCCTCCGAAATTAAGCTTCTCGAACGACAAAAACTCGAAGCCACTGCCGCTCCCAAAGCGGTCGGGTTCGTCGAACGCGCCTCGCTATCGTTGCATCTCTATCCAGATACGCGACAACCAGACAGGCTTGATACCGCGGAGAATGTCTGGCGTTGGTATTATCTCGCTGATGTTCTTGCCAGTGTCGATGCCGACGGTAAGGAGAGCCGACGAATCATGAGTTCAAAACTATTTGTAACTTTTGAGCAGCCGGTCAACGTGGGAACGCTCTCCGTGAAGGCCGACAAGCCGTTGACTGCTTACGAAGTCAAAGAATTCAACAATCGGTTCGCAATTGTCGTATTCGCGGGACCGATCCCAGAATGCAATGTCGAACTCAGAGTGACCAAATAGCTGCTCTTGTCGGCTTTTGAGCTAATCCAGCCATCCGGCAGTCCAGCCGATCGGTTTCAAGCTGCGGCGTCTGCATGAACAACTATTTCTGACATTTCGGACACCAGAACGTCGATCGGCCGTTCTGCGTAAATCGCTTCACCGTGCCGCCACACCCCGGCGTCTTGCAGGTCTCGCCTTCGCGGTCGTAGACCTTGAACGAGTACTGGAAATAGCCGAGCTCGCCCGAGGTCTGGCGATGATCGCGCAGGCTGGAGCCGCCGGCCTTGATGGCGTCGTTCAGCACGGTGTGAATCGCACTCACCAGCCGCTTCGCATGATCGGTCGGCTCGCCGCCACCAGTGCCCTTGCGACCCTTGGTCGCGAGCGTCGCGGCGATCCGGCGCGGCGACAGGTGCGAGCGATGCAGGGCTTCGCAGACATAGATGTTGCCGAGACCCGCGACCACGCGCTGGTCGAGCAGCGCGGCCTTCAAATTGGTCTTTTTACCTTCGCACGACCGCGCCAGCATCGCGGCGTCGAATTCGTTGCCGAGCGGCTCGGGACCGAGGTCGCGCAGCAGCGGCTCCTCGTCGAGCGCGTTACGTGCGATCACTTTCATGTAACCGAAGCGGCGCGGGTCGTTGAAGACGATGTCGGCGCCAGAGGACATCCGAAACAGCACGTGGTCGTGCGTGGAGTCCTTCCCCCTGGGATAGTGAAACTCGCCGGGAGCTGCCTCGTTGTCCGGCTTGACGACGCGGAACGAGCCCGACATGCCCAGATGCATCAAGAGCACATCGCCAGAGGCGAGATCGGCCATGAGATATTTTGCACGGCGGCCGAGCCCCGTGACGATCTGCCCCTGGAGCCGGGCCACGAAGTCCGGCTGGAACGGAAAGCGCAGGTCCGGCCGGCGGGCCTCCGCGACCAGGATTTTCGCGCCCTCCATGACGGGCTGAAGGCCGCGGCGAACGGTCTCGACTTCGGGCAATTCAGGCATGGTCAGGCATTCACCTTATGAGGGCGGTGTGATAGCGCCATTGCGGCGGGCGCGCTATGGTTCGCCCAGTGGAGTAGAGTAATGGATCGGCCGGGCGAAACCACGCATTTTGGCTTCAGGGACGTCCCCCTCGGGGACAAGCAGACGCTGGTGAACGACGTGTTTCACAGCGTGGCGTCGCGCTATGATTTGATGAACGATTTGATGTCCGGTGGCCTGCACCGGGTCTGGAAGGACATCATGATCACCGCGCTCGACCCGCCCAGGGGCGACCGGCCGTTCGCGTTGCTCGACGTGGCCGGCGGCACCGGCGACATCTCGTTCCGCGCCGCCAAGGCGGCGGGCCCCGGCTTCCATGCCACGGTCTGCGACATCAACACCGACATGCTGGCGGTGGGCCGCGAGCGCGCCGCGAAGCGCCATCTCGAAACCCGGGTCGATTTCGTCGAAGGCAATGCCGAAGCGCTCGCCTTCGCCGACCGCAGCTTCGACGGATATACGATCGCTTTCGGCATTCGCAATGTGCCCCGGATCGATCTGGCGCTGCGCGAGGCCTATCGCGTGCTCAAGCCCGGCAGCCGCTTCCTGTGCCTGGAATTCTCCACCGTCGAGATGCCCGGGCTCGACCGGATCTACGACCTGTTCTCGTTCAAGGTGATCCCGCCGCTCGGCCGGATGATCACGGGCGATGCCGAGTCCTACCAATATCTCGTCGAATCCATCCGCAAGTTTCCCAAACCCAACGCCTTCGCCGACATGATCCGCGACGCCGGCTTCGCCCGCGTCAGCTGGCAGACATTGTCCGGCGGAATCGTCGCACTGCATTCGGGCTGGCGTTTGTGATCTCTGCCTTCACCCACATTGCGCGCCTGATCCGCGCCGCGTTCGTGTTTGCGCGCGAGGGCGTGTTCGGCTCGGTCGATCCGAGCCTGGTGCCGCCGCCGGGACAGCTCGCACTGAAGCTGGCGCGCCTCATCGAACGGCGCGGCGTCAAGCACGGCCCGCGGATATCACGTGCGCTGACGCGGATGGGCCCCGCCTATCTCAAGCTCGGACAATTCCTGGCCACGCGCCCCGACGTCGTCGGCGTCATCATGGCGCGCGACCTCGAGAGTCTCCAGGACCGCCTGCCGCCGTTTCCGCAGGACGAAGCCGAAGCCGCCATCGCGACCTCGCTGGAGCGGCCGCTGAAGGACGTGTTTGTGAGCTTCGGGCCCCCCGTCGCGGCCGCCTCGATCGCGCAGGTGCATCGCGGCGAGGTCTTGCACGCCGGCATCCGCAAGTCGGTCGCGGTCAAGGTGCTCAGGCCCAACGTGGCCTCACGCTTCCGCCGTGATCTCTCCGACTTCTTCTTCGTCGCAAACAAAGCCGAGACCTACTCGGCCGAAGCGCGGCGGCTGCGCCTCATCGAGGTCATCAACACCATGTCGCGCTCGGTCGCCATGGAGATGGATCTGCGGCTGGAAGCCGCGGCGCTGTCGGAGATGGCGGAGAACACGCAGGGCGATCCTGATTTCCGCGTGCCTGCTGTCGACTGGGACCGCACCACGCACAACGTGCTGACGATGGAGTGGATCGACGGCATCGCGCTGAACGATCACAAGCGTCTGGCAGAATCGCAGGTCGACCTGCCCGATCTCGGCCGCAAGGTGATCCAGAGCTTCCTGCGGCACGCGCTGCGCGACGGCTTCTTCCACGCCGACATGCATCCGGGCAATCTGTTCCTGGATGACGCGGGACGACTCGTCGCGGTCGATTTCGGCATCATGGGCCGGCTCGGCATGAAGGAGCGGCGTTTTCTCGCGGAAATCCTGCTCGGCTTCATCACCCGCGATTATCGCCGCGTCGCCGAGGTGCATTTCGAGGCGGGCTACGTGCCCGCGCATCACTCGGTCGAGAACTTTGCGCAAGCCATCCGCGCCATCGGCGAGCCGATCCACAACCGCACGGCGGAAGAGATCTCGATGGCGCGGCTCTTGACGCTGCTGCTCGAGGTCACCGGCCTGTTCGACATGACGACGCGGCCCGAGCTGATCCTGCTGCAGAAGACCATGGTGGTGGTCGAGGGCGTGGCGCGCGGCTTCGATCCCAAGCTCGACATCTGGAAGATCGCCGACCCCGTGGTGCGCGAATGGATCGAGCGCAATCTCGGACCCATAGGCCGGGTGCAGGGTGCCCTCGCCGGGACCGGAGACATCGCGCGCGTGCTGATGCGCCTGCCGGAGATCGCCGAGCGGTCGGTGAAGGTGCTGGAGCAGCTCGAGACCATGACGCGGGAGGGCATCAGGCTGTCGCCGGAGAGCATCGCCGCGATGGGTCGCAGCGAGGGCCGCAAGAACCGCTGGCGCACCGTCGCGCTCTGGATCATCGCCGCGACCTTCATCGGGATCCTGATCGCCGTCCGGAATCTGTGATTGCCAAAAGCTTGATTGCATTGCAATCACGCGAATGATAGCATCGCCATCATTTCGTGCTGGAGGGCGTCATGGCAAGCCTGACCATCCGCAAGCTCGACGACGGCGTCAAAACCTATTTGCGGCTGCGCTCGGCCAAGAACCGCAGATCGGTCGAGGAAGAGGTCCGGGTCATCCTGCGGGAGCTGATCGAGGGCCGGGAGGAGCCGCTGACGCCGTTTTCGGCGCCGCCGGCAGCCTCCGTCGTCCCCACCCCTCAGCGCACCGGCGCCGTCCCTGAGGCCAGCGTCACCCTGATCATCGGCGGCGGGATCGCGGCCTATAAATCGCTCGACCTGATCCGAAGGCTGAAGGAGCGCCGCGTCGAGGTCCGCTGTGTCCTGACCAAGGCCGCGCAGCAATTCGTCACGCCGCTGGCGGTCAGCGCGCTGTCGCATGAGCGTGTCTATACCGACCTGTTCGACCCCCAGAGCGAGTTCGACGCAGGCCATATCAGGCTCGCCCGCGACTGCGACCTGATCGTGGTGGCGCCGGCCACCGCCGACCTGATGGCGAAGATGGCGAACGGCCACGCCGACGATCTCGCCAGCGCGATCCTGCTCGCGACCAACCGCAAGGTGCTGCTGGCACCTGCAATGAACCCACTGATGTGGAACAATGCGGCGACGCGTCGCAACGTCGGCTTGCTCCAGCGCGACGGCGCGGTGCTGATCGGGCCCAATTCCGGCGAGATGGCGGAAGCGGGCGAAGCTGGTGTCGGCCGCATGTCTGAAGCGATCGAGATCGCCAATGCCGCCGAGCGTCTGCTGCGGCCGCCGGTGCCGCGCCCGCTCGCCGGCAAGCGCGTGTTGATCACCGCAGGTCCCACCCACGAGCCGATCGATCCGGTGCGCTACATCGCCAACCGCTCTTCCGGCAAGCAGGGCTTTGCCATCGCCGCCGCCGCACAGGCCGCCGGTGCCGAGGTGATCCTGGTGAGCGGGCCGGTCGACCTCAGCGATCCCCAGGGCGTGACGGTAAAGCATGTGGAATCGGCACGGCAGATGCTGGAGCAGGTGCAGGCCTCGCTTCCCGCCGACATCGCGATCTTTGCCGCCGCGGTCGCCGACTGGCGCGTTGCCAACGAAGGCGAGCAAAAGCTGAAGAAGACCTCGGCCGGCATGCCGCCGCTTCAGCTGATCGAGAACCCCGACATCCTCGCCACGATCTCGAAGCTGACCGACAAGCGCCCGCCGCTGGTGATCGGCTTTGCCGCCGAGACCGAGCACCTCATCGACAACGCCAAGTCAAAACTCGCCCGCAAGGGCTGCGACTGGATCGTCGCCAATGACGTCTCGCCCGCCACCGGCGTGATGGGCGGTGATCGCAACACCGTGCACCTCATCAGCAAGAATGCTGAGAAGAACGGCGAGATGACAGTTGATTCCTGGCCGGTGATGACCAAGGAACAGGTCGCCATCGAGCTGGTCGCGCATGTCGCGAGAAGTGTGACCGACAAATCCCTGGAGCCGGCATCTTGAGCACGAAGGTCACTGTCGAATTGCAACGCCTGGCCCACGCCGAGGGCCTGCCAATGCCGGCCTATCAGACCACCGAGGCTGCCGGCCTCGATCTGATGGCGGCGGTGCCGGAGGGCGAGCCGATGACGCTCGCTCCCGGCCAATATGCGCTGGTGCCGACGGGCCTTGCGATCGCATTGCCGGCCGGGCACGAGGCGCAGGTGCGGCCGCGCTCGGGACTTGCCGCCAAGCACGGTGTCACCGTGCTGAACGCGCCGGGCACGATCGACGCGGACTATCGCGGCGAGATCAAGGTGATCCTGATCAACCACGGCGCGGCGCCGTTCGTGATCGAGCGCGGCGAGCGCATCGCCCAGATGGTGATCGCGCCCGTGGTGCAGGCCGCGCTGGTTCCGGTGGCCACATTGTCGGCCACCGATCGGGGCGCCGGCGGCTTCGGCTCGACCGGCCGCTAGTTTTTACACCTCTCCCGCTTGCGGGAGAGTTCGGCGCGAAGCGCCGGGTGAGGGCTCTATCCTCTGGGGGATTGTCCCGTTGCGGAGACACCCTCTCCCCGACCCTCCCCCGCAAGCGGGGGAGGGAGCGCATCTTCATCTTGGCGAGCGATCCGCATCACACGCTAACGCCCGGCAATTTCAGCCGAATCACCCGAAGAATTACGTGGGTTGGAACCGCCCGGCCGGCATTTTTGGGGGGCTATGTTTGCGTTCACGATCTGGACTCTTACCGGCGGAGTCGCGGTGAGGGTATTGTCGTTTGATTCGCGCGCGACGGGGGTCGCCGCGCGTAAATTCGTGCGGTCTTGGGGCAACTATGTCAGGCGTGATCGTGTCGATGCGTCGGACGCTGCTGTCGTGCACATCGCTGGCGCGCAACGGCTTGTTGGGAGGCGCTCTTGCGGCGCTGCTGCCGGCTGCGCCGGCCGAGGCGGCCGACCTCATCGACACCCTCTCCATCATGCTGGATTTCAACCGGCAGGAACTCGCGGTGCTCGCCACCGCGCTGGCCTTGCTCGGCTTCTCGGTGGTGGCTGCGATCCTCTTGATGCGCACGCGCGTGCGCACCGCGAAGAACGAGGCGCGGCTGCGCGCCCGAATCGGGGAACTGCAGCTCCAGGCCGACCGCTTCGGCGCGCTGCTGTTCGCCGAGCCGCAGATCCTGATCTCCTGGCCGGCCGGCGACAATCGCGCGCAGATTTCCGGCGACATCTCCTTGGTGCTGCCGCGCGATTCCTCGCCGCAACGCGTGCTCGCATTCGGAACCTGGCTGCCGCCGGAGCCCGCACTCCAGATGGATCATGCCGTCGATGCGCTGCGTGACCGTGGCGACGGGTTCCAGCTGACCCTGACCACCGCGCATGGCCACACGCTCGAGGCCATCGGCCGCGCCATCGGCGGCCAGGCCATTGTCCGGATTCGCGAACTCTCGGGGCTGCGCCGCGATCTGGCCGAGACCAATCTGCGCTACAACGCGCTCTCCGACGAGACCGAGATGCTGCGCGGCTTTGCCGCCAACGCGCCCTGGCCGATCTGGGCCAAGGGCGAGAACGGCGCGCTGACCTACGCCAACCCGGCCTATGTCCGCGCCACCGAGGCAAACAACGTCACCGACGCGCAGGAGCGCAGGCTCGAGCTGCTCGACAGCGCCGACCGCAGCGCGATGGAACGGGGACTGAAGGACACCGCCAATTTCAACGCGCGGCTGCCGATCGTGATCAGCGGCGAGCGCCGCATCTACGACGTGCGCGCGGTCAATGTCGGCAGCGGCAGCGTCGGCGTCGCCATCGATGCCAGCGAGGCGGATGCGCTCAGCTCGGCGCTGGTACGGATGGCAGAGGCGCATCGCCGCACGCTCGACCAGCTCTCCTCCGGCGTTGCCGTGTTCGACGGCCAGCGCCGGCTCGCCTTCTACAACGATTCCTACCGCCGGCTGTGGGACCTCGACCGCACCTTCCTCGACGCCAATCCCGACGATTCCAGCGTGTTGGATCAGCTCCGTGCCGCGCGAAAACTGCCGGAGCAGCCGGACTTCCGTGCCTGGAAATCCAAGCTGCACGAGGCCTATCGCGCGGTCGAGACCACCAAGGACACCTGGTACCTGCCCGACGGCCGCGCGCTCTCGGTCGTCACCACGCCGAACCCAGAAGGCGGCGTCACCTATCTGTTCGACGATGTCACCGAGAGCCTCGAGCTCGCTCGCCGCTTCGACGGCATGATCCGCGTCCAGCGCGAGACGCTGGACAGTCTCGCCGAGGGCGTCGCCGTGTTCGGCAGCAACGGCAAGGCGCAGCTGTTCAACCCGGCCTTCGTGCGGATGTGGAAGCTGTCCAGCGATGCCATGCGCGACGAGCCGCACATCCAGACGGTGGAAGGCTGGTGCCATCAGCTGTTCGACGACCCCGCGGTCTGGCGCCAGATCCGCGAGGCCGTCACCTCGATCGAGAGCCGCGCCGACGTGCCGCTGAAGCTGGAGCGCAAGGATGGCAGCGTGCTCGACGGCATGATCCGTCCGCTGCATGACGGCGCGACCATGCTGACGTTCCAGGACATCACCGACACCGAGAACGTCGAGCGCGCCCTGCGCGAGCGCAACGAGGCGCTGGAGGCCGCCGACCAGATGAAGGTGGATTTCGTCCACCACGTCTCCTACGAGCTGCGCTCGCCGCTCACCACCATCATCGGCTTCGCGCATTTCCTCAGCGATCCCTCGACCGGGCCGCTGACGCCGAAACAGGCCGAATATCTCGACTACGTCACCAAATCGACCAACGCGCTGCTGGCGCTGACCAACAACATCCTCGATCTTGCCACCATCGACGCCGGCGCCATGAAGCTGGAACTCGGGCCGGTCGACGTCAGCAAGACCATCGAGCTGGCCGCGGAAGGCATCCAGGACCGGCTCGCCACCGACCGCATTCGCCTCAAGGTCGAGATCGCGCCCGATGTCGGCAGCTTCGTCGGCGACGAGAAGCGCGTGGTGCAGGTGCTCTATAACCTCCTCGCCAACGCCGTCGGGTTTTCTCCACAGGATTCCACGGTCGGCATCAGCGCGCGGCGTACAGAGCGTAGCGTGGTCTTCACTGTGACAGATTCCGGGCCTGGAATACCTGCCGACATGAAAGACAAGGTGTTCAACTGGTTCGAAAGCCGCTCGCAAGGCTCGCGTCACCGCGGTGCCGGGCTCGGCCTGTCGCTGGTGCGCTCCTTCGTCGAGCTGCATGGCGGCAAGGTGCGGGTGGATTCGATCGTCGGCCGGGGCACGGTCGTGATCTGTGACTTCCCGACCGACCAGGCGGCGCATCGCGACGCCGCCGAATGAGCGCGCCCACCACATTCTCCGTCGCGCTTCACAACGAGACGGCCACCGCGCAACTGATGGCCGACCTCGCGCTGCTGGTCGGTCCCGGCGATGTCATCACCCTCACCGGCGATCTTGGCGCCGGCAAGACCGCGGCCGCGCGCGCCATGATCCGCTACCTCGCCGGCGACGAGGCGCTGGAGGTGCCGAGCCCGACCTTCACCCTGGTGCAGGGCTACGAGCTGCCGCCGTTTCCGGTGATGCACGCCGATCTCTACCGCGTCGAGGACGAGAGCGAGCTCGAGGAGATCGGGCTGTCGCCGCTGCCCGATGCCACGCTCGTCCTGATCGAATGGCCGGAGCGGGCGCCGTCGGCGATGCCGCAGGACCGCATCGACATCGCACTGACGCATCGGCCGGCGCTGGGCTCGAATGCGCGCGCCGCCGACATCACCGGTTACGGCAAGGGGGCCGCCGCTGTCGCGCGGCTGCAGGCGCTGCGCGAATTCCTCGACGCCTCCGGCTACATGGATGCAACGCGCAAACGCATGGCCGGCGATGCCTCGACCCGCTCCTATGCGCGGCTCTTGCGCGACGACGACATCGTCATCCTCATGAACTTTCCGCAGCGCCCTGATGGTGCTCCGACGTACAACGGAAAATCCTACAGCGCCGCAGTGCACCTCGCCGAGAACGTCAAACCCTTCGTCGCCATCGACGAAGGCCTGCGCGCGCAGGGCATCTCCGCGCCCGCGATCCACCATTCCGACCTCGACCATGGCTTCCTGATCACCGAGGATTTCGGCAGCGAAGGCGTGATCGAAGGCGACCCGCCACGCCCGATTGCCGAGCGCTACGAGGCCGCGACTGACGTGCTGGCCGTGCTCCACGGCAAGACGCTGCCGGAAACATTGCCGCTGGACGGACAGACCTACGCCATTCCCCTCTTCGATGCCGAGGCGCTGCTGATCGAGATCAGCTTGATGCCGGAATGGTACCTGCCCGATCGCAACACGCCGCTGAGCGACGACAAGCGCGCCGAATTCTTCGCGATGTGGCGCGAGCTGCTGAAGAAGCCGCTGGCCGCGCCGAGGACGTGGATCATCCGCGACTATCACTCGCCCAATCTGATCTGGCTTCCGGATCGCGCCGGCATCGCGCGCGTCGGCGTGATCGATTTCCAGGACACCGTGCTCGGTCCGCAATCCTACGACGTGGTGTCGCTGCTGCAGGACGCCCGCATCGACGTGCCCGAAAGCCTCGAGCTGACGCTGCTGTCGCGCTACATCAAGGCGCGGCGCGCTGGCGATGCCGGCTTCGATCCGGCCGGGTTCGCCGAGCTCTACGCCATCATGTCGGCACAGCGGAACACGCGGCTGCTCGGCACCTTCGCCCGCCTCAACCGCCGCGATGGCAAGCCGCATTATTTGCGTCACCAGCCGCGGATCTGGACCTATCTCCAGCGCTCACTGGCGCATCCCGCGCTGAGCCCTTTGCGCGACTGGTATCTCGCCAACGTCCCACCGCCCCAAAGTCCGCCAAAGGCCTGATTCGGAGTCCGATTTACCGGCTGTTAGCCAAGACGCCGGTATTCTGGCGGCGAGGCAGCCGGATGATTACGGGCTGGAGCGGGCAGATGGCGGTAAAGACGGACCAGCGAGGCAACAGCCGGGTTGTCTTCGAGCGCGGGATCTCGGCCCAGATGATGGGAATCGACGGCACCTGGCGGCGCGACTGCACCATGGAGGACGTCTCCGAGACCGGCGCCAAGCTGACCATCGACGGCTCGGTGGAGGGCCTCCATCTGAAGGAATTCTTTCTGCTGCTGTCGTCCACGGGACTTGCGTACCGGCGTTGCGAGCTGGCCTGGGTCAATGGCGACCAGATCGGGGTCAATTTCCTCAAGCTCGGTGACAAGAAGAAAAAGACGCGTTCCACAGCCGTCGGGGCATGATGGCAACACCCGTCGTACAACCGTCACGGCGGGTGGTTAAGGCGGTTGAGATGCGGTGCGGCTGATCTAACCTCGTGTTAGGATTGCTGCGAACGCGAAAGGTCCGAGAAAGCGAAGGATGTCCGTCAAACCGACCAAAGCCATGGTGCTCGCCGCAGGATTTGGCCTGCGCATGCGTCCGCTGACGGACAAGATGCCGAAGCCGATGGTGCCGGTGGCCGGCCAGCCGCTGCTCGACCATGTGCTCGACAAGCTCGGCCAGGCCGGCGTGACCGAGGCCGTGGTCAACGTGCATTACCTGCCGGATCAGATCATCGATCACACAGCATCGCGCCAGCTTCCGCGCGTGACGATTTCCGACGAGCGCGACCAGGTGCTCGGCACCGGCGGCGGTGTGGTCAAGGCGCTGCCGCTGCTCGGCGACGCGCCGTTCTTCCATGTCAATTCCGACACGCTCTGGATCGACGGCGTGCGCTCCAATTTGACGCGGCTTGCTGAAAATTTCGACCCCGCGCGGATGGACATCCTGCTGCTGATGGCGCCGACTGCGACCAGCATCGGCTATAGCGGTCGCGGCGATTACGGCATGCTGCCCGACGGCGCCCTGCGCAAGCGCAAGGAAAAGGAGGTCGTTCCGTTCGTCTATGCCGGCGCTGCGATCCTGTCGCCGTCGATCTTCGAAGGCGCGCCGCAGGGCGAGTTCTCGCTGACGAAGATGTTCGACCGCGCGGGCGAGCAGGAGCGGCTGTTCGGCCTCCGTCTCGACGGCGTCTGGATGCATGTCGGCACGCCCGACGCCGTGCACGCCGCGGAAGAGGCGTTCCTGGAGAGCGTGGCGTAGGCCAGCCTCGAGGACGGTGCCGTAGGGTGGGCAAAGCGAAGCGTGCCCACCACCTGATGCCGTCGGGAAAGATCGTGGGCACGGCGCAAGTGCGCCTTTGCCCACCCTACGGCACCTCGCCTAGTCCGGCGAACAACGGGGACTATCCCACCTCCGCCCATGACCATTTGAGCCCGCCTCCCTATATTGCCCTGATCTCCGAATCAGGCGGTTCATGCGCGTCTTCAGCGTCCCCATCTCAGTTCCATTCCTGCGCACGATCGTCGCGAGCCTGCTCGAGGGACGGCTGGTCGAGGGATTCGAGGCGCGCAAGGAACCGGCGCGGCTGGCGGATGCCACGCTGTATTTGCCGACAAGGCGTGCGATGCGCGTGGTCCGCGAGATCTTCCTCGACGAGATGAAAGCGGACGCCGTGGTGTTGCCGCGCATCGTCGCGCTCGGCGACATCGACGAGGATGAGCTCGCCTTCGCCGATGAAGGCGAGCAGTTCTCCGGCGCGACTCCGCTCGACATTCCGCCGCGGCTCGGCGAGCTCGAACGACGGCTGACGCTGGCGCAACTGGTTGCGGCGTGGGCCAAGGGCCCGGTGCTGTCGCCGCTGGTGGTCGGCGGACCTGCCTCGACGCTGGCGCTCGCCGGCGACCTCGCGCGCCTGATCGACGACATGGTGACGCGCGGCGTCGACTGGAGCGCGCTCGACGGCCTCGTACCTGATAACCTCGACCGCTACTGGCAGCACTCGCTCGAATTTTTGCGGATCGCGCGCATCGCCTGGCCCGGGCATCTCGCGGAAATCAACCGGATCGAACCCGCGGCGCGGCGCGATCTGCTGATCGCGGCGGAAGCCAAACGGCTGACCGCGCATCCGAGCGGGCCGGTGATCGCAGCCGGTTCGACCGGATCGATGCCGGCCACCGCAAAATTTCTGCACGCAGTCGCCTCGCTGCCGAATGGCGCAGTGGTGCTGCCGGGCCTCGACACCGATCTCGACGACGACGCCTGGCGCAGCATCGGCGGCGTGCGCGACTCGCTCGGCAAGTTCGCGGAGCATCCGGCGTCGAACCATCCGCAATATGCCATGCACGCGCTGCTGGATCGTTTTGGCATCAAGCGCAGCGACGTCGAGATTCTCCAGCCGCCAGCGGACGGCGGCCGCGATCTGCTCGCATCCGAATCGATGCGACCATCGGCCAAGACGGAAGTCTGGCACGACCGGCTGAAGCAGCCGGATGTTGCCGCGAAGATCACCGGCGGCATGAAGAATCTCGCTGTCGTCGAAGCACCCAACCCTGAAATGGAAGCGCTCGCCATCGCCATTGCGATGCGCGAGGCGCGACATCTCGACAAATCGGCGGCGCTGGTGACGCCCGACCGCGCGCTGGCACGACGCGTGATGGCCGCGCTGACCCGATGGGATCTCGCGTTCGACGATTCCGGCGGCGACGTGCTGATGGAAACATCCGCCGGCGTTTTCGCGCGGCTTGTGGCGGAAGCGGCGACCAAGGGATTGGAGCCGCCGACGCTGCTGGCGATGCTGAAGCATCCGCTGTGCCGGCTCGGCCGACTGCCTGGCGCGTGGAAGGCGGCGATCGAAGATCTCGAGCTTGCAGTCCTGCGCGGCACGCGCCCGCCTGCGGGCACGGCCGGCCTCTTGCGCGAATTCAACCGCTTTCGCGAGGAGCTGACAAAGCTGTGGCGCAGCGAGGTCTCCGCGCTCCACAAGGCCGAGCCCCGCGCGCGTCTCAAGGCTGAGGATCTCGACCGCATCCAGACGCTGATCGACGCCCTGCAAGCAGCATTGGCGCCGATCGAGAGCCTGCCGCCATTAAAGCCATATGACTTCGCCGAGCTCGCGCACCGGCACCGCGAGATCATGATCGAGCTGTCGCGCGACGAGCAGGGCATCCCGCTGGCCTTCGAGGAGCGCGAAGGCCTCGCGCTCGCCGGCGCCTTCGACGATCTGCTGCGCGGCGGCACGATCAGCGGATTGATGGTGACGCTGCCTGATTATGCCGACGTCTTCCAGACCGCGTTCAGCGATCGCGCGGTGCGGCGGCGCGACAAGCCGGGCGCGCGGCTGCAGATCTACGGCCCGCTGGAATCGCGCCTGATGCAGGCCGACCGCATCATCGTCGGCGGGCTGATCGAAGGCGTTTGGCCACCCGCGCCGCGCATCGACCCCTGGCTCAGCCGGCCGATGCGGCACGAGCTCGGTCTCGATCTGCCGGAACGCCGCATCGGCCTCTCCGCCCACGATTTTGCCCAGCTGCTCGGCGGCGACGAGGTGATCCTCACCCATTCCGCCAAGGCCGGCGGCGCGCCGGCGGTGGCTTCGCGCTTCCTGCATCGGTTGGAAGCGGTTGCGGGCGACGATCATTGGAAGGCGGCCGTTCGCGCCGGCGAGAAATATGTGCAGTTCGCCGGCGCGCTGGACCAGCCGGACGAGGTCAGGCCGATCAAGCAGCCCGAGCCGCGGCCGCCGCAGGCCACGCGGCCGCTCAGGATGTCGGTGACCGCGATCGAAGACTGGCTGCGCGATCCCTACACGATCTACGCAAAACACATTTTGCGGCTCGATGCGCTCGATCCCGTCGACATGCCACTGTCGGCCGCCGACCGGGGCTCGGCGATCCATGACGCGATCGGCGAGTTCACTGAGAGCTATGCCACACGTCTGCCTGACGACCCCGCGCGTGTGCTGCGCACGATCGGCGAGAAATATTTCGCTCCGCTGATGGAACGGCCCGAGGCGCGGGCGCTGTGGTGGCCGCGCTTCCAGCGCATCGCGCGCTGGTTCGGCGAATGGGAGACCGCGCGGCGCAACGCGATCGAGGCCATTACCGCCGAGACACGCGGCGAGATATCCATTCGCCTCGACAATGCGCGCACGTTCCATCTTTCCGCACGCGCCGACCGCATCGAGCGGCGCCAGGGCGGCGGCTACGCCATTCTCGACTACAAGACCGGCCAGCCGCCGACCGGCAAGCAAGTGCGCATGGGCCTGTCGCCGCAGCTCACGCTGGAAGCCGCGATCCTCCGCGAGGGCGGTTTTCCCGATATCGACGCAGGTTCTTCCGTGAGCCAGCTCGTCTATGTGCGCCTGAGCGGCAACAACCCGCCCGGCGAGGAGCGTATCCTCGAGCTCAAATACAAGCAGAGCGACGAGCCGCAACCGCCGGACACGGCGGCCGCGGAAGCACGGGCCAAGCTGGAGGCGCTGATCCGTGCCTTCGAGGACGAGAACCAGCCCTACACTTCGCTGAACCTGCCGATGTGGACGAACCGCTACGGCGCCTATGACGACCTTGCCCGGATCAAGGAATGGTCGGCAGCCGGCGGCTTGGGGATCGAGGAATGGTGAAGCTGCCGCGCCCCATCCCCGACGAGGTGCGCGCGCGGCAGGCGCGTGCGTCCGACCCGACCGCGTCGGCCTTCGTGTCGGCCAATGCCGGCTCGGGCAAGACGCATGTGCTGGTGCAGCGGGTGATCCGCCTGCTGCTGTCGGGCGTGCCGCCGGAAAAGATCCTCTGCATCACCTTCACCAAGGCCGCCGCCGCCAACATGGCCGAGCGCGTGTTCACCACGCTGGGACATTGGGTGACGCTGGATGATGCAGCGCTCGACGGAGCGATCAAGGCTGTCGGCATCCCGCATCCCAGCGCGAAAATTCGGCGCGACGCGCGAAAGCTGTTTGCCTGTGCGCTGGAGACGCCGGGCGGACTGAAGGTGCAGACCATCCACGCGCTGTGCACGCGCCTGCTCCAGCAGTTTCCGTTCGAAGCCAACGTGCCCGCGCGCTTTGCCGTGATCGACGAGCGCGACCAGACCGACATGATGGAGCGCGCCAATCTGAAGGTGCTGCTGGAGGCCGCGCGCGACCCGGAGAGCGTCACCGGCCGCGCATTGCTGACCGCGATGGCGAGCGCGGCCGACGTCACCTTCAAGGAGGTCGTGCGCGAGGCCTGCCTCAGCCGCGATCACTTCATGGCCTGGACGGACGAGGCCGGCAACGCAGAGGCCGCTGCCGCGCAGATGGCGGCGGCGCTGGGTGTTGACCCCGCCGACCGCATCGAGGACATCGAGACCGAGATTCTCGATGGACCCTTTCTGCCGCGATCGCGCTGGGACGACATCGCCTTCGCGCTGGAGGACGGCAGCAAGTCCGACAACGACCAGGCCGGCCGCCTTCGCGACGCAAAGGCATTTTCCGGCAGCGCGCAGGTCGATGCCTATCTCTGCGTCTTTCTCACCGACGAAAAGCTGCCGCGCAAGGCGGTGCTGACCAAGAAGTTTGGCGAGCACAACCCGTCCGTCGCCCGCCTGTTCGAGAACGAGGCGCAGCGCATTGGTGTATTGATCGAGAAACGCCGCGCCGTGACCATGCGCGATCGCACCGCGGCGCTGTTGCACATTGCGACCGCTGCCGCGGCAAACTATCGTCGCGAGAAGCAGGAGCGCGGCCTGCTCGACTACGACGACCTCATCGACAAGACGCTGGCGATGCTGAACCGCGTGTCTTCGGGCTGGGTGCATTACAAGCTCGACCGCGGCGTCGACCACGTGCTGATCGACGAAGCGCAGGACACCAGCCCGCGGCAGTGGGACATCGTCGCCCACATCATTTCCGAATTCACGGCCGGCGAAGGCGCGCGCGAGGGGCTGAACCGCACGGTCTTCGCGGTCGGCGACGAGAAGCAGTCGATCTTCTCGTTCCAGGGCGCTGACCCGCACGAATTCGACAGGCGCAAGCGAGAGCTGGATCGCAGATTCAGAGCTGCCGGGCTGAAGTTCGACCCCGTCGCCTTTACCTACTCGTTCCGTTCGGGTGCTGCGATCCTGCATTCGGTCGACCACGTCTTCCGCGAGCCCCAGATCTACAAGAGCATCCATTCGATCGACGTCGGCCATCCCTTGCACAATTCGCTCAGCGATGCTGGTCCAAGCGTCGTCGAGCTCTGGGACCTCGCGGAGGCCGATGACAGGCAGGACATCGAGGGCTGGCGCGCGCCGTTCGACGGCGTCGCCGTCACCAGCCCCGAGGTCAAGCTGGCGCGCCGCATCCAGGCCGAGATCAAGCGGCTGGTCGAGAGCGGCACGCTGACGGGGCACGAAGGCGAGCGGCGGCCGCTGCGCTATGGCGACATGCTGATCCTGGTGCGCCGGCGCGGCAATGCGTTCGATGCCGTGATCCAGGCGCTGAAGCACGCCGGCGTTCCGGTGGCCGGCGCCGACAGGCTCAAGCTGACCGAGCACATCGCGATCATCGACCTGATGAACCTCGCCGATGCCCTGCTACTGCCGCAGGACGATCTCGCGCTGGCTGTGGCGCTGAAGAGCCCGCTGTTCGGGCTCGATGACGACGACCTGTTCCAGCTTGCCCATGACCGCAAGGGATCACTGCGCCGCGCACTCGGCGAGCATGCGTCCGGGAGCGAGAAGTTCGCGGCCGTGCTGCGGCGTCTGGAAGCCTGCGAGACGCGCGCGCGCGAGGAGACGCCGTTCGCCTTCTACGCCTGGCTGTTGGGAGGCGACGGCGGCCGTGCGCGCATCCTGCGCCGGCTCGGCCACGAGGCCAATGATGCGCTCGACGAATTCCTGGAGCTGGCGCTGAGCTGTGAGCGCAAGGCGCCGGCCTCGCTGCAGGGCTTCATGGCCTGGCTGCGCTCGGCCGACACCGAGGTGAAGCGCGACATGGAGATCTCGCGCGACGAGGTGCGGGTGATGACCGTGCACGGCGCCAAGGGCCTGGAGGCTTCCGTAGTGTTCATGGTGGACACCACATCGTCGCCGGCAGACTCACAGCGGGTTCGGCTGATCCACGTGCCGCGCGGCAATGGCGGTGAGGTCGTGGTCTGGGCCGGCCGCAAGGCTGATGACCCCAAGCCCGTCGCCGACGCGCGCAAGGCCATGCTCGAGGAGACCGAGGACGAATATCGCCGCCTGCTCTATGTCGCGATGACACGCGCGGCCGACCGACTGATCGTCGGCGGCTGCATGCCCGGCAATATGAGGACGGTGCGCAAGCTGAGCTGGTACGACCTGGTCGACACCGGTCTCGGCGGCTCGGGCCTGGACAAGCAGACGATCGAGACGCCGCTCGGCAAGGTGACCCGATTCACCCGGCCAGAGGACGTCGCCGCGCTGGGTATCCCGGCGGCGACCGTGGACCAGACGGTCGCGTTGCCGGACTGGCTGCGGACGCCAGCGCCGCGCGAGACCGTTGACGACGATCTGGTGCGTCCCTCCGGTCAGGTCGCCGAGCAAGGCCGCGCGGTGCGGACTGGCGAATCGGTCCAGTCCCGCGCGCTCGCGCTGCAGCGCGGCACGCTGGTGCACCGTCTGCTGCAATCCCTGCCCGATATCGCCGCGGAGCGCCGGCGCGAGGCCGCGCTCGGCTTCATGGCGCGCAACGCCGCGGACTGGACGGAAGCCGACCGCACCGCTTTGGCCGACAAGGTGCTGGCCTTGATCAATGAACCGCGCTTTGCGCCGGTCTTTGCCGCCGGCAGCCGGGCGGAGGTCGCTATCGCCGGCCGACTGGAGCGGCCGGGCCGTGCGCCAGCGCTGGTGTCGGGGCAAATCGACCGGCTGGTCGTTCGTCCGGATGAGGTTTTGATCGTCGATTTCAAGACCAACCAGGCGACGCCCAGGAACGCCGCGGAGGCGCCCGCCGCCTATGTCCGGCAGCTTGCGCTGTATCGGGCGGTGCTGGCGCGGCTTTATCCCCAAAAGCCGATCCGCGCCGTCCTGCTCTGGACCGAGGCCCTTGAATATATGGAGATTTCACCCCCCGCGCTGGACGCGGCGCTGGCATCCCTTCATCTCGGCGTGAGCGTCCTTGACCCGGCAAGGGGCCGTTCATAGGTTGACGGCATGATTCCGGGCGCGATTCCCATCCGCGCCGATTCTTTCAACCGAACGAGGTACTCCCATGGCCGTTGGCAAGGTTTCTGACACCGATTTCGAAGCCGAAGTGCTCAAGGCGAACGGTCCTGTGGTCGTCGATTTCTGGGCTGAGTGGTGCGGCCCCTGCCGCATGATCGCGCCCGCCCTTGACGAGATCGCCGGCGCGATGGGCGACAAGGTCAAGATCGTGAAGCTCAACGTCGACGAGAGCCCCAAGACCGCGTCCAAGTATGGCGTGATGTCGATCCCGACCCTGATGATCTTCAAGGGCGGCGAGATGGCCTCCCGCCAGGTCGGCGCGGCGCCGAAGGCGAAGCTGCAGCAGTGGATCACCTCCGCGGTCTGATCCGCGGCGCGTAAGATTATTTTCGACAACGGCCGGCGAAAGCCGGCCGGTTTGCGTTGATGGGACGTGTCCAGCGTATGACGAGTCCCGCCCTTGCCCGCCCCTCCCGCAAAGCGCGCGCGAAAATCGACCTCCTCTCTCGTTGCGATGGAGGCGCGGTCGGTCGACGAGATTCCGCGCGGCAAGGAGTGGCAGTACGAGCCGAAATGGGATGGCTTTCGCTGCCTGCTGTCGCGCGACGGCGGTCATGTCGATCTGCGCTCAAAATCCGGCGAGGATCTCGCGCGCTATTTCCCGGAAGTAGTCGTCGCCGCATTGAAGCTGAAGGCAGATCGCTTCACCCTCGACGGTGAGATCGTCGTGCCGCACGGCAAGAGTTTTTCGTTCGACGCACTCCTGCAACGCATTCATCCCGCGGCGAGCCGCGTGACGAAACTCTCGCAGGACACGCCGGCGCTCTATCTCGCCTTCGATCTGCTCGCGGCGGCAAAACAGGAGCAGCTTGCTGAGCGGCCGCTGAGCGAACGACGGCCGGCGCTGGAAGCTTTTGCGAAGGCCATTCTGAAGGCCAGTCTCTTCCGGCTCTCACCGGCGACAACGAACTATGCCACCGCGAAGAAATGGCTGGCTCAGTCCGGTGCCGGCTCGGACGGCGTCATCGCCAAGCGCGTCGACCTGCCCTATCAGGCCGGAAATCGCGACGGCATGCAGAAGATCAAGAAATTCCGCAGCGCCGATTGCGTCGTCGGCGGCTTCCGCTACGCCACCAACAAGATCGCGGGGCGAAAGGTGGTCGGCTCGCTGCTGCTCGGGCTCTATGACGATGGCGGCCTGCTGCATCATGTCGGCTTCAGCTCCGCGATCAAGGCAGAGGAGAAGCCCGCGCTGACCGACCGGTTGGAGGCGCTGATCGCAGAACCCGGCTTCACCGGCAACGCGCCGGGCGGGCCGAGCCGCTGGTCCACCGAGCGCTCGGCGAAATGGTGTCCGCTCAAGCCAAAACTGGTGATCGAAATCTGCTACGACCATTTCAGCGGCGAACGCTTCCGCCACGGCACCTCGATCCTGCGCTGGCGCCCCGACAAAGCACCGCGGCAATGCGGCTTCGAGCAGCTGAAGCAGAAGGTGGCGGACCCGATGAAGCTGCTGAAGTGAGTCGGTCTAGTGCCCCGGACGCAGCGCGAAGCGCTGCACCGCGTCCGGGACACGAGAGGATTTACCTGAGCCATCCGGTCGCGATCGCCTGCGCCAGTTCGGGCTGCCCATTGCGCCGCGCCAGCGCCGCCATCGCCTCGTGATCGTACGCGACGTGGCGGAATGTCACCTGCCAGGCACCATCAACCAGATCGAGGATCGCGTAGCGCGCATGCGGCGTGCCGGCCTCGACGACATGCGGATAGGGATGCTTGTCGCGAAAGCCGGGACTGCCGACGCTGCCGGGATTGACGATCAACCGGCCGTCGCGCAAGCGCACGGCGCGGGCGAGATGGGTGTGGGCGCAGAGGATCAGGGATTGCGTGAGCCCCAGCGCGAATTGCTCGATGCGGTCGAGCGGCGACAGCGCCACCGCGCCGTCCGGGTGCACTATGTCGAGCCAATAGACCTCGTCGTTATCGGGCGTCGCGTGGCAGAGGAACACCTGCTCGCGAAACACCCGCGTCATCGGCTGCGCGCGCAACCAATCCAGTTGCACGATATTAAGCGCTGCGTGGGCGGGGCGATCCCACGAGCCCATTTTCTCCGGGGGGCGGTCGAGCAGATAGCGGTCGTGATTGCCGAGCACGTGCACGGCGTCGAGCGTCATCAGGATCTCGATGGTGCGGCGCGCATCGAGCGGGCCGCTCAGCATGTCGCCGAGATTGACGATGTCGGTGATATCAAGGGCCCGGATGTCGGCCAGCACCGCCTCCAGCGCGAGATAGTTTCCGTGGACGTCGGCAATCGCGGCGAAACGCATGTTGTTATCCCCACTCTCGTGCCCCGGACGCAGCGCAGCACGCAGTGGTGCGCTGCTGAGCCGGGGCCCATGTTGCGGCATTCTGGGTCCCGGCTCGCGCTCCGCGCGTCCGGGACAAGAGAAATCATGCAGGAGGCGTGCCGTTGATCGCCAGCACGTGGCCGGCCAGATACAGCGAGCCGGTGATCAGGATGCGCGGCGGCACCTCGTAGGCGAGCTTCGACAGGGCGCGCAGCGCGGCCTCGACGCCGGAGACGGTCTCGACGCGCATGCCGAGGCTGCGAGCGGCGTCGGCGAGGCGATCGACCGGCATCGCGTTCTCGGTGTCGGGGATCGGCACCGCGATGATGTGACGGGTGAGACCGGCGAAATTGGCGAGAAAGCCCTGCGCATCCTTGTTGGCCATCATGCCGGCGATGACGACCAGCGGTCGCGACACCCGCTCTTCGAGATCTCCGAGCGCGGCTGCCGCGACGCGGCCGCCTTCGGCATTGTGCCCACCATCCAGCCAGATCTCCGAGCCCTGCGGTCCCCACGAGAGCAACTCGCCGGAGGTGATGCGCTGCATCCGCGCCGGCCATTCGGCACCGACGATGCCGGCCTCGAACGCCGCCTGATTGATCTTGAAGTTCGGAATCGCGCGCAGCGTCGCGATCGCAAGGCCGGCATTATCGAACTGGTGGCGGCCGAACAGCCGCGGCGCTGCCAGATCCATCAGGCCGCGATCGTCGGAATAGACGAGGCGACCGTGCTCGACATTGACGTGCCAGCTCTCGTTCGCCGCAAAAAGCGGCGCGCGCATGCGCTTGGCCTGCGCCTCGATCACCGCCATGGCTTCGCCCGCCTGCTCCGCGGAGATCGCGGGCACGCCGCGCTTGATGATCGCCGCCTTCTCGCCGGCGATCGACGTCAGGGTGTCCCCGAGGAAATCCATGTGGTCCATGCTGACGGGCGTGATCACGCAGGCCGCCGGCGCATCGATCACGTTGGTCGAATCGAGCCGGCCGCCGAGGCCGACTTCGAGCAGCACCACGTCGGCCGGGTTCTGCGCAAACAGATGGAAGGCGGCCGCCGTCTTCAGCTCGAACAATGTCGCGGCCTCACCGGCATTGACGCGCTCGACCTCTTCGAGTGCGGTACGCAACTCGTCATCGCCGACGAGCCCGCCACCGCCGACGCGGCCGAGCCGGAAGCACTCGTTGATCCTGACAAGATAGGGCGAGGTGTAGGCGTGCACCCGCAGGCCTGCTGCCTCCAGCGTCGCGCGCAGATAAGCGAGCGTCGAGCCCTTGCCATTGGTGCCGGCGATGTGGATCACCGGCGGCAGCTTGAGCTCGGGGCGGCCGAGCCGCTCGAGCAGGCGGTGCATCCGCTCCAACCCGAGATCGATGCGCTTCTGATGCAGGACCGACAGCCGCCCGATCAATTCACCGAGCGGCGTCTTCGCGCTGTCAGGGGACGCGTTCACGCGTGGGGCGCAGCCGGCGCCGTCTCGGCGGCCGATACGATCTGCGCCGGGCTGACCACCGGCTGCATCGGCTTCGACGCGGTCTCCAGCGCCGGCGCCTTGGTCAGCAGGCGGCAGAGCCGCGCCAAAGTCGGACGCAGCTCGTGGCGATGCACGACCATGTCGACCATGCCGTGCTCTTTCAGATATTCGGCGCGCTGGAAACCTTCAGGCAGCTTCTCGCGGATGGTCTGCTCGATCACGCGCGCGCCGGCAAAGCCGATCAGCGCGCCGGGTTCGGCGATCTGCACGTCGCCGAGCATCGCATAGGACGCGGTGACGCCGCCGGTGGTCGGGTTGGTCAGCACGACGATGTAGGGTTGCTTGGCCTCGCGCAGCATCTGCACCGCGACCGTGGTGCGCGGCATCTGCATCAGCGACAGGATGCCTTCCTGCATGCGCGCGCCGCCCGAGGCGGCGAACACGATGAACGGCGACTTCTTCTCGACCGCGAGCTCGAGCCCGCGGACGATGGCTTCGCCTGCGGCCATGCCGAGCGAGCCGCCCATGAAGTCGAAATCCTGCACGGCGACGACCACGGCGGAGCCTTCGAGCTTGCCGTAGCCGACCTTGATCGCGTCGTTCAGATTGGTTCGGGCGCGCGCGTCCTTGATGCGGTCGACGTATTTCTTCTCGTCGCGGAACTTGAGCGGATCTGGCGTGACGTCAGGCAGCGCGACGTCGAACCATGTCTCGTTGTCGAAGATCGACTTCAAGCGCGCTACCGCACCCATGCGCATGTGATAGTTCGAGCCGGGGATGACGAACTGGTTGGCCTCGACGTCCTTGTAGAACACGAGCTGCCCGGAATCCGGACACTTGATCCACAGATTCTCCGGCGTCTCCCGCCGCAGCATGTTGCGGATCTTCGGCCGGACCACGTTGGTAAGCCAGTTCATGGTTTGCTCCGATGTGCGACCCGCCTCGCGGATCGCCTGAAGGGATATATGGCGACCGGGCCGTTGCCCGGCAAGCCGCCGTGTCGCCGTGTCGCCCGCCCCAAAAGCGGAATTATGGCCTATTCCGCCGCTGCCCGCGCGCCTTTGACGCCCTGGGCCAGGGCCGCCGTCAGCTCAGCCACGGCGTTAACGGTTTTGCCGGTCGCCCGTCCCTCGGCGTCGAGGCTGTTCTTGAGCGCATCGACCAGCGCGGTGCCGACGACCGCACCATTGGCATGGGAGGCAATGGCACGCGCCGTCTCCGGCGTGCGGATACCGAAGCCGACGCAGACCGGCAGCTTGGTGTGCCGCTTGATGCGGGCGACCGCTTCGCTCACGGCCGAGGAGTCCGCCGTCGCAGCACCGGTGATGCCGGTGATGGAGACGTAGTAGACGAAGCCCGAGGTGTTGGCGAGCACGGCCGGCAGGCGCTTGTCGTCGGTCGTCGGCGTCGCCAGGCGAATGAAATTGAGGCCGGCCTTCAGCGCGGGCAGGCAGAGCTCGTCGTCCTCTTCCGGCGGCAGGTCGACGATGATGAGGCCATCGACACCGGCGCTCCTGGCATCGACCAGGAACTTGTCGACGCCGTAGATGTAGATCGGATTGTAGTAGCCCATCAGCACGATCGGCGTCGCATTGTCGTCCTTGCGGAAGCTGCGCACCAGCTCCAGCGTCTTCTTCAGCGTCATGCCGGCCTTGAGCGCACGCAGCCCGGCGGCCTGGATCGAGGGACCGTCGGCCATCGGATCGGTGAAAGGCATGCCGATCTCGATGACGTCGGCGCCTGATTTCGGCAGCGCCTTGATGATCTCGAGCGAGGTCGCGGGATCAGGATCGCCGGCCATCAGGAAGGTCACGAAGGCCGAGCGGCCCTGCTTCGCAAGCTCGGCAAAACGGATGTCGATACGCGTGGTCACTTCTTGCCCCTCAGGATGTCGCCGACCTGCGGGACGTCCTTGTCGCCGCGGCCGGAGAGGTTGACGACCATCAGGTGATCCCGAGGCCGCTTCGGCGCGAGCTCCATCACCTTGGCGATGGCGTGCGCGGGCTCGAGCGCGGGGATGATGCCTTCGAGGCGCGACAGCAGCTGAAACGCGGCGAGCGCCTCGTCGTCGGTCGCGGAGAGATAGTTCACACGGCCGATCTCGTGCAGCCAGGAATGCTCGGGACCGATGCCGGGATAATCGAGGCCGGCCGAGATCGAATGCGCGTCCTGGATCTGGCCGTCCGCGTCCATCAAGAGATAGGTGCGGTTGCCGTGCAGCACGCCGGGACGGCCGCCCGCGATCGACGCCGCATGCAGCTGCGTCAGCCCATGGCCCGCAGCTTCGACGCCGAAGATTTCGACGGAGGGATCGTCGAGGAACGGATGAAACAGGCCCATCGCGTTCGAGCCGCCACCGATGCAGGCGACCAGCGAATCCGGCAGGCGGCCTTCGACCTCCTGCATCTGCGTCTTGGTCTCGTTGCCGATGATCGACTGGAAGTCGCGCACCAGCGTCGGATAGGGATGCGGGCCGGCCACCGTGCCGATGCAGTAGAAGGTGTTGTGCACGTTGGTGACCCAGTCGCGCAGCGCCTCGTTCATGGCGTCCTTCAGCGTGCGCGTGCCCGACTGCACCGGCATCACCGTGGCGCCCAGCATCTCCATGCGGATCACGTTGGGCTGCTGCCGCTCGACGTCGACGGCGCCCATGTAGACCACGCATTCGAGCCCGAAGCGCGCGCACAGCGTCGCGGTGGCGACACCGTGCTGGCCGGCACCGGTCTCGGCGATGATACGCTTCTTGCCCATGCGCCGCGCCAGCATGATCTGGCCGAGCACGTTGTTCACCTTATGCGAGCCGGTGTGGTTGAGCTCTTCGCGCTTCAAATAGATCTTGGCGCCGCCGAGATGCTCGGTGAGACGCTCGGCGAAATAGAGTGGCGAGGGCCGGCCGACATAGTGCTTGAGATAGCCGTTCATCTCGGCCTGGAACGCCGGATCGGCCTTAGCCTCAGTGTAGGCCTTCTCCAGATCGAGGATCAGCGGCATCAAGGTTTCGGCGACGAAGCGGCCGCCGAAGATGCCGAAATGGCCGCGATCGTCGGGACCGCTGCGATAGGAATTGGGTTTGGCGACGTTCATCGAACACTCAACTCTTGGCTGGATTCTTGGCTGGCGCGCGCAGCGCGAATGAAGGCCTTGATCATTTCAGGATCTTTCACGCCGGGGGCGCTCTCGACACCGGAGGAGACGTCGACGCCGCCGGCGCGGGTGACGCGGAGTGCCTCGGCGAGATTGTCGGCGTGAAGCCCGCCCGAGACCATGTAGGGCAGCTTCAGATCGAGGTTTTCGAGAAGGTGCCAGTCGAACGGCTCCCCCAGGCCGCCGGGCCGGGTCGCGTCCTTCGGCGCGCGGGCATCGAACAGGATGCGGTCGGCGATCGCGGCATAGCCGGGCAACACGGCGAGATCGGCCGCGGTCGCGACCGGGACCGCCTTCATCACCGGCCGGCCGAACCGCTGCTTGATGTCGCGCAGCCGCGCCACGCTCTCCTTGCCGTGCAGCTGGAAAATGTCCGGCGACAGCGCGTCCATGATGTTGTCGAGCGTCGCATCGTCGGCGTCGACGGTGAGGGCGACCTTGAGCGCGCGCCCCTTCACCTGCCGGCCGAGATCGCGGCCAAGCTCCAGGGACAGGTGCCGCGGCGAAGGCGGGAAGAACACGAACCCCACCATATCCGCACCCGTCTCGAGCGCCGTTTGAAGCGTCTCGCGCGTGGACAGGCCGCAGATTTTGACGAGCAGGGACATGGTCTCAAAGCAAATGGAGGCCGCAACGTGCGGCCGGAAAACAGCGTTTTCGGTCGGGGCCGCTTCTACAACGTCGCGCGCTGCTTGTCTCGCCCGATGGGCCCGTAAAGCCCGACCCCGGAGGGAACGGGAAGGCGCTGCGACCCGGGCTTTGCCGCGGCCGCCTGGGCCCGCAAATCGGCCAGTTCGCCCCTGGCGGCCCGTGAATCCGCCTCGTGCCGGCGCGCCGCGCGGCGCCAGTGCCGCTGGCCGAACCAGACGGCACAGCCGCCAGCGAAGACGCCGAGGGCGGCGACCAGGATCAGGAGCAGGAACAGCGGCAGTGTGACCGACAATGACGGGTCGTTCGCAATGAACGGATCGAACGAGACCGCGACGAAGTGCCGGTTGGCAACGGCGAAGGCCACCAGGATCAGGCCCAGCGGGATCACGATCAGCGCGGTCAGGAACTTTCGCATCGCGATCGCTCGTCTTGAATCAAGCTTGCGGCCGCATCGTGCGGCCGTTCGGTTAAACCCCGACGACGACAGCCTCAGTCGGGCGCGCCGGGATCCGGATGGTCGCGGTTCAGCCGCTCGCGCATTTCCTTGCCGGTCTTGAAGAACGGAACGCTCTTCTGATCGACGGGCACATGGGCGCCGGTACGTGGATTGCGCCCGGCGCGTGCAGGGCGATGCTTGACCGAGAAGGCACCGAAGCCGCGCAACTCGACGCGGTCACCGCGCGCGAGGGCCGCTACGATCTCTTCGAGAATCGCATTCACAATGTTCTCGACATCCCGCTGGTACAGATGCGGGTTGTGCTCGGCGATACGCTGAACAAGTTCGGATTTGATCATCGAGAGATAGGACCCGGAAGCGTGCGGATGACCATTTCCGTGAAAATACCTTGATCTGTCAAGACGCTAAATCAAGGTTGAGCGTCGTGAAATTGCGTGACAAATGCCGAAAAAGCGGGCTGCCCCGACGCGCGTCAAACGGGAAAACCCTCAGATGCTCGCCCAGTTCCGTCAATTTGAGGCGGCCGGTTGCCACAGGGCCAGCATTCCATCCATTCCGAACCGATCGACCGCCTGCGCGACGCCGGTTTGCCCGATTTGATGCGCAATCGAGCCCAAACCGAGCGCTTCCAGCGTAACGGCGGCGGCCGTCTTGAGGAATGGCAGATCGCCGAAGCGCGGCTGGAGCTTGTAGTCGCGCACGGAGAGCCCCTTCTTGACGCCCTTCTGCTCGACCAGCCAGGTCACCGCCGTCTTCTCGTCGCCGATCTGATCGATCAGCTTGAGATCGATCGCCTGGCGCCCGGTGAAGACGCGGCCATCAGCCACTTTCTCGAGCTGCGTGTCATCCATGCCACGCCGCTCCTTCACCAATCCCCTGAACCAGGCATAGGAATCCTTCACCAGCGCATCGAGGGCGGCCCGTGCTTCCGGGCTGGTCGGCTCAAAACCGTTGGGCGCGGCCTTCAGCGGCGACGACTTCACCTCCTCGACCTTGACGCCGATGGTCTTCAGCAGCTCGCTGACGTTGGGATATTGGAACAGCACGCCGATCGACCCGACCAGCGAGCTCTGCTGGGCGATGATGTGGTCGCTGGCAATCGCCGTGATGTAGCCCCCGGAGGCAGCCAAGCCCTCGACCACCACGACGAGCGGCTTTTTCGCCTTCAGCCGGACAAGCGAATCGTAAAGCTGCTCGGACCCGGCCGTGGTGCCGCCCGGCGAGTTGATGTGAATGATGACCGCGGCGGCCTGCGAATTCTCCAGCCGCTCCAGCGCCTGCGTGCGATCGGAATCGCTGCGGATCAGGCCCTCGATCTGGACCCGCGCGATCGAGCCGGCGGATGCGAACGTGCCCCGCGTCCCCGGTGTCACGACCAGCGCAAAGCCCGCAATCGCCGCAATCGCGATCAGCGCAGCCACCACGCGCCAAAACGTCAGCTTGCGGCGGATCCTGCGGCGATCGACGATGATGTCCGAATCGAGCGACATCTAGGTATCTCCAAATGAAAGGCCGGACGCGTTGTGCCCTCACAGCGTGACCAACGGCTTATCTGGATACATCAATTGCGGCGCAATTTGAAGAAAACAAGGCCTCTTGAGGCCCAGCAAGCAGCCACAAGCTCAGTCGTCATCCCCGCGAACGCGGCGATCCATAACCCCAGGCAAGAGTTGTCGCGCGAGCTCGCAACCGCGAGTCTTCGCCAAACTCGATCCTGTGGTTATGGGTCCCGGGCGCGCGCTTTGAGCGCCCCGGGACGACAGCGGAGTTTGTGGAGGCGGCAACAAAAAAGCCCCGGCTCGCGCCGGGGCTTCGATGTCTGGCGAACCGAAAGGTTCGCTTACTTGCTGTCGCGGTTCTTGAGCGCGGTGCCGAGGATGTCGCCGAGCGTTGCTCCCGAATCGGAGGAGCCGTACTGCGCGATGGCTTCCTTCTCTTCGGCAACTTCGAGCGCCTTGATCGACACCTGGACCTTGCGGGCCTTCTTGTCGAACTGGATCACGCGGGCGTCGACCTTCTCACCGACGGCAAAGCGTTCGGCGCGCTGGTCGTTGCGGTCACGGGCGAGCTCGGAGCGCTTGATGAAGGTCGAGAAGTCGGTACCGGTGATCTTCACCTCGATGCCGCTTTCCTTCACTTCGAGCACTTCGCAGGTCACGACCGCGCCCTTCTTGACATCGCCCGGCTCGGCGAAGGGGTCGCCTTCGAGCTGCTTGATGCCGAGCGAGATGCGCTCCTTCTCGACGTCCACATCGAGCACCACGGCCTTCACCATGTCGCCCTTCTTGTAATTGTCGATCACCTGCTCGCCCGGAAGCTTCCAGTCGAGGTCGGAGAGATGGACCATGCCGTCGACGTCGCCCTCGAGACCCAGGAACAGACCGAACTCGGTCTTGTTCTTGACCTCGCCCTCGACCGTCGAACCGGTCGGGTGACCTTCGACGAAGACCTCCCAGGGGTTGCGCATGGTCTGCTTGAGGCCGAGCGAGATGCGGCGCTTGACGGAATCGACTTCCAGCACCTGCACTTCGACTTCCTGCGAGGTCGAAACGATCTTGCCGGGGTGCATGTTCTTCTTGGTCCACGACATCTCGGAGACGTGGATCAGGCCTTCGATACCCGGCTCGAGCTCGACGAACGCACCGTAGTCGGTGATGTTGGTGACGCGGCCGGTGAAGCGGGCACCCAGCGGGTACTTGGCTTCGATGCCCTGCCACGGATCGTCGAGCAGCTGCTTCATGCCCAGCGAGATGCGGTGCGTCTCGTGGTTGATCTTGATGATCTTGACCTTCACGGTCTGGCCGATCGAGAGCACCTCGGTCGGGTGGTTGACGCGGCGCCACGCGATGTCGGTGACGTGCAGCAGGCCGTCGATGCCGCCGAGATCAACGAACGCACCGTAATCGGTGATGTTCTTGACCACGCCGTCGATGACCTGACCCTCTTCGAGGTTCTGCACCAGCTCCTGACGCTGCTCGGCGCGGGTCTCTTCGAGAACCGTGCGGCGGGACACGACGATGTTGCCGCGGCGGCGATCCATCTTGAGGATCTGGAACGGCTGCGAGTTGTTCATCAGCGGCGCAACGTCGCGGATCGGACGGATGTCGACCTGCGAGCGCGGCAGGAAGGCCACGGCACCGTCGAGGTCGACGGTGAAGCCGCCCTTGACCTGGTTGAAGATGACGCCGTTGACCTTCTCGTTGTTCTGGAACGCCTTCTCGAGCTTGCCCCAGCTCTCTTCGCGGCGCGCCTTGTCGCGCGACAGCACGGCTTCGCCGAGCGCGTTCTCGATGCGATCGAGGAACACTTCAACCTCGTCGCCGACCTTCAGTTCGCTGTCACGGCCGGGGCCGGAAAATTCGCGCAGGGCGACGCGGCCCTCGGTCTTCAGGCCGACGTCGATGACGGCCATGTCCTTTTCAATTGCAACAACCTTGCCCTTGACGACTGAGCTCTCCTGCAGGTTGCCACCTGCGAAGGACTCGTCGAGCATCGCGGCGAAATCGTCGCGCGACGGGCTATAGGTATCAGCAGAAGTCGAAGCCATTTGTTCTCCAGTTGCGGATGTCGTGCCGGCCGTTGGGTTCATGGGCGTATCGCGCGCGCAGTGTCGGAAGGTCCGCAGAACCTTCGAGCGACCGCTCGCTGCTCCGGCCTGAAAGGCGGAACAGCGGAAGCGGGCCGGCTGAGGCCCGCGCGTTCGATACGTGGAAATCTTGTGTCCGGAGCCTGGATCGCGTCGGCCCCAAACAGGGGACCGAGGTATCGACCTCAAAGAGCGGGAGCGGGCACTTCCTCCAATGACGGCGGCGGCTTAACCCCGCGACCGGCCCGCTCGGACGGCCTCGATAATGTCGATGGCGGCCCGGACGCCGCCTTCTATATCCAGTTGGGAGTTATCTAGCAAGTAAGCATCCGCGGCCGGTTTCAGGGGGGCAATCGGCCGGTTCTTGTCACGTTCGTCGCGCTGGATGATGTCGGCGAGAACGGCGGCCTCGTCGGCCTCCTCGCCCCTCGCCTTGGCCTCCATGGTCCGGCGGCGCGCCCGGACTTTTGGGTCGGCGACGACGAAGATCTTCACGTCGGCATGCGGGCAGATCACGGTTCCAATGTCCCGGCCGTCCAGCACCGCGCCGGGCGGATCGGCGGCGAATTGCCGCTGAAAATTGACCAGGGCCTCGCGCACCCTGGGGATCGCCGAGACGATGGAGGCGCCCTCGCCGGCCTTCTGGGTCTTCAGGGCGGGATTGCCGAACTTTTCGGGATCGAGTTCCAGCGCTGCGGCGACCGCAGCCTCCTCGTCCCGGAGATCGTGACCGGACTGCATCAGGGCATAGGCCACCGCGCGATAGATCACGCCGGTATCGAGATGACGGTAGCCGTAATGGTGCGCGAGACGCTTGCCGAGCGTCCCTTTGCCCGAAGCCGCGGGCCCGTCGATGGCGATGATCATGTCACTCAAACCTTGGCTGTCTGCGGCCCGCGCGCACGTCGCAATGGCCGCTCTTCGGTAAAAATATTGCGAGACGCGAACTCGGCCGGGCTCGCAAAAGTGAGATATTCGCGCATCGCGTCGGACGGGGACGACGCGGTGAACCATGGCTCGGCAAGGCGTCGGGCCGGATCGCAGACCCAGGCCGGCACCCGGCCAAGACAACGTTGTTTTGCCAGATATTCGGCGATCGCACCGACCAGGGCGTCGAGCCGTTCGTTCTGCGTCAGCGCCGGCTCGTCCTCGATCGTCTCGTATTGAGCGAGGCTTGTCCCGGCCAGATCGAACGTGTCTACGAATTCGGCCAACGTCGCGTCCTGCGGCGCGCCGGCGCGAATACGGTCGACGGCTTCAGCGAGGGTATTTGGGCGCATCCGCTCCTCCCCCGAGATCCATGTTTTTCAGCAAGAAGCGTTGCTTCTCCGAGGACGCGGCGCTCACCGGAAAATATCGGCCTAGCAAAGCGATGGCTTCCTCAACAGTCGAGATTCCGACGACTTTCATCAAGTTCAAAATATCCAGCCGCTCCGTCTCCCCGCGAACGGGATCCGTGATACGGAACGCCTTCAATTTCAATGCCAGAAGATATGCAGCGGAGGGCACGGAAACCTCAAGCCCTGGTGATGTGCCGTCACGTGGGAAAGTGCCGAATTCGAGGTGATCCGCGGCGCGATCAGCCAGCGGGCTGAGATGAAATACGACCTGATCGTTGAACCAGTCGGCGTCCCATCCATTCCGCGCGGCAATTTCGGCTGTTATCCTCTTCAGCCAATCTGGCAGCGGATGCTCGAGCTTCGAGACGTCGACATCTTCCGTCGCAAAGCGGAAATTACTGGCGAGCATGAGGGCGGAGCCACCATAGACCGCGATCTGAAGCTTGGTTCCGGCGTCGGCCGCAGCGCGGCCGATCGAATCGAAAGCGTCCAGCAAGGCCTCGCGGTCGAGGGCTTCGCTCATGGCCGCGGCCTCATGAAAACTCGGCCCCTAGCGAACGCATCATCGGAATGAAGTCCGGGAAACTGGTGGCGATGAAGGCGGTGTCGTCGACGGTCACCGGCTGGTCGGAAGCGCAGCCCATCGCCAGGGCGGACATCGCGATACGATGGTCCATGTGGGTTGCGACAGTGCCGCCGCCGGGGACGTGACCGCGGCCTTCGACGATCAGGTCATCGCCGGAGACCTCGACCTTCACACCGTTGACGCGGAGCATGGCGGCCGTGGCCTCCAGACGGTCGGATTCCTTGACGCGCAGTTCCTGCAGGCCGCGCATGATCGTCGTGCCCTCGGCGAAAGCGGCTGCCACCGCCAGCACGAGATATTCATCGATCATCGAGGGCGCGCGCTCCGGCGGCACCACGACGCCGCGCAGCTTCGAGGCGCGCACGCGCAGTTTCGCCATCGGCTCGCCAGCGTCACCGCGGATCTCGCTCTCCTCGATCGATGCGCCCATTTCGCGCAGCGTGGTGAACAGGCCGGTGCGCAGCGGATTGGTCATGACGTCGGACAGGACGACATCGGAGCCCTCGACGATCAGCGCCGCGACCACCGGGAAAGCCGCCGACGACGGATCGGCCGGCACCACCACATTGGCGCCGTGCAGCTCGGGCTGGCCTTTGAGCGTGATACGGCGGCCGTGCACGCCCTCCTGTGCCAAGGTGATGTCGGCGCCAAAATGCTTCAGCATCAATTCGGTGTGGTCGCGGCTGGCCTCGGTCTCGATGACCGTCGTGGTGCCGGGCGCGGCGAGGCCCGCCAGCAGCACCGCCGATTTGATCTGGGCCGAGGCGACCGGAGTCTTGTAGGTGATCGGCAGCGGGTCGCGCGCGCCCTGAAGGGTCAGGGGCAGACGGCCACCCTCACTGCCCGAAATGACCTTGGCGCCCATCTTTTCCAAGGGATCGAGGATCCGGCGCATCGGGCGGCTGCGCAGCGAGGCGTCGCCGTCGAAAACCGCCGAGATCGGGCAGCCGGCGACGGCGCCCATCACCAGCCGGCAGCCGGTGCCGGAGTTCCCGAAATCCAGCGCTCCCTTGGGCTGGGCGAAGCCCGCGACGCCCACACCCTGCACCTTCCAGGCAAAATCGCCGGTCCGCTCCACGGTGGCGCCCAGCGCCTGCATCGATTTGGCGGTGTTGAGGACGTCTTCGCCTTCCAGCAGGCCTGAAATCCTGGTCTCGCCGACCGCGAGCGCGCCCAGGATGAGGGCACGGTGGGAGATCGACTTGTCCCCGGGCACCCGTACTTTCCCGGTCAGGGCCCCGCTGGCGCGAGCCTGGAGCGGCCTCGTTTGGTCGGAATGGGTCACGATTGTGTCCTTGGATGCGCCCTCGAGGGGGCTGGGCGCAGGTACCACATGGTCCGCGCCTCGTCACGGGCATGTCGTTCTCCCGTAATGCGCTATTGACAGCGGGCCGCCAACTAGCCAAGTGAAACACCGCTTTTCAGACATTCCCAGGATTCCTGCCGTGGCCAAGTCCGAACTCGGAACTAAACGTATTTGCCCGACCACGGGCAAGAAGTTCTATGACCTCAACAAGAATCCGGTGATCTCGCCCTATACCGGCGAAGTCGTGCCGATCGCCCCCGTCGCGCCCGCGCGCGTGCCCCGCGGCGCCGAAGCCCGGCACGCAGCGACGGCGGACGCCACGCCGGAGCCGGCAGAGGTCGAGGAGGTCTCGCTCGAGGAGGCCGACGCCGAGGAGAACACCGGCAAGGTCAAGGCCGCCGTGCCCGAATCCGAGGACGATATCGAGGTCGATGAGACCCTCGATGACGACGATGACGATGATTCGACCTTCATTGCCGACGAGGAAGAGGGCGATGAGGACGTGACCGACATCATTGGTGATGTCGGAGGTGATGAAGAGACTTGAGATCAGCCCTGATCTGTGAAAAAGGGTGCACCGCGCGAGTCACCAGGGCTCGCCGGTGCGGGTGATCCACCAGGATCCCCGCAAGGACTAAAGGGGCCATAGCTCAGCTGGGAGAGCGCTTGCATGGCATGCAAGAGGTCGGCGGTTCGATCCCGCCTGGCTCCACCACGCTTCGCCCTTCGGGCTACGCGTGGCGCAGCCGCGCGAAGCCTGAAGGGTGAAGCGTGGTGTCCGGCGTAGCCCGAAGGGCGAAGACGGACTGGTGAGACCCCCACCTAACGGCTACCCGGGCGATAGCGTCGATGTGGTACGTCTACATCCTCCGCAGCATTGAATTTCCCGAGCAGGAATACGTTGGCGCTACCGAGAATTTGAAGCGACGGATTCCGGAGCACAATGCCGGCAGATCCAGCCACACCGCCAAGTTCAAGCCCTGGAAGCTGATCTGGTACTGCGCCTTCCCCGACAAGCATAAAGCGCTCGCGTTCGAGGCGTATATGAAGTCTCACTCCGGGCGCGCTTTCACGAAGAAGCGGCTGTCGTAAGGGATACGCCCCCTACTCCCCGATCACCGCGTTCAGCCGATCCCGCAGCGCGACGATCTCGTCCTTCATCGACACCAGTTCCGACACCGAGCAGTCCGAGGCCGCCAGGATCGACTGTGGCACGCTGCGGGCTTTTTCCTTCAGGGCCTGCCCCTGCGCCGTCAGCGCGATCAGGACCTGACGCTCGTCCTCGCTCGAGCGGGTGCGCCTCACGAGATGGGCGGCCTCGAGCCGCTTGAGCAGCGGCGTCAGCGTGCCCGAATCCAGGAACAGCCGCTCGCCGATGTCCTTGACCGGCACGTCGTCGCGCTCCCACAGCACCAGCATCACCAGATATTGCGGATAGGTCAGGCCGAGCCGGTCCAGCAGCGGCTTGTAGACGCGGTTGAAGGCGTGCGCGGCCGAATAGACCGCGAAGCAGATCTGGTTGTCGAGCCGCAGCGGCGCGTCCGCTGCCGAAGGTCTTCGAGGCATGGAGAATCTCACGGGATTTCCTCCCATTCTGGGGCCGGCGGGCGGCACATTCAATTGCGAACAATTAAATGTGAGCCATGCTAATTTCAATTGTGCACAATCTAATTGTTTGCGATACAGAGCGTACCCCAACCGGAAGACCCGAGGAGACGACAATGTCCGTGAACGTCCTCTACAAGACCAGCGCCAAGGCCACCGGCGGCCGCGACGGCCATGCTGCAACCCTCGACGGCGCGCTCGACGTCAAGCTCACCACGCCGAAGGAGCTCGGCGGCGGCGGCGGCGCCGGCAACAATCCCGAGCAGCTGTTCGCGGCCGGCTACGCCGCCTGCTTCATCGGCGCGATGAAGTTCGTGTCGTCGCAGGGCGGGCCCAAGGTTCCCGCCGACGCCTCCGTGACCTCGACCGTCGGCATCGGCCCGCGCTCCGAGGGCGGCTTCGGTCTCGACATCGATCTCGCCGTCTCGCTGCCGGGCCTCGCCCGCGCGGAAGCCGAGGCGCTGGTCGAGAAGGCGCACCAGGTGTGCCCATACTCCAACGCCACGCGCGGCAATGTCGACGTTCGCCTGACGGTCGTCTGATCGAAAGGGCGGATTGGCTGGCCCGGGATCCCCCTCGGGCCGGCCGCTTCCGCTGATGCGCCAATCCTGATTTGCCATGCCGCGGCATGCGGCCGGCACTGCATACGTCCCTACGCAACAAGCCATTGCTGGCTTGTGCGAACCTCGCTAGGCCTGTGACCAAATCTCGACACAGGGAAGCGAAGGCATGAGTTCTGAAGCCGCCAGTTCTGAAGCCGCATTGGGCGCAATGAGCGGATTGCGCGTCATCGACCTCACGCGCGTGCTCGGCGGTCCCTACTGCACCCAGATCCTCGCCGACCACGGCGCCGACGTGATCAAGGTCGAGCCGCCCGCCGGCGACGAGGTGCGCGAATGGGGCCCTCCCTTCCACGAGGAGGACGCGGCCTATTTCGTCGGCATCAACCGGAACAAGCGCTCGATCGGCCTCGACCTCGCCTCCGAGGGCGGCCGCATCGTGCTGCTCAAGATGCTGGAGACGGCCGACGTCCTGATCGAGAATTTCAAGCCGGGCACGCTGGAGAAATGGGGCATCGGCAACGATGTGCTCAGCAAGAAATTTCCGCGCCTCGTGCATTGCCGGATCTGCGGCTTCGGCGCCGACGGCCCGCGCGGCGGCAATCCCGGCTATGACGCCATCATCCAGGCCATGACCGGCATGATCGCTGCGACCGGCTCGCCCGAGAGCGGGCCGATGCGGATCGGCGTGCCGCTGGTCGACATCACCACCGGCCTCTACGCGGCGATCGGCATCCTGATGGCGCTGTCGGAGCGGCAGCGTTCGGGCAAGGGGCAATTCCTGGAGACGACGCTGTACGAGACCGGCCTTGCCATCATGCATCCGCACACCGCGAATTATTTCATGCATGGCAAGCCGCCGAGCCTCACCGGCAACGAGCATCCAAACCTCGTGCCTTATGCGATCTTCCCGACCAAGACCGACAACATCTTCATCGGCGTCGGCAATGACGGCACCTTCCGCAAGCTCGCCAAGGAAATCGGCAAGCCGGAGCTCGGCACCGATCCGCGCTTTGCCCGCAACAAGGACCGCATCGCCAACCGCGAGGCGCTGCGCGCCGAGCTCGCCGCCGTGTTCAGCCAGCACGAGGCCGAGCCGCTGTGCAATCGCCTGCTCGCCGCGGGCCTGCCCGCGGGTCCCGTGCAGAAGATCGACCAGGCGCTGACCAACCCGCACACGATCGCGCGCGGCGATATTATCGAGAAGGACTGGTACAAGGGCGTGGCCTCGCCGATCCGGCTCGACCGCAGCAAGCCGAGCCTGCGCCGCCTGCCGCCGAAATTCAGCCAGCACTCGGCGGAAGTGCTGGGCGAGTTCGGCTACTCCAAGGCCGAGATCGACGCGATGGTCGAGCAGGGCACCGTCTGCGGCCCCGAGCGCAAGCGGTAGAGGCCACCACCTCCGTCCAACGAATGATGCCGCAGTGCGGCGCGGGCACGATAGTGCAGCGCGAACGGAGGAGGCTGCCCCCTCCGTCTTCGCCTATTTGCCGGCTTCCCTTTTCCAGCGCTTGCCGCTTTCGTTTCGGCCGCTTACACAGTCATGTGAACGTCATATGGCGCTGCTAGCGCAAGCGCTTCTTTAGTGACGGGCAAGGGAGGTTTTCTTGATGGCTCTTCGACATTTTGGCACGGCTGCTGCTGTTGCACTCACGGTTGGTCTCGGCGCTTCGCCGGCTTTGGCCGTGACGGAAATCCAGTGGTGGCACGCGATGACCGGCGCCAACAACGACGTCATCGTCAAGCTCGCCAACGACTTCAACGCGTCGCAGAGCGACTTCAAGGTCGTTCCGACCTACAAGGGCAATTACGCCGACACCATGAACGCGGGCATCGCGGCGTTCCGTGCCGGCAACGCGCCGCACATCATGCAGGTGTTCGAGGTCGGCACCGCCACCATGATGGCTGCGACCGGCGCGGTGAAGCCAGTCTACAAGCTGATGGCCGACGCCGGCGAGAAGTTCGATCCCAAGATCTACCTGCCCGCCATCACCGGCTACTACTCGACCTCGAAGGGCGAGATGCTGTCGTTCCCCTTCAACTCGTCGTCCACCGTGATGTGGGTCAATCTCGACGAGCTGAAGAAGGCCAATGTCGCGATCCCGAAGACCTGGCCCGAAACGTTCGAGGCCGCCAAGAAGCTGAAGGCTGCCGGTCATGACACCTGCGGCTTCTCCGGCTCCTGGGTTACCTGGGTCAATCTCGAGCAGCTCTCCGCCTGGCACAACGTCCCGCTCGCCAGCAAGGCCAACGGCCTCGACGGCTTCGACACCAAGCTCGAGTTCAACGGGCCGCTCCAGGTCAAGCATCTCGAAAACCTGGTCGAGCTGCAGAAGACCAAGGTCTACGACTATGCCGGCCGTACCAACACCGGCGAAGGCCGCTTCACCTCGGGCGAATGCCCGATCTACCTGACCTCGTCGGCCTTCTTCGGCAACGTCAAGGCCCAGGCCAAGTTCGCCTTCACCGCGGTGCCGATGCCGTATTATCCGGAGGCAAAGGGCGCGCCGCAGAACTCGATCATCGGCGGCGCTTCGCTCTGGGTCATGGGCGGCAAGCCGGCCGACGAATACAAGGGCGTCGCGAAATTCCTGACCTTCCTCTCGGACACCGATCGCCAAGTCTACATCCACAAGGCCTCGGGCTATCTGCCGATCACCAAGGCGGCCTATGAGAAGGCCAAGGCCGAGGGCTTCTACAAGGACCAGCCCTATCTCGAGACCCCGCTGCTCGAGCTGACCAACAAGGAGCCGACCGAGAACTCGCGCGGTCTGCGCCTCGGCAACATGGTTCAGCTCCGTGACGTCTGGTCGGAAGAGATCGAGCAGGCGCTGGCCGGCAAGAAGACCGCCAAGCAGGCGCTGGATGCCGCCGTCGAGCGCGGCAACACGATGCTGCGGCAGTTCGAAAAGACCGCCGTCAAGTGAGGCGATGAGCGGCAGGCCGGTTACCCCGCCTGCCGCTTTCGGCGGACACCATGCAAAAGCAAGCCATTTTCCAATCCAGGCTATTGCCCTACGCGCTGGTTGCGCCGCAGCTCGCGATCGTCCTGCTATTCTTCTACTGGCCGGCCTTGCAGGCGGTCATCCAGTCCTTCCTGCTCCAGGACGCCTTCGGTCTGTCGACGAGCTTCGTCTGGTTCGACAATTACATCGAGCTGTTCAAGGACCCCGCCTATTTCGAGGCAATCGTCCGGACCTTCTTCTTCTCGTTCGCGATCGCGGTCTCGTCGTTGTCCTTTGCGCTGCTGCTCGCCGTCATGGCGGACAAACCCCTGCGCGGCTCGATGCTGTACCGCACGCTCTTGATCTGGCCCTATGCGGTGGCGCCGCCCGTGGTCGGCGTGCTCTGGATCTTCATGCTGCATCCCTCGCTCGGCGTGATCTCGCGCTATTTGCGCGCTGCCGGGATCGACTGGAATCCGCTGCTCGACGGCGACCAAGCCGCCAGCCTGATCATCCTCGCCGCCGCCTGGAAGCAGATCTCCTACAATTTCCTGTTCTTCCTCGCCGGCCTGCAGAGCATCCCGCGGAGCGTGCTCGAAGCCGCCGCGATCGACGGCGCACGCCCGATGCGCCGGTTCTGGACCGTGACCTTCCCGCTGCTGTCGCCGACCATCTTCTTCCTGCTGGTCGTCAACATCGTCTACGCCTTCTTCGACACGTTCGGCATCATCGACACCATGACCCGCGGCGGTCCCGGCAAGTCGACCGAGACGCTGGTCTACAAGGTCTATTCCGACGGCCTGCTCGGCGGCAATCTCGGCAGCTCCGCGGCGCAATCGGTGATCCTGATGATCATGGTCATCGTGCTCACGGGAATCCAGTTCCGCTTCGTCGAACGCAAGGTAACCTACTGATGGTCGAGGAAGAGGGCTTTCGGCGCTACGTTGCCCACATCATTCTCTGGATCGGGATCGCGATCGTCGCCTTCCCGGTCTACATCGCGTTCATCGCCTCGACCCAGGACAACGCGCTGATCGCGAACGGGCAGATGTCGCTGCTGCCGGGCGGTCATTTCTTCGAGACCTATTATCAAACCATCTTCGTCGGCACGAGCGGCTCGACCCGCGAGCCGGTCGGCAACATGATGCTGAACTCGCTGGTGATGGCGCTGCTGATCGCGATCGGCAAGATCGCGATCTCGATCATCTCGGCCTATGCGATCGTGTATTTCCGCTTTCCGTTCCGGATGCCGATCTTCTGGATCATCTTCATCACGCTGATGCTGCCGGTCGAGGTCCGCATCTATCCGACCTACAAGATCGTCGCCGACCTGCACATGCTCGACAGCTATGCGGGCCTCGCGCTACCGTTGATCGCCTCGGCCACCGCGACGCTGCTGTTCCGCCAGTTCTTCATGACCGTGCCGGACGAGCTGCTGGAAGCCTCGCGCATCGACGGCGCCGGCCCCTTGCGCTTCTTCTGGGATACGCTGCTGCCGCTGTCGCGCACCAACATGGCGGCGCTGTTCGTGATCCTGTTCATCCTCGGCTGGAATCAATATCTCTGGCCGCTGCTCATCACCACGCGCGACGACATGCAGACCATCCAGGTCGGCATCCGCAAGATGATCACCACCACCGACGCGCTGACCGAATGGCCGATCGTGATGGCAACCGCCGTGCTGGCCATGCTCCCGCCGGTGTTCGTCGTCGTCGCCATGCAGAAACTGTTCGTGCGCGGACTGGTCGAGACGGAAAAGTAAGAAGTGAGTTTTCATGGCTAACGTTACCCTGCGCAACGTCCGCAAGACCTATCCCGGCGGCTTCGAGGCCATCAAGGGCGTCAACGTCGATGTCGGCGACGGACAGTTTTGCGTGCTGGTCGGCCCCTCCGGCTGCGGCAAGTCCACGCTGCTGCGCATGGTCGCAGGCCTCGAGACCGTCACCGGCGGCGAGATCGACATCGGCGGCCGAATCGTCAACCAAATCGAGCCCGCCGATCGCGACATCGCGATGGTGTTCCAGAACTACGCGCTCTATCCGCATATGAGCGTCTACAACAACATGGCTTACGGCCTGCGCAACCGCGGCATGGCGGAGGCCGAGATCAAGGCCCGCGTCGAGGAAGCCGCGCGCGTGCTCGAGCTGTCGCCGATGCTGGAGCGCAAGCCGCGCCAGCTCTCCGGCGGCCAGCGTCAGCGCGTCGCCATGGGCCGCGCCATCGTGCGCCAGCCCAAGGTGTTTCTGTTCGACGAGCCGCTCTCGAACCTCGATGCGAAACTCCGCATCGCGATGCGCGTCGAGATCCGCAAATTGCAGCGCCGGCTCAACACGACGTCGATCTACGTCACCCACGACCAGCTCGAAGCCATGACGCTCGCCGACATTCTCGTCGTGATGAACGGCGGCCAGGTTGAGCAGGTCGGCAATCCCCTGGCGATCTACGAGAAGCCGGCGACCACCTTCGTCGCCTCCTTCATCGGCGCGCCGCCGATGAATTTGATGTCGACGCGCCCCGAGGAGATCAGGTCGCAGCTTGCGGGCAGCGCGGCGGCCGATGCCGGCATCCTCGGCATCCGCCCGGAAGATTTCGTCATCACCGACCAGACACCGGCCGGCGGCGTCGCCTTGCCGCTGACCGTGGAGGCGATCGAGCGCGTCGGCGCCGAAACCTTCGTCTACGGCTCGCGCGAGCAGGAAGAGCAGCGTGTCGCCGCCACGCCGGGCGAGCTGCCGCCCGGCGAGATCATCGTCCGCATTCCCGGAACCGAGGCGCCCGCGATCGGCGCGAAAATCCGCGTCGCGGCGCTACGGGCGAAGCTGCATTTGTTCAGCGGTGACGGGCGGACGCGGCTGGAGGGCTGAAGGTCCAACCAAAAAGTGCGAAAACAACCCCATGCACAGTAGAGGGGGCTTTGTTTTCGTTGGAGTAATTCTCCTGCAACTTCGTCGTGCCCGGGCTTGTCCCGGGCATCCGCGTTCTTGATGCCGCGAATAAAGATCGGGAATGGCCGGGACAAGCCAGCCATGACGGTTCGGGAGCATCTGGCGGCGCGACCAGCCCCTCCACAGCACTCTGCTACGTGCTTGAACCCACAGGGGAACGTGCCCATATTGCTGATCAAGGGGCGCCTCTATGGGCCCTGATGCACCAAAGTCGCTTTGCGAGGACTTTGTAAACTATGTCTCGTGTTCCCACGTTATCCAGTCCGTTCCTTCTGGGCTTCGACGAGATTGAGCGCGTGCTCGATCGCGTCGTCAAAGGCGCCGACGGCTACCCTCCCTACAATATCGAGAGGTGTGGCGGCGCGGACGGCCAGCCCGAGCGCTTACGTATCACGCTGGCGGTCGCCGGATTTACGCGCGACCAACTCGATGTAACCATTGAGGAAAACCAGCTCGTGATCCGCGGGCGGCAGCAGGACGACAAGTCCCGGCAATACATCCATCGCGGCATCGCCGCGCGCCACTTCCAGCGCACCTTCGTGCTGGCGGAGGGGATGCTGGTGCTGGGTGCGGATCTGAAGAACGGGTTGTTGTCGATCGATCTGGCCCGGCCTGAACCGGAGAGGATCGTTAAGACAATCGCTATCAATGAGCACGAATAATGGAACGAGTAGCGGACTCGACCGCTTAGTGTTCCAGAGGAGTCGAGACCATGAGTGAAGGTCACGTTGCGTTCGAATACGAAGCCAAGAACGTCTCGCCCGAGACGCTGGCAACCCTGGGCGAAGGCCATATCGCCTATGTGAAACAGATCCGCTCCGAGGACGTGCCGGGCCTGTTTCCCGAAGCGCCGAAAATCGCGCCGGGCCTCAAGCTCTTTGCGCTCCACGCCGCCGACGGCACGCCGATCATGCTGACCGACAGCCGGGAAGCTGCGATCGCCAATGCCTGGAGCAACGAGCTGCAAGCCGTCAGCGTGCACTGAGCGCACGTCGCACGAATAGAGTTTCCAGCGGGCATGCCTTCTTGCGAAGGCGTGCCCGTTTCCATTTCGTGTGCAAACTCGAACCGGAGCGCGAGCGCGATCTGACTGAATCGATTGAGCCACGGACCCGTCCGACTTGTCTCGCTTAAGTAAACCGCCGACGCGAGCCGCGCGCATGGGAATACTGAACTAGCCGCAAGGGGCGCGCTCGTATCGCACCGAACAGTTACGGAACGCGGGATTGCGGCTTAGTCGCTTGTCCCCATGTGGCGCTGGATAGAACTCCTCGCAACAACAGCAAGCGCTAGATTAAAATGACCTAGTGTGAGGCCGCGGCGTGCTTAGCTCTCGTGCCCCGGACGCGACGCAGCGCAAAGCGGCGCGGCGCAGCACGACGCATCGCGCGGTGGAGTTCAGGTCACGTAACTTTCCCGCTTCAACGCCCCGCCGGCATCAGCGCCCGCATGACGTCCGGCTTCCAGGTTTGACGCGCGCTGTCGAAGGCCGCGAAATCATGGTCGAACTGCCAATAGGCCCATGCCCAGCCAAGCCGGTCCGCACTTCGCGCCACGAACGACAGATATCGCGTCCGGGCTTCGGCCGGAGCGCGCTCGTACACGCCGAACTCGCCGAGATAGATCGGGCGCCTTTCCTTTTCCGACCAGATCCGGATCTTTTCGAAGTCGGCGAGAGCCTTCCGTTCGTCCTCCGGCGTGCCCCAATCGAGTGGCCCGATTTGCGAAAACGTTGGGGACCACGGCGCACCCTGATGCGTGAAGCGTATCGGCGCGTAATAGTGAAACGTGACGATGAGGTTCCTGTCACCTGACGGCAGGGCCAGTTCCTCGACCGGCATGTCATCGACGTTGAGAACGGCAGCAATGACCGTCCGTCCGGGATTGCCGGTGCGGATGATGCCGAGACACTCGTTCAGAAGCGCGTTCCAGCTGGTCGACGTCATCTGCCCGCCGGGCTCGTTGAGGACCTCGAAGACCAGCGTCGGATATCTTCCGGCATAGCGCCCGGCGATTTGCGTCCAGAACGCCTTCAGCTTCTCGGCGCATCCGGACACGTCGCGCTGGCAAGTATCCGTATCGTGCTCGTCGAGAATGGGGATGAGCTTCCGGGCGAGCACCTCCTCGATCACGGCATCAAGCCGCCTCAAGACGATTTCATCCAGCAGATTCCCTGGGCCCATGAACTTGAAGCCGAAGAAATTGATCCGAACGTGCGAGAACCCGGCCTTTCGGATGGCCGTGAGGTTGTCCAGACGAAATGGCGCGTTCCGGCCTCCCTCCCAGATGCCGTCGTAGCCAAGGATGTTGATGCCGCGCCCCAACTCTCCTGGAGCGGGCGCGGTGCCCTGTCCGGCTGCGTCGGCCTGAGAGCAGATCGCAAGCATGGTTATCGCCAAGGTGAGACGGAAGGTCACCGACCAGCGGGCGCAGATGGCATTCAAGCTGCTTCCTCCATCATGGCTGCAGGGGTTGCTGCGGCACCGGCCTGCACACTGCGAAGAAGCATGCGACGAGAAGCACCGACGTGAACATCGTCGAGCGAAGGAACATCGTCTCCGTGAAGTTCGATTGAAAGCTCAAGACGACAAATCCGATGATGAGAGCGCAATGGCAACGATTGATCGACCGCGTGGCGATCAAATACAGGACCTTTTCCGAAAACAGATAGACGCTCGCGACGAACAGCAAATATCCCAGAAACCCCGTTTCGATCGCCACCGCGATGTAACCGCTATGATAATTGTCGAGCACCCAGCCATGGTTCTGGTTGAAATAGTCGTAAATCGAAGGACGCGTCCAGAATCCGTTGATGCCAAAGCCCAGCAGGGGCGCATCGTTGAAATGGCTGATGGCGTACTGCCAGATGAAGGTCCGCTCGGTCAAATCGATGGTCGATTCGCCGAGATGGATGGAATCGTACCCCGTCAGATAGAAATACAGGAACAGCAGGGCGGCCAGGATGCACATGATGAACGGCAGAACCGCATAGACTCTCATGCAACGGATCGACCACATCGAGGTCACGAGCAGTCCACACGCGGCAACGGCAACGGCGCCGGCACCGCGGGATTCCGAGGCGATGACGCACGTCAATGCCAGAAGGAACGTCGCGAGAAAAGCGATCCATCCCTGCCCCGTCATCTTCTGATAGCAGGCAAAGAACATCAGATATGCGCTGATGAAGCCGAGCGTCTGCTTCGATTCGTAGATTCCTTGCCACTGGCCATTGTGCATCCAGCTCTGGTCGACGCCGATCTCTGGCACGAAGACGGCACACAAGGCCGAGGCGGCGACCAGAATGAAGAACCCGAGGGCCGTCGATCCGACGATCTCGTCCATGTCGATACGCGTAATGAGGCAGTACGCACCGAAGGTCGTCACCACAAGTGCCGCGCTCTTCATGATCGCCGCAACGGCGAGACTGGTCCAGAGAACGGAAATGGCAGCGAGGGCATAGAATGCCACCAGCGCGATGAGATCGGGATTGAGCTGCACGCGCACGCGTGGACGCACGAAGACACTGGCGTAGATCAGGATGCTCCACATCACGAGCGCAACGGCCTGTTGCAGATAGCTCCACTCTGCGGGAAGCAGCGCGGGATGGAAGACCCCCATCGACGCGACCACGTTGACGGTGATCGAACCGCGGATCACGTTTCGGGCAAGCTTCTCCACGCCGACGCTGCGCGCTTTCCAGATCGCGCTTTCGTATGCCTCGGAATCCGAAGCGATTTGGAGGTTGGCCCCGAGCTGACCTTCCTGAAGCACGGCTGATGTTCCCTTACCGCGCGTCGCGACCGCCTTCGCGCGGTCGACATTCCCGGGGCTTGCGCCGCGAGCGGGCCTCCATTGGCCCGGACGTCAGTTCGAGCAAAAGCGCAGCGTGAACCCAACGATATCGATGATTGGCGGTTCGTCGCCGGCTCCAACGCCAGCACCGAATGGATCGCCTGGGCGTTTCGCGAGGCGCGTAGCTTTTGGACGATACGCCGGGCATCCGCCGGCCGAGGCCCGGTTGCCCGGGCCGCTCTCCCCCCGCCGCGCCAATGCGCAACGACGCATTTCCATTCCGAATCACGTCCGCTCAGTCCAAAGCTTCGAACGACTCTTAGCGGATCCTGGCGCCGCCCAATATGCCGTGCGTCTCACGCGGGACAATTTTCGGAGCGTCTACCTGGAGGTCCCTTGGGGCAGGGCGAGCGCCGACAATGCCTGGCGATCCAGGAGGCCAGAGTCGACCCGGCCTTTGACGGCGACGTTACGCCGCGGTGGCCGGCGGCAGTGCCAGCACAGAGTAAATCGCCTGGGCATCGCGCGAGGCACGCAGCTTCTTGGCGATGTCCTGGTCGCGCAACAGGCGGGCGATGCGGGCGAGCGCCTTGAGGTGATCGGCGCCGGCGCCTTCGGGGGCGAGCAGCAGGAAGACCAGATCGACCGGCTGGCCGTCCATCGCATCGAAATCGATCGGGCGGTCGAGGCGAGCGAACAGGCCAAAGATCTTTTCGAGCTTGGGCAGCTTGCCGTGCGGAATGGCAACGCCATAGCCGACCGCGGTGGTGCCGAGCTTCTCCCGCTGCAGCAGCACCTCGAACACGGAGCGCTCGTTCTGCCCGGTCAGCTCGGCGGCCCTGGCCGCGAGCTCCTGCAGAGCCTGCTTCTTGCTGTTGACCTTCAATGCCGGGAGAATCGCCTCGGGTGCGACCAGATCGGTAATCGGCATGGAGGGTTTCCGAGGTGAATTAAACCGTCAGGTTCCGAATTGGCCGGCTTGGAGAGAAACCACGCCGGGCCGGCGCGAGAAGGTGAAGCAGGAAGGGGACTTAGCCCCGGTCCTGATGTGGGGCGCTTCTACTCCAACGCAATCCCGGTGCCAACTGCCGCGTGCGGCTTTGCCCCGGTCATTGTTAAGCCCTGGGGATCATACGGGGCTCCGGTTTTTGGCTAACCGCCCGCCTTGCCGTCCGGTTTCGCACCAGGCGGGTCGATCCAGCCCACATTGCCGTCGGCCCGGCGGTAAATGATGTTCACCCGGCCGCTGGAGCCGTGCTGAAAGACCAGGCAGGGGGCCCCACTCAGGTCGAGTTCCATGACGGCCTCGCTGACCGACAGCGGCTTCAGCGAGGTGGTGGCCTCGGCGATGATGACGGGGCTGTAGCCGGTGACCTCGTCCTCGCCCTCCGGCGCCTCGAGCACGTAGCTGGTGGCATCGAGCGCAGCCATCGCTTCGGAGGCGACATGGGCCTTGCGGGCGGAGCGGTCCTTGAGCCGGTTCTTGTAGCGGCGCAGCCGCTTCTCGATCATCAGCAGCGCCTGGTCGGCGCTGGCATAGGCATCCGGCGCGTTCGAATCGGCCTCGAGCGTGATCCCGGAATCGAGATGCAGGGCGCAATCGGTGCGGAAGCCGAAGCCGTCCTTGCTGAGCGTGATGTGGCCGGAATAATTGCCGTCGAAATATTTGCGCAGCACCTCGTCGGTGCGGTCGGCAACGCGGCCGCGCAGGGCCTCGCCGACGCTGATGCTCTTTCCGGAGATTCTGAGAGTCATGTGATGCCTCGCTTGGTTCACGTGCTCGCGGTGCGATGACACGTCATCGCACCTCTGGAATATTCCCTGCGCATGATCTCCCCGCAAACGCGTTTGGCCTTTTTCGGGAAGGGAAACCGTTGGCCACTTTTCCGGATCATGCGCGTGCTTGGATCGGTCTCGACGGGAGGTCGAGAGTAGCGGGATTTCGCGCCAGCGCAATCAGGCTGGCTCGGTGTTGCGGGAACGATCGGACAACGCGGTGGAGAGGACGTTACCAAGAGCGCTCTGCTTGTCGCGGCGACGTTGCACCGAGGAAGGAATGCGCATGGCTTCGCGGTACTTCGCGACCGTGCGGCGGGCAATATCAATGCCCGAGGCGCGCAAGCGTTCCACGATGGTGTCGTCCGACAGGATCGCCGCAGGCTCCTCCGAATCGATCAGCTGCTTGATGTGGTGGCGCACGGCTTCGGCGGAATGCGCCTCGCCGCCATCGGCCGAGGCGATCGAGGCCGTGAAGAAATATTTCAGCTCGAACGTGCCGCGATTGGTCGCCATGTATTTGTTGGCGGTGACGCGCGACACCGTGGATTCATGCATCTGGATGGCGTCGGCGACGGCCTTCAGATTGAGCGGCCGCAAATGCGCCACGCCGTGGGTGAAGAAGCCGTCCTGCTGGCGCACGATCTCGGTTGCAACTTTCAGGATGGTGCGGGCGCGCTGATCGAGCGCGCGCACCAGCCAGGTCGCGTTCTGGAGCGCGTCGGTGAAATAGGACTTGTCGCCGTCCTTGCCGATCTTCTTCGAGAGCTCGGAATAGTAGGTCTGGTTGACCAGCACGCGCGGCAAGGTGTCGCTGTTGAGCTCGACATGCCAACCGCCGTCGGGACCCGGGCGGACATAGACGTCGGGCACCATGGTCTGCAAACGCGCCGAGCCGAACTTCATGCCGGGCTTGGGATTGAGGCGGCGAATCTCGCCGATCATGTCGGCGATGTCCTCGTCGTCGACGCCGCAGAGCTTGCGCAGCGCCACGATGTCGCGCTTGGCCAGGAGATCGAGATGCTCGACCAGGGCCTGCATCGCAGGGTCGTAGCGGTCGAGCTCGCGGAGCTGGATCGCGAGGCATTCGCTCAAATTGCGCGCACACACCCCGGGCGGATCGAACTTTTGCAGCACGGCAAGGACGCCCTCGACGTCGGCTTGCGTCGCGCCAAGGCGCTCGGCGGCCTGGCCGAGGTCCGGCGGCAGATAGCCGGCCTCGTCGACGAGGTCGATCAGATACTGGCCGATCATGCGCTGCGCAGGGGCGGTGAAGGCCACCGAGAGCTGCTCGGCGAGATGGTCGCCGAGCGTGGTTTCCGCGGCGACGAAGGCCTCGAGATTGTAGTCCTCGTCGCCGGAGGCACCGCCGCCCCATTCCGTATAGGTGGTCGGCGCCGCATCCTGGGCGTTGCGCGCCGCGGCCTCGGCCGGCTCCTCGGAGAAGACGTTGTCCAGGCCCGTATCCAGGGTCTGCTCGATCTCGGCGCGGGTGCCGAGATCCTTGCTCATCCATTCTTCCTGGCCCGGCTCGAACGCCTCGCCCGGACCGCCGCCCGGCTCGTCGCTACTTCCACCGCCGAAATCGTCGTTATCGCTGTACTGGCCGGCCTCGGCCGGGGCCTCGCCCGCGGGGGCCTCGTCATTGGCCCGTTCCAGCAGGGGGTTACGCTCGAGCTCCTCTTCCACGAAGGTCGTGAGATCGAGATTGGACAATTGCAGCAGCTTGATCGCCTGCATCAACTGCGGCGTCATGACCAGCGACTGCGATTGCCGGAACTCTAATCTCTGCGTGAGCGCCATGAAGCAAGAACCGTTCCCAAAAATTGGTCCGATTTTTGCTTATCCTAGTCCGGGCCCGATGTACACGCCTTGACGAAACCCAAAAACGGGCTAGAGGCGGAATTCCTCGCCAAGGTAAAGGCGGCGCACGTCCGGATCGGCGACGATCTCATCCGGGCTCCCCTCGGTCAAGATTTCACCGGCATAGACGATGTAGGCGCGATCGGTGAGGCCGAGCGTCTCGCGGACATTGTGGTCGGTGATGAGCACGCCGATGCCGCGATTGGTGAGATGGCGGACGAGGTCCTGGATGTCGCCGACCGCGATCGGGTCGATGCCGGCGAAGGGCTCGTCGAGCAGCATGTAGTTCGGACGCGTCGCCAGCGCGCGCGCGATCTCGACGCGGCGCCGCTCGCCGCCGGACAGCGCGATCGAGGGTGATTTGCGCAGCCGCGTGATGTTGAACTCGTCGAGCAGCGAATCGAGCTGCTGCTCGCGCTTCTTGCGCGAGGGCTCGACGACCTCGAGCACGGCGCGGATGTTCTGCTCGACGGTGAGGCCGCGGAAGATCGAGGCTTCCTGCGGCAGATAGCCGATGCCGAGCCGCGCGCGCTGATACATCGGCAGCTTGGTAACGTCGTGGCCGTCGAGCTCGATGGCGCCGCGATCGGCCTTGATCAGGCCGGTGATCATGTAGAACACGGTGGTCTTGCCGGCGCCGTTCGGACCGAGCAGGCCGACGGCTTCGCCGCGGCGCACATAGATGCTGACGCCGCGCACCACCTGGCGGCTGCCGAACGCCTTTTCCACGCTATGCACAGCCAGGAAGCCCGGCCGCTTCAGGAGCTGGGGCCCGCCGGTGCCGTTCGGCTTGGCGGCGGCCCTGACGGGATGAACCGCCGGCTGACGCGGCGCCTCGGCCTGATAGTCGTCTTGATAGTCACCCTGGAACTGATCGGGCGCAGGTATCGCCTGATCGCGGGCCATCGGCGCGTCCCTGATAGGGCTGGTCACGAGCCCGCCGACGCCGTCACCGAGCGCGGTGATGTCCTGACGCGCAAATCCTGGCCGGCCGCGCTTGGCGGGGCGCCGACGGAACATGCTGAAGAGATCGACCATCCCCGCCTTCTAGCCTTTCGCGACGATCCTGCGCGAATTCGCGCAACTGCCGCACAGGCATTTCGATTTGCCGGTGCAGCATGAGTGAAGGGATGTCTCATGCCCAGTGAAACACGCCCGAAAAGCGGCGGACCCCGCTTCGAAAGCCCTGCGCGCTAGATACAGTCTCGCCGGCCAAGCTTCAACCTCGGTTCGGCCGCATCCGAACCAAGCTGTTGAATTCATTTCGGTTTAGTTGCACCGGGCAATTGCAAAGGCGGCGCCCCGCCGGGCTTGCCCGAACCGCAATCATTGCCGCCGCCCTGCGGCAGCAGGGCCTGAACCCGGCCGTTGTCGGATTCCACCCGCGACACGCCGGTCGTCATGTCGACCATCAGACGGTCGCCGCGCAGCACGTTCTTGCACTGCGTCAGGACGACCTGGCCCCCGCCGCCCAGCATGGTGATGAGATTGGTCCTGGTGTCGAACACGGCGGTCTCGCCCGTCACCACCTGGTCCTTCTGGGTGACCACAACATTGCCGCGCGCCTCCAGCCGCTTGATCGAGGAGCTGCCACCCGGGCCCGGCTGCGCCGACTGCATCGGCGCGCTCTTGGTCGCCTTGGCCGCCGGCTGCGGCGTAGCCGGCTTGTCGCCGCCCGATTCGTAGAACACCACCAGCGTCTTCGAGGTCATGGTGGTGTCGCCCTGGACGACCTTCACATTGCCTGAGAAGGTCGCCTCCTTCTTCTTGTCGCGCATCTCGAGCGAGGCGGCTTCGATCTGGATCGGCTGATCGCGGTTCTGCGAAAAGCCCTGCATCGCGTTGGGCACGCCCTGCATCGTGCTCTGCGCAAATGCGGCGCCGGTTGCAGCAAGCGCGACGGTGGCGGCGAGCGCAACTGCACTGAAGATGGCATTGCGCGTGTGATTGCGCGGAAAAGACCTGATCATGAAATCACTTTGAATTGGCAGATTTGTTCTTTGACTTGGCCGGCGGCGCCGCCGGCGCGGGCTCGACCGGCGCAGGCTGCGCGGCGGCGGGGTCATCCAGCTTGTCCAGATGCATCACCACATTGCCCTCGAAGCGGATGACGTCGCCGCCTTCCGTGATACGCAGCTTGTCCGCGGTCAGCGTGCCGTTGGTCAGCTTGACGTCGACACGTTCGTCCGAGGAGACCGTGCCCTTGCCCATGTCCACGAAGGCCGAGTTCAGCCGCGCCTCGTAGCCGGTCGAGGTGCGCAGGAAGATGTCCTTGTGCAAATCGAGCTGCTGCTGCTTGTTGTCGAAGCGGCCGGTGCGGGCATCGAGGAACAGGGTCGATTGATCCTCCATCAGCACTTTCGCGCGCAGGTCTTTGAGATCGACGTGATCAGGATCGGTGATGTCCTGGGTCGCGGTCTTGGCCCAGAGCTCGTAGGGCCGCTGATCCGGCGTGAAGCCGGCCAGATGCGGCGATTCCATCGTGATCTTGGTGCCCGACACCACCATGTTTTCGACGGTGAGCGGCAGCTCGGGAATCCTGAATTTGTTGAAGAACGCGATGTAGATGATCACGGCCATGGCCACGATCACCGTCGCCGGGACCGAGACCCGCAGAATCCGCACCAGGCGGCTGTGGCGCGCCGCGCTGGCAAACTTCGCCGCAAGCGCGGCGTCGTAGGTTGGATTGTGGGCCGAATTCACCTGAGCTCCAGGGTGCCTGCTAGCCTGTTCGGGTCGAAGGTTCATTGTACCCGGCGCCGGCAAAATATGCAGCTGGCGACAGGCCGTTACGAAAGTGTCCGAAACGGGGCGGCAACTCCCTCCAGATGGGCTCAGGAGTGCGCGAAAATGTCCTCCTCCTCCCAGCCCTGGAGGTCGAGCAGGGCGCGGGTCGGCAGGAAATCGAAACAGGCTTTGGCCAGCGCAGTGCGGCCCTCCCGCACCAGCATGGCGTCGAGCCGCTCGCGCAGGGCGTGGAGGTGCAGCACGTCGGAGGCGGCGTAGGCGAGCTGCGGCTCGGTCAGGCTGTCGGAACCCCAGTCGCTGGATTGCTGCTGCTTGGAGAGATCGACATTGAGCACCTCGCGCACGAGGTCTTTCAGGCCATGGCGATCGGTGTAGGTGCGGATCAGACGGGAGGCAATCTTGGTGCAATAAATCGGGCCGGTCATGACGCCGAAGGTCTGGTACAGCACCGCGACGTCGAACCGCGCAAAGTGGAAGATCTTGGTGATGGCGGGATTGGCCAGGAGCGCCTTGAGGTTCGGCGCGTCGGTGTGGCCCTTGGGGATCTGCACCACGTCGGCGCTGCCGTCGCCGGGCGAGAGCTGCACCACGCAGAGCCGGTCGCGGTGCGGGTTCAGCCCCATGGTCTCGGTGTCGATCGCCACCGCTCCGGTGTAGCGGGACAGGTCGGGCAGGTCGCCGCGATGCAGGCGTACGGTCATGGCGTTCAAAACCTCGGGTCTAATCGGTGCGTCGGCACAATAGCGAATTCGGATTGCCCGCGATGTAGCCATTGCCGGCGGACCGCGCAAGCACGGGTTCGCTCAGATCGCCGCCAGCATGATGCAGATCATCGCCGCAACCGCAATGCGGCTGGGGCCGTCGCGGAAGGCGTACAGAATCGGGTCATCGGGCATCTCGCGGCGATGCGCCATCATCAGGGCGCGGCCGAACCAGTACAGCAGCAGCGGATTGAGCAGCCACAGCATCCAGGGACGGCTGTACAGCGGCATCACCGCGGACGAGGAGACGTAGAGCGAGAACACGGTCACCGCGTTCATCGCGCTCGCCGCCGCCATCGCGCCGATGATTTGCAGGTCGGTGATTCTGTAGTCGCGGTTGGAAGGATCGGAGAGGCCGGCGCTCTCGCGCATGCTGAGCTCGCTGAAGCGCTTGATCAGTGCCAGCGAGGTGAACACGAACAGCGAGAAGATCAGCAGCCATTCCGACAGCACCACGCCGACGCCGACCGCGCCGGCGACGATGCGAAGCGTGTAGAGACCGGCGAGCGTGACGATGTCGACCAGCATCTTGCGCTTGAGCGCGAGCGAATAGGCAATCGTGGTGACGAGATAGGCGCCGAGCACGCCGAGGAACAGCGGCGAGATGCAGAGGCCGGCCACGACCGCGAACAGCCACAACGCAGGGATCGCTGACAGCGCCGACGAGATCGGCAGATCTCCGGCCGCCAGCGCGCGATGGCGCTTGGTCGGATGCTGCCGGTCGGCTGCGAGATCCAGGAGGTCGTTCATCAGATAGGCGCCGGACGCACAGGCCGAGAACGCCAGGAACGCCAGCAGCGCGGAGCCGAAGCTGGCAAAGTTCAGCTGATGCGCGGTGATGACGGGCACGAACACCAGCGTGTTCTTGGCGTATTGATAGACCCGCAGCGCCTTGGCCCAGGTCTTCAGGCTCGCACGGCCGCTACTGCGGGCGCCGATGCGCGCGATGAAGGCGCGATCGAAGGGAAGCTCGCCCGCGGCAAGATTGGCCGGCGCAACCACGCCGTCGAAGCCGAGATGCGCGGCGATGCCCGCGGCATGACGGGCGAAGCGGTCAGCGACCAGATAGATCTTCTCGCCCCGCGCCCGCGCCGCCAGCGCCTGGTTCAGCACTTCGGAGTCGTAGGGCAGATGGGCGTAGTCGATCTCGGCGCGCGCCAGGATATCCGTGAGCGCCGCCATGCCCGGGCGTCCGCCAGCGCCGAAGCGGGCGAGCATGCGCGCCGGCGCGCTGAACAGCGCCTCCATCAGCAGCTCGGACCGCAGCAGCGCGCCTTCGAGATCGATGACGAGCGTCCGCGCGGCCGCCGCCGTCGGTGCGGGGGCGCCAGACTCGTACTGCCGGGCAGGCTGCTCCATCCGAAAACGCTCTGACTTGCCGCAAACTGACCGGCATCCGGCCGGGGAGCAGGGAAATGGACGGTCAGGACACTAGGGGAGCATTCGCTAAAGGCGGCTTAATCGGGGCTGCAGGCGCAGCGAGAACAGGTGGGAGCGCCCGCCGGTCCAGCGACAAATGCACACTTATCAATGGGTTATGACCCAGCAACCGCTCGCGGCGCCTTCTTCTGCGCAGCCATGGCCGGCTTCGCGGGCGTCGCCTGGGCGTGCGGCTGTGGGGATGCGGCTTCCGGCGTGGCGACCGCGAACAGACGCCATTGCATGGAAGGCCAAAGCCCGACATCACCAGCCGACGCGCATTCCGACGCGGCCGCCCAATCCGCCGCCATTGGTGCCGTAGGTCAGGCCGCCACTGGCCTGCACATGCTCGCTGACGCGCAGCGCTGCACTCATGGAGAGCGCATTGGTGTTCTGGAAGGTGCCCCAGTTCATGCTCATTGCGATCTTCTCGGACGGCATCAGCCATGGCGAGCCGGACATTGCAAAGGCCATCGCGACGCCGTTGATCGCCTTGCCGGCTCTGCCGTCGATCTCGTTGAGGCGGGCATTGATGCCGGCGAGCTGGCTATTGATGCCTGCGATATCCGCGGGGCTCGCAAACCCGAGCGCACTGAGCGAGGTCGCCGCGAGATTGCCGGCCGCGTCCGTGGTGACGAGCTGCACCGGTCCGGACTGCGCGGCCGTGCTCGCGGCCGAGGTGACGCCTGTCATCGTGTAGGTATTGCTCGCGGTGCCGTAGACCTGCTGGTTCGCGCGCGTCGCGGTGGCGCCATTGCCGACCGCGGTGGAATTGGCGAAGGTTGCGGAGGCGCCATTGCCGAAGGCCGAGGAATTTGCGCCGGTGGCGTTGGAGCCGTTGCCCACCGCGGTGTTCGCGACACCGTTTCCGCTCGCATTGGCGCCGTTTCCGACCGCAATGTTGAAGCTGCCGGTCCCGCTGGCATTGGATTGCGTGCCGTTCGCGATATTCCTCGAATTGGCGCCGTTGGCATTCGCAAGATAGCCGGTCGCCGCGTTGGAGCTGTTGGCGCCAAATGCGATGGCGGCGTTGCCGGTGGCGACGTTGTTGCTTCCGGACCCGCTCGCGTTGGTATTCAGGCCGGTCGCGATGTTGAAGCTGTTGTCGCCGGTCGCGTTGGAGTTGACGCCGGTCGCGATGTTGCCGCTGCCGTTGCCGAAGGCGTTGGCGTTGCTCCCCGTCGCGGTGTTGGCGCTGGCGTCACCGTAGGCCTTGGCGACAAACCCGCTCGCAACATTTCTGCTGTTGTTGCCGGAGGCATTGGAACTGCGCCCTGTCGCAACGTTCCTGCTGTTGTCTCCGTTGGCCAGGGCGGTCAGCCCGGACGCAAGATTGCCGCTGTTGTTGCCGCTGGCATTGGCTCCGGCGCCGGCCGCGATATTGGTGCTGTTGTCACCGCTGGCTTGCGCGTTGTTTCCGGACGCCATGTTTTTGCTGCCGTCACCGCTGGCGATGGCTCCCGCTCCGGTCGCGCTGTTGAAACTGTTGTTGCCGCTGGCGTTGGCATTGCTTCCGGTCGCAATATTGGAGCTGCTGTGGCCGCTGGCGTTAGCGCCGGTCCCGGTCGCGGAGTTGTTGCTGCCGTTGCCGTCAGCGGAAGCAGACGGCCCGCAGGCAAAATTGCTCGCTGATCCGGCCGCCGTGGCGCCTTGCTCAGACGCGGCACCATCCACGCACACGAACTGAGCCCGGGCCTGCGGTGCGCCGGCGCAGGCCGCGATCACGGCAATGAGCGCCGTTGCCAGAAAAGCGGTTGCTGGCGCCCGCGATGAAATCGTCATGTTCGTTCCCCACTCCCGTCTTCCAAACTCGCAACCGGCAAGACGAGGAAGAATGAAGACCGCCGTCACTTCCAGCCCCAGCCTGCCACTGCGTCAACGCGATTGACGCTTGTGCAACACTCAAAGCATGTGAGCTGTGGTTTTGGGAAGGCTCCCGACGCAGGCAGGTCTGCGCGGCATTCCGTCCTCCCATGTTCATGGGGCATGTTCGTGGGGCTTGCCCCGACGACCCAACTTCTCAGTCCGCGCATCCCTTTCGCGAAGAGGCGGACGGTTTGCCGAATGCCCTGCTGTTGCATGGATCCCACAGCTCGGCGCGAGCTTCATGTTCCGGCGCAACGAGTGGCCTGCGGCCCCTAAAAATCGCCCCAAGCCACCCCATCTGCCAATTTCTCTCCCCGCCCACTACGAATCGAGATCCATGACCGAACAGACGCTCGCCGCGCCGATCGACGATCCATCAGAACGCCAGCGCGGCTTCACGCGCTACCAGGCGCTTCTGATCGCGCTGCTCGCGTTCACGCAGTTCACGATCATCCTCGACTTCATCATCATGTCGCCGCTCGGCGCCATCCTGATGCCTGCGCTCGACATCACGGCGACGCAATTCGGCGTTGCGGTGTCGGCCTACGCGTTCAGTGCGGGACTGTCGGGCATCCTCGCCGCCGGCTTTGCCGACCGCTTCGACCGCAAGCGGCTCTTGCTGTTCTTTTATGTCGGCTTCACGCTCGGCACCCTGCTCTGCGCCGTGGCGCCGAACTACCATGTGCTGCTGCTGGGCCGGATCGTGACCGGATTGTTCGGCGGGGTGATCGGCTCGGTGGTGCTCGCCATCATCACCGATCTTTTCCCGCTGCACCTGCGCGGCCGCGTGATGGGCTTCGTGCAGACAGCGTTCGCGGCGAGCCAGGTGCTCGGCATTCCCGCCGGGCTGTTTCTCGCCAATCACTGGAGCTGGCATGTCTGCTTCATCGCGATCGTCATCGTGTCGATCGCCGCGATCGCCATCATCGCCTTCGCCATGGAGCCGGTCGATGCGCATCTGAAGCTGAAGCAGGACAAGAACCCGTTCCACCATCTGATCGCGACCGTCGCCCAGCCGCGCTACACGCTGGCCTTCTTCGTCACGACGCTGCTGGCGACCGGCGGATACATGCTGATGCCGTTCTCCAGCGCTTTCACCGTGCACAATCTCGGCATCGACATCACGCATCTGCCGACGATCTATCTGGTCTCGGGCCTGTTCAGCATCGTCACGGGACCGCTGGTCGGCCGTGCGAGCGATGCGTTCGGCAAGTACCCGACCTTCGTGTTCGGCAGCGTGGTGTCGGTGATCATGGTGCTGATCTACACCCATCTCGGCCACGTTACGCTGACGACCGCGATCCTCGTCAACGTGCTGATGTTCGTCGGCATCTTCTCACGCATGATCCCGTCGCAGGCGCTGATGTCGGCAATCCCCGATCCCGACCAGCGCGGCTCGTTCAGCGCGGTCAGCGCCTCGCTGCAGCAGCTCTCCGGCGGCCTCGGCTCGGTGCTCGCCGGCGCGATCATCGCGCAGGCGCCCGACGGCTCGCTGATCCATTTCGACCGGATCGGCTACGTCGTCGTGGCGTCGGCAATCGTCTCGCTGGTGGCGATGTACTTTGTGCAGAAGGCGGTGGCGGGCCGGGCGGGGAGGCGGATGGTGTGAGGGGGCGGGCGGAGACCACGATCTCGCCCGCGTGCCGCACAGCGACCGCGAGCCGCTGCCGAGGCGTCAAGCATCCATCTTCTTTTTGAGTTCGTCGATAAAGCGCTTCGCCCAAGGCGAGCGGCCAACCACCTTGGAAGGATCCATCAACGCAAGCAACTTAAACGAATGTTCGCCTTTGCCATATGCGGCCTTAGTTTTGCAAGCGGCAGTGGATTTTTGAAGCGCTCCATATACTTCCGCCTTTGTGATTTGCTCGACAGCCCGCGCTGCCGCCGGGAGCTGGCTCTCTTTGAAACCGATGCCAAAAAAAACCTTTAGGCTGTTGCGGTCGGCCAAGAACCAGTTCTCCATGACTTCGACCATGAGGTGGCAATCATCACTCTTACTTCCACGCGGCATCTCCCATCCGTCGCCTTGGCGCTGCTTGAGATGCGCCCATGGCAACCAAGTCGCGGGCATGCCCTGTTGATGCGCTTCGGCGACGACTGCTTCACTATCCACGAGAAGCATGGCTTCATCACCGCTGGCGATCGCAGTACAAAAGGAATCGTATGCATCGCGTCGGCTGCCGCAGGCGACGACACGAGGACGATTCTTTAGTCCAGCTTTCGTGATGAATTTCGTGAAACCTTCGCGACACGCAGATTTCAACGCGGCCGCATCTCCACCGCCTTCAACGTAGAGCTTCACCAGCGCACCCCCCCGATCTCGCCTCGGGTCCAGAGTTCGCCAAGCCGATACTTCTCTAGCCAGGGTTTTAGCTTCTCGGCGCTTAATCGTTCAAGTGTGCTGCCATGCTCCGACCGCCCTGCTACCAAAACGGCTTCAGGCATATCAGTCAGTGCATCCACCAACACATCGGAATGCGTCGTGACGATGATCTGTGTACGCTCGGACGCTTCCTTGAGGAGCGTTGCCAAGGTTGGCAGAACATCGGGGTGCAATCCCAACTCTGGTTCTTCGATGCACAGCAGTGGTCCAGGGTTAGGGTGACAGAGTACGGCGAGCAGGCAGAGGTAACGTAGCGTGCCATCAGAGAGTCGAGTTGCTGGCACAGTGTAGCGCCCTTCATGGAAGAACACCTGCACAGTTCCTCCTTCGATCTGCACGTCGAAATCGTCGATGCCTTCGTATAGTACGCGAAGAGATTCCAGCAGCTGCTTCCTGACGGCCGGCTCGCGACGCAGACGATTCAAAACCAATCCCAGGTTGCTGGCATCTGATTCCAAATGCTCGTTGGGAAGGTCAGCTTTCTGAGGCAAGCGCGGGATCGTATAGCGGCCGAAGCTCCATTCCCTGTAGAGCCGCATCTTGGTAAAAGTGTTCCCAAGATACGTCAGCTCAGGATATTGATCCGGGTCCTTGCGCTGGGACAGAATAGAGCCGGCAGGATCTATATCTTCATGTTGAAGACGGCGCTGATTTCCCTTTACGTTAAGCACGCCATGCCCACTCTCGAAACGGTAGTAAAAGTATGGGTGTGTGTGACCGCGGTCGGGAAATTCGTTCTCGACCCTTTCATCTACGATTTCGAAGCGTTGGCCGACCTCGGTGAAGCTCAGTACGTAACGCAGTGCCGTTGGGCCGTTGGGATAAGCGATGACGGCATCAACCTTGGCCGCCGGAAGCTTGGATGCTCCCTTCCATAGCCAGTCTCTCACACCGCCACCGTCGCGAATAGGCGTAAGTAGGTCTTTTGGTGTGGCGCGGAGAAGCTCAATCGCCTCAATGAGGTTGGATTTACCCGAACCATTGGGACCAATGACGACGTTCAGCGGACGAAGCTCGATGGCCGGCGTTGCATCTCCGTAGCTTAGGAAATTAGTGAGCGTAATGCTCTTAAGGAACATGCTGCAATCCTTCACGACTTCGACTCGCTTCCGCGAAGTGGTCGCATTAATTTTTAGTGGCAGATTTCCTCTGGCGCCACAGCCGTCTCAAGGACCCTAGGAAGATACGCGCCCAGTCTTATGGTGATCATAGGGCAACCCGCTCTTCATCCCTCGACCTGGCACCGGCGTCACGCTTGCTGTCACGGGTGGCCTTCAGCTTTGCCACCAGCCGGGGCCTCCCAATGCGGGCCTAGGTCTCGAAACCAGCCATGCACCTGTCAAAAACCAGCAGCAAGCGGTGGTCGTCCGGAATGCGAAGGACGACTGACGGTGCCCCCACACTGAAATTTCAGCGCGAGAAACCTCTAGCGGGATAGATGTGTACCCGGGGTGTGCATCGGTTAGGGGCTCAAATCCCCTGCAAGTGAGCGATTTCAACCACTTGGGTTGGGGGTGGTGCCCAGGAAAGGACTCGAACCTTCACGGCCGTTAAGCCACTGGCACCTGAAGCCAGCGCGTCTACCAATTCCACCACCTGGGCATGCCGTTTGGGGCACGGAGGCGGTTACTACGGTTCGGTGACGCCGTTGTCAATTCATGCGTGACCCGGGTTTGGGGATGCCGATTGCGCATCGCAAACTGGCCCGATACAAGCCTGACAAGACGCACTCTTTTCCGCAGGAATGGCTCCCATGGCATCGAATCTGGAAACTCTCGTCACGGTTTTCGGCGGATCGGGGTTTTTGGGCCGCAGCGTGGTCCGCGCCCTGTGCAAGCGCGATTACCGGGTCCGGGTCGCGGTCCGGCGGCCGGAACTGGCCGGATTCCTCCAGCCGCTCGGCCGGGTCGGGCAGGTCCATACCGTGCAGGCCAATTTGCGCTATCCGGCCTCGGTCGAGGCGGCGCTGCGTGATTCGCATGTCGTGATCAACCTGGTCGGGGTCCTCACTGAAGCCGGCGAGCAGACATTCGACGCCGTCCAGGCCAGGGGCGCCGAAACGGTCGCGAAGGCCGCCGCCGCGGCAGGGGCCCGCCTGGTGCATGTCTCGGCGATCGGCGCCGATGCCGAATCACCCTCGCGCTACGCCAGGGCCAAGGCGGCCGGCGAGGCTGCGGTCCTGTCCGCGGTGCCCTCGGCCACGATCTTCCGCCCCTCGGTGATGTTCGGCCCCGAGGACCAGTTCACCAACCGCTTTGCCGCGCTGGCCCGGATGTCGCCGGTGCTGCCGCTGATCGGCGGCGAAACCAAGATGCAGCCGGTCTATGTCGGCGACGTCGCCACCGCGATCGCGAACGCCGTCGACGGCAAGGCCAAGGCAGGCGCTCCTTACGAACTCGGCGGGCCGGAAGTGCTGACCATGCGCGAGATCATCGAGACCATCCTGGAGATCACCGACCGCGAGCGGATGCTGATCCCGCTGCCGTTCGGCCTCGCCCGCTTCCAGGCCGCGTTCCTGCAATTCGCGCCGGGCGCGTTCAAGCTGACGCCGGACCAGGTCACGTTGCTCGAGCGCGACAATGTGGTGTCGGATACGGCGAAGGCCGCCGGGCTGACGCTGGAAGGGCTCGGCATCACCGCCGATTCGCTGGAAGCGATTGCCCCGCAATATCTCTGGCGCTTCCGCGCCGCCGGGCAGTTCCAGCGCAAGAGCGCGTGAGGTTCTTACCTCTCCCGCAAGCGGGCGAGGGAGCACACCTTCAGCGCGGCGGCGGCGCCACTTCTTCAACCCTCAGAACTTCAACTTCTTGAACACCGCTTCCGGCAGCGTCTTGATGATCAGCATCACGAGGCGCCATTTGCCGCTGACATAGACGACGTCGGTTTTGTTCTCGACCGCCTGGAGAATGGCATCGCCGACCACCGGCGCTTCGACGGTGAGCGGGCCGATCAGCTTCATGCCCTCCGTCATCTTGGTGCGGACGAAGCCGGGCTTGACGGTGACGACATGCACGCCGCCACGGCTGGCGCGGGCGCGCAGGCCCGACAGGAAGGCGGAGAAGCCGGCCTTGGCCGAGCCATAGACATAGTTCGAGGCGCGGCCGCGATCGCCGGCCACGGACGACACGCCGACAATCGTGCCGCTGCCACGCGCGAGGAATCTCTCCGCGAACAGGCCGAGGATCAGCGCGGGCCCTTCGTAGTTCGAGCGCATGATCGCGGTGGCATGGACAAGGTCGCTCTCGGCATTCTGCTGCACGCCGAGGAGGCCGACGATCGAGATGACGACATCGGGCAATGCCGGCAGGCCGCTCACAAAGCCCTCGAATGCGGCGGTGTCGAGCACATCGAATTTATGGAGCCCGACGTCGATCGCGTAGCGCGCGCGCAGATCGGCGGCGTCGGGCTCGAGCGCGACTACGTCGCGGCCGGCGAGACCGACATCGTATCCCGCCTTGGCAAAGGCGCGCGCCGCGGCGCGGCCGATGTCGGAGGAGCCGCCGAGCACCAATACAGACTTGCGTGACGTCACGGCCTAGACCTCATCAAACAGACGCTGTGAAAGTTTCGATCGGATGTTGCCGGCAGGATCGAGCGATTTGCGGATCGCGTTGAAACGCTGCAAGGCAGGATAGCCCGCCACGAAGGTCGCGCGCGACTGGCGCGCGTCTTTCGCCAGATACAGCCTGCCGCCGGCGGCGACGACGAGGCGATCGATCTCGTCGAGAAAGTTCAGGATGTCGCCCTTCACGGGGAAATCCAGCGCGAGCGTGTAACCGGGCAGCGGGAACGACAGGATGCCGTCGCCCTGGCCGAGCTTCTTGAGCACGGCGAGGAAGGAGGCATCGCCGCGCCGCGCGACGCGATCGAGGATGTCGCCGAGAACGGCGCGCGCGCCGGCTTGCGGGATCACGCATTGATGCTGGAGGAAGCCGCGCTTGCCATAGATCCGATTCCACGCACTGATGCTGTCGAGCGGAAAGAAATACGGATAGAGCGAGACCACATGGCTGGCGCCGGCGCGCCGCGCGCCCATGCGGTAGTAGAGCTCGTTGAAGGCGCGGACGCTGGTGCGGTTCAATGCCATCGACGGCAGGTCGACCGGCACGCTGAGGCGAGACTCCTTGCCGAGCGGAAATACATCGGCGCCTTCCGCCAGCTCGCCTCTGCCCGCGTGCTCGCCGAGATAGATCAGCGAACGGCCGAGATCGCGGCCTCGTGCCACGCAATCGATCCACGCCACCGAATAGGTCGCTGCATCGCCCGCCTCGAGCGCGCGCATCGCGGCATCGAGATCGGACGCGGAGATCACCCGCTCGCGGATCCACCCGGTCTCGACCCGGCGCAGCCGTATCGTCGCTTCGAGGATGATGCCGGTCAGGCCCATGCCACCGACGGTCGCGAAGAACGCATCGGAGTTCTGTTCGCGCGAGGCCTCGATGACCTCGCCCTGCCCGGTGCGCAGCAGGAGGCTGTCGACATAGCGGCCGAAGCCGCCCTCGCAATGATGGTTCTTGCCGTGAACGTCGGCGGCGATGGCGCCGCCGATCGAGACGAAGCGGGTGCCGGGCACGACGAAAGGCAGAAAGCCACGCGGGCCAAAGGTGTCGATCAGGTCCGACAGCAGGACGCCGGCCTCCAGGCGGATGCGGCCCGTCACCGCATCGAACGACCTGATCCGGTCGAAGCCGGTCATCGTGACCGTCCTGACCGCGCCAATCGCGGCATCGCCATAGGCGCGGCCGTTGCCGCGCGCGACGGTGCCGGCGGAGACGGCTTCGCCGACCGCCGCGAACGAGCGCGGGCGCAGCACATCGCTATCGACAACCGGGAAACGCCCCCAGCCGCTGACGAGGGTCATGGCTCAGCTCCTGTGCCGGACGCGCGCCGCCCGGCGTTGGAACTGACCTGACTACCGATCAAAAGCTTATTTTGCGTTGAAAACGCCGGTCCAACCGTTACGGACCATAAGCCTACCTGCCGAGCGCCAGCGCGATCAGGCCGAGCGTGCCGACGATGACGCGCCACCAGGCGAACACCACGAAGCCGTGCCGGGTGACATATTCCAGGAACGTCTTGACCACGATGATCGCGGTGATGAACGACACCACGAAGCCGATCGCGACGATGCCCATATGGTCCATCGTCATCTCGGAGCGGTTCTTGTAGAAGTCGTAGGCGAACGCACCGATCATGGTGGGGATGGCGAGAAAGAACGAGAACTCCGCCGCCGCGCGCTTGTCAGCGCCCAGGAACATCGCGGCGACGATGCTGGCGCCGGAACGCGACACGCCCGGGATCATCGCGACGCACTGCGCGATGCCGATATAGAGATACATCAGCAGCGGAAACCTCGTGGCGTCGTGCTCGCGCGGCTTGAGGTCGAGCTTGTCGACCCAGAGCAGGATGGCGCCGCCGACGATCAGCGTGAAGCACACGACCCATGGATTGAACAGCACGCTCTTGATGTACTTGCCGGCGACGAGGCCGACGACGACAGCGGGCAGGAACGCGACCAGCACGCCGACCACGAAGCGGCGCGAATAGGTGTCGCCCGTGAAGAAGCCGATCACGACGTCCCAGAGCTTCTTGAAGTAGAGCCCGACGATCGCGAGGATCGCACCCAGCTGGATCAGAACCGTAAACGAATCCCAGAACGCGCCTTCACCGAGATGGAAGAAGCGTTCCGCGAGCAGCAAATGGCCGGTCGAGGACACGGGAAGGAACTCGGTCACACCCTCGATGATGCCGAGGATCACTGCCCGTATTGCGTCTGACATATTTACGGTCCATTTCGGCTGGAAAAGCGGGGCTCTTCTCGCCTATTCGCCCCCATGCCGCAATCGCAAAATGCGAAATCACGCCCTTGCCTCGCGGTTTTGAAGGACTAGTGTGGCGCCGCACAAACATTGATGGAATCTTAAGCACCATCAAATAGTCAAAGGCTTCATGTTTACGCTGTTTCATCATCCGTTCTGTCCGCATTCGCGTTTCATCCGCCTGATCGCGGGCGAATACGGGCTCGACCTCAAGTTGGTCGAAGAGCGCAGCTGGGAGCGGCGCGAGGCGTTTCTGTTGCTCAACGCGGCCGGCACGACGCCCGTTCTGGTAGACGACGAGCAGCCGCCGATCCCGGGCGCGGCGATCATCGCCGAATATGTCGACGAGGCCTATGGCGCCGAGATGGGACCCAAGCGCCTGATGCCGGAAGCCATCGGCGAGCGCGTCGAGGTGCGCCGGCTGATGGCCTGGTTCAACGAAAAATTCTTCGAGGAGGTCTCGCACCCTCTCGTCACCGAGCGCATCTACAAGCGCTTCATGAGCGAGGAGAACGGCGGCGGACCGCCTTCGGCCGACGTGATGCGCGCCGCCAAGGCCAATGTGCGCTATCATCTGGCCTATATCGGCTGGCTGGCGCAGACGCGTAATTTCCTCGCCGGCGACCGGCTCACTTACGCGGATCTCGCCGCCGCGGCGCATCTCTCGGCGATCGACTATCTGGGCGACGTGCCATGGAGCGAGGACGACGCAGCAAAGGCGTGGTACGCGCGGGTAAAGTCCCGCCCGTCGTTCCGTCCGCTGCTGAGCGAATGGCTGGCCGGCGTGCCGGCGTCGCGGACCTACGTGGACCTGGATTTCTGAACTCCGATCCGACTGAACTGAAAGCGGCGCTCACGCGCGAGGCGCGGGCACTCGGCTTCGACTGCATCGGCGTCACTGCACCTGGCACGATCGAGACCGCCGGAAAATACTTCCTTGAATTCATCGCCTCCGGCGGCCATGGCGACATGGACTGGCTCGCGGCGCAGCCGGAGCGCCGGGTCGATCCGCGCGGGCTGTGGAGCGATGTGCGCAGCGTCATCATGCTCGGCGTCAATTACGGCCCGGACCAGGATCCGCTCGCAATTCTCGAGCAGCGCAAGCGCGCGGCGATCTCGGTCTATGCGCAGGGCGACGACTATCACGATCTCATCAAGAAACGCCTGAAGGCGCTGGCGCGCTGGCTGGTCGCGACCGCACCGTCGGACGTGAAAGTGTTCGTCGACACCGCCGCGGTGATGGAGAAGCCGCTGGCACAGACCGCGGGTCTCGGCTGGCAGGGCAAGCACACCAACCTCGTCTCGCGCGAATTCGGCTCGTGGCTGTTCCTCGGCGCGATCTACACCACGCTGGAGCTGCCGCGCGACGATGCCGAGATCGATCATTGCGGCTCGTGCCGGGCCTGTCTCGACATCTGCCCGACGGCGGCGTTCCCCGCGCCCTACAAGCTCGATGCGCGGCGCTGCATCTCCTATCTCACCATCGAGAACAAGGGACCGATCCCGCACGAATTTCGCAAAGCCATCGGCAATCGCATCTATGGCTGCGACGATTGCCTCGCTGCGTGTCCCTGGAACAAGTTTGCGCAGGAGGGCCGCGAGGCCAAGCTCGCCGCGCGCAGCGAATTGCGCGCGCCTGGTCTCGCCGAGCTCGCACGCCTCGACGACGCCGCGTTCCGCGCGCTGTTCACGAAGTCGCCGGTCAAGCGGATTGGTCGCGATCGCTTCTTGCGGAACGTGCTGATTGCGATTGGCAACTCGGGTGAGGCGGAGCTCACGGAAGAAGCGCGGCGGTTGCTGGAGGATGCAAGCCCGCTGGTGCGTGGCGCTGCGGTATGGGCGCTGGGACAATTGATGGGACGGGACGAGTTTGAGGCGATGAAGGGCGCGGCGTTAGGCGAAGAATCGGACGAAGGCGTTCGTCAGGAGTGGCACGCCCACCCTTGATTTCCCCGTGCGTTTCTTCAATCTCGCGCGCATGACAAACCTGCCTTTCTTCACCCGCGACGGCGATACATTCCATCCGACGGAAGCCGCCAATGGTCCGTGGGATCCAAAATCGCTGCACGGACGCGTCGTCGTCGGGCTGCTCGGCTTTGCGATCGAGGAGCGCCATTCCGGTCCCGAATTGGTGCCGGCGCGGCTCACCGTCGACATGTTTCGGCTGCCGACCATCGACAAGCCGATCGAGGTGACGACGCGCCTGGTGCGCGACGGCCTGCGCATCCGCGTGGTCGAGGCGGAGTTCGTCTCCGGCGGTGTCAGCATGGCGCGTGCCTCGTGCCAGCTGCTGCGCAAGACGCAAAATCCGGACGGCAATGTCTGGTCGCCGCCGAATTGGGACGCGCCGAAGCCGGCCGACATTCCAAAACCCACCGATCCCAGGCTCGGCATGAACGGCAAATGGACGACGCGCCCCATCGTCGGCCACATGGGCTCGCTCGGCCCGCGAAAGCTCTGGATGAGCGAGGTGCGCGAGCTCGTCGCCGGCGTGCCGATGACGCCGTTCGTCCATGTCGCCACCGGCGCCGATTTCGCCAGCCCGTTTGCGAACGCCGGCGACAACGGGCTCGGCTACATCAACAGCGACGTGACGATCTATCTGCACCGACTGCCGGTGACGAACTGGATCGGCTTCGAGGTGGTGAACCATCACGCCACCGACGGCGTCGCGATCGGCGAATGCTGGCTCTATGACGAGCAGGGCCCGATCGGCACCGCGACGGTGGCCGCACTGGCGCAGCGCAAGCCGATGACGAATCCGTCGAAGCGGTAGCTCTCCGCCGTCAATCCGGGTCCGCGCCGTGCACCAGATGCCGCTTCATCTCCGGCCGTACCTTCAGCTCCGCGCCCTGCTTGGCGACGATCTTGGCAATCCGCTCGGGTGCGAACTTCAGATCGACGAACGCTGGCGCGGTATTGGCGACCTCGTGATAGCTCACGATCTTGCCGCCGTTCAGCGTCATGATCGCGACACCCTCGAACATCGCCCGCGCGCCGTTCGCCTCTGGCAAGGTCGAGCGATAGCTGAAGGTGTAGCGCGCATAGAGCGTGGTGCCGTCGGTGACGGGATCGTGCATGTCCCAGCGGAAATCGGTCGCCGTGCGATAGAACCAGTCGTCGATCATCGCAGCGATCTTCTCGCGGCCGGCGAAGGCGCCGTAGAACACGTCGTGATAGACGCCGTCCTCGGTGAACAGCTCGGCGAATGCTTTGCCGTTGCGCTGCTCGACGGCATCACAGAACGCGCGCAGCATGGCGGTGGTGGTCATTGTTGCCTCCCGGTGTCCTTCTTCCCTCTCCCACAAGAGGAGAATGAAGTGAACAATCACCCCATCTCCGCCACCGCGGCAAGAATGCGCGCGATGTCCTGCGGGCGGGAGAGGCGGTGATCGCCGTCCTGGATCATGGTCAGCACGACGTCGTCGGCCGGCAGGCGATGTGTCAGCGCGAATGCGTGCTGCCAGGGCACGTCGGGATCCTTCGCGCCTTGCAGGATGCGGACCGGGCAGCCGAGATCGATGGCGCTGCCGAGCACGAGATGGTTGCGGCCTTCCTCGATCAGGTTCCGCGTGATCGGATAGGGTGAGCCGTCGCCATATTCGGATGGCCGCAGCCAGAGGCCCTTGGTCTCGATCTCCTGCTTCACCGCGGGCGAAAAATTCTTCCACATCAGCTCTTCGGTGAAGTCCGGCGCAGGCGCGATCAGCACGAGCCCTGCGAGCGAGGCCGCACCAGAACGCTTCCTGATCTCGCGCGCGAGCAGCAGCGCCATCCAGCCGCCCATGGAGGAGCCGATCAGGACCTGCGGACCGGCGCAGAACCGCTCGAACACCGCCACGCACTCCTCCAGCCAACGTCCGATGGTTCCATCGGCGAAATCGCCGCCGGATTCGCCGTGACCGGAATAGTCGAACCGGACCATGGCGCGGCCATGATCCCGGGCCCAGGCGTCCAGCGCCAGGGCCTTGCTGCCCTGCATGTCGGACTTAAATCCGCCGAGCCAGACCAGCCCGGGTCCCTGTCCGTGCCGGCTGCGCACCGCGATCCTGCGCGCGGACGGGCCCTCGCCCACATCGATGGAGCCGAGCACGGCATTGGGAATTGCATGGCTCATGGAACGTTTGCCCTGGCTGCGCGGTTTGAGCTGTCGGGTCGAATTCCGCAACGCCGGAGACCGGCATTGTCCCTTTGGGACGCTTGCGGAACGGAAGCAAGGTGTCTATGTCGGTCAGCGTGCCTAGGCGTGACCGAAATACCTCGCATTTGAGGGTTTTTCGTTTCGCGCACGAGCGAATTGCTTGCCGGCAAACGTATCTTCCTGCAAAGTAGCGGCCTCTTTCACAACTTTGGAGAACCACCCATTCGCCGTCCCAATAAAGCCCCGCCCGTCGCCAGCAAAGACGGGCCGCGCATCAATGATGATATTCGCAATGCGCAGATCCAGCTGATCGATCAGGCCGGTGACAACAAAGGCACGGTCGAGACCGTTGCCGCCATCCGCATGGCCCAGGAAGCCGGCATGGATCTGGTCGAGATCTCGCCGAACGTCAGCCCTCCCGTCTGCAAGATCATGGACTACGGGAAGTATAAGTATTCGGCCCAGAAAAAAGCTGCCGAAGCCCGCAAGCGGCAGAAGATCGTCGAGATCAAGGAGATCAAGCTCCGCCCGATGATCGACGACCACGATTACGACGTGAAGATGCGCGCGATGCAGCGGTTCTTCGAAGAGGGCGACAAGGTCAAGATCACGCTGCGCTATCGCGGCCGCGAAATGGCGCACCAGGAGATCGGCACCAAGCTGCTCGACAAGATCAAGACCGACGTCGCCGAGCTCGCCAAGGTCGAGCAGGACGCCAGGTTCGAGGGCCGTCAGGTCGTCATGGTGCTGGCGCCGCGCTGAGCTTTGTTTTCAGTTGAGATTCAACGGCCCGTCCGGACATCCGGCGGGCCGTTTTGTTTAAGGGATCATGCGAGCCGCGGGAGAGGTCGGCGCGAAGCGCCGGGTGAGGGCTTTCTCCTCTTGGGGGGTTCTCGCTTGCGGAGATACCCCCTCCCCAACCCTCCCCCGCAAGCGGGAGAGGGAGTGCACCGTCTCCGTGATTGCGATCTCAGGTCCTTGTCGCCTGCCAGGTGCCGCTGCAGCGGTCGCCGGAGATGATGCCGTTCCACGAACCGGCGCCGTTCACGCCGGCGAGCCGGCCGCCGCCGCTGGCGTGGGAGGCGCCGACCGAGACCTGGACTGCGACCGCGCCGCCGCGATTGATCTTGCCGGAGACCCGGCCGCCGCCGGCAGACGACACCCGGCTACCGGTCACGGTGAAGGGGACGCTGTAGCCGGAGCTGCAATTGCCCCGCGTGGTGGCGAAGGTGACGTTCCAGATGCCGTCATAGCCGCCGATGCGGGCATCGGCAGTCGATGGCAGCGTGGTCGTGGCGAGCACGGCCAGAAGCGCCAGATGGCGCGGACGGGCGAAAACCGTCAAAGAGGGAAGCGATCGGGAAAAATGGGCCATTTTGGTCCTGCTCCAGGCGACAGGCTTGGACATGAGGGTCGCAATTCCGAATAGTCGCCGGGCTGGTTTCGCCGGTTCATCGTTGCCAATCGGCTTGTCCTCTGTCATAAGCCCAGCCTTCATCGCCCGGCTGATTAAGGGCTGCCGTGGCGGTGTTTCGTGCGGGTTTCGCGCTTGTTCGCAAAACTTGAGCACAATCAACGCTCTAACGAGCATTTTTGACGGCCAGCCGCCTTCGCGGGCGGATCTCTGTGGCCATTAGGAGAGCCAAATGCCCAAGCTGAAGACCAAATCGGGCGCTAAAAAGCGCTTCAAGGTGACTGCCACCGGCAAAGTGATGTTCGCCCATCGCGGCAAGCGTCACGGCATGATCAAGCGGACGAAGAAGCAGATCCGTCAACTGCGCGGCACCGCGGTGCTGTTCAAGACCGACGGCGACAACGTCAAGAAGTACTTCTTGCCGAACGCCTGATCGCGTCCAAGATCATTGCCAGCTCCGCCGCGTTCCGCGCGGCGATCCGAAAACCAAGTCACCTCTGAAGGATATTTGTCATGTCACGCGTCAAACGCGGTGTGACCGCCCACGCCAAGCACAAGAAAGTCTACAAGGCCGCCAAGGGTTTCTACGGCCGCCGCAAGAACACCATCCGCGCCGCCAAGCCGGCCGTGGAGAAAGCCCAGCAGTACGCGTTCCGTGATCGCAAGCGCAAGAAGCGGACCTTCCGCGCGCTCTGGATCCAGCGCATCAACGCTGCCGTCCGCCCGTTCGGCCTGACCTACAGCCGATTTATCGACGGCATGGCCAAGTCCGGGATCACCGTGGACCGCAAGGTGCTGTCGGATCTCGCGATCAGCGAGCCCGCGGCGTTCCAGGCGATCGCCGAGAAGGCCAAGGCCGCCCTTGCGGCGTAATGCGGCCAAGGCTGCGCTGGCGGCGTAAGCCGTCCTCCACTGTCCTCTGCGCAGCGTTGAACTTGTGATGGCCCGGGCAGAGGCGCGTCTCGGCGCTTGACTGCCCCGGCCGTCATCACTCGCGCAAACACTTCTCCGACGTGGAAGCCCGGCGCAACGCCGGGTCTGACGGGCTAGGATCATCGGCTCAGCATCCTGGCCAAAAGGGATTGCCATGACCGATCTTGCCCAGCTCCAAGCCCAGATCATCGCCGACATCGCCGCCGCCGCCGACGAGGCCGCGCTCGAAGCCGTCCGCGTTGCCTCGCTCGGCAAGAAGGGCTCGATCTCAGCCTTGCTGGCAACGCTCGGCAAGATGTCGCCGGACGAGCGCAAGACGCAAGGCGCCGCGATCAACCAGGCCAAGGACGAAGTTGCCCAGGCGCTCGCCGCGCGGCGCGACGTGCTGAAATCGGCGGCACTCGATGCGCGGCTCGCGTCCGAGACCGTCGACGTCACGCTGCCGCTGCGCGATGCCCCGACCGAGGCCGGCCGCATCCATCCGCTGAGCCAGGTCTGGGACGAGCTGACCACAATCTTCGCCGACATGGGATTCTCGGTTGCCGAAGGCCCCGACATCGAGACCGACGATTACAACTTCACCAAGCTGAATTTTCCGGAAGGCCATCCGGCGCGCGAGATGCACGACACCTTCTTCTTCCATCCGAAGGAGGACGGCTCGCGCATGCTGCTGCGAACCCACACCTCGCCGGTGCAGGTGCGCACGATGCTGAGCCAGAAGCCGCCGATCCGCGTGATCTGCCCGGGCCGCACCTACCGCATCGATTCGGACGCGACCCACACGCCGCAATTCCACCAGGTCGAAGGCCTCGTCATCGACAAGCACTCGCATCTCGGCCACCTCAAATGGATCCTGCACGAGTTCTGCAAGGCGTTCTTCGAGGTCGACCACATCAACATGCGCTTCCGCCCGTCGTTCTTCCCGTTCACCGAGCCGTCGCTGGAAGTCGACATCCAGTGCCGCCGCGACAAGGGCGAGATCCGCTTCGGCGAGGGCGAGGACTGGCTCGAGATTCTCGGCTGCGGCATGGTGCATCCGAACGTGCTGCGCGCCTGCGGCATCGATCCCGACGAGTACCAGGGCTTCGCCTGGGGCATGGGCATCGACCGCATCGCCATGCTGAAATACGGCATCGCCGATCTGCGCCAGCTGTTCGACAGCGACGTCCGCTGGCTGTCCCATTACGGCTTCAAGCCGCTCGAAGTGCCAACGCTGGCTGGAGGGCTGAGCTCGTGATGCTCGCGCCCAGACACGCAAAGACTTTCTCTGTTCCCTCCCCCCTTGTGGGGGAGGGTCAGGGAGGGGGGTAGCCGCGGATGCCGCACGCAGTTGTGAGCGAACGTCAGCGCAGCCGAGCCAAGCAGCTTCGGCGAACGATGACGCGCGCCGAAACACTGCTGTGGCGCTATCTGAAGGCTAACCGCATGGATGGTGTTGGCATCCGCCGCCAAACGCCAATCGGAAACTACATCGCCGACTTCGTCCGCTTCTCTTCGAAGATCATCATCGAGCTTGATGGGGAATCCCACGATTTCGAAGAACGTCAGAAGAAGGATGAGCGTCGCGACGCTTTCTTCGCAGCCGAGGGCTTTCAGGTTCTGCGCTTCACCAACGAACAGGTGATGTCGAACTTGGAGGGAGTTGTTGAGACAATTCGCCAGGCCACTTCAGCCGGAGCCCGCGGCTCACCCCCCTCCCTGCCCCTCCCCCACAAGGGGGGAGGGAACACTGGCACCGACCACAGTAACTCCACCGACAAGAGCCGAGGCACACAGCCATGAAATTCACCCTCTCCTGGCTGAAGGATCATCTCGAGACTGACGAGCCTCTCGACAAGCTCGCCGAGAAGCTCACCATGATCGGGCTCGAGGTCGAGAACATCGAGGACAAGGCCAAGGCGCTGAAGCCCTTCACCATTGCAAAGGTGATCTCGGCCGAGCAGCATCCGAATGCGGATCGCCTGCGCGTCTGCATGGTCGATACCGGTGACGGCGGTGCGCCGGTGCAGGTCGTGTGCGGCGCGCCGAATGCGCGGGCCGGCCTCGTCAGCGTGTTCTCGGCCCCCGGGACCTACATTCCCGGCAAGGACATCACGCTCGGTGTCGGCACCATCCGCGGCGTCGAGAGCCGCGGCATGCTGTGCTCGGCGGCCGAGCTGCAGATCTCCAACGACCATGACGGCATCATGGAATTGCCGGCGGATGCGCCTGTTGGCGCCGGCTATGCCGAATGGGCCGCGCTTGGCGATCCCGTGGTCGAGATCAATTTGACGCCGAACCGGCAGGACTGCACCGGCGTGCACGGCATCGCGCGGGACCTCGCCGCCGCCGACATGGGCAAGTTCAAAGACCCGGCCATCAAGCCGATCAAGGGCGAGTTCGCGTGCCCGGTGAAGGTCACGGTCGAGGATTCCACACTCTGTCCAGGCTTCGCGCTGCGCCTCGTGCGCGGTGTCAAGAACGGTCCGTCACCGGAATGGCTGCAGAAGCGGCTGACCGCGATCGGGCTGCGTCCGATCAACGCGCTGGTCGACATCACCAACTTCATGACCTACGACCGCGCGCGGCCGCTGCACGTGTTCGACGCCAGGAAGGTGAAGGGCAATCTCGTCGTGCGCCGCGCGCGCGAGGGCGAGACGCTGCTCGCGCTCGACGGCCGCACCTACAATCTCGATCCCGCCATCTGCGTGATCGCGGACGAGCACGGCGTCGAATCGCTCGCCGGCATCATGGGCGGCGAAGCCTCCGGCTGCGACGATGATACCACCGACGTGCTGATCGAATCGGCGCTGTGGAACGAGATCAACATCGCCCAGACCGGCCGCAAGCTCGGCATCAATTCGGATGCGCGCTACCGCTTCGAGCGCGGCGTCGATCCGGCCTTCATGGTGCCGGGGCTGGAGCTGGCGACCAAGCTCGTGATGGAGATGTGCGGCGGCGCGCCGTCCGAGACCATCGTGGTCGGCAAGGCCTTTGGCGACGACCGGGTGATCGATTTCCCCGTGACCGAGGTCAAGCGCCTCTCCGGCATCGAGGTGCCGCAGCCGGAGATGAAGCGCATCCTGACCCATCTCGGCTTCATGATGGCAGGCCCCGGCCCGGTGGTGAAGGTTGCGGTGCCGTCGTGGCGCACGGATGTACACGGCAAGGCCGACATCGTCGAGGAGATCGTCCGCATCTACGGCGTCGACAAGGTGCCAATGACGCCGTTCGAGCGCGGCGAGGACGCGCGCAAATCGGTGCTGACGCCGCTCCAGCTGCGCACGCGCCGCGCCCGGCGCGCGCTCGCAAGCCGCGGCATCATCGAAGCGGTGACCTGGTCCTTCATCACGAAGTCCGCGGCGAAATTGTTCGGCGGCGGCCAGCGCGAGCTCGAAGTCGCCAACCCGATCGCGTCTGACCTCTCCGACATGCGCCCGACCCTTTTGGCGGGCCTGATCGCGGCCGCACAAGCCAATGCCAATCGTGGCGTCAGCGATGTCGCGCTGTTCGAGGTCGGCCAAATCTTCAAAGGCGACCGTCCGCAGGACCAGTTCATGGCGGCGAGCGGCGTACGCCGCGGATTTGCCTCCTCTGAAGGTCTGGGACGGCACTGGTCGGGCTCGGCCCAGGCTGATGTGTTCGACGCCAAGGCGGATGCGCTGGCCGTGCTGGCAGCCGCAGGCGCGCCGATGCAGGCGCTGCAGATCGTCGCCCGCGGGCCGGCATGGTTGCATCCGGGCCGCTCCGGCACGATCCAGATCGGGCCGCAGAACGTGCTCGGCACTTTCGGCGAGGTGCACCCCAGAGCGCTCGAAGCGCTCGGTGCCGACGGTCCGCTGATGGTGTTCGAGGTGATCCTCGACCGCATCCCCGAGGCGAAGAAGAAGCCGACCCGCGCCAAGCCCGTGATCGAGCTGTCGGCATTCCAGCCCGTCACGCGCGACTTCGCCTTCATCGTCGATCGTACCGTGAAGGCCGGCGACATCGTGCGGGCCGCGCAAGGCGTCGACAAGAAGCTGATCACCGGCGTGAACGTGTTCGACGTCTACGAGGGCAAGGGCATCGACGACGACAAGAAGTCGATCGCGATCGCGGTGACGATCCAGCCGCGCGAGAAGACACTGACCGACCAGGAGATCGAGGCCGTGGCTGCGAAGATCGTGGCCGAGGTCACCAAGAAGACCGGCGGCACGCTGCGGGGATGAGTATTGCGGACTTCCTTCCGAAGGATGTCAGCCTCACCATTGCGATGGCGCTCTGCGCCGTCGCCTTCGTTTCCGGCACTGCACGCGGCTTCTCCGGCTTCGGCTCGGCGCTGATCTTCATGCCGCTGGCAAGCAGCATTGCTGCGCCACGGCTCGTCGCCGCCTTGCTTCTGGTGATCGATTTCGTCGCGGCGGCACCGCTGCTGCCCGACGCTTGGCGTAAGGCCGACCGCAAGGCGACCGCGGTCATCGTGCTGGGCGCGCTGGTCGGCGTGCCCGTCGGCACCTATTTCCTCAGCGTGCTCGAGCCCGTCACCACGCGCTGGATCATCTCCTGCTTCGTCGCCGCGCTGTTGCTCCTGCTGCTGTCGGGTTGGCGCTATCGCGGCAAGGACCACACCTGGCTCTCGGTCGGCATTGGCGGCCTGTCGGGCTTCTGTAGTGGCCTCGCGCAGACCGGCGGCCCGCCGATCGTCGGCTACTGGCTCGGCCGCCCGGTCGCGCCGATCGTCGCGCGCGCCAATATCGTGCTGTTCTTCGGCGCGTCTGATTTCTTCTCGATGATCAGTTACGCGTCCACGGGTCTGATCAGCCGCGAGTCGCTCGTGCTCTCGCTGATCGTCGGGCCGGTCTATGCGGCTGGCGTCGCATTCGGCGCCTCGCTGTTCGGACGCGCCAGCGAGAAGGTGTTTCGCAGCATCTGCTACGGGCTGATTGCGATGGCCGTGATCGCGGGACTGCCGCTGCTGGACGGGGTGTTGCGCTGATCCATCCGTCGTCCCGGCGAACGCCGGGACCCAGACCGCGTGATCTCACGAGTGAGATCGGTTGCAGTACCAGGCGCAAAGTCTTCGCCAAACTTCTCCCTGGGCGTATGGGTCCCGGATCTGCGCTTCGCTTGTCCGGGACGACAGCGGAGTTTGTTGCGGCTTAGTTGCCCTGCTGCCGCGGCGCCCTGCGGCGCTTGGTCGATTGCGTCGGCACGTCGGCGGGCTCGTCCTTGAGCGCACCGATCTTGCGCAAGGCTGCGTCCGCGGCGCGTTCGCCGCTTTCCCAGGCACCGTCGACGGTGCCCCACAGCGTCTCGTGCGTAGCTTCGCCGGCGAGGAACACATTGCCGATCGGCTCTGTCAGGATTTTCCGCGACAGTTGACCGCCCGGGGAGGCCGCCGACATCGCGCCCATCACGTAGGGCGAGGCGTTCCAGCGCGTCGCGCTGGTCTTCTGCACGGCGACCGCGGCCTCGCTGCCGAACAGTTTTGTGATCCATTCGCGGGCGAAGGCCGCCATTGCCTTCTCGCCCTGCTCGGAGAGATCGCGGCCGAACGCGCCGCCGACGTCGATCGAGCACAGCGAGGAGCCGCCGATATTGGCGTACATCAGCGCCGTGCGCGCCGAATTGCTCTGCTCGATAAGGATATCGTCGCGCGACAGGCCGAGCGGATTGCCGGGCAATTGCAGCACGATCCGATCATAGCTGCCGAGGCCCAGCTTTGACGCCGCGTCCAACGTGCGTTTGGGAATGTCGGGCGTGAACTTGATCGCGCCCGATGTCAGCACGTTGGTCGAGACCGTGACGATGACGGCGCGCGCTGCGATCTTGCCGGCTTGCGTCTCCACGCTGACGTCGCGGTTGCTCCAGCTGATGCGGCTCGCCGGCGTCGACAGCGCCACCGGCGCCTGCTCGCCGAGCTTGGTGATCAGCGTGCCCAGGCCCTGACGGCAGGCGATCGCCGCGTTGCGATCCTGCGCGCGTCCCTTGTCGATCGCGGACAGCTCCTTCAGGTCCTTGCCCGCAAAGCCCGCGCCCAGCATGAACTCGGCCGCGCCCGTCCAGTCGCCGAGATCCTTCGGCAGCACGGAGGCGCAAGAGGTATCCAGCTTGGCCCGCGAGGCATCGTCGATGGCACGATTGGCGCGCACCAGCGCCGCCAGGAATTGCTCGGTCTCGCCCGCGCGCGCGTTGCGCCGGCCGATGCGCATCTTCTGGCCCGATGGCGCCGGCAGTACGTCCAGCCCGACATTGCGCGCCAGCCGGATCATCGGATTGGTGTCGGGATTGTGCATCCAGCGCGCACCACGGTCGAACGGCACCTCGAAGGTGGTGCTGTCGGTGATACAGCGGCCGCCGACTTGCGATGCCGCTTCCATCACGACGACCTTGCGTCCCGTCGCCATGATGCGCCGCGCCGCGGCGATTCCGGCGGCCCCCGCACCGATCACGACGATATCGGCCTCGCGCGGCAGGGGCGCGGCGGTCGCGCGCAGGACCGGCATCGCGGCAAGGGCCGCCGACGCCGAAAGGAAACCGCGGCGCGTGATTGTCATGTCATGGTTTCCGAGGACTTGCGGCGAACGGGAACAGTCAGCGAACCTTGCCGCATCTGATGTTGCACGGCAACCATCATGGTGAATCAATCGTGCTTGATGTCACGGAGTGATGAACCGAATTGCAAGACGTTTCGACCATGATAGAGAAGGGAAAAAGACGGCCGGAAAAGGCCGTGGGGGGAGTTTGAAATGGGGACGGTCCTAGATTCAGTCGGCAAGCTGATTGCCGCGTACCTCTCCAAGGAGGTGCCGGGCTACGAACCGTTCACGCCGAGCGACCCGGAGCACCTGCGCGGCGTGATCGAACCCGGCGACGTGCTGCTGGTCGAAGGCAACAACCGCATCTCCGGCATCATCAAATATCTGACGCAGTCGACCTGGTCGCATGCCGCGCTCTATGTCGGCCCGATCGAGGGCGCCGCGGAGCCCGACGGCGAACCGCATGTGCTGATCGAAGCCAATATCGGCGAAGGCGTCACCTCGGCGCCGCTGTCGAAATATTTCCCCTATCACACCCGGGTCTGCCGCCCGGTCGGGCTGTCCTATGAGGACCGCACCACGGTGTGCCGCTATGCGATCAACCGCATCGGCTTCGGCTACGACACCAAGAACATCGTCGACCTGATGCGCTTCCTGTTTCCGCTACCGATTCCGCAGCGCTGGCGGCGCCGCATGATCGCGATCGGCTCCGGCGATCCGACCAAGATCATCTGCTCGGCCCTGATCGCCCAGGCGTTCGATGCCGTGCGTTACCCGATCCTGCCGAAGATCACCAAGGCCGGCAGCCGCGCCGCCCGCCGCGAGATCCTGCACATCCGCGATTCCTCGCTCTACATGCCCCGCGACTTCGACATCTCGCCCTATTTCGAAGTCGTCAAACCCACCATCGTGCACGGGTTCGACTACACCGCCCTGCACTGGGCCGACAAGCAGAAGCCGCTCGAGGAGGTAGCGGGCACATTCAGTGTGTTTCCAGAAACGATCAGTGCGCCGCCGCTCGTTCCTGAGGCGGCTGACGAAGAGGCGCCGGACGAGATTCCGGCTGAGCAAGTGAGTGCGTGCCTTTCGGAGACCGCTGAAAGCGTCCCCGTCCCCGCTCATATCCCGCTGCTGAAGAAACTGGCGATGTACCGCCCGCGGCGGCGTGGCCGAGTCCGCGAGAGGGCGGCGTAACGGCTGCGAGTGTGGCGCGATCTCGCCACAACAATCGTCATTGCAAGGAGCTCTTGCGACGAAGCAATCCAGACTGCCTCTACGGAAGCCGTCTGGATTGCGTCGTTGCACTCGCAATGACGTAAATTACCGCTCCGCCCGCCCGATCACCGCCATCAGCTCCGCGATCTTCTCGCGCTGGTCGGCCTTGTCGCCGCTCGCAATGGCGTGCTCGACGCAATGGGCGACGTGGTCCTTCAAGACCTCCTCCTCGACCCGGCGCAGCGCGGCACGCACCGCCGAGATCTGGGTCACGATGTCGATGCAGTAGCGGTCTTCCTCTACCATTTTCGAGAGGCCGCGAACCTGCCCCTCGATCCGGCCGAGGCGTTTTCCGACAGATGCCTTGATGTCCTTGCGCATGAGGTCTATATACCCCTACCGGGTATGGGTTGCAAGACCTGGTGCAAGCGCCGGAGCGAGAGCTATGAACGAACACGAGCATCATCACGACGCGGGCGGGCATTCCGGATGCGGTTGTTCGGCCAAGACGGAACCAGCCAAGGCGGAAGCAGCCAAGCCGGCGGCGTCCTCGTGCTGCGGCGATCACGCCGGCCACGGCCATCATCACGCGCATGACCATGGCGAGGCGGCCAGCAAGGTGCACGATCCCGTCTGCGGCATGACGGTCGATCCCACGACCTCGAAGCACCGCTTCGAACATCACGGCGAGACATTCCATTTCTGCTCGGCCGGCTGCCGCACCAAGTTCGCCGCGGATCCCGCAAAATATCTCGCCAAGGACAAGGCGCCCGAGCCCGCGATGCCCGCTGGCACGATCTACACCTGCCCGATGCATCCGGAGATCCGCCAGGTCGGTCCCGGCAGCTGCCCGATCTGCGGCATGGCGCTGGAGCCGGAGGTCGCGAGCCTGGAGACAGGTCCCAATCCGGAGCTCGCCGACATGACGCGGCGGTTCTGGATCGGCGGCGCGCTGGCGCTGCCGGCGGTGGTATTGGAGATGGGCGGCCACCTCGCCGGCCCGCACAACTGGATCGACCCGACGCTCTCGAACTGGATCCAGCTCGTGTTCGCCACGCCGGTGGTGCTGTGGGCCGGCTGGCCGTTCTTCGTTCGCGGCTGGCAGTCGCTGCTGACGCGCAACCTCAACATGTTCACGCTGATCGCGATGGGCACCGGGGTTGCCTATGTCTACAGCATCATCGGCACCGTCGTGCCGCAGATCTTCCCCGCGACGTTCCGCGGCCATGAAGGTGCGGTTGCCGTCTATTTCGAGGCGGCTGCCGTCATCACCGTGCTGGTGCTGCTCGGCCAGGTGCTGGAGCTGCGCGCCCGTGACGCAACCTCCGGCGCGATCAAGGCGCTGCTTCAGCTTGCGCCGAAGACCGCGCGCCGCGTCGATGACGACGGCAGCGAGCACGAGGTCGAAATCGACGCGCTCCATGCCGGCGAACGCCTGCGTGTCCGTCCCGGCGAAAAGGTGCCGGTCGACGGCGTGATCCTCGAGGGCCGCTCCTCGCTCGACGAATCGCTCGTCACCGGCGAGTCCATGCCGGTGACCAAGGAAACCGGCGCGAAGGTGATCGCCGGCACGCTGAACCAGTCGGGCAGCTTCATCATGCGCGCCGACAAGGTCGGACGCGAGACGCTGCTGTCGCAGATCGTGCAGATGGTCGCGGACGCGCAGCGCTCGCGCGCGCCGATCCAGCGGCTGGCCGATCAGGTCGCGGGCTGGTTCGTGCCCACCGTCATCGTCGTCGCGATCGCCGCCTTTGCCGCCTGGGCCTGGTTCGGACCTGAACCGCGGCTCGCCTTCGGCCTGGTCGCTGCGGTGAGCGTGCTGATCATCGCCTGCCCCTGTGCGCTGGGCCTCGCAACCCCGATGTCGATCATGGTCGGCGTCGGCCGTGGGGCGCAAGGCGGCGTGCTGATCAAGAACGCCGAGGCGCTGGAGCGGATGGAGAAGATCGACACGCTGGTGGTCGACAAGACAGGCACGCTGACCGAAGGCAAGCCCAAGGTGGTCGCGATCGTGCCCGCGTCAGGTTTTGCGGAGGATGACATCCTCAAGCTTGCGGCCAGCGTCGAGCGCGCCAGCGAGCATCCTTTGGCTGACGCGATCATGCGCGCGGCCAAGGAGAAGCAGCTTGCCCTCGGCCAGGTCGAGCAATTCGACTCGCCGACCGGCAAGGGCGCCACCGGCAAGGTCGACGGCAAGACCATCGTGCTCGGCAATGCCAGATATCTGACCTCCATCGGCATCGACACCAAGACGCTCGACACTGAAGCCGAACGGCTACGCGGCGATGGCGCCACCGTGATCAACATGGCCGTCGACGGCCGGCTCGCCGGCCTGTTCGCGATCGCCGATCCGGTCAAGGCCTCAACCCCGGAGGCGCTGAAGGCGTTAGCTGCCGAAGGCATCAAGGTGATCATGCTAACCGGCGACAACCGTACCACGGCCGAGGCCGTGGCGCGCCGGCTCGGCATTGCCGAGGTCGAGGCCGAGGTGTTGCCAGACCAGAAGAGCGCGGTGGTCACCAAGCTGCAAAAGGCCGGCCGCATCGTCGCGATGGCCGGTGATGGCGTCAACGACGCGCCGGCGCTGGCCGCCGCCGAAGTCGGCATCGCCATGGGCACCGGCACGGATGTGGCGATGGAGAGCGCCGGCGTGACCCTGCTCAAGGGCGACCTTACCGGCATCGTGCGGGCGCGAAAACTGTCGCAGGCGACGATGAGCAACATCCGCCAAAACCTGTTCTTCGCCTTCATCTACAACGCCGCCGGCATTCCGATCGCGGCCGGCATCCTCTATCCCACCTTCGGCGTGCTGCTCTCGCCGATCATCGCCGCAGCAGCGATGGCGCTGTCCTCGGTGAGCGTGGTCGGAAATGCGCTGCGGCTGCGTGCGGCCCGGCTGTGAGGGCGACGAAATCCGTGTAAGACGGGTCCATTCAGCGGGTACGCGCGGAGAGGACCTGATGCAGCGAATTACCATCACGATCGAGGACGATCTGCTGGCGGAGATCGACGCGGCGGCGGAAGCCCGTGGCTACCAGAACCGCTCCGAGATCATCCGCGATCTCGCCCGCGCCGGCCTGCAGCAGAGCACCGAGGACACCGCCCAGACCGGCCAATGCGTCGCCGGCCTCGTCTATGTCTACGACCACGCCGCCCGCGATCTGTCAAAACGCCTGGTGCAGGAGTTCCACGGCCATCACGACCTCGCGCTGGCGACGCTGCACGTCCATCTCGACGACAACAATTGCATGGAGATGACGGCGCTGCGCGGCGATGCCGCCGAAGTCAGGCATTTCGCCGACCACATCATCGCCGAACGCGGCGTGCGCTACGGCCGCGTGGTGATGATCCCGACCGGCGAAGGCAAGCCCGCGAAGGCGCGGAAGCATCCGCACCGGCATGGGTAGGAGCGAGCTTGCGTGCCCCGGACGCGGTCGTGCCTTGGGCAGCCGCCCTCCCTTGCCGAAGCCGCATTGGGTGTCTACCTCTCGCAGGTAGTTTACCTCAGAGGGTCCCCCATGCTGGATGCCGCCATCAAGGCGCTGTCGCAAATGATCTCGCCGCCGATGCGCTCGATCCTGTGGCGATCGGTCGGGCTTGCGCTCGTGCTGATCACCGTGCTGGCGATCGGACTGCAGCGGCTGCTGAGCTGGTTTGCGACCTCCGGTGAGGTCTGGCTGGAAGGCCTGCTCGGGCCGGGCTGGCACACCTCGCTCGAGGTCTTGTCCTGGATCGTCTCGATCGCGGCGGGTCTTGGCGTCGTGTTCGGCGGCGTCTTCCTGATGCCCGCGATCACCTCGCTGGTGGCGAGCCTGTTCGTCGACGACGTCGCCGACATCGTCGAGCGCGAGCATTATCCCGCCGAGCAGCCGGGCCTCGCGCTGCCGTTCAGCCAAGCGATCTTCGAGGGCATCAAGACCGCGCTCCTGACCATCCTGGTCTATCTGATCGCGTTGCCGCTGGTGCTTTTCGCCGGCGCAGGCTTCCTGATCTTCTTCCTCGCCGCTGCCTGGCTGCTCGGCCGCGAATATTTCGAACTCGCCGCGATGCGTTTCCGCTCGCCGGAAGAGGCCAAGGCGATGCGGCGCGACAATGCCGCCACCATCTTCACTGCCGGCCTCTTCATCGCCGCCTTCGTCTCGATCCCGATCGTGAATCTGGCGACGCCGATCTTCGGCATGGCCTTCATGGTCCACATGCACAAGCGGCTGTCGGGCCCGCGGCCGGAGCTGATCGAGCCGGCGCGGCAGATGCGGTGATGCGCTCTACGTTACCTGCACGCCGCACTTCCGCAGCACCGTCTTGGCGAAGCCGAACGGCGCCGGCGTGAACGGGCCGGGCGGGGCGCGGGTGATCAGCGCGAGGACACCGAGCGCGGCTACAGCGAGCCAGAAGCACAGCCAGAAGCCGTCGATATAGGCGAGCACATTGGCCTCGCGCTGCACGATGCCCGCCAGCGTGCCGACCGCGCGCGGCTGCGCCAGCCCGGCGCCGTGGGCCGCGAAGTGATCGGCAAGCTGCTTCAGGACGCGGACCACATCGACATCGCCGACGCCGAGGTTCTGGCCGAGATAGAAGGAATGGACCTGCTCGCGCACGCGCAGCCATGTCCCCATCAGCGCCACGCCGATCTCGGCACCGCCGAGCCGCATGATCTGGATATAGGCGGCAAAGGAGGTGGCACGGCTCGGGTCGGAGTTCGACAGCAGCGTGATGATCAGCGGCAGCAGGGTCAGCGACTGCCCGATCGCCTGGAGCAGCACGATGCCGACAAAGTCCTCGCGCGCCCAGTCATGGGTGAGCTGCGTGCCCCAGAGATTGGCGGCGGCGAAGCAGGCGAATCCCACGACCACCACGGTCCGCGTATCGAAATGCCGCAGCAGCCAGATCGAGAGCGGCACCAGCACGAACATCGGGAGCGCGCCATAGGTGAGCAGCAGCACGCCGCTCTGCTCGGGCCTGAGCAGGGCGATGGCAGCGAGGAAATTCGGCACCAGCGAGGCGTTGGACAGGCTGGTCAGCGTGTAGAGCAGGATCAGCACCAGCCCCAATCCGATATTACGCGAGAACAAGACGTTCACATGCGCCCAGGGCTGCCGTACCAGCGACTCGTTGACGAGGAAGCCTGCGAACAGCACCGCACCACTGACAAGCAGCGCCATCACCGTTCCCGAACCCAGCCAGTCCAGCCGGTTGCCCTGATCGAGCCCGGCGTAGATCATCGCGACACCTGCGCCGAGCAGCAGCATGCCGCCCCAATCGGCCTCGCGCAGCAGCGCGCGGTTCACCGGCTCGTTCGGTGTGCCGAGATAGACCATCAACCCCATCAGCGGCGCGACCACGACGCTCTGCCAGTACAGCCATTGCCAGCCGAGATGGTCGACATAGAAACCGACCAGCGAGCTCGAGGTATCGAGCGCAAAGCCGACGCGGATCGAATAGATCGAGATCGCCGGCAGCCACCAGCGGATCGGCAAATTGCGGAACACGATCATCAGCGTCGCCGGCACGAAGGTGCCGAGCAAGAGGCCATGCACGACGCTGAGCGCGAGCAGCGTTGGATAATCGTGCACGAAGGGAACGATCAGCGAGATGACGGCATAGATCAGGCTCGGAACGCCAAGCACGCGCCGCAGCCCGAACACGGTCGCGAGCCATGCCACTGCCGGCGCGATGAAGATCTGCGAGCCGATGCCGGCGGTCGAGAGCCAGGCGCCCTCGTCGAAGCTGAGCGAGAACGCGCCGCGCAGGTCGGGCAGGCCGACCGTGGTCAGGCGGCTGTCGAAATTGGCGAGGAAGGAGCCGAGCAGCACCGCCGCAACGGCGAACAGCGGCCGCGGCGCGACGCCGCCGCGCGACAGCGGTCCGCGATCGGCATCGTCATTTTCCGCCATTGCCGTCCCTGGTGTCGATGCTGGTAACGACCGACATGCCCGGCACCAGCCGCGCCAGCAGCGGCTGGCCGTCGTCGAGCTGGATCCGCACGGGAATGCGCTGCACGACCTTGGTGAAATTGCCGGTGGCATTGTCCGGCGGCAGCAGCGCGACTTGCGCCCCCGTCGCCGGCGCGATGCGCTCGACCTTGCCGCGCAGCGTCTCGCGCGGAAAACTGTCGACGGTGATCTCGACCGGCTGACCCGGCGCGACGTGCGTCAGCTGGGTCTCCTTGTAGTTCGCGATCACATAGACCTTCGGCAGCGGCACCACGTTGATGAGGTTGGTGCCGATATTGACGTAGTCGCCGGGCTGCACCTGGCGCTCGCCGACGACGCCGTCGAACGGCGCCGATATCCTGGTGTAGCCGAGCTTGAGCTTCGCACCCGCCAGCGTTGCCTTGGCCGCAGCGACATCGGCGGCACGCTGCTTCCGGGTGCCTTGCAGGACTTCGAGCTGGTGCTGCTGGGCTGCGATCACGGCGCGGCTCGCGCGCACGTCGGCCTGCGCCTTGGCGTAAGCAGCCACCGCCTGCTCGAGCCGCTGCCGCGTGCCGGCTTCGGTCTGCGACAGCGATTGCTGACGCTCCTGCTCCTGCCGCGCCTCGACCTCCATGGCTTCCGCGGAAAGCCGCGCCGCCTGCGCCTGCGCGATCGTCGCATATTGCAGCTCGACCTGATTGGCCAGATTGTCGAGCGCGGCCTGCGCGGCGGCGACCGAAGCTTCGGACTGCGCGACTTGGGCCTCGTAGTCGGCGGGATCGATCTGGATCAGGAGATCACCGGCCTTGACGCGCTGGAAGTCGGTCACGGCGACGGTCAGCACTTCGCCCGAGACACGGCTGGAAAGCCGCGTCAGCTCGGCGCGCACATAGGCATCATTGGTGGTCTGGATCACGGCATTGCCGACCCATTCGTCGAAGCGCAGCGTCGCCAGCGCGACGAAGCCGAGCGCGACGATCACGGCGAACAGCGGGATCGCGAACCGACTCCACAGCGAAGTGGCTGGCCGCTGCGTCGGCTTCGATGATGGGGCCGGCGTTGCGGCAGCCGGGGGCGGGACTTGTTCCTGTTGACTCACGATATCACCCCAAGACGCTCTGCTCTTGCCGCCGTCATTCCGGTCCTTCGGACCGCCCCGGAATGACCCCCACTGCCAATCTCAGACCGTCTTCTCCGGCCACCGGCAGAGATCGTTGATCAGGCAGACCTCGCAGCGCGGCTTGCGTGCGAGGCAAGTATAGCGGCCATGCAGGATCAGCCAATGATGGGCATGCAGCATGAACTCGGCCGGGATCACCTTTTCGAGACCAAGCTCGACTTCGAGCGGCGTCTTGCCGGGTGCAAGTCCGGTGCGGTTGCCGACGCGGAAGACATGCGTGTCGACCGCCATTGTGTGCTCGCCGAAGGCCATGTTGAGCACGACGTTGGCGGTCTTGCGTCCCGCACCGGGCAACGATTCGATCCCGGCGCGCGTGCGCGGCACTTCGCCGCCGAATTCGCTGAGCACCTTGGCAGACAGCGCGATCACGTTCCTGGCCTTGGTGCGGTAGAGGCCGATGGTCTTGATGTACTCGCGCAAGCGCTCCTCGCCGAGATCGAGCATCTTCTGCGGGGTGTCAGCGATTTCGAACAAGGCGCGCGTCGCCTTGTTGACGCCGGCGTCGGTTGCCTGCGCCGACAGCACCACCGCGACCAGCAGCGTGAACGGATTGACGTGCTCGAGCTCGCCTTTCGGTTCCGGGTTGGCTTTGCGGAAACGGCTGAAGACCTCGTGGACCTCGGCGGGCGTCCAGCGCTTTACCGCCTTGAGCGTCTTCTTGGCGGGCGCGTTCGGCTTCGCGACGATCGCCTTTGCCTTCTTCTTCGGCACCGGCGCTTTGCGCGGAGCCGGCTTGCGGGTGATTTTCGCCATGATCGGGATATACTGAGGGACGATGAGCACAGGCAACGAAATTGAGGGCAGCGATCCTGATCCGCGCGACGTGCAGATCTTCTCCGCGCTGCTGACGCCGCACCGCTCGCTGAACCGCACCGGCTTCCTCGCCGTGATGCTGTTCCTGAGCGTGGTCAGCTTCGTCACGGGCCTCGCCTTCCTGATGATGGGTGCCTGGCCGGTGTTCGGTTTCTTCGGCCTCGACGTGCTCGTGATCTGGTGGGCCTTCAAGGCCAATTTCCGCGCGGCGCGGGCCAGCGAAGAGATCGTGGTCACGCCCTCGGAGCTGCGGGTGCGCCGCGTCAGCCATCGTGGCCAGGTCTCGGAATGGACGTTCAATCCGCTCTGGGTCCGGCTCGACCAGGAGGTCGACGAGGAATACGGCATCGAGCACCTCTATCTGATCTCGCGCGGCCGCCGGCTGCTCCTTGCCGGCTTTCTCGGGCCGGAGGAAAAAGCTAGCTTTTACAATGCCTTGGTCGGCGCCCTGAATGCCGCCCGGCGCGGCCCGACCTACAATCCGGTGACCTGAGCGCAGTCAGAAATCGGGTGGTTTCCCATCCGTCCCTCTCCTACATTTCCGGTCATGATGACACTCGCCATACATGACCAGCGCCTGGCCGGGCCGGGCACCCAGAACGCCGCGCTGCGCGACTATGATTCGGTGCGCCGGGCGATCGCCTTCATCTCGGAGAACTGGCGCGCGCAGCCGACCATCGAGGCGATGGCGGATGCGGCCGGGGTCACGCCGGATGAGCTGCACCATCTGTTCCGCCGCTGGGCCTCGATCACGCCGAAGGCTTTCATGCAGGCGCTGACGCTCGATCACGCCAAGGGCTTGCTGCGGGACTCCGCGAGCATCCTCGACGCCGCGCTCGACTCGGGCCTGTCAGGGCCGGGCCGGCTGCACGATCTCTTCGTGACCCACGAAGCGATGTCGCCGGGCGAATGGAAGAACGGCGGCGCCGGTCTGACCTTGCGCTACGGCTTTCACCCCTCGCCGTTCGGGACGGCCATCGTGATCGCGACCGATCGCGGCCTATCGGGGCTCGCCTTCGCTGACCCTGGCGAGGAGAAGATCGCACTCGCCGATATGACGCGGCGATGGCGGAACGCAACCTATGTCTGGGATCACGAAGGCACCGCGCCACTCGCCCAGCGCATCTTCGATACAAAACTGTGGCGGCCGGACCAGCCGCTGCGCGTGGTGATGATCGGCACCGATTTCGAGGTGCGGGTGTGGGAGACGCTGCTGAAGATCCCGATGGGGCGCGCGGTGTCCTATTCCGACATCGCCTGCAACATCAACAGCCCGAAGGCCTCGCGCGCCGTCGGCGCGGCGGTCGGCAAGAACCCGGTCTCGTTCGTCGTGCCCTGCCACCGCGCCCTCGGCAAGAGCGGCACGCTGACGGGCTATCACTGGGGCATCACCCGCAAGCAGGCGATGCTGGGCTGGGAGGCCGGGCAGCTCGGGGTGCAGTAGTTGAGATCTAGTAGGGTGGGTTAGCCGTAGGCGTAACCCACCTCTTTGGTTTCCACGGTGACGGAATTGGTGGGTTACGCCGCCGACTGCGCTTCGCACAGTCGCCGTCTAACCCACCCTACGGCAGCGTGCTCGCGTCGAAAACCTAACCCGCCAGATCGAGCTTCGAGGCCACCGTCGAATCCGCGTTGAGGCGGTAGATGATCGGCACACCCGTCGCCAGCTCGCGCTTCAAAATGCCTTCGGGCGAGAGCTTTTCCAGCACCATGATCAGCGCGCGCAGTGAATTGCCGTGGGCGGCAACCAGGGTGCGCTTGCCGTTGAGCACGCCGGGCAGGATCTCCTGCACGTAGTACGGCAATGCGCGCGCCAGCGTGTCCTTCAGGCTTTCGCCGCCGGGCGGCGGCACGTCGTAGGAGCGGCGCCAGATCAGCACCTGGTCCTCGCCCCATTTCTTGCGCGCGTCGTCCTTGTTGAGGCCGGAGAGATCGCCGTAGTCGCGCTCGTTCAGCGCGAGGTTCTTCGTCGTCGGCAAGCCCTTCTGGTCGAGCTCGCCGAGGATGAGATCGAGCGTGTGCTGTGCGCGCGTGAGCACCGACGTGTAGGCGACGTCGAACACGAGGCCGTGCGCCTTCAGCTTGCGGCCGGCTTCCGTGGCTTCCTTGACGCCGAGCTCGGTGAGGTCAGGGTCCTTCCAACCCGTGAACAGGTTCTTCAGATTCCATTCGCTCTGGCCGTGACGCACGAGCACGAGAAGACGTTCGCTCATTGACTGCTTTCCGTTAGGTTCGATCAGATGTCGGACAGGCCGAGCACGTCGGCCATGGAGTAGTGCCCCGGCTTCTTGCCATGCGCCCACAGCGCCGCCTTCAGCGCACCATGGGCGAACAGCATGCGGTCCTCGGCCTGGTGCGACAGCGTCAGGCGCTCGAACGGGCCGAGGAAGGTGACGCTGTGATCGCCGGCGACGGTGCCGCCGCGCAAGGAGGCGAAACCGATATTGCCCGGCCTGCGCGCGCCGGTGATGCCGTCACGGCCACGTTCGGAATGTTCATCGAGAGTGACGCCGCGGCCGCTGGCTGCGGCCTGCCCGAGCATCAGCGCGGTGCCGGATGGCGCATCGACCTTCATGCGGTGATGGGTTTCGACGATCTCGATGTCAAAACTCTGGTCGAGCGCCTTGGCGACGCGCTTGACCACGGCCGCCAGCAGATTGACGCCGAGGCTCATATTGCCTGATTGCACCACGACGGCGCGGTTGGTGACGCTCTTGATCACGGCATTGTCGGAGCCGGACAATCCGGTGGTGCCGACGACATGCACGATACCGCGCTCGGCCGCGATCGCGACATTGGCGATGGTCGCCGCCGGCACGGTGAAATCGAGGATGCCGTCGGCCTCCTTCGACATCGCCCAGAGATCGGCCGAGAGCTTGATGCCGTTGGCCGGCAGGCCTGCGAGCACACCGGCATCCTTGCCGAGCAGCTCCGAGCCGGGGGCCTCGAGCGCGCCGGCCAGCACCGCGCCTTTGCTCTCGGCAATCGCCCGCACCAGCGCGCGGCCCATCCGGCCACCGGCTCCAGCAACAATCAGGCGCATGTCGGACATGGTGTGATCCTCTCACGGCCGTTGTAGCGGGGGGACGCAGTTCCGGCAACCGAGGGAGGAGCAACGCAACCGTCATTCCGGGGCGACTCGCAGAGCCGAACCCGGAATCTCGAGATTCCCCGGTGCGCAATTGCGCACCTGAGGTCTGGTCCTTCGGACCATCCCCGAATGACAGTGGATCTCAGCCGTCAGACGGCTGCGGGCCGTCATAGCCCTCGATGATGATGAGGTCGGCGACCGAGTGCGGCTGGCGCACCTTGATGTTGGCCTGGTATTCCGGCGAATTGTAGCAGGCGATCGCGGTCTCGTAGTCCGGGAATTCGATCACGACGTTGCGGGTGCGGCTGGCGCCCTCGACGGTGGTGAACTTGCCGGCGCGGACGACGAAGCGGCCACCCCACTTCTTGAAGATCGGACCGTTGGCGACGGCGTAGGGCTTGTAGCCCTCGTCACTGCTCACATCGACGCGCCCGATCCAGTAGCCTTTTGCCATTGTTCTTCTCCCTATGTCGCTGATCTTCATTTGAGCATGATCTGATCGGAAAGCCGCTTCACACTTTGCGCTAACGCGGCCCTTCGGGTCCGGATCATGCTCAGAGCGCCTGCGCGATCTCGGCCTGGATGGCTTCCGCAATCGCCTTGGGGTCGGCGGCTTCGACGACCGGCCGTCCGACGACGAGATAATCGGCGCCGGCGGCGATCGCGCGGCCCGGCGTCATGATGCGCTTCTGGTCGCCGGTTGCCGAACCGACCGGCCGGATGCCGGGGGTGACGAGATGCATCTGGTGGCCGACGATCTTGCGCAAGGCCCCGACTTCCTCCGGCGACGACACCAGCCCGTCGATGCCAAGCACCTGGGCCTGCTGCGCGCGCGCCTCGACCAGCTCGGAGACGCCGAGCCGATAGCCGGCCGCGTGCAGATCGTCCTCGTTGTAGGAGGTCAGGACCGTGACGGCGAGGATCTTCAGGCTCGAATTGCCGCGGCCTTCGACCGCGCCCTTCATGGTCTGCGGATAGGCGTGCACGGTGAGAAAGGTGGCGCCAAGCCTGGTGATGCTCTCGACGCCTTGCATCACGGTGTTGCCGATGTCGTGCAGCTTGAGATCGAGAAAGACCTTCTTGCCCTTGTCGGCGAGCTTGCCGACCAGCGGCAATCCGCCGGCATAAGCGAGCCGATAACCGATCTTGTAGAAGGTGACGCTGTCGCCGAGACGATTGATCGTCGCCTCCGCGGCATCGACGCTGGGCAGATCGAGCGCGACGATCAGGCGGTCCTTGGGGGCGATCTCGGCTGGCGTCATGTCACCTCACATCATGCGTTGGGAAATGTCGATCAATTGCGCCACCAACTCCTTCAACGCGGCGATATCGGCCTCGTTCTTGAGCCTGTCCATATCGTCATAGGCCTGGTCGGCAAAGGCGAGCGTGAGCTGGCTGGCAATCACATTGGCGTGGCAGGAGGTCAGGATCAGCCTGAGCGCCTGCAGCGCACGAGCCGCGCCGAGCCGGCTCTGCGAGGCGCCGGCGAGTGCGAAGGCACGGTTGCGGAACACCTCGCCGCGCGTCTCGTGCGGATCCTGCACACGGCTGACCCAGTCGATCGCGTTCTTGAGCAGCGGCGGCACCGAGGCGTTGTATTCGGGCGAGACGAACAGCACGCCATGATGCGTGCCGATCATGCGCTTGAGATTGACCGCATGCTTGGGCACGCCGGCCTTGGCCTGGAGATCGCCGTCGTAGATCGGCAGCGGAAAATCGGCGAGCGAGATGCGGGTGACGTCCACGCCGGCCCGGGCGAATTCATAGGCGGCGACCGCCGCCAACTTCACGTTGTGCGAACCGGTGCGCAGCGAGCCGGGAATGACCAGGATTTTAGGTGCGGACATCCGCTTCCATGCGTTCGGCGAATACGAGCCGCCGCGCAAAGAACCGAGCCGGCGGAATTAATGCTTGCGATACACCCAGACGCGGGCGGGCGGAAGGTTCATCCAGATCCGTTCCGACGCCTCTGTGGACACGCCGGGCAGCGATTTCGGGATCGGCGGCACCACCGCATAGGTGAACTGGACGAAAGGCGCGCCGGGCGCGAGCGCCGTGAAGGCGTCGCGGATCAGCCGCAGCCGCGTCAGCATCGGTTTTGTCACGAGCGGCAGGCCGGAGACGACTGCGGAGGCCGGCGCGCTCAGGACGTTCCAGAGCGTGTCACGCAGGCGATAGGCATCGCCCTGCACCACCTTGGCCTGCGGATAGCGGTCGCGCAGCAGGGCGCAGAAGCCGGGATTGTATTCGACGAGGACGAGACGCTTCTGGTCGACGCCGCGCTCGATCAGGGCCGAGGTGATGGCGCCGGTGCCGGGTCCGAGCTCGACCACAGGCGCGTCCGAATCGACATCGACGTAGTGGGCCATGGTCCGGGCCAGCAGCTTGCCCGACGGCATCACCGCGCCCATGTGCAGGGGCTTTTCGATCCATGATCTGAGAAAGCGCACCTCGTCGTCGAGACGAGGCTTCTTCAACGCACGCGCGGACGATGGCAATGGCATGTCAGGACCGGACGGGACCGCGGGACCGCGGCGTGTCAGAAAATGGTCATAAAGACGTATAGGCCGAAGGCGGTATGGTCAAGCCGAGTCAACTCGCCCGATTACCGAAGAAATCCTTGACCTTGGCGAAGAAGCCCTCGGATTCCGGCTGGGTGTTGCCGCTTGACAGCTTTTCGAACTCGGCCAGCAATTCCTGCTGCTTCTTGGTGAGGTTCTGCGGGGTCTCGACCACGACCTGAACATACATGTCGCCCATCTGGCGCGACCGCAGCACCGGCATGCCTTTTGATGCAATGCGGAATCGGCGGTTCGACTGGGTCCCGGCCGGCACCTTCACCTTGGCCTTGCCCTTCTCGATGGTTGGCACCTCGAATTCGCCGCCAAGGGCGGCCGTCACCATCGAGATCGGCACACGGCAATGCAGATCGGCGCCGTCGCGCTGGAAGAACTGGTGCTGGGCCAGCGACAGGAAGATGTAGAGGTCGCCGGGCGGACCGCCGCGGACCCCCGCCTCGCCCTCGCCGGCGAGCCTGATCCTTGTGCCGTCCTCGACACCGGGGGGAATGTTGACCGAGAGATTCCGCTCGCGGGTGACGCGGCCCTGGCCCGAGCAGGACGGGCAGGCATCCTCGATCATCTGGCCGCGGCCCTGGCAGCCCGGACAGGTTCGCTCCAGCGTGAAGAAGCCCTGCGACTGCCGCACGCGGCCGGCGCCGCCGCAGCTCGAGCAGGTCTTCGGCTTGGTTCCGGCCTTGGCGCCGATGCCCGAGCAGGCCTCGCAGGTGACCGAGACCGGAATCTCGATCTGCGCGGTCTTGCCGCCGAAGGCTTCCTCGAGCGTGATTTCCATGTTGTAGCGCAGGTCGGCGCCGCGCTCGCGACCGCCGCGGCCGCGCTGCCCGGCCATGCCGAACAGATCTTCGAAAATGTCGGAGAAGGAAGAGGCGAAGCCCGCGCCGAAGCCGGCGCCACCGCCGCCCTGCTCGAAGGCGGCATGGCCGTAGCGGTCATAGGCCGCGCGCTTGTCCTTGTCCTTGAGGACCTCGTAGGCCTCGTTGATTTCCTTGAACTTGACTTCGCTGGTGTCGTCCCCGGGATTGCGGTCCGGGTGGAACTTCATCGCCAGCTTGCGGAACGACGATTTCAGGACGGATTCGTCGGCATCGCGTTCGACTTCGAGGGTTTCGTAATAGCAGCGCTTGGTGGACGTGGACATGTGGGACTCGGTCTATCCAATCGCGATTCAAGTCGGAGCGAAACGACGTCGCCACACGACGATATAGGCAGCCTTCTGCCTGACGGCAGAGGCTAGCGTGGCGGCGTTCAGCATAACGGCTGGGAATTGATCGATCGTAACGGGCGACCCGCCCGTCCGTCCCGACACGACGGCCTCCCCCGCGAAGGAGGAGGCCGGTAGAGCGTGTGGGGTCCAAGCCGTCCGCATCATGACCCTCTTGGGGTTCAGGCGGACTTCTTGTTGTTCTTGTCGTCGTCGACTTCGGTGAATTCCGCGTCGACGACGTCGTCCTTGGCCGCGTCCTTCTTGGCGTCGGCCTCGGCCTGCTGCTTGTACATGGCCTCGCCGAGCTTCATCGAAGCCTGGGCCAGCGTCTGGGTCTTGGCCTTGATCGCCTCGGCATCGTCGCCCTTCAGCGCTTCCTTGAGGTCGCCGACGGCATCCTCGATGGCGCGGCGCTCGGTCTCGCCGACCTTCGAACCGTGTTCGGCCAAAGCCTTCTCGGTCGAATGCACCAGACCATCCGCCTCGTTCTTGGCGGTCACGGCCTCGCGGCGCTTCTTGTCCGCCTCGGCATTGGCCTCGGCGTCCTTGACCATCTTCTCGATGTCGGCTTCCGACAGGCCGCCGGAGGCCTGGATGCGGATCTGCTGCTCCTTGCCGGTGGCCTTGTCCTTGGCCGAGACGTTGACGATGCCGTTGGCGTCGATGTCGAAGGTGACCTCGATCTGCGGCATGCCGCGCGGAGCCGGCGGAATGCCCATCAGGTCGAACTGGCCGAGCATCTTGTTGTCGGCCGCCATTTCACGCTCGCCCTGGAAGACGCGGATGGTGACCGCGTTCTGGCTGTCCTCGGCGGTCGAGAACACCTGGCTCTTCTTGGTCGGGATCGTGGTGTTGCGGTCGATGATGCGGGTGAACACGCCACCCAGCGTCTCGATGCCCAGCGACAGAGGGGTGACGTCGAGCAGCAGCACGTCCTTGACGTCGCCCTGGAGCACGCCGGCCTGGATCGCAGCGCCGATCGCCACGACTTCGTCGGGGTTGACGCCCTTGTGCGGCTCCTTGCCGAACAGCTGCTTCACGACTTCCTGGACCTTCGGCATGCGCGACATGCCGCCGACCAGAACCACTTCGCCGATCTCACCGGCGGTGACGCCGGCGTCCTTCAGCGCCTTGCGGCAGGGCTCGACGGTCTTCTGGACGAGGTCGTCGACCAGCGCTTCGAACTTGGCGCGGGTGAGCTTCATCGTCAGATGCTTCGGGCCGGTCTGGTCCGCGGTGATGAAGGGCAGGTTGATCTCGGTCTGCGTCGTCGAAGACAGCTCGATCTTGGCCTTTTCAGCGGCTTCCTTCAGGCGCTGCAACGCGAGCTTGTCGTTGCGCAGGTTGATGCCCTGCTCCTTCTGGAATTCGTCGGCGAGATAGCCGACCAGGCGCATGTCGAAGTCTTCGCCGCCGAGGAAGGTGTCGCCGTTGGTCGACTTCACCTCGAACACGCCGTCGCCGATCTCGAGGATCGAGATATCGAACGTGCCGCCGCCGAGATCGTACACCGCGATCGTGCCGGTCTTGGTCTTGTCGAGGCCATAGGCGAGCGCGGCCGCGGTCGGCTCGTTGATGATGCGCAGCACTTCGAGGCCCGCGATCTTGCCGGCATCCTTGGTCGCCTGGCGCTGGGCGTCGTTGAAGTAGGCGGGAACGGTGATGACGGCCTGATCGACCTTCTGGCCGAGATGGGCTTCCGCAGTCTCCTTCATCTTCTGCAAGATGAACGCCGAGACCTGCGAGGGCGAGTAGGTCTGGCCGTCGGCCTCGACCCAGGCGTCGCCGTTGGAAGCCTTCACGATCTTGTAGGGGACGAGCTTCTTGTCCTTCTCGACCATCGGGTCGTCGTAGCGGCGGCCGATGAGGCGCTTCACTGCGAAGAAGGTGCGCTCGGGATTGGTGACGGCCTGGCGCTTGGCCGGCTGGCCGACGAGGCGCTCACCGTCGTCCGTCACGGCGACGATCGAAGGCGTCGTGCGCATGCCTTCGGAATTCTCGATGACTTTGGCGTTCTTGCCATCCATCACGGCGACGCACGAATTCGTGGTGCCGAGGTCGATCCCAATGACCTTTCCCATGGTCCTGATATCCTTGTTTTTGCGGCAGGTTGGCTGGGCCCAGAAGGCACCCGACCGAAACCCCCTAAGATCAAACATCCGCGATATTGCGATGATTGAGGCTCATATAGGAGGGGGGGAGGGGCCCGCAAGGACCGAAGCTACGTTTCTGCCGTGAAAACATTGGGTTTTGGACGATGATATCCGGACTTCACCGCCCTTGCGGGTGAGGAATTATTAACAGGTTCAGGCATCAGCAAGCCCCCGCTACCGCAGCCGGTGCCGCCCTGTTGCCGCAGGCCCAAACCCGGTAAAAGGCGGACCGGCCGGACAGCCGCCACAGCTGCCTCGCGCGACAAAGCGGCCCGGTGGCCGACCATCGAACGGCCTCAATGTGAACCAATCAGAGTGCCCATGAAGCTGATCCGACCCCTCGCCGCGCTCGCCCTCCTCATTGCCTCCGCGCTTCCGGCTATCGCCGCCGACGCCGTGTTTCCGCCCGGCCTGCGCCTCGGCATGGTGCCGCTGGTCGGACTCAGCACGGCAAAGACCTTTCCGGGCTTCGAGAGCGAGGACGGCAGCGTCAAGGTGTTGATCACCGAGCTGCCGCCGGCGGCCTATGGCGAGGTCGTGAGCGCCTTCAATTCCAATCCGGCCGGCGCTGGCGGCGTCAAGCAGGACAAGATCGAGACGCCCGCGGGGCTTGCCTATTTCACCACCGAAAGCGGCAAGGCCGGCGACACGCCGGTGAAGCGCTATTCGATGATCGTGCCGGGCGCCGGCTTCTCCGGCTATGTCGCGGTGCAGATCCCGGAGAATGCGACCAAGATCTACACGGATGAAGCGGTGCGGCAGATGTTTGCGAGCGCCACCACCCGCAAGCAGGTCTCGGCCGAGGAGCAGATCGCGCTGATGCCGTTCAAGATCACCGATCTCGCCGAATTCAAGGACATCCGCACGCTGGCGCCGGGCTCCAGCATCATCCTGGCCGATGGCGACGAGAGCACCGGTTATGAGTCGAAGCCGTTCATGATCCTCGGCGTGATCGGCGCCACGCCGCAAGCCGCCGACGACCGCGCCCGCTTCGCCCAGGAGGCCGCGCTGCAGATCCCCGGCGTGCGCGAATCGCGCGTCACCATGTCCGAGCCGATCCGCATCAACGGTCAGCAAGGCTTCGAGACCCGGATCGACGGCGTCAGCGGCAAGGACAAGGTCCCGGTCACGGTGGTGCAGTGGATCCGTTTCTCGAGCGGCGGCGCCTCGCTGCGCATCATCGCCAGCGCCCCGCGCGACCAGTGGCTAGCCGCCTTCACCCGCTTCCGTGCCGTGCGCGACGGGATTCAGCCGAAGGGTTAGGGCAGAGGCGCTCCAACACACTCGGTGTCGTCCCGGCCTAGCGCGCAATTGCGCGCGGGGGGCCGGGACCCATACCGCGTGATCTCGCGATTGGGGTCGGTCGCAGTACCCACGAAGAGTCTTCGCCAAACTTCTCCCTGGGGGTATGGGTCCCGGATCTGCGCTGCGCTTGTCCGGGACGACAGTGGTGTTGAGGCTGCACGCCCACCCCCTCACCAAACCCGGCCGCATTTTCGGGCTTCTGTTCGTACACGAACGGAACTAGGCTTCGTCTCCGTTGAGTTCATCCTAAGGGGAGGCGAACGATGCTGGATCGGCGACAAGTCCTGGCAATGCTTGGAACGACCGCGCTCGCGGCTCTCGCTCCAACCGCACTCTTTGCAGCGGCATCGATCAAACCCGACGATGCCTCCGCGCTGCTGGTGATCGACGTGCAGAACTGCTTCCTGCCCGGCGGCAGCCTCGCGGTGAAAGAGGGCGAGCAGGTGGTGCCCGTCATCAACAAGATCTCGAAAGCGTTTGCGAATGTGGTGATGACGCAGGACTGGCACACGCCGGGCCACGTTTCGTTTGCGTCAGTCCACTCCGGCAAGAAGCCGTTCGAAACCGTCGACCTTCCCTACGGCAAGCAGGTGCTGTGGCCGGACCATTGCGTGCAGGGCACCGACGGCGCTTCGCTGTCGAAGGATCTTGCGATCCCGCATGCCGAGCTCATCATCCGCAAGGGCTTTCACAAGGACGTCGACAGCTATTCGGCCTTCCTCGAAGCCGACGGCAAGACCTCGACCGGACTTGCCGGCTATCTCAAGGGACGCAAGATCAAGCGTGTCTTCGTCGCTGGCCTCGCGACGGATTTCTGCGTCGCCTGGACCGCGCTCGACGCGCGCAAGGCGGGCTTCGAGGTCTATGTGGTGGAAGACGCCTGCCGCGGCATCGACACGCAGGGCTCGCTGGCAAAAGCCTGGGCCGATATGGCCAAGGCCGGCGTGAAGCGGATCCAGTCTGCGGATATCGCGAGCGCGTAGAGCTAGACGACTGTCATTCCGGGGCGATGCGAAGCATCGGACTATGGTGCGCCATTGCGCACCTGAGAATCTCGAGATTCCGGGTTCGGCTCTTCGAGCCGCCCCGGAATGACGCAAAAAAATCAGTTCGGCGCGCCGCTCGACTCGTTATTGTTCGCCGCGGGCGCGGCCTTTGCGCCACCCTTGGCGACACCGACCAGAGCCGGGCGCAGCACGCGCTCGCCGATGGTGTAGCCGGCCTGCATGATCTGCACCACGGTGCCCGACGGCACCGACGCATCGGGCACTTCGTACATCGCCTGGTGGAAGTTCGGATCGAACTTCTGGCCCTGCGGATCGAGCTTCTTCACGCCGTGCTTTTCCAGCGCGTTGAGCAGCGAACGCTCGGTGAGCTCGACGCCCTCGATCAGCGCGGTCAGGCCGGGATCGGCCGCGGCACGGGCCTCGGCCGGGACGGCATCGAGCGCGCGCTGGAGATTGTCGGCGATGTCGAGCACATCGCGGGCAAAGCCGGTGATGCCGTAGAGGCGGGCGTCGGCGACCTCCTTGGTGGTGCGTTTGCGCAGATTCTCCATCTCGGCCAGCGTCCGCAGCATGCGGTCGCGCGCCTCGGCAGCTTCCTTCTGCAACGTTTCGACCGAGCCGGGCTCGGGATCGTCGGGCATGATGTAGGGCTTGGACACCACGGGCTCGCCAGTCGGCGCGGCCGCGTCTTCGGGTTGCCGGTCTCGATCGGTCATCGGCTCTCTTTTCGAATTCGTCGCAGGGATTTTTCTGGCCCGGATATCGTGCTTCGGGCGCCGAAAATCAAGCGCCCGTGATCGGATCAAACGCCGGTCAGCCTCCCAGCAGGCGACTGACGATGCGGGCGGCGTAGTCCACGGTCGGGATCACGCGGGCATAATTCAGCCGGGTCGGCCCGATCACGCCCAATACGCCGACGATATGGCCGGCGGCATCCCGATAGGGCGAGATGATGGTGGAGGACCCCGACAGCGAAAACAGCTTGTTCTCGCTGCCGATGAAGATGCGCACGCCCTCGGCGGTCTCGGCGCGGCCCAGCAGATCGATCACGCCGCGCTTGGTCTCGAGATCGTCGAACAACAGGCGCACCCGCTCCAGATCCTCCAGCGCATGCAGGTCTTCGAGCAGATTGGCATGGCCGCGGACGATGAGCTGGCGATCCTCGTTCTCGCCGCCGGACCAGCTGGCGATGCCGGCGGAAATCACCTTCTGTGCGAGCTGATCGAGCTCGGCGCGGGCCTCTCCAAGTGCCGTCTCGAGCTCGAGCCGCGCCTCGGCCAGGGTGCGGCCGCGGATGCGCGCATTGAGGAAATTGCCGGCCTCGGTGATCGCCGAGGAGGGAACTCCGGGGGGCAGCGACAGCACGCGGTTTTCGACCTGGCCATCCTCCCCGACCAGGATCACCAGCGCCTTTTCCGGTTCCAGACGGACGAATTCGATGTGTTTCAGCCGCGCATTGGATTTCGGCGTCAGCACCACCGCGGCGGCGCGGGTCAGGCCCGAGAGCCGCGTCAGCGCCTGGTCCAGCGCCGCCTCGACCGATTGCGCCTGGCCGACGGTGGCAAGCTGGCTCTGGATCGACTGCCGCTCGGCCTCGTTGAGGTCGCCGACCTGCATCAGGGCATCGACGAAGAACCGCAGGCCGAGTTCCGTCGGCAGCCGGCCAGCGGAGGTGTGCGGGGCGTAGATCAGGCCTAGCTGTTCCAGATCGGCCATGACGTTGCGGACCGAGGCCGGCGACAGCGGCATGGCGATGAGCCGCGAGATATTGCGCGAGCCCACGGGCTCACCGGTCGCGAGATAACTTTCGACAATTTGACGAAAGATGTCGCGAGAACGCTCGTTGAGCTGGGCGAGGCCCGCGCGCGGCGCGATCAGATGGATCGGATCGTGATGGGCCACAGACGGTAACTCCTCTCAGATGCTCATAATTTGTCCATCCCCGAGGGTTCTGACAAGCGTTGCGTTTGCAGGGCGGAAAACCGGGGGTGAAAAAGCCTTGTCCTTTCCCCTTGCCGCATACCCTCACCCCACCTACAAGCACCGCGAATAGCCCTAACCTGCGAGTTTTGGAGGATTTCCCATGCGGCCAAGCCGCCGTGCGCCCGACGAATTGCGCCCCGTGACGCTGGAGCGCGGCGTGGTCAAATATGCGGAAGGCTCCTGCCTGGTGAAATTCGGCGACACCCATGTGCTGGTCACCGCCACGCTGGAAGATCGCCTGCCGCCGTGGCTGAAGGGCCAGGGCCGCGGCTGGGTCACCGCCGAATACGGCATGCTGCCGCGCGCGACCTCCGAACGCACCCGCCGCGAGGCCGCCGCCGGCAAGCAGAGCGGCCGCACCGTCGAGATCCAGCGCCTGATCGGCCGCTCGCTTCGCACCATCGTCGATCTCGAAGCGCTCGGTGAGCGCCAGATCACGGTCGATTGCGACGTGCTCCAGGCCGACGGCGGCACCCGCACGGCCTCGATCACCGGTGCCTGGGTCGCCCTCGCCGATTGCATCAACTGGATGAAGGCGCGCAACATGATCAAGGCCAATGTGATGCGCGACAATGTCGCCGCGATCTCCTGCGGCATCTACAACGGCACACCGGTGCTCGATCTCGACTATGCCGAGGATTCGGAAGCCCAGACCGACGCCAATTTCGTCATGACCGGCGATGGCCGCATCATCGAGGTCCAGGGCACCGCGGAACGCGAGCCGTTCACGCAGGACGAGTTCCTGAAGCTGATCGCCCTAGCGCAAAAAGGCATCGCACGTCTCGTGGACTTGCAGAAACTGGCTGTCGCGTAGTCAATAGGCCCATGCACCGCCGAATCACCGGAAAGCTCGTCATCGCCACCCATAATCCCGGCAAGCTCGCCGAGATGCAGGAGCTTTTGGCGCCGTACGGCATCGAGGCGGTGTCGGCCGGTGAACTGGGCCTGGGCGAGCCGGACGAAACCGGCAACGATTTCCGCAGCAATGCCGCGATCAAGGCGATCGCGGCAGCGCGGGCGACCAAGCTTCCCGCCTTTGCCGACGATTCCGGCATCGTGGTCGACGCACTCGACGGCGCGCCGGGCATCTACAGCGCGCGATGGGCCGGCCCGACCAAGGACTTCAACGCGGCGATGGCGCAGATCGAGCGCCTGCTGCAGGAGCGCGGCGCCACCACGCCCGACAAGCGCAAAGCGCATTTCGTCTCCGCGCTCTGCGTCGCCTGGCCCGACGATCATCTCGAAGAGGTCGAGGCGCGCGTCGACGGCACGCTGGTCTGGCCGCCGCGCGGCACCGCCGGCTTCGGCTATGACCCGATGTTCTTGCCTGACGGCCACAGCCGCACCTTCGGCGAGATGGAAAGCATCGAGAAGCACGGCCTGCCGCCGCTCGGCCTCGGCCTGTCGCATCGCGCCTGCGCCTTCGTGAAACTGGCGGAGATCTGCCTTGAGCCGCGCTAGAGCGTTTTCGAGCGAAGTGGGTACCGGTTCGCGCCAGGAAAACGCGTCAAAACAAGAGTCCGAAGCCTTCGGCGTCTACGTGCACTGGCCGTTCTGCCTGTCGAAATGCCCCTATTGCGACTTCAACAGCCATGTCCGCCATGCCGCGATCGACGAGGCGAGATATGCGGCGGCCTTCGCGCGCGAGATCGAAACAACTGCGCAGCGCTCGCCCGGCCGTGAAGTCACCTCGATCTTTCTCGGCGGCGGCACACCGTCGCTGATGCAGCCCGCAACCGTCGGCGCGGTGCTCGATGCGATCGGCAAGCACTGGACCGTCGCCGGCGATGTCGAGGTGACGCTGGAGGCGAATCCGACCAGCGTCGAAGCCACGCGCTTTGCCGGCTATCGCACCGCCGGCGTCAACCGCGTTTCGCTCGGCGTGCAGGCGCTCGACGACGCCTCGCTCAAAGCTTTGGGACGCCTGCACAGCGCGCGCGAGGCGCTCGATGCGGTCGCGATCGCGCGCCGCTCGTTCGATCGCTATTCGTTCGATCTGATCTACGCCCGCCCCGACCAGACGCCGGCGATGTGGGCCGATGAATTGCGTCTCGCCATTGACGAGGCGGCCGAGCATCTGTCGCTCTATCAATTGACGATCGAGGAAGGCACGCCCTTCTTCGGCCTGCACCAGGCCGGCAAATTGAAGACGCCGGACGAAACGGTGGCGCGTGCGCTCTACGACGTGACGCAGGAGACCTGCGACAAGCTCGGCCTGCCCGCCTACGAGATTTCCAATCACGCGCGGCGCGGCGCCGAGTGCCGGCACAATCTGGTCTATTGGCGCGGCGAGGAATATGCCGGCATCGGCCCCGGCGCGCATGGCCGGCTCGACATCGACGGCATCAGGCACGCCACCGCCACCGAGAAGCGTCCCGAGGCCTGGCTGATGCGGGTCGAGACCAACGGCCATGGAATCGTCACCGACGATCTCCTCAACAGCGAAGAACGCGCCGACGAATTCCTGCTGATGGGATTGCGCCTCGCCGAAGGCATCGACCCCGAGCGCTACAAAGCCCTCTCCGGCCGCCCGCTCGATCCCAAGCGCATCGCGCTGCTGCGCGAGGAGGGTGCGATCACGGTCGACGCAACGGGCCGGCTGCGCGTGACCAGCAGCGGTTTTCCGGTGCTGGATGCGGTGGTCGCGGATTTAGCGGCGTAGCAAAGTCCCGTAGCCCGGATGGAGCGCAGCGCAATCCGGGTTCTATCCGCGCGGTAAGATCGCCCCGGATTTCGCTGCGCTCCATCCGGGCTACGAAGCCACTACGCCCCAAAACTCTTCGGCGAACCCGCGACCGCAACGCCGCCGCCCGTCGTCACCTTCATCACCGCGAGGCCCCGTTCATTCGTGCCGTCCGCACGGAAGCGAAACAGGCCGTCGATGCCGGCAAAGCCCGAGGGATTGGTGAGCACGTCGGGCGAGAAGCGCGTGGTGCCTTGCGTGCGCGCCAGCGCGGCGACGAGGGCGACCGCGTCATAGGCGAGCGTCGCGGTGCGAATCGGCTCGGCGCCGTATTTGGTGCGATAGCGGCCGGAGAAGGCGCGGAAGCCGGCCGGGTCCGGCGCGGCATAGAGGCCGCCTTGCAGGCTCGCATTCGCATAAACCCGCGGATTGTCCCACAGGCCAGTGCCGAGCAGCTGGATGTTGCGCAAATTCGCGCCCGCCGCGGTCATCGCGTCCGCCACCGACACGACGGCATCGCCATCATCGGCAATGAACAACGCGTCCGCACTGCCGAGCTGCTGCGCCACGGTGCGCGCCGGCGTGGCGCGATCGGCGCCGTATTTCTCGAAGGCGATGATGCGCCCGCCGCGCCGCGGCACCGCCGCCTTCACCGCGGCCTCGACGACATTGCCATAGGCATTGTCGGGCACCAGCACGGCGACGGAGCGCTTTCCGATGCTGGCGGAATATTCGACGATGCGGTTGACGTCGGACTCCGGCAGGAAGGAGAGCAAATAGACGCCGCGGCCGGCGATGCTGGAATCGGTCGAGAACGCCATCACGGAAATGCCGCGCGTGCGCGCGACTTGCGCCACCGCCGGCACCGATTGCGCGAACAGCGGTCCCAAAATGATCTCGGCGCCTTCGTCGACGGCCTGCTGCGCGGCGCCCTGCGCGCCTTGCGGGCTGCCATTGTCGTCCTTGATCAGAAGCTGGATGTTCGGGTTCTGGAACTCGGCCAGCGCCATTTCGGCGGCGTTGCGCATGGATTGCGCGGCGAGACCAGCATTGCCGGCGGCCGAGAGCGGCAGGATCACGGCGACCTTGACGCCGCCGGTGCCGGCGGTCGTCGCCTGTTGCGGCGGACCTGCCGGCTGAGCCGGCGGTGCTGAGCTCGAAAACGGGTTGGAGAACTGGCTCAGGCTCTGCTGCACGCCGGCGCAGGCCGACAGCAGGGGTGCGCCGAGCAACAGGCCGAGCGCGCCCCGGCGGGTCGCCCCTGATATCAGGGACCCCGGAACGGGAGACTCCTCCGAAGAGGACGATCTGGGATAACGCGGGCCCATCATGGCAGCTTCTCTTCTGACCCGCCGGCGCCGGCCGGTCACGACACTCTTTCCACGACACAAGCCGCGGATTCAGGCATATTGTCGGCAAATAGTTAACCGAAACAAAAGGATAATAGCCGCTTAACGCGGCCGCCTTCCTGTCCCGGCAGCTGCTTGCCCTCGCTCACGCAGCATCAAGGCGGCGTTTCAGTCGCGAATATGGCGTGAGAGCCCTCACTCCCTCTCGACGTGATCCCGGATCGATCACATTCCCGTCCGTTCCTCGCCCCTCACCTCGGCACGATCTTTTTCGGCGAGCCGGTTCCCAGCCCTGAGGATCGTGCCTAAGTTGACTTCATTATGCGCGCAAAGCCGGCCCCGATAAATACGCCTGAAGCTCAAGACGCCGCCTCGCGCGGTTTCTCCATCGACGCCCATCGACTTGCGGCGCCGAAGGCGGCACCGGGCCTCCATCTGGTCTCAACCCCCATCGGCAATCTCGGCGACATCACGCTGCGGGCGCTCCAGACCCTCGCCGGCGTCGACGTCATCGCCTGCGAGGACACCCGCATCACCCGGCGCCTGACGGAGCGCTACGCCATCGCCGCGCAGCTCAAGCAATATCACGAGCACAACGCGGAGGCCGCGCGTCCGAAAATCCTGGAGGCGCTGGGGCAGGGCGGCTCGATTGCGCTGGTCTCCGACGCCGGCACGCCGCTGATCTCCGATCCCGGCTTCAAGCTGGTGCGCGAGGTCTGCGCCGCCGGCCATGCGGTGTATGCCCTGCCCGGCCCATCCTCGGTGCTGGCGGCGCTGACGGTGGCGGCACTGCCGACCGACCGCTTCTTTTTCGAGGGCTTTTTGCCGGCGAAATCCGCCGCGCGAAAGGCGCGCTTGACCGAACTCGCGCGCATCGATGCGACGCTGGTGATGTTCGAATCCGGCAACCGCGTACAGGACACGCTGGCGGAGCTCGCCGAGATCATGGGCACGCGCGAAGCCGCGATCTGCCGCGAGCTGACCAAGCTGCACGAGGAGATCTCGCGCGCACCGTTGAGCCAGCTGGCGCGCGAGGCCGATACGCTGGAGACGCGCGGCGAGTTCGTGCTGGTGATCGCGCCGCCGGCGGCCGACGCCGAGATGCTGACGTCGGATGCGCTGGACGGTCTGTTGCGCGAGCAACTTGCCGCGCACAGCGTCAAGGATGCCGTCGCGCACGCGGTCGCGCTCTCCGGCCGGCCGCGCCGCGAGGTCTATGCCCGCGCGCTCGAGCTCGCCAAGGACTTAAGGGGCGACGATGTCGAAGACTGAGGTCCCGACGGAGCCGAAGGTCGCCTCGCCCGAGCGCGTCGCCGCGTTCCACACCGGCATCTCCGCGGAGAGCCGCGCCGCGGCCTATCTCATGGCCAAGGGCTATCGCATCCTGGCCAAACGCTACCGCACCCCGCATGGCGAGATCGACATCGTGGCGCGCCGCCGCAATCTGATCGCCTTCGTCGAGGTCAAGGCGCGGGCCACGCTGGATGACGCCGCCTTCGCCGTGACGCCGCGCCAGCAGCAGCGCATCATCGACGCCGCGCAAGGCTGGCTCGTCGCGCATCCCGAGCATGCCGAATTCGAATTGCGATTCGACGCCATGCTGATTGCACCGAAGCGACTTCCGCGCCATGTGTTGGCGGCATTCGACGCCTCGACCTGAAAGGCAGACCATGAAACTGAACGTCGCCGTCCAGATGGACCCCATCGCCCGCATCAACATCAAGGGCGATTCGACCTTTGCGCTGCTTTTGGAGGCGCAGAAGCGCGGCCACGGCCTGTCCTATTACACGCCCGACAAGCTCTCGATGGTCGGCGAGGAGATCGTGGCTCCGGTTCAGCTCCTGACCGTGCGCGACGAGCCCGGCGATCACTTCACGCTCGGCGAGCCCAGACGCGAGGCGCTGAACGGCTTTGACGTGGTGCTGCTGCGCCAGGACCCGCCGTTCGACCTCGCCTACATCACCTCGACGCATCTTCTGGAGCGCATCCATCCGAAGACGCTGGTGCTCAACGATCCCGCCTCCGTGCGCAACGCGCCGGAAAAGCTGTTCGTGATGAATTTTCCGCAGCTGATGCCGCCGACCCTGATCTCGCGCGACCTCGACGAGATCAACGCGTTCCGCGACAAGCACGGCGCCGTCGTGATGAAGCCGCTGCACGGCCATGGCGGCGCGGCGGTGTTCCGCGTGATGCCGCAGGACATGAATTTCGGCTCGCTGTTCGACATGTTCTCGGTGACGTTCCGGGAGCCCTGGGTGATCCAGCAATTCATCCCCGAGGTGAGGCACGGCGACAAGCGCATCATCCTGGTCAACGGCGAATTCGCCGGCGCGGTGAACCGCGTGCCGGCCGCCGACGACCTCCGCTCCAACATGGTGCGCGGCGGGGCTGCGCAGGAGACCGAGCTCACCCCGCGCGAGCGCGAGATCTGTGCCACCGTCGGCCCGGCGCTGCGGGAGCGCGGCCTCTTGTTCGTCGGCATCGACGTCATCAACGGCAACCTCACCGAGATCAACGTGACCTCCCCGACCGGCATCCGCGCCATCGCGCGGCTCGGCGGGCCCGACGTTGCGGCGAAGGTCTGGGACGTGATCGAGCAGAAGCGGGCGAAGTAGCGTTTTAGGTCCGCCGCCACCTCCAATCTATCACCGTCACCCTGAGGTGGCCGCTCTTCAGCGGCCCTCGAAGGGCGACGGCCCGACTGTTACCGCGCGTTGCTGCATCGCGACCGCGCATCCCTCGAGGCTCCCGGCACGATGCGTTGCATCGCGCCACTCGCACCTCCAGCGACGAGCGCAACGCGCTCGCGCGGGGTTGACAGATCACCCGTATCTGCGCGGCTCGCTGCGATCACGCCGTGACCACGATCGCACCCATCACTAACCACCCATTCACCATGACGCCGCGCATGTCATTCGAACGAACGTGCCGTACTGCGTGAATCTACGGGGCCGCTGGCCGACCGGATAACGCCGCGTTCACCATCTGCCGAGAACCAGCATCGTGGCCGGCCGTCGCATTCGGCCTCGCAACACCCCTTATACTTTTACTCCCTACTCATCGACACGGGGAACCCGCCAGGTGCGGTTCGAGTGCCCCGCGTAAGAGTAGAGGCGTATGAACACCGCACGCATTGTCGTTCTCGTCATCGCGCTGGGCGCCGGCGGCGTCGCTGCGTATCTGGCGAGCGGCTTCGACAACAAGCCCGCGCCCGCCCTTCCCGTCGCCGAGAAATTGCCGACCGTCGAGGTGCTGATCGCGAAGAACGACATCGGGCTCGGCCAGGCGGTGAAGCCCGAGGATCTGCAATGGCAGGCCTGGCCGGCGGCGACCGCGAGCAGTGCCTTCATTCGCCGCGACAGCAGGCCCGAGGCGCAGACCCAGATTGCCGGCTCGATCGCCCGAGTCCCCCTGATGCAGGGCGAGCCGATCCGCGAGCAGAAGCTGGTCAAGGCCGACGGCTCCGGCTTCATGGCCGCGATCCTGCCCGCCGGGATGCGCGCCGTTTCCACCGAGATTTCAGCCGAGACCGCCGCTGGCGGCTTCATCCTTCCGAATGACCGCGTCGACATCGTCCTGACCCGCCGTCTGAAGAACCCCGACGGCGCCAACAACAACGGTCCGACCGGCGGCAACGACCTCGTCCTGTCCGAGGTCATCCTGACCAATATCCGCGTGCTCGCGATCGACCAGGCGCCGAAGGAGAAGGACGGCCAGAACGCCGTCGTCGGCAAGACCGTCACGCTCGAGCTCCGGCCCGACCAGGTCGCAGTCCTCGCAGCCGCGCGCCAGGGCGGCACGCTCCAGCTCGCGCTGCGGAGCATCGTCGATGCCAACGCAGTCGACGGCACGCCTGAGGACCAGGGGATCAAGCGTGCGGGCGGCGTGAACGTGATCCGTTACGGGGTGCAGGCACGGCAATTGACGTCACAGAAGTGATGATGGGGATAGCATGAACTACGGGGATGATCGGACGGGCCTGCGCCTTCGGGGGAAGCGCACGCGCCCGTTCTGGACGGGGACGATGCTGATACTGGGGCTGCTCGCAGCCCCCGACCTCGTCAGCGCGACGGATGCGCCGGTCGGCGACCAGGCGCCGATGCAGGCACCGGATCTCGGCGTATCGTCGGTCGCGACCATCGCATCGGCGAAGACGCGTTTTCTCTCGCTTGGCGTGGGCAAATCCGTCGTCATCGACCTGCCTCGCGAGGTCAAGGACGTGCTGGTGGCCGATCCCAAGATCGCCAATGCCGTCATCCGCTCGGCCCAGCGTGCCTATATCATCGGCGGCCAGGTCGGCCAGACCAACGTCGTGTTCTTCACCGCCGACGGCCAGCAGGTTGCCTCCTATGACATCGCGGTGAAACGCGACCTCAACGGCATGCGCGCGGCCCTGCGCCAGTCGCTGCCGGGCGTTCAGATCGAAGGCGTCGGCGACAGCGTGATGCTGACCGGATCGGTGTCGAGCCCGGTCGAGGCCCAGCAGGCCGGCGACGTCGCCGCAAAACTGGTCGGCGGCTCGGACAAGGTCGTCAACAGCATCGTCGTGCGTGGCCGCGACCAGGTGATGCTCAAGGTCGTCGTCGGCGAAGTCCGCCGCGACATCGTCAAGCAGCTCGGCGTCGATCTCAGCGCCAGCCTGAACGCCGGCACCGCGGTGGTGAATTTCAACAATTCCAACCCTTTCTCGGTCTCGGGCGGGCCGATCGTCGGCAGCAACGGACTCGGCGTTGCCGGCGTCACCAAGGGCATCGCCACCGTCAGCGCCACCATGCGTGCGATGGAAAGCGCCGGCGTGATGCGCACGCTCGCCGAACCGAGCCTGACCGCGATTTCGGGCGAATCCGCCACCTTCATCGCCGGCGGCGAATTCCCGATTCCGGCAGGCTATTCCTGCGATCCCGTCACCCACGTCTGTACCACCCAGATCACCTACAAGAAGTTCGGCATCTCGCTGAACTTCACCCCGGTCGTGCTCAGCGAAGGCCGCATCAGCCTGCGCGTGATGACCGAGGTCTCGGAGCTGTCGAATACGAATTCGATCACGTTGACGCAGGCGGTGTCCTCGACCTCGAGCAACTCGATCACCATCCCCTCGATCCAGACCCGCCGCGCCGAGACGACGCTGGAGATTCCCTCCGGCGGATCGATGGCGATGGCCGGCCTGATCCAGCAGCAGACCAAGCAGGCGATCAACGGCCTTCCCGGCATCGACCAGGTGCCGATCATCGGCGCGCTGTTCCGCAGCCAGGACTTCGTCAACAACGAGACCGAGCTGATGGTGATCGTGACGCCCTATGTGGTGCGCGCGGTCGCCCAGAAGGAATTGGCGCGGCCCGACGACGGCTTCGCGCCGGCCTCGGACGCGCAGACCGCACTGCTCGGCCGCATGAATCGCCTCTATGGCATCGCGCGTCGCGTCGATCCGATCGCCGGCGCGCCCGGCGATTTCGGCTTCATCATCGACTGAGACGAACGGTTTGGGGACCGGGGCAGGACACGGGGCAAGAGGGGACCAGGCGATGACGACAACATCAGCCGATCGACGTCGCAATCTGGGCGTCGCGCTGGCACTGACGGGGCTCTCCGTCATGCTGGGCGCCTGTAACACCACCGGCGAGATCGTCACCCAGACGGTGCCGACCGACTATCGCCAGCGCCACCCGATCGCGGTGCAGGAAGGCAAGAAGTCGATCGTGATCTTCGTCGGCAAGGCGAGGGGCGGCCTGTCGGCCGCGCAGCATTCGGACGTCGCGGGTATCGCCCGGGACTGGGTGCGCGAAGGCACCGGCTCCGTCGTCGTCGACGTTCCCGTCGACGCTGCGAATTCGCGCGCGGCGGCGGCGACCTATCGGGAAATCCGGTCTGTGCTCGCATCAGGCGGCGTGCCATCGCGTGCCATCGTCCAGCATCCCTATCGCCCTGAAGATCCCGGGCTGCTGCCCACCATCCGCCTGAGCTATTCGAAGATCACCGCGGTCGCCGGCCCCTGCGGGCTGTGGCCGGAAGACCTCGGCCCCTCGATCCTCGATCCCGGCTACAACGAGAACCGGCCCTACTTCAATCTGGGCTGCGCCAGCCAGCGCAATCTCGCCGCGATGATCGACAATCCGGCCGACCTCGAGCAGCCGCGATCCGAGACGCCGGCCTATACCGCGCGGCGCGACATCGCCTTTGATCGCTATCGCAAGGGCACTGCGATCTCGACTCCCAATTCCGAAGCCGACAAGGCCAAGCTCAGCGACACAGGCAAATGACCGTTATCCACGACGAAGAAGCGGACGATCCGCAGCACCCCGAGGAACACATTGCGCCGGTTCCCCGCATCTCGGTGCAGGCCTTTTGCGAGACCGAGAAGACGCTCGCCGCGGTGACCGCGGCGGGGCAGGACCGCCGGCTCGCCAAGGCGCACCTCACCGCCAAGGACGGTGGCCTTGCCGCGGCGATCGAAGTCTATGAATCGATGCCGACACCGAACGTGATCGTGATCGAATCCGACGGTACGCGCGACATCCTCGAGGGACTCGACGACCTCGCCGGCGTCTGCGACCCCGGCACCCGCGTGGTCGTGATCGGCAATCCCAACGACACCGCGCCCTATCGCGAGCTGGTGCGCCGCGGCGTCAACGATTATGTGGTGGGACCGGTCGAAACCCTCGACGTGGTCCGCTCCATCTGCAGCCTGTTCTCGGCCTCCGAGGCCATCATCACCGGCCGCGTCATCGCGGTGGTCGGCGCCAAGGGCGGCGTCGGCGCCTCCACCGTTGCGCACAACGTGGCCTGGACCATCGCCCGTGACCTCGCGCTCGATTCCGTCGTGATCGACCTCGACCTCGCCTTCGGCACCGCGGGCCTCGACTACAACCAGGACCCGGTGCAGGGCATCGCCAACGCGGTGCTGTCGCAGGACCGGCCGGACACGGCGCTGATGGAGCGCCTGCTCTCCAAATGCACCGAGCGCCTCAGCCTCCTCGCGGCGCCTGCCACCCTCGACCGCGTCTATGATTTCGGCGCCGAAGCTTTCGACGCCGTGTTCGACACGCTGCGCATGACCACGCCCTGCATCGTGCTCGACGTTCCCCACCAATGGTCCGGCTGGACGCGGCGCGCGCTGGTGAACGCGGACGACATCGTCATCGTGGCCGAGCCCGATCTCGCCAATTTGCGCAACACCAAGAACATGCTGAGCGTGCTGAAGGCGGCGCGGCCGAACGACCGGCCGCCGCTGTATTGCATCAACCAGGTCGGCATGCACAAGCGCGCGGAGATCGAGGTCAAGGCGTTCGCCAAGACCATGGAAAGCCAGCCGATCGCGGTGATCCCGTTCGATTCGAAACTGTTCTCCACCGCCGCCAATAACGGCCAGATGATCGCGGAGGTCTCCAAGAACCACCGCACCACCGAGCTGTTCCAGAACATGGCGAACCGCCTCGCCGGGCGCGGCGAGGTGAAGAAGCCGAAGCGCTCGCTGCTCGGACCGCTGCTGAAGAAGCTGAAGGGCAGGTCAAGCCGCAACTCCGCGCCGCATCGCAAGGCGTCGTAAGCATCCACCAAGAGGGGCGGATTACTTGTCCGCCCGCTGCTGCTTCTTCGCCAGCAGCTGCCGCAGCGCCGCGACCTTGGCCGCTGCCTGGTCCGGCGGCAAATCTGCCTTCACGAGGATTTCGGCCTCGGCCTCGCGGCCCTGCAATCCCAGCACGAGCGCAAGATTGGCACGGACCCGCGCATCGTTCTGATTGCGCTGATGAGCGCGGCCGAGCACCTGTTCGGCCTTCGGCAGATTGTTTTGCAGCATATAGGACAGGCCGAGATTGGACAGCACGGTCGGCTCGTCCGGCACGATCTTCAACGCCGTGGCATAATATTGCTGCGCCTCTTCGTTGCGGCCGAGCTGATCGAGCGCAGCACCCTGTGCCGACAGGATGCGCCAGTCCGGATCCTCCGGCGTATGCGCGCGGCTGAGGACGTCGAAGGCCTGCTGGAAATTGCCGCTGTCGGCGAGCGCGCGGCCATAGCCGGCGAGCAGCGCCTTGTTGCTGGGATGGGCGAGCACGGCCTGCTCCATGACCGCGACCGCCTGCGCGCGCTGGCCGGTCTCGCGCAACGCCTTGCCGTAGGCGAGCGCAACGTTGGGATCATTGGGCTTGGCGCGATAGCGCTCGCGCAACGCGTCCATGTCGGGCCTGGCATCGGACTTGGCGTCGGCCTTGACAGCCGTTTCCGACCTGACGCCGAGCGCGCCGGTCACATCCTCGATGCCGGCGGTCTGGCAACCGCCGAGGACGAGCACCAGGAGTGCGGGAAGCAGCAATCTCGCCGGGGGAGAGGCGAGGGACGAACGCTTGGACATACTCTGATCACTCGGCAACTGATCAGAGATGCTTACCGATTAACGCTAAAGTCCCGTTAAGGACGCGGGCTGTGAGACCTTAAAGCATGATCCGGAAAAGTGCGCAGCGGTTTTCCGAAGAGATCATGCTTAAACAACAACCTAAAGCGCGATGACGATTCATCCTCATCGCATCGCGCTTTAGTCGGTGAACTCGGCGCCGAATTCGCAGCCGATGCGCCAGCGCAGGCGGCATTGGCGGGAATAATCAGGTGCGAAGATGATGGTGAATTGCGGCGGCACTTCCAGGAATTCCGCCACCACTTTCACGCCGCCATCCGAGATATCCGTGATCGTGCAGTCCCGCGGCAGCGAGCCCGCGCCAAAATGGATCTTGGCGAGCCGGCTGCACACCCGACGTTCGCTTCTCCGGCGATTTGCAAGCATTTGAATTGTTCACCCGTTAGACCACGGCCCATCCCGCAGCCTCAGGAATAGCGGACATTCGTTGGAATGTGCTGAGGACAGAAGCCGGCATTCGAGGCGTAGTGTCGGCGTGGCGTTTACGATTGGTTAGGGCTTGCTCGCCCTCCGGGATCGTTCCCGTATTGTTCTTGCGGAGAGGGTCCGTCTCTGCTACCCCTAATTGTGCGAGAGGGGCAGGCTGGTTTGAGCATGGTTCAGCGGGTTTCCACCGTCGCCTTCGAGGGGATCGAGGCCCGTGCGGTCGACGTGCAGGTGCAGGTCGCGCCGGGCCTGCCGGCCTTCGCGATCGTCGGCCTGCCGGACAAGGCGGTGTCTGAGGCGCGCGAGCGGGTGCGCTCGGCGCTGATTGCCTCCGGCCTGGCGCTGCCGGCGCGGCGGATCATCGTCAATCTGGCGCCGGCTGACCTGCCGAAGGAAGGCAGCCATTACGACCTGCCGATCGCCCTCGGGCTGATGGCGGCGATCGGCGCGATCCCGCCGGATGCGCTGACCGGCTTCACCGTGCTCGGCGAGCTCGGCCTCGACGGCTCGATCGCGCCCGTGGCCGGCGTTCTTCCCGCCGCGTTCGGCGCCAATATGCGCGAGGAAGGGCTGATCTGCCCGGCCTCGTGCGGCTCCGAAGCGGCATGGGCGAGCCCGGACATCCAGATCATCGCGGCAAGCTCGCTGATCCAGATCGCCAATCACTTCAAGGGCACACAGGTGCTGTCGCGGCCGTCACCGAAGGTGCATGAGCCCGCCGCCTCCACGCTCGACCTGCGCGACATCAAGGGTCAGGAGAGCGCCAAGCGCGCGCTGGAGATCGCGGCCGCCGGCGGGCATCATTTGCTTATGATCGGGGCGCCCGGCGCCGGCAAATCGATGCTCGCGGCGCGCCTGCCCTCGATCCTGCCGCCGTTATCACCGAGCGAACTGCTCGAGGTCTCGATGATCGCCTCCGTTGCCGGCGAGATCGAGGGCGGCGCGCTGACGGCCAAGCGGCCGTTCCGCTCGCCGCATCATTCCGCGAGCATGGCCGCGCTCACCGGCGGCGGCATGCGCGCAAAGCCCGGCGAGATCTCGCTGGCACATCAGGGCGTGCTGTTCCTCGACGAATTGCCGGAGTTCGATCCGCGCGTGCTGGATTCGCTGCGGCAGCCGCTGGAGAACGGCGAGGTCGCGGTGTCGCGCGCCAATCATCGCGTCACTTACCCTGCCCGCTTCATGCTGGTCGCGGCGATGAATCCGTGCCGCTGCGGCAACGCGTTCGAGCCCGGCTATGCCTGCAAGCGCGGCCGTGTCGACCGCTGCACCGGGGACTACCAGGCGCGCATCTCGGGCCCGTTGATGGACCGCATCGACCTGCGCATCGAAGTTCCTGCCGTGACCGCAGCCGACTTGATCCTGCCGCCCCCGGCGGAAGGCTCCGCCGAAGTCGCCGCCCGCGTGGCGGCGGCGCGCGACATCCAGCTCGCGCGCTTTGCCGATGCCGGCCTGCCCCATGTCCGCACCAATGCCGAGGCCCCGGCCTCCGTGCTGGAGGAGATCGCAAAGCCGGACGCGCAGGGCGCCAAATTGCTGCGCGACGCCGCCGAGACCATGCGGCTCTCGGCGCGCGGCTATCACCGCGTGCTGCGGGTGGCGCGCACGCTGGCCGACCTCGATCGCACTGAGAAGATCGGCCGGCTGCATCTGGCCGAAGCGCTCTCCTACCGCGCACTCGCGGAGGATGTGCGGCAGCTGGCTTGATCATTCCGCGCATCAACCCGGCGGTAACGAGTTTCCTTTACGCTCTGCAAACCATAAGGCCCAATGAGTTCCCCGGGGCCTCGGCGAGTAGAGTGTCATGTTGCGTTTCAAGATCCTGGCCTCGGTTGTTCCCCTGTTGGCGGCTGCGGTGTTCGCCCGCGCGGAGATCGGATCGGTCTCGCATCCCTGCATCGCCCTCGGCGAAACCTCGGTCGAGCTCACCTCCCTGTTCTGGACCGCCGGCGTCCATGTCGCCTTCACCGAAGATCCGGCCCGGGCCACGGTGCGGGTTCAGATCACCGACGATGCCGATACTGCGGACTTCGCCGTGGTCGACGACGGTCTCGGTTCCGAACCGGAGTCCTGTCAGGCCAATCCCTCGACGCGTCTTGTCTCGATTGCCGCTCAGCCCGTCGATGGCGGCCAGGTGATCTATCTCTCCACCGAAGGGCCAGCGGATTACCGCATCTATGTGCGCTCGAAGTCCTTCTCGCAGCGCGAGGCCGCGGCGCTGATCGTCGGCGCCCATGGCGGCCATCGCCCGCTGCCGCTCCAGGCTGCCTCGCTCTGAAGCGCGCTGAGACAATGCTCTGAGCCGTTAACACCTCGTTAGTCCTGTTTGGAGGCAGCGCCAAAGCCTCAAGTTGTTCGCAAGGTCGGCGCGACATCGTCGCAGACGGCGGGTGGCGGGATTTCGAAGAAGAGTCGGGGTCGGTGGCGATGGGTCGGACGTTCCGGATCAAGGTGCGCATGCGCCGCTTCAGGCGACAGCACCCCCGCATCGCTTTCGCGATCCGCTCTTTCATGATCTTCTCGGCGACCTTCGGCGGCGCCTATGGCTTCGTGTCCGGCAGCCGGTCCGAGAACTCCGGCTACGATCCCCACACCTTTGCGATCGGCGCGAGCTTCCTGTTCGCGCTCGCCTGCCTCGGTCTTGCGACGCTGAGCATGCGCCTGCGTTTCGTGGGCAAGCGGCTGCGTACGCTCGCCGCCCACAACGAGGCGCTGATCGATCGCAATTGGGAGCTGAAGGAGGCGGAAGAACGCGCCCGCAGCCTGTTCGAGCAGCAGGGCGACCTCATCGTGCTGCGCGCTACCGATGGCCGCATCACCTTTGCCAACGAAGCCTATTGCGCGCTCGCAGGACAGGCGCGCAGCGCGCTGGTCGGCACGCGCTTCGATTTCGACGTGCTGGAGCAGGGTGACAGCGCCCGCGAGAGCAGCGGCACACGCATCCACGACCAGAAGATCGCAACCCCGCTCGGCGCGCGCTGGATCGCCTGGCGCGAGGGCTATGTCCGCCTCGATGCCGGACAGCCCGCCGAATTGCAGAGCGTGGGGCGCGACGTTACCGACCGCACCGAGACCGAACGCGCTCTGTCCGACGCGCGCGACCAGGCCGACGCCGCCAACCGCGCCAAATCGCGCTTCCTCGCGATGGCCTCGCACGAAATCCGCACCCCCCTGAACGGCATCATCGGCATGGGCGGCCTCCTGCTCGACACCACGCTGACGCCGGAGCAGGCGACCTATGCCAAAGCGGTGAAAACCTCGGGCGAAGCCTTGATGGCGCTGATCGAGGAGCTGCTCGACTATTCCAAGATCGAGGCCGGCAAGCTTGATCTGGAGCAGCGTCCCTTCGCGCTCTCGACCCTGGTCGAGGAGATCACCGAGCTGCTCGCGCCCCGCGCGCAGGCCAAGGCGCTCGAGATCGCCGCCTATGTCGACGAGCGCCTGCCGCTGGAGGTGGTCGGTGATGCCGCGCGGCTGCGCCAGGTGCTGCTCAATCTCGCCGGCAACGCCATCAAATTCACCGCGAGCGGCGGCGTCGCGCTGATCGTCGAGCCCGGCATCTGGCCGAACGAGATCAGCTTCCTGGTCCGCGACACCGGCATCGGCATTGCGCCGGAAGCGCAGCAGCGCATCTTCCGCGAATTCGAGCAGGCCGACGAGCGCGTCGCCCGCACCTATGGCGGCACCGGGCTCGGCCTTTCCATCAGCGAGCGCATCGTCAAGCGCATGGGCGGCCGGATCACGCTCGCGAGCGAGCCGGGCAAAGGCTCGACCTTCGAGATCGCGGTGCCGCTTCCGCCCTCGCAAGCCAGCGCGGGACAGACGGCCTTTCCGAGCCCCGACCTCACCGGCAAGTCGATGCTCCTCGTCGCAGACGGCATCGAGGCCTCGCTGATCGCGCGGCGCCTCGAGCGCTGGGGTGGCCAGACCTGCATGATTACGGATGCCGCGGTCGCCGAAGCGCTGCTGCCCGAACGCTCATGGCACGCGGTGCTGATCGATCGTGCGATCGGCCCTGCCGCGGCTGACCAGCTGGGCGAAATGGCCCGCGCGCATGCGTTGCAGCGCCTCGTGCTGCTGACCTCTAGCTCGCGCCACGAAAAGCTGTCCCCGGCCTTCACGGGCTTCCTGGTGAAGCCACTGCGGGCGGCTTCGCTCGCCGCGCGCCTTGCGATGACGCCGGAGGTGGCCTCGCCCGATCTGGCGCCGGAACCGCCGGCTGGAGCTACCGGCGCGACACCGGCCAAGGGAGCGACCAAGGGAGCGATCAAGGGCCTGTCGATCCTCGTCGCCGAGGACAACGAGATCAACGCGCTGTTGATGCGCTCGCTGCTGACGAAGCTCGGCCATCGCGTCGTCATCACCGTCCACGGCGAGGCCGCGCTGGAGTCCTGGCTCGCCGCATCATCGGCCGGCACGCCCTATGATCTCGTGCTGATGGACATCCAGATGCCGCAGCTCGACGGCATCGAGGCGACAAAGCGAATCCGCGCGCATGAGGCGGCGACCGGCGGCCACCACACGCCGATCCTCGCGCTCACCGCCAATACGCTGGTGGAGGATCGCTATGCCTGCTTCGAGGCGGGCATGAACGGATTCCTGATCAAGCCGCTCGATCGCGACAAGCTGGACGAAGCGCTGGCAGGGCTTGCGGCGACACGGCGGCTGGCCGTCTGATCCGAAAATCTCACGGAAACCTCATCCCGTCCGACAATCGATAATTGAAATCGACCGCGTTGCGCGTCACCATCCTCCGGGGGCATTGCAGGAGGGTTTCGCGCATGAACGTGCTGTGCCGCCTCGTATTCATTGTCCTTCTCGCTGGATTTTCCCGACACGCCGCGGCCGATACGCCGGAGCTCATCGCCTCGCTCAAGCAAGGCGGCTACGTGCTGATCTTTCGGCACACCGCCACCGACGACAGCCAAAAGGATATCTACCCCTTCAAGTTCGACGACATGAGCGCCCAGCGCCAGCTCAGCGAAAAGGGTAGGGACATGGCGCGCCAGATCGGGGCAGCGGTCAAGGAGCTCGCGATCCCGATCGGCGATGTCTACACCAGCCGGCTCAACCGCGCGATCGAGGCCGGCAGGCTGATCTCCGGCCGCGAGGTCAAGCCGGTCGACGCGTTGACGGACAGCAGCAACGCCAGCGCATCGGGAATGGCAAACCCCACCGGCGCCAATGCAAAGGCGGGACAGGCCGTGCGCCAGCTCGTCGATGCGCCGCCGAAGGCGGGCAGCAATAATTTCCTGGTCACCCACAAGACGAACATCGCCGATGCCTTCGGCAAGGAGGCCGGCGACGTCGGGGAAGGCGAGGCTTTCGTTTACAAGGCCGGCAGCTCGGGCCCCGCCAGCTTTGCCGGACGCATCAAGCCCGCGGACTGGAGCGCCCAGGCCGGCAAGTGACGAGCCCGCATCCGAGCCTGGTCGCTGGTGTGGACGAAGAGCCGGATTTCCCCGGCCTCTCAACGGGCCGGCTCACGGGGAGGGTATCCGGCCAACGAACAGATTGACCGGGCGACTTGCCCCCACGGGATCGTCTTGTGATACCCACGTCTTGCGAGTTGCGACTGAAAGGCTGGCGAACACGTGAGAACATCGGAAGACCGCTCATTTCTCGTATTGCTTGCCGTAGTCACGCTAGCGTTTGGCTGGGTGCTGTGGCCGTTCTCCGGAGCATTGTTGTGGGCCACGCTGCTGGCCATCATCTTCGCACCGCTCTATCGACGCTCGCTGGAAATGCTTCCGGGAAAGCGCAACCTTGTCGCATTCGCCACCGTTGTCGTCGTGGTGGTGATCGTCTTGATCCCTGTCGCAATCGTCATCGCTTCGCTCATCGACCAGGGAGGGGAGCTGTATCAGCGCGTTCAGTCGGGGGAGATCAGTTTTGCTCATCCGCTTCAGCAACTGAGATCCGCGCTGCCCGACTGGGCTGCCCCCATGGCGGATCGCCTCGCCGGCATCGATTTCTCGGCCCTGAAGGAACGCCTGTCCGGTCTGGTCGTCCCGGCCGGCCAACAGCTGGCGGGGCATGCGATCAACATCGGTCAGTTGACCCTCGAGTTCGTCGCAAGCTTGCTCGTGATGTTGTACGTGCTGTTTTTTCTGCTGCGCGACGGTGACGAGCTGAACGCACGCATCCGCGACGCCCTGCCGCTGCGTGCGAGCCACAGCACTGAGATTCTGCATGCGTTCACCCTGGCGGTTCGCGGGACCATCAAGGGAATCATCCTCGTTGCCCTGATTCAGGGCGCGCTTGGCGGGGTGATCTTCTGGCTGCTCGGACTGACCGCGCCGCTACTGGCGGGCGCGCTGATGGCGCTGCTCTCGCTTCTGCCCGTGCTCGGCTCCGCACTGGTGTGGCTTCCGGCCGGGCTCTATCTGCTTGTGGCGGGCTCGGTCACGAAGGGAATCATCCTCCTCGCTTTCGGCACCTTCGTGATCGGCCTCGCGGACAACTTTCTCCGCCCCATCCTGGTGGGACAGTCGATCCGGATGCCAAGCTACATTGTGTTGCTCGCCACCCTGGGCGGCCTAGCGGCCTTCGGAGCAAACGGCTTCGTCATCGGCCCACTCGTCGCGGCCATGTTTCTGACGGCCTGGCAGGTCTTCGTCCGCTCGAAAGAGCAACAGGAGGTCCGGAAATGACCTGCTACGCGGCGTAAGCTATGAAGCGCGGTGCGGAGAGCTTGTCGGGCGGCCCCGGAGTGCCCTTGAAGATGGTGTCGGTCTTTGCCGCGCGCTTGCAATGCGGGCAGACGAACAGATGCGCGATGACCGGAACCGGCTCGTCCGCGAGCAGTTCCGAGCGGTACCACCTCATCTCGACATGGCAATCCGGGCAGGTCGGTGCTTCGAGCTGCTCCGCAGCGCTTCTGAGACGATCAACCATCGAACCCTCGCGTTTTCGAAGGTCATAGCCCAATACCTCTTGCCGGTCTGCAACAAAAGACACGCTGGACGAACGCGTAGGATCCGCCGACCGCCGCGACTACAGTCGCCTGAGCGCCACGTTCTCCACGGTGTGGTCGGCGCCCTTCTTCAGGATCAGCGTCGCGCGAGGGCGGGTCGGCAGGATATTGTCCTCGAGATTGGCGAGGTTGGTGCGCTCCCAGATCGCGATCGCGGTGGCAGTGGCTTCCTCGTCCGACAACAGCGCGTAGCGGTTGAAGTAGGACTTTGGATTGGTGAATGCGGTGTCGCGCAGCGCCAGGAAGCGCTTGATGTACCATTGCCGCAACGGGGCTTCGTCGGCGTCGATATAGACCGAGAAATCGAAGAAGTCGGAGACCACAGGCACCGCCTTGCCGTCGCGCGGCAGCTTGCCGGTCTGCAGCACGTTGACGCCCTCGACGATCAGGATGTCGGGCTGGTCGATCTCGGCCCACTGGTTCGGCACGATGTCGTAGGTCAGATGCGAATAGACCGGTGCACGCACATGGCGGCGGCCGGACTTGATATCGGAGAGGAAGCTGAGCAGCAGCGGCAGGTCGTAGCTTTCCGGAAAGCCCTTCTTCTGCATGATGCCCTGCCGGTCGAGCACGGCGTTCGGATAGAGGAATCCGTCGGTGGTGATGAGTTCGACCTTCGGGCGCGGCGACCAGCGCGCCAGCAGGGCCTGGAGCACGCGGGCCGTGGTGGATTTTCCGACCGCGACCGAGCCGGCGACGCCGATGATGTAGGGCACCTTGCGGTCGCGGATGTTGAGGAACTGGCGCTCCGCATAATACAGGCGCTGCATCGCATCGACATAGATCGAGAGCAGGCGCGACAGCGGAAGATAAATATCCTCGACTTCCTTGAGATCGAGGCGATCGTGCAGCGAGCGCAGCCGGTCGAACTCGCCCGGCTCCAGCGTCATCGGCGTATCGTCGCGCAGACGCGCCCACTCCTCGCGCGAATAGATGCGGTACGGATTATACTGCTGCTCGGGTGCGCGGATATCCATGACGCGACCTTTCCCTTGGGGCTTATACTAGCCCTTACGCGACGCTTTCTCTTCCAACCCTGACATATTCGTGCGCTTGTCCAGCGCCGCTTCCACCTCTTCCAGCTTTACGCCGCGGGCCTTCAGCAAGACAAGGAAGTGATAGAGCAGGTCGGCGCTCTCGGCGATCAGATGCGCGCGATCGTTTTCGACTGCTGCGATTACGGTTTCGACTGCTTCCTCACCGAACTTCTTGGCGCAATGCTCGGCACCCTTGTCGAGCAGCTTGCGGGTATAGGACGCCTCGCCGCCGGCCGCCGCGCGGGCGTCGATGGTCTCGGCCAGATCGTGGATCGTGAAACGCGGCATTGGAATTACTCGAAAAACACGCTTGGCAACACACTCGGCCCCGGAGGCCATCCCTCCGGCCTGTGTAGCATTTTTACGAACGGGAGTCGTCAGGCATCGAGGCGCATGGCCAGTCCGCGCCGGGCCATGTGCTCCTTGGCTTCGCGGATGGTGAATTCCCCGAAATGGAAGATCGAGGCAGCCAGCACGGCCGTGGCGTGGCCGTCGCGGATACCGTCGACGAGGTGGTCGAGATTGCCGACGCCGCCCGAGGCGATCACAGGCACGGCAACGCTGTCGGCGATCGCCCGGGTCAGCGGGATGTCAAATCCCTGCCTCGTGCCGTCGCGATCCATCGAGGTCAGCAGGATTTCGCCGGCGCCGAGCGAGACCACTTCCTGGGCGTATTCGATGGCGTCGATGCCGGTCGAGTTGCGACCGCCATGGGTGAAGATCTCCCAACGGTCGCCGCCGGGGCGCTTGACGCGCTTGGCATCGATCGCAACCACCACGCATTGCTCGCCGAATTTCTCGGCCGCTTCCTTGACGAACTCGCGCCGGGATACCGCGGCGCTGTTGATCGAGACCTTGTCGGCGCCGGCGCGCAGCAGCGTCTTGATGTCGTTGACCTCACGCACGCCGCCGCCGACGGTCACAGGCATGAAGCAGGCCTCCGCCGTGCGCCGGACCACGTCCAGCATGATGCCGCGATTCTCATGGGTCGCGGTGATGTCGAGGAAAGTGAGTTCGTCTGCGCCGGCGGCGTCATAGGCGATCGCGGCTTCGACGGGGTCGCCGGCATCCCTGAGATCAACGAAGTTGACGCCCTTGACGACCCGTCCGTCCTTGACGTCGAGGCAGGGGATCACGCGCACCTTGAACATGTGTCAGCTCCCAGGCGCGCGCGCGTTGCGGATCAAGGTGAGGGCGGCGGCGGGATCGAGCCGGCCGTCATAGAGCGCGCGGCCGGCAATCGCGCCGGCGAGCTTCTTCGCCCGCGGTGTCAGCATGGCTTTCACATCTTCGATCGAGGCGAGGCCGCCTGAGGCGATCACGGGAATCGAGATGGCGTCGGCCAGCGCAATGGTCGCATCGAGGTTCAGGCCCTTGAGCAAGCCGTCACGCGCGATGTCGGTGAAGATGATGGCGGCAACGCCGGCATCCTCGAATCGCCTTGCGATCTCCAGCACCGTCACTTGCGAGGTCTCGGCCCAGCCTTCGACCGCGACCTTGCCGTCGCGCGCGTCCAGCCCGACCGCGACGCGGCCGGGGAATTTTTTCGCCGCAGCCTTCACCAGCTCCGGATCGCGCACCGCGGCGGTGCCGATGATGACGCGGGTGATGCCCTTGTCGAGCCAGGCTTCGACGGTCGCGAGATCGCGAATGCCGCCACCGAGCTGCACCGGGATCTTGATCGTCTTCAGCATCGCCTCGACGGCCTCGGCATTCACCGGCTTGCCGGCGAAAGCGCCATCGAGATCGACGACATGGAGATACTCAAAGCCCTGCTCGACGAAGCTCTGCGCCTGCGCGGCAGGATTGAGATTGAACACGGTCGCGCGCGCCATGTCGCCTTGCTCGAGGCGCACGCATTGTCCGTTCTTGAGGTCGATCGCAGGAAAGAGGATCATGATTGAGCCAGGATTTTTCCGCGCACACGGTGCGCTCCCTCCCCCCTTGTGGGGGAGGGTTGGGGAGAGGGGTAAGCCACGAGCACCGCCGTCGCGGCTGCCCCCCTCCCGAATGCTTCGCATTCGACCTCCCCCACAAGGGGGGAGGTAACAAGAGAGACAACCATCACGGTTTCCATCGCAAAAAGTTCGAGATCAGAGCGAGGCCAAAGCGCTGGCTCTTCTCGGGGTGGAATTGGGTGCCGATCGCGGTGTCCTTCGCGACGATCGCGGTGACAGGCCCGCCATAATCGGCGCGCGCGAGCACGTCCGCCTCGTTGGCGGCGTTGAGGTGGTAGGAGTGCACGAAATAGGCATGCTGGCCTTTCGGACCGAGCGGCAGCCCGTTCAGCACCGGATGTTCCTGCAGCACGTCGAGCGTGTTCCAGCCCATGTGCGGGATCTTCAGGCTTTCGTCGCGCGGCGTGATCTTCTCGACGTCGCCGCTGATCCAGTTCAGCCCATCGGTCGTGACGTGCTCCTTGCCACGGCTCGCCATCAGCTGCATGCCGACGCAGATGCCGAAAAAGGGCCGCGCCTTGACGCGCACCGCCTCGGTGATCGCCTCGACCATGCCGTTGACGGCGTCCAGTCCGCGCCGGCAATCGGCAAAGGCGCCGACGCCCGGCAGCACCAGTCGGTCGGCTTCGTAAGCCTGATCGGGATCGCTGGTGACGAAAACCTTTTGCGGATTTTCGAGGCTGCGCGCTGCGCGTTCGAAAGCCTTGGCGGCGGAATGCAGATTGCCGGAACCGTAATCGATGATGGCGACGCTCATCTTGACCCTCCCGGTTCTGGAAACAACCCGATGATGCCGCCGGCCGGAATCGGCGGCGGGTTCGAGAATGGCTGACCCGGCACACTGCGGGTCGGCGGCGGGCCGCCGCGATCGACGGCCCATTGATCGTTGACGATGCCGTGCTGCTTCTGGCTCCAGCGCTCGAAGAAGCGGCGCTCGGCGGTGTCCTCGTCATCGCCAACCACCACGTCGAGCTGCCGCCATTTGCCGCGCGACAGCGTCCAGCGGCGCAGGCTCGAGGCCTCGAAGCCCATCAGCAGCGCGACGATGAGATCGGCGAAGAAGATCGAGCCCCGTCCGACGCCGAGGCTCGACAGTCCGGCGTTGAACGCTGCGACGAAAACCACCCAGCCGATCAGCGCCAGCCACAGCCGATTCCACAGCAGCCAGAACGGACCGAGGATCATCGCCCAGAAATGGAATCCGTCGCGCACGAACACGAACTTGTCGGTCGCGCGCAGATCGGCTCCGGCAGGGGAGGGAGCATGAACTGTGTAGACAGGCATGGTGATGCCCCGTTCCTAGGAATTCAGTGATGCCGCAAGCGGCGCGCAGCCGCCCGGCCGAAAGACGTTAGCCGCCGAGCGAGCCCTTGGTGGACGGGATTTCTCCCGCCGCTTTCGGATCGATCGCGACCGCGGTGCGCAGCGCCCGCGCCAGGCCCTTGAAGCAGGACTCGGCGATATGGTGGCTGTTATCGCCATATAGGGTCTCGACGTGGAGAGTCACGCCGGCATTCATGGCGAAGGCCTGGAACCACTCGCGCACCAGCTCGGTGTCGAACTCGCCGATCTTGTCGCGGGGGAAGTCGGCCTTGAACACCAGGAACGGGCGGCCCGAGATGTCGATGACCACGCGCGACAGTGTCTCGTCCATGGGCATGTGCACGCCAGCATAGCGGGTGATGCCCGCCATGTTGCCGAGCGCCTGCTTGACCGCCTGGCCGAGCGCGATGCCGGTGTCTTCGGTGGTATGGTGGTAATCAATGTGCAAATCGCCCACCGCCTTGACCGTGAGGTCGATGCGGGAATGGCGGGCGAGGAGATCGAGCATATGGTCGAAAAAGCCGATGCCGGTCGCGATATTGGCCACGCCGGTGCCATCGAGGTTCACGGAGACCTCGATGTCGGTTTCCTTGGTCTTGCGCTTGATCGTCGCGGTGCGCATTGAAACTAGCTCTCATCCTGGCTCGGGGCCGAAAACGCCGGTCTTTTAACAGCCAAATGATGCCTTCGCTACCGCGGGATCGCCTTGGCTGGGCGGCACTTCCACCTATGGTGAGCGAATTGGGGCCGGAGCGGCCCGTTGTGCCCAGGTTGTCCCCTTGCCTCCGACCGCCTAAATCAGGCCGGACAACGAGGTACCTCATGCAGGATTCCAAGAACAGCTCGCCGGGCTGGCACGGCACCACGATCTTGACCGTCCGCAAAGGCGGCAAGGTGGTGGTCGGCGGCGACGGCCAGGTCTCGATCGGCCAGACCGTGATCAAGTCCAACGCCAAGAAGGTCCGGAAACTCGGCAAGGGCGACGTGATCGGCGGCTTTGCCGGCGCGACCGCCGATGCCTTCACGCTGTTTGAGCGGTTGGAAGCCAAACTCGAGCAATATCCGGGGCAGCTGACCCGGGCCGCGGTCGAGCTGGCCAAGGACTGGCGCACCGACCGTTATTTGCGGCGGCTGGAGGCCATGATGATCGTGGCCGACAAGGACGTCTCGCTGGTGCTGACCGGCACCGGCGACGTGCTCGAACCCGAGGCCGGCGTCATGGCGATCGGCTCCGGCGGCAATTACGCGCTGGCGGCGGCACGGGCCCTGCTCGACACCGACAAGGACGCCGAGACCATCGTCCGCCGCTCCCTCGACATCGCCGCGGATATTTGCGTCTACACCAACCGCAATTTGACCATCGAGAGCTTGACGGCCGGATAGGACGGAGTGGGACGGACTCGACCCGCGTTCCGATGAAGGTGCGTTCCCTCCCCCTTGTGGGGGAGGGTTAGGGAGAGGGGTAGCCCAGGAAAAGGTGCCGGTGATGATGCACCGAGTGCAGTCGTGCGACTCGAAAGAATCCCCGTGTGATACCCCCTCCCTGCCCCTCCCCCACAAGGGGGGAGGGAACGGAGAGAGCGCTATTGCCGCTTGGACTCAATTCGACTTCAGCTAGTCACGCCTTAAACTATGGCTGTTACCTACACCTTCCGCTCCATGACCACCGCCGACCTGCCGCTGGTCCGGCGCTGGCTGCGTGAGGCGCATGTGCGGGAATGGTGGGGCGATCCGCATGAGCAGTTTGCGCTCGTCAGCGGCGATCTCGATGAACCCGCCATGGACCAATTCATCGTGTTGGCTGGCCGGCAGCCCCTGGGCTATCTTCAATGCTATCACCTGACAGCCTGGAATACGGGCTTCGGGCCGCAACCGGAGGGCACGCGTGGGATCGACCAGTTCATCGGCGAGAGCGGCATGATCGGACGCGGTCACGGCTCGGCCTTCATCCGTCAATTCGTCGATGAGCAGTTTCGCAGCGGCCGGCCCCGCATGGTCACCGATCCGGATCCGCTCAATGCGCGCGCGTTACGTGCCTATGAGAAAGCGGGCTTTGTCCGCGACCGCATGGTCGAGACGCCGGACGGGCCGGCGCTGTTGATGGTGCGCGAGCCGTGACGTTGACGAGCACGCACGAAAGCAAGGTCGCGGTCCCGCCGCTCGCCTGGGTCGGCATCGCGCTGGTGCTGCTGGCGCTGCAGGCCGCGATCCTGTTCGGCATGGGGCGGGTGCCGATCTGTACCTGCGGTTATGTCAAGCTGTGGCACGGCGTGGTGAACAGCTCGGAGAATTCGCAGCATATCGCCGACTGGTACACCTTCTCGCACATCCTGCACGGTTTCCTGTTCTACGGCCTGACCTGGCTGCTGTTCGTGCGGCTGCCGTTCCTGCCTCTGTCCTGGCCGGCACGGCTGATCATTGCCATGCTGATCGAAGGCGCCTGGGAGATCGTCGAGAACTCGCCCTTCATCATCGAGCGCTACCGCGCCGGCACGATCTCGCTGGATTATTTCGGCGACAGCATCGTCAATTCGGTCTCCGACAATCTGGCCATGATGCTCGGGTTCCTCGTCGCGCGCGTTCTGCCCGTATCAGCGACGATCCTGATCGGCCTCGCCTTCGAGGTCATGCTGGCGCTGCACATTCGCGACAATCTGACGCTCAATATCCTGATGCTGATCCATCCGATCGAGGCCGTGAAGCAATGGCAATCCGGCCCGCCCATCATCTGAACCTAAAAAGCGACTTGTCCTTGACCGCCTCCCGCCCTAGCTAGACAGACATGACAGACTTCTCTCCCCGTGAAATCGTTTCCGAACTCGACCGTTTCATCGTCGGCCAGGCCGACGCCAAGCGCGCCGTCTCGATCGCGCTGCGCAACCGCTGGCGCCGGCAGCAGCTCGAAGGCTCGCTGCGCGAAGAGGTGCTGCCGAAGAACATCCTGATGATCGGCCCCACCGGCGTCGGCAAGACGGAAATCGCGCGGCGGCTCGCCAAGCTCGCGAATGCGCCGTTCCTGAAGGTGGAAGCGACCAAATTCACCGAGGTCGGCTATGTCGGCCGCGACGTCGAGCAGATCGTGCGCGATCTCGTCGAGGTCGCGATCGCCCAGGTCCGCGAGAAGAAGCGCAAGGACGTGCACGCCCGTGCGCAGCTCGCCGCCGAGGAGCGGGTGCTCGATGCGCTGGTCGGTGCCAATGCCAGCGCGGCGACGCGTGAATCCTTCCGCAAGAAGCTGCGTGCCGGCGAGCTCAACGACAAGGAAATCGAGATCGAGACGCAAAGCGGCGGCAGCGGCATGCCGATGTTCGAGATCCCGGGCATGCCGGGCGCGCAGATGGGCGCGATCTCGATCGGCGACATCTTCGGCAAGTTAGGGGGCCGCAGCAAGACGCGGCGGCTGACGGTCGAAGGCTCGCACGAGATCCTCGTCAACGAGGAGTCCGACAAGCTGCTGGACACCGATCAGCTGACGCTGGAGGCGATCAACGCGGTCGAGAACAACGGCATCGTGTTCCTCGACGAGATCGACAAGATCTGCGCGCGCGAGGGCCGTGCCGCCGGCGACGTCTCGCGCGAGGGCGTGCAGCGCGATCTGTTGCCCTTGATCGAGGGCACCACGGTCTCGACCAAGCACGGCGCGGTCAAGACCGACCACATCCTGTTCATCGCCTCCGGCGCCTTCCACGTCGCCAAGCCGTCGGACCTGCTGCCGGAATTGCAGGGCCGGCTGCCGATCCGCGTCGAGCTGCAGGCGCTGACCCGCGACGACATGCGCCGCATCCTGACCGAGCCCGAGGCCTCGCTGATCAAGCAATATGTTGCCTTGATGCAGACCGAGGGCGTGACGCTCGACATCACCGACGGCGCCATCGACGCGCTCGCCGACGTCGCGGTCGCCGTCAACTCCACCGTCGAGAACATCGGCGCGCGGCGGCTGCAGACCGTGATGGAGCGGGTGCTCGACGAGATCTCCTTCACCGCCCCCGACCGCAGCGGCGAGACCGTCAAGGTCGATGCCGATTTCGTCCAGAAGCACGTCGGCGACCTCGCCAAGAACGCGGATCTGAGCCGGTTCATTTTGTAATTTGGGGCGGTCACGCTATTGATGCGGCGTGACCGTACGCATCCTGCAAAATCCCTGGCGACTCCTGCTCGCGATCAACGCGGCGGTCATCGTCGGCGTGTTCATTCACAAGATCCAGCTGCCGCCTTACGTCCCCTACATCCACCTCCTGGTCGACTACCATTTCGGGTTCATCAAGCGCGCGCTGATCGGAGCCATCGTCGCGCTGGTCACGGACAAGGTGCCGGTCTGGTCGGTGTTCGCGATCGGCGGGGTGACGTGGCTGGTGACGCTGGCCCTGTACGCAAGGCTGTTTCAGAAGAGCTTTGGCTTCACCGCGAAGACGCTGCCGCTGTTCGTCTTCATCGCGGGCTCGCCGTTCTTCCTGAAGAACTTCATGCACACGCTCGGCCATTTCGACATCTATGGCTGCGCGCTGGCGATCGTGCTCTTGCTGATGCCGGCGGGGTCGCTGCTGTTCGTGGCTTTGGCTGCGCTGTTCTCGATCGTCCTCGTGCTGATCCACCACATTCATCTGCTGATGTATGTGCCGACGATCGCCACCATCGTCGTGGTCAGGCACTATCTCGCTTACGAGCTCAATCGCAGCAACGTCGCCTTCGGCATCGTCGTCCTGCTCATCGTCGCGGTGCTGTTCTTTGCGGCGCAATTTTGGGGAACGATGCCGATCCCCGAAGCGGATTTCGTCGCTTACTTGAAGACCCAGATGGCCGATCCCTCGCGCACCGACCTGCTGCAATTCGCCTACATCTGGTACCAGCCGCTGGCGAAGGAGGTTTCGGACACCTGGGGACGCTTGCCGCACAACCTCCTCGGCGTGCCCGTGTTCGCGCTGCTGATCTGGCTGCACACGCCGCTGTGGCGCTTCTTCGCGAACCTGATCGGCGCGCTTGCAAGCGAGACGCACCGCCGCCTGGTGCTCGCGGCGCTGACCGGAATCAGCCTCGCTTATCTCGTGATGTTTGCGATGGTGTTCGATTATTCACGCTGGATCTCGAACTGGGCGGTCTGCATGTTCCTGATCCTGCATGCGGTCAAGATGCTGCCGGCCGCGCGGGAGGTCTCACCGATTCCGTCAGAGGATCGGAAGACCAATATCTTCGGCCTGATCCTCACGCTGATTCCGCGCGTCGGAATCATCCGGCCGTTCTAAAACCTCGCCCGCCTGATCCGCACATACAGCGCGCCCTCGCCGCCATGGCCGATATGCGCCGTCTCGAAGCCGACGACGAAAGCGCGGAATTCCGGCAGGCTCAGCCATTCCGGCACCAGGCGGCGCAGCACGCCGCTTTCGCCGCCGCTGCGGCCCTTGCCGGTGATGACGAGCACGAAGGTCAGGCCGTCGTGATGGGCGCGGTGCAGGAAGCCGGTCAGGGCACGATGCGCGCGCGTCTGGGTCATGCCGTGCAGATCGAGTCGCGCCTCGATCTCGCTGCGGCCGCGCGACAGTTTTGTGCGCTCGCGTTTGCCGAGCGGCGCCAAGGGCGGGACGGCCGGTTTAGCGGCACGCGGCGCCGGTGCAGCCGCAACCGGCCGTGGCGATGACGGAGGCCGCGTGACGGGTGCTGCGGGCAAAGGCTCGGTGCGCGGAGCGGCATGCGCCTTCGCGGCGCGGTGCTTCCTCAGCGGCTTGACCTGTTTGGCAACGACCTCCCACAGCGCGCGCTCCTCCTCGCTCAGCGCGCGGCGGCGCGGCGAGGGGCGAGGCTCCAGCACGGGCGGACGGGACGATCGCTTCATTGCTGCCGATGGGGACGTTTCTTCGCCGGCCGCTGCGGTTCGGAAGCGGGCTCGATCACGGGACGCGGCGCCGGCAGCGGGACTGGACCCGCGATGGCGACCGTGTCGCTCTTGGTTTCCACAGCGCCGGCGGCCGCAGCCGGCTTCGCCGTCCCCTTCCCGGGATCGGTTTGCGGAAACAGCTTTGCGATCTTCTCCGAGGGGCGCGGATCAGGCACCGGCAACCGCGCGCCGCGTGCCGTGGGATCGAGGCCCTTCGGCACCAGCATCACGAAATGCATGGGATGGCGCAGCCGGCCGGAGATACGGCCGGCATCCGCGCCTGCGCCGAAGAACAGATCGGCGCGCGCGGGCCCTATGATGGCAGAGCCGGTGTCCTGCGCGATCATCAGTCGATGGAACGGCGTCTTGGCGCGCTCGGACTCGATCGGCAGCTCGCCCTCGATGAAGAATGGCGTGCCGTAGACATGCAGCGCCTTGTCGACCGCGATCGAGCGTCCCGCCGTCAGCGGGATGCCCTGCGCGCCCACCGCCTCGTCCTTGTCGGAGAGGTTGACCTCGCGGAAGAAAATATAGGCACGGTTCTGGCGGCGCAGATCCTTGGCACCGTCAGGATTTTGCGCCATCCATTCCCTGATCTTCTGCATCGACATCTCTTCCTTCGGAATGATGCCGCGCTCGATCAGAACGCGCCCGACGGCGGTGTAGGGATAACCGTTATAGGCGTCGTAGTTCAGCCGGACCGTGCCGCCGTCGTCGAACTTGATCCGCGCCGAGCCCTGGATCTGCGCGAACAGCAGATCGGTCGGATCCTTCAGCCAGGCGATCTCGAGCCCGCGGCCGGCAATCTTGCCGTCCTCGATCTCGCCGCGGTCGTAATAGGGCACCAGCTTGCGGCGGCCGATCTTGCGATAGACCGGGCCCTTGTTGGGCAGGCTGACCGAATCCTGCTTGTAGCCGCGCACGAACAGATTCGAAGGACGACGGTAGACCGGAACATTGTAGACGTCGGTCTGCGTACGTGATCCCTCCAGCACCGGCTCGTAATAGCCGGTGACGAAACCGTCGGGCTCGCCGAGGCGGGAGATCCGCAGCGGCGCGAAATTCTCCTCGAAGAAGGTCTTTGCCTTGGCGTCGTCGGTGAGATCGAGCGATTTCGCCGCCCGGCAAGGTTCGCTCAGCGAGCCTCCAATTGCTTTTGATTCGGCCTTCGGTTCAGTCGCGCCGGTCTGTGCGTTGATCGGCTTGCAGCTGGCACGGAACGTCTTGTACGCCGCGAGATGATTGTCATCACCCCAGCCCTTCACGTCCGCCCAGGCCAGCGGCAGATATTGCGCGCCCGGAATTTCGAACGGCAGCGGAAGCTGCGGATAGGGCAAGGCCCGCGGCGGAGCGGCAGGCAATTGCGGGGGATGATGGTGATGGCTGCGATAGTGGCGCCGCGCCGCCTCGGCGCCGAGCGAAAACGACGACAGCACGACGACACCTGCGCAAAGCGCCGTCGCGCCGGTCTTCAGATAGACCTTAATTCGCGCTTCCGGTGCCAACCAGCTTCCAGTTCGGATCGCGAGAGGTGATGTCGCGGGCGAAAGTCCAGATGTCGGTGATGTCGGCGACCGTATCGGCGCTGCCGTCGACGATGTTACCGGCCTTGTCTCGGGTGGCCGAGATCATCTGCGAGACGAAGCGGATCGTGAGCTGCGCGGTACGGTCGCGCAGCTCGGCGCCGACGAGTTCAGCCTTGTCGATGGAGACGAAGCGGGTCTCGGTCTTCTGCTCGTTCTTCTCGCGTTCCCTGATCGCGGCTTCGAAGCTGTCATAGACGTCCGACGACAACAGGTCGCGTAGCGCGCGGCGGTCGCCATTGGCAAAGGCCAGCACGATCATCTCGTAGGCGCCGCGGGCGCCCGAGATGAAATGGCGCGGGTCGAACGTGGAATCCTTGTCGACGATGGCATCCAGGCCCTGCGCCAGCGCGGTGCCCGGCTCGGTCAGGCCCTTCCAGCGATCGGAGGGCGGGGTCGGCTCTGCGGTCGGCGCCAGCGGGGCCTGGTCGATCACCTTGCCCGGCATGGTCACGACGTTGTTGTCCTGGGCACCCCCGAGCGCATTGCGGGCGGCAGTCCGATCGAACGGCGGCCGCTCGTTGCCGGTCCGCTGCCCGAGCACGCTGCGCAGCCGCAGAAAGATGAAGACCGCCAGCGCCAGGAAGATGATGGTGTAGATGTCCACGTCGGATTCGCTTTCTGGTCTTTGCTCTGGGTCTTCGCTGTGGGTCGTTGCCGGGAAAATCAATCCGGCCAGTAGACCGTTCCATACGGGAACGGCAAGTCTACATCACCATTTTAGGTCCGCGTCAGGTCCGTGGGATGTAGGCACGAAATCTTGCCCGGCCAATGGCGCCTTTTGGCACAGCACCGAGTGTAGCGCGTTTTATGCTTAAGGGGAAACCCGATCCTGCCCGGAAATCGCGCATCTTCAATCATTTAAGGCGCAGTTTTGCGGAAAAGGCGGGATGAACGCGACAGTTGCAGCGCGGCCGGAATCCCGCCTCCGGGACCGTTCGTCCTTGTGGAATGAGGCGGCCCTATGTTAGCCAACCGCCGCGAAATTCAGCCCAAATCGGGTAAGGAGAGACTCTCATGACCAACGGTAACGGCACCCCTCCCGAGGCGGCCCAGGCCCCCCAGCTCAACGTGCTGGCGCAATATACCAAGGACCTTTCGTTCGAAAATCCGAACGCGCCCAGCTCGCTCCAGCAGCAGAGCCAGCCCCCCCAGATCAACATCCAGATCAATGTCAGCGCCAACAACCTCAGCGAACAGGAGTTCGAGGTGACGTTGTCGGTCGAAGGCAAGGCCGAGACCGCGGGCAAGATTATGTTCTCGTTCGAGCTTGCCTATGCCGGCGTGTTCCGCATCGCCAATGTGCCGAAGGAGAATCTGCATCCGCTGGTCATGATCGAGTGCCCGCGGCTGTTGTTCCCGTTCGCCCGCGAGATCATCGCAACCGCAGTGCGCGACGGCGGGTTCCCGCCCCTGATGCTGGACCCGGTCGATTTCGTCGGTCTCTATCGTCAGAACATGGAGCGACAAATGGCCGCCCAGCCGAGCGGCCAGGCCTAGCCAGACGGAGGAGCTGGAGCGGGCAAAAACTCGTTCCAGATCGCCTTGTCGCCGAGCGTTGCAATGAAGGCCCGGTGGGCCTCGCGCTCGGCATCGGAAACCCGCGGCGCAAGCGGCACCAGGCGCTGCCGCCGCGGCGCATCGCCAGCCGCATTGAGGCGAATTTCCTGAGCGTCCGACGCCAGGAGCAGCTGCGACTGCCGCGCCCCGACCAGATCGACATAGACCTCGGCCAGCAGCTCGGCGTCCAGCAGCGCGCCGTGCTTGGTGCGGCGTGAATTGTCGATCGCATAGCGCGAGCAGAGATCATCGAGCCTGTTGGACACGCCGGGATGCTTGCGGCGCGCCAGCAGCAGCGTATCGACCAGCCGTTCGCGCGGGATCGCCGCGCGCTTGATCTTGTCGAGCTCGGCATTGATGAAGCCGATGTCGAACGAGGCGTTATGGATCACCAGCGGCGCATCGCCGATGAACTCCAGAAACGCATCGACGACCTCGTGGAACAGCGGCTTGGTCGACAGGAATTCGGCTGACAGCCCATGCACCGCGAACGCTTCCGCCGGCATGTCCCTCTCGGGATTGATATAGACGTGATACGTCTGCCCCGTCGGCATGCGGTTGAGGATCTCGACACAGCCGATTTCGACCAGACGATCGCCGCGAAGCGGATCGAGGCCGGTGGTTTCGGTATCGAGAACGATTTCGCGCATGTCTTGAGATCAGTCGCTTGAGAGCCGTGTGAGACGGCGAATCAGGCTCGCCGCTGCGGCATCTTAACGACCTCGGCCAGGATGTGGGCGATTTGGGCGCGCACCGGGTCAAGTCCGTGTGACGTATCCACCACGAAATCGGCCCGCTTGCGCTTCTCGGCGTCGGGCGTCTGCTTGGCGATGATCGCGTCGAGCTTGGCTTCGTCCATGGTGCCGCGCGCCAGCACCCGCTCGCGCTGGAGTTCCGGCGTGGTCGAGACCACGACCACCGCGTCGACCCGCTTCTCTCCACCGGTCTCGAACAGCAGCGGGATATCCAGCACCACCACTGGCGCCTTGGCAGCTTCCGCCTCGGCGAAGAACTTTTGCCGGGACGCACCAAGCATCGGATGGACGATCTGCTCGAGCTGCTTGATGGCGGCGGGATCATGCACGACGCGCGCCGACAGCTTTGGCCGGTCCACCTTGCCGTTCACCGTGGTGCCGGGGAAGGCGGCCTCGATCGCGGGCGCGGCTTCGCCCTCATAGAGCTGATGCACGGCGGCATCGGCATCGTAGACGGGCACACCGGCCTCCGCGAACAGTTTCGCGGTGGTGGATTTTCCCATCCCGATCGAGCCGGTCAGTCCCAGGATCCGCATCAGCGCTCAGCCATGTCTGTCATTCACACCGCAACTAGCCGTTCGCGTCGCAGGAACGCAAGCAGCGGCAGCAGCGGCAGGCCGAGAATGGTGAAATGATCGCCCTCGATCCGCTCGAACAGATGGATGCCCAGGCTTTCAAGCTGATAGGCGCCGACGCTGGTGGTGACGGCGTCGCCGGCAGCGTCCAGGTAGGCTGAAAGCTCGTCCTCGGTCATCTCGCGCATGGTCATGCGGGCGACCGAGACGTCTTCGAAAACAATCTTGCCATCATGCGCCACGGCCACGGCGGAGTTCAGCTCATGACTGTTGCCGGCGAGATCGCGCAACTGGGCCAATGCCTGCGGACGACCCGCGGGCTTGTTGAAAAGACGATTGCCAAGAGCCAGCGTCTGATCAGCGCCAATCACGTAGCTCCCGGGATGACTGGCTGAGATCGCCTTGGCCTTTTCGCGCGCCAGCAGCAGAGCGATCTCGCGCGGATTTGAAAGCGCTGAAGCTAATTGAATACCGCGCTCGTCGATATCGGCGGTAATAGCCTTGAACTCCAGCCCGGCATTGGCCAGCAGCATTTTCCGGGCACTGCTCTGCGAGGCCAGGATCAACGGAGATTTGCCGAGCCACAGACCCATCGCGAAGACTATCCGGAAGGCCGGTTGCGCTGGCGATCGCTGTAGAGCTTCATGATCGCCGCCGCGGTTTCCTCGATCGAGCGACGCGTAACGTCCAGCAGTGGCCAATCGTGCTTGGCGCTGAGCTTGCGCGCAAACGCGACCTCCTCGGTGACCGACTGCCTGTCGGTATAGGTGTCGTTGCCGGAGTCGGTCCCCATCGAGAGCAGGCGATTCTGACGGATCTGGATCAGGCGTTCCGGCGTCGCGTGCAGGCTGACGACCAGCGGCCGTGTCAGCGTCTCCAGTTGCGAGGGCACCGGAATGCCGGGAACCAGCGGCACGTTGGCGGTGCGGATGCCGCGATTGGCGAGATAAATCGACGTCGGCGTTTTCGACGTTCGCGACACGCCAACGAGCACCACGTCGGCATCGTCGAGGCCTTCGACGTGCTGGCCGTCGTCGTGGATCATGGTGTAGTTCAGCGCGTCGATGCGCTTAAAATATTCCGCGTTGAGGACGTGCTGGGCGCCGACGCGGCCCGTGGTCGCAGCCCCGAGATAAGCTTCGAACAGCTGCATCACCGGGCCGATGATCGACAGGCTCGGAACATTGATCCCCTTGCACTTGTCTTCGAGCCTGGAGACCAGATCCTTCTCCAGCAGCGTGAACAGCACGATCCCCGGCGCTTCCTCGATCTCGTCGAGCACGCGGTCGAGCTGCTTCTGGCTGCGCACCAGCGGATAGACGTGCTCGACCGGCGTCACGTTGGCGTATTGGGCCGCAACCGCCCGTGCCACGGTGATTAGCGTCTCGCCGGTGGAGTCGGAGACCAGGTGCAGATGGAAATAATTGTTCGAGGTTGGCACAAAATCTCTTTGTATGGAGTCGGTGTGGATTGTGGATTTCTGTGGAGCTTAACCCCTCGGAAAGGGTTGCGCGACACCAGGGGCGGGACAAGTGCCAATTTTCTTCACACCGCTGCCCGTCAGGACAAGTCCGGCGGCCCTGCCGATTGGGAAACGGGATTGCGCGGACAACTCCCTTGATAAGCTGCCGACAGAAAGGCGCAAGCCTTTGAAGCTGGCCGACTTATCGCAAGTCGCCAGATCGATCAGGGATATGTTGATGGATGTGAACAAGCGCGCGTGAACGTGCGGACGGAATCTTGTGAGTCAAATCCACGGTCACATAGACTCAAACCTTAAGAATCTAAGATTCTAGATTTGAGGAAGGCGCTACGGACGGATATGTGTGCAGGCAAGACCTTAACGAGTTCTTACTATCCCCAGCGTTCCCTCGGCTGGGTCAGAAATCTGGACGTAGAAAATGTTTGAAGACGTCTATCTCTGGATCAAGGCGCTGCATGTCATCGCCGTCATCTCCTGGATGGCGGGCATGCTCTATCTGCCGCGGCTGTTCGTTTATCACAGCGAGGCCGAAATCGGCTCGAAGCAGTCCGAAACGTTCAAGATCATGGAACGCCGGCTGCTCAAGGCCATCATCAACCCGGCCATGATCGTCACCTGGCTCGCCGGGCTCTATCTCGCCTGGTCCGGCCACTGGTTCTCCTTCGGCTGGCTGCACGTAAAACTGGCACTGGTCCTGGTAATGTCGGCGGTACACGGCTTTTTTTCCCGCTGGCTGAAGGATTTCGCCGCTGACCGGCGCCCGCGGAGCCAGAAATTCTATCGGATTATCAACGAGGTGCCGACCGTTCTGATGATTTTCATCGTCATCATGGTGATCGTGAAGCCGTTCTAGGCAAGACGCGCGACGATTAGCTCAGCGCTTCTGCTTGCGGAGCGGGGAGCGATTTTCTATATTGTCGATATCCCACCCAACGCAGGCGGATGTGGTTGTGTCTGAGCTTTCCAGAGGCCGGACACCGCATCAGGTTTGAAGCCTCATCGGCACTTAACCTTGCCAGACCTGCGGACTTCATCTTCTCACGTCCGCATTTCAGAGCCTCCTCGCACCCCCTCCCAAGGTTACCCCACAGGACCACCCCAATGCGGGAAATTAAACTCGAAGACCTCAAGTCCAAAACGCCGGCCGAGCTCGTCTCGTTCGCGGAGGAGAATGGGGTCGAGAATGCCAGCACCATGCGCAAGCAGGAGCTGCTGTTCGCCATCCTCAAGCAGCTCGCGCTCGCCGAGACCGATATTGTCGGCCAGGGCGTCGTCGAGGTTCTCTCCGACGGCTTCGGCTTCCTCCGCTCGCCCGATGCGAATTATCTGCCGGGCCCGGATGACATCTACGTTTCGCCCTCGCAGATCCGCCGTTTCGGCCTGCGCACCGGCGACACCATCGAAGGCCACATCCGCAGCCCGAAAGAGGGCGAACGCTATTTCGCGCTGCTGAAGGTCAACACGCTCAATTTCGAGGACCCGGAAAAGGCCAAGCACAAGGTCAATTTCGACAACCTCACGCCGCTGTTTCCGAATCAGCGTTTCCGCATGGAAATCGACGATCCGACGCGGAAAGACCTTTCTGCACGCGTGATCGACATCGTCGCGCCGATCGGCAAGGGCCAGCGCGCATTGATCGTCGCGCCGCCGCGTACGGGTAAAACCGTGCTGATGCAGAACATCGCGCACTCGATCACGCACAATCACCCCGAATGCTATCTGATCGTGCTGTTGATCGACGAGCGTCCGGAAGAAGTCACGGACATGCAGCGCTCGGTGAAGGGCGAGGTCGTGTCCTCGACTTTCGACGAACCGGCGGTGCGCCACGTCCAGGTCGCCGAGATGGTGATCGAGAAGGCCAAGCGCCTGGTCGAGCACGGCCGCGACGTCGTGATCCTGCTCGATTCGATCACGCGCCTCGGCCGCGCCTACAACACCGTGGTGCCGTCATCCGGCAAGGTGCTGACCGGCGGTGTCGACGCCAACGCGCTGCAGCGCCCGAAGCGTTTCTTTGGTGCCGCGCGCAACATCGAGGAGGGCGGCTCGCTGACCATCATCGCGACCGCGCTGGTCGATACCGGCAGCCGCATGGACGAAGTCATCTTCGAAGAGTTCAAGGGCACCGGCAACTCGGAGCTGATCCTGGATCGCAAGGTCTCGGACAAGCGCACCTTCCCGGCGATCGACATCTCGCGCTCCGGCACCCGTAAGGAGGAGCTCATCACCGATCCGCAGGTGCTCAAGAAGATGTACGTGCTTCGCCGCATCCTCAACCCGATGGGCACGATGGACGCGATCGACTTCCTGCTCGACAAGCTGCGGTCGACCAAGAGCAATTCGGAGTTCTTCGACTCCATGAATACCTGAGTGCAGTGCAATAAGAAATTTGAGGGCGCCTTCGGGCGCCCTTTTTCGTTGTGCGGCTCTGCTGCGGCGTAGATGCAGCATGAAGCTGGAGTCGAAGCGCAGATCCAGATTTCTCGGAAGATGTTGATATACCTACAGAATGCTTGACATTGGCTGACGGACATCCTGCCAAGCGGCGAGATTTTTGCAGCAAAGTTCCCGGTCTATATTGCGCTGCAACATGGTCTTTGCTGCGGCAAAGGCGCAGCAAAACGGACCCGCCGCGGTCCTGGGAGCGGCCCATTTGCGTTTTCGTCGCGAGCCGGACAAATAGGCCATGCATCCGCGAGACCAGACCATCTTTGCGCTCTCGTCCGGCCGGACGCCGAGTGCGATCGCCGTGGTGCGCGTCTCGGGTCCGCAAGCCGGTCTGGCGCTGACGACCTTGGCGGGGAAGCTGCCGGCGCCGAGGCAGGCCAGCCGCCGGCTGCTTCGTGACGGCGCCGGCCAGCCGATCGACGATGCGGTCGTGCTGTGGTTTCCGGGGCCGGCCAGCGCGACGGGCGAGGACGTCGCCGAATTCCACGTTCATGGCGGCCGCGCCGTGCTCTCGGTGCTGTTCGCCGAAATTTCTGTTATCCCGAATACGCGAGCCGCCGAGCCGGGCGAGTTCACGCGGCGCGCGTTCGAGAACGGCAAGCTCGACCTGACCGAAGCCGAGGGTCTCGACGATCTCATCCACGCCGACACCGACCGCCAGCGGCGCCAGGCGCTGCGCCAGTTGCAGGGCCTGCTCGGTGACCGCGCGCGCGACTGGCGCGAGCGCATCATCGAGGCGTCGGCGCTGATCGAGGCCGGCATCGATTTTTCCGACGAGGGCGATGTGCCGGCGGAATTGAGGTCGCCGGCGGTGAAAGCGATCAAGGCCCTGCACGATGAAATCACAAAAGTCCTTGCGGCACGGGGACATTCTGAACGGCTGCGTGAGGGCCTGGTGGTTGCGATCGCGGGCGAGCCGAATGTCGGCAAGTCGACGCTGATGAATCAGCTCGCGCGCCGCGAGGTCGCGATCGTCTCGCCGCATGCCGGCACCACGCGCGACGTGATCGAGGTCCAGCTCGATCTCGACGGCTATCCCGTCACGGTGATCGACACCGCCGGCATCCGCGAGACCGATGATCCGGTCGAGCAGGAGGGCGTGCGCCGCGCGCGAGCGCGGGCCGAGGACGCCGACCTAGTGCTGTGGCTGGTGGAGGGGGAGCAAGCCGTCAATCCGGACGCGCTGCGTTCCCTTCGGAAATCCGAAGACGACGATCGGTCGGAGGGGTCCGTCTGGATCGTCCGTAACAAGATCGATATCGGGGGTATCAAGCCGGGCGGCGAGTTCGGGATCTCGGCGAGTCGGGGTGATGGCATCCCCGAGCTGGTCGATGCGCTGGTGAAATTCGCTTCCGAGTTTTTCGGAACCACCGAGGGCGCGCTGGTGACCCGGGCTCGCCAACGGGAACTGTTGGTCCGGACGGCAGAGAGCTTGCGCCGGAGTCTGGACCTTGTAGAAGACGGCGAGGAGCTTGCAGCCGAAGAGCTGCGCGCCGCCGCTTACGCCTTGGGCCGGTTGCTGGGCCGGGTGGATGTCGAAGACGTCCTCGGCGCCATCTTCCAAAAGTTCTGTATCGGAAAGTAAGGCTAGTTCTTCATTGTAGAACTAGCGCTTGTTCCATTTCTTGTTTCACGTGAAACAGCCCCGCCGCCCGCTTAAGCTTGATATCGATCAGGGAACCCCGCTTCGGAGTCGGGGGGCGCGAAGCGTGATCTAGAACCTCTGGCTGCTTCGCCCGGCTCGAGCCTGCCTGCCCGCCCGGATGTTTCACGTGAAACACTGGTTGGGTGGAGAGCAAGGCCGGGCGAATAGGAGTTCCTCTCTTTAAGCGAGTCCGAGGCCCATTTCAGGGCCTCTATTCTCGCCTCTTCAAGAACCCCTGCGATGAAGCGATTCAGGCTGCCTCCGAGAAGGGATTCTGGATTGCTTTGCCCGCAATGCCTGTGGCGACCAGCGGATCCAACATCCACCAGGCGTCACCTTGCCCGGTGGAATGCTGATTCGTTTCACGTGAAACACGAAGCAATTCAATGGCCATTCTACTGTGCTTGGGTTGTTTTCGCAGAATCGCTTTCGGCCGGTGGTCCGTGTTTCACGTGAAACATCGCCTCTCCAGTTTCTACTTCCGGCTTTCCCGACACTGAGCTAGAAGTTCGCCCCATGCGAACAGAGCGAGAGAGCTTCGACGTCATCGTGATTGGCGGCGGCCACGCCGGCTGTGAAGCCGCGGCTGCGTCTGCCCGGATGGGTGCGGCGACGGCTCTGGTGACGCACCGTTTCGCCACCGTCGGCGCGATGTCCTGCAATCCGGCGATCGGCGGCCTCGGCAAGGGACATCTGGTTCGCGAAGTCGATGCGCTGGACGGTCTGATGGGTCGCGTCGGCGATGCGGGGGGCATCCAGTTTCGCATGCTTAATCGCCGCAAAGGCCCGGCTGTTCGCGGTCCTCGGGCCCAGGCGGACCGGAAGCTCTACGCTGCGGCGATGCAGGCTGCGATCCGTGAAACCCAGGGTCTTGCTGTCATCGAGGGCGAGGCCGACGAGCTGATAGTGGTCGAGGGACGGGTCACCGGACTGCGCCTGGCCGACGGCCGGGAGCTTCGGGCAGGGGCAGTCGTTGTCACCACAGGCACCTTTCTCCGCGGCCTGATCCATCTCGGTGAGAAGAACTGGCCCGCCGGCCGTGTCGGCGAGGCGCCTGCGATGGGTCTTTCCAGCTCCTTTGAGCGTGCCGGCTTCACCCTTGGACGGCTCAAGACCGGCACTCCGCCGCGTCTGGACGGCACCACGATCGACTGGTTCGCAGTCGAAATGCAGCCCGGAGACGAGCCGCCGGAGCCGTTTTCGGTGATGACCGAGCGGATCACCACCCCGCAGATCCAGTGCGGGATCACCCGGACCACATCCGCGACCCATGAGGTGATCCGGGCCAATGTCCATCGCTCCCCGATGTACTCCGGCCAGATCAAGAGCTCTGGTCCCCGCTATTGCCCCTCCATCGAGGACAAGATCGTCCGCTTCGGCGATCGTGACGGTCATCAGATCTTCCTGGAGCCGGAAGGCCTCGACGACAGCACCGTCTATCCCAACGGCATCTCGACCTCGCTGCCGGAGGAGGTCCAGCTCGCGATCCTCGCCAGCATCCCCGGCCTTGAGCGAGTGAAGATGGTCCGGCCGGGCTATGCCATCGAATACGACCACATCGATCCCCGCGAGCTCGATCCGACCCTGCAGACCAAGCGCCTCCGCGGCCTGTTCCTGGCCGGACAGATCAACGGCACCACCGGATACGAAGAGGCTGCCGGGCAGGGCATCGTGGCCGGCCTGAACGCGGCACTGGCTGCGAGCGGGGCCGCATTGACGGTGTTCGACCGTGCCGACGGCTATCTCGGTGTGATGATCGACGACCTCGTCACCCGCGGGATCAGCGAGCCCTATCGGATGTTCACTTCCAGGGCCGAGTATCGCCTGACCTTGCGGGCGGACAATGCCGATCAGCGTTTGACCGAGAAGGGGATCGCTTTGGGGTGCGTCGGCAGTGCCCGGACCCAGCATCATCGTGCCAAGATGGACGCCCTGAACGCGGCCAGGGCGCTGTCGAAGTCGCTGGCGATCACCCCGAACGAAGCGATCAAGCACGGGCTGTCCCTGAACCGGGACGGCCAGCGCCGGTCGGCGTTCTCCCTGATGGCCTATCCGGATATCGGCTGGAGCCAGGTCCGCGCGATCTGGCCGGAGCTGTCCGCCATCGATCCCGTCATCGCTACCCATCTCGAGATCGACGCCAAGTACGATGTCTACCTCGAGCGCCAGAGCGCCGACGTCGAGGCCTTCCGGCGCGACGAGGGGCTGGTGCTGTCTGAGGTCGATTACCAGCAGGTGCCCGGGCTCTCCAACGAGGTGCGTGCCAAGCTGGAGAAGGCACGGCCGTTCACCGTCGGGCAGGCTGGCCGGATCGACGGCATGACGCCGGCAGCGCTCGGCATTCTCGCGGCCTATCTCCGGCGTGAGGCACGCAAATCCACCAAGGCAATCGCATAGGCGTTTCACGTGAAACAGCGCGGACCGGGCGGGGACAGACCGCTAACGCGACGACCAGGGACAGGTGAGGGCGCGCATCGTCGATCTGACCCGGGACCGACCAAGCCGAAGATCGACAAAGCCAGTGCCAACGATCAGGCGCTCGATTCCGTCATCGCTGCCGACAAGCGTGAGGCGCTCGAGCTCGCGCCCGTTTCACATGAAACGGAAGCCCGGCTCGATCGCTACATCGCGCTGCTGCGGGAGTGGCAGGCCAAGACCAATCTGGTCGCGCCCTCGACCCTGCCAAACCTCTGGACCCGGCACATCGCCGACTCGCTCCAGCTCGTCGATCTCGCGCCCGCCGCGAAGCGCTGGGCCGATCTCGGCAGCGGCGGCGGCTTTCCCGGCGTCGTCCTGGCCTGCGCCATGGCCGGGACGCCGGGTGCGAGCGTTCATCTCGTCGAGCGAATCGCCAAGAAGGCTGCATTTTTGCGCGAAGCGATTCGCGTCACCACATCTCCGGGAGTCGTACATCTCGCTGAGATCGGGGATAATGTGGATAGAATCACCGGCCCCGTCGATTGCGTCACCGCGCGTGCGCTGGCTCCGCTACATCAACTCATCGGCTTTGCGGAGCCGCTGATGCGCCAGGGCGCAAAGGCGTTGTTTCTCAAGGGTCAAGATGTAGAGGCTGAATTGACCGAAGCCGCTAAATATTGGAATATCGAGCCTCGGCTCCACCATAGCCGCACGGGCGACGGCTGGATCGTGGAGCTCGATGCCGCCGAACGGCGCAGTTGAGGCTCAGGGGTTGAGTGGGGAAATTTCGATGACCGTGATTGACGAGCCGCAGCAAGAGCAGACCCAAGAACCGACCCAAGAACCGACCAGCGAGGTGCCGCACGGCCACCCGCGCATCCTGGCGCTGGCGAATCAGAAGGGCGGCGTTGGAAAAACAACCACAGCGATCAACCTCGGCACGGCACTCGCCGCGATCGGCGAGCGTGTGTTGATCGTCGATCTCGATCCGCAGGGCAACGCCTCGACCGGCCTCGGCATCGATCGCCGCAACCGCTCCTGCTCGACCTATGACGTGCTGATTGGTGAAGCCCCGCTGCGTGAAGCTGTGGTCTCGACCGCGGTGCCGCGGCTGCACATCGCGCCCTCGACCATGGATCTCTCCGGCCTCGAGCTCGAGCTCGGCACCACGCCCGGCCGCGCCTTCAAGCTGCGCGACGCGATCGGCGCGCTCAACAACAACGTCTCGCCGGATGCCGACTACACCTATGTTCTGATTGACTGCCCGCCCTCGCTCAACCTGCTCACGGTGAACGCGATGGCGGCCTCCGACGCGATCCTGGTGCCGCTGCAGTGCGAGTTCTTCGCGCTCGAAGGTCTGTCGCAATTGCTGCAGACCGTGGAGCAGGTGCGCTCGACGCTCAATCCGAACCTGTCGATCCACGGCATCGTGCTGACCATGTTCGACTCGCGCAACAATCTCTCCAACCAGGTCGTCGCCGACGTCCGGCAGTTCATGGGCGAGAAGGTCTACAAGACCATGATCCCGCGCAACGTGCGCATCTCCGAGGCGCCGTCCTATGGCAAGCCGGTGCTGGTCTACGATCTCAAATGCGTCGGCAGCGAAGCCTATTTGCGGCTTGCCACCGAAGTGATCCAGCGCGAGCGCGAGCTGCGCGTCACGCATTGACGAGGCCGTAGTCCGTAGGGTGGGTTAGCCGAAGGCGTAACCCACCACTGTCTATCTCCGCGGAAACAGAAGAGGTGGGTTACGCCGAGCAGATGCGAGGCGCATCTGCAGGGTTAACCCACCCTACGATTCGAAATTCAGTTCTGGAGTGCTGCACCGTGAATCCAAGGGAGCTGGCGATGGCCGACGAAGCGCGTTCGCGATTGGGCCGGGGTCTTGCAAGTCTGATCGGTGACGTCGGCGGCGAGGCTCAGCATGTCGATCGGCCGCGCGCGCAGCGCAAGGTGCCGATCGAGTTCATCAAGGCCAATCCGCGCAATCCTCGCCGCACCTTTTCGGACACCGAGCTGAAGGAGCTCAGCGAGTCGATCAGGCAGCACGGCGTGATCCAGCCGATCGTGGTGCGCCCGGTGAAGGGCGCACAGGACCGCTTTGAGATCATCGCCGGCGAACGGCGCTGGCGCGCCTCGCAGATGGCCGGCCTGCACGAAGTGCCGATCGTCCCGGTCGACATCAGCGACAGCGACGCGCTGGAGTTCGCGATCGTCGAGAACGTGCAGCGCGAGGACCTCAACCCGATGGAAGAGGCGCAGGGCTATCATGCGCTCGCCAACGAGTTCAAACGCAGCCAGGACGACATCGCAAAGGTCGTCGGCAAGAGCCGCAGCCACGTCGCCAACATGATGCGACTGACGAAGCTGCCGGCCGAGGTGCAGGCCTTCATCGCGACCGGTGAGCTGACCGCAGGCCACGCCCGCGCGCTGATCGGCGTGCCCGATCCGCTCGCGGCCGCCAAGCGCATCGTCGAGGAGGGCCTCAACGTCCGCCAGGCCGAAGCGCTCGCGCACGAGGAAGGCGTACCGGAGCGCAAGCCGCAAAAGGCGCGCAGCACCGGGGGGAAGGAAAAGGACCCCGACACGATCGACCTGGAGAAGCGCGTCAGCGATGCGCTCGGCCTCAAGGTCACCGTCAATCACCGCGATCCCGGCGGCTCCGTGCAGATCAGCTACAGCAACCTCGATCAGCTCGACGAGGTGATGAAGCGGCTGGCGAAGGGCGCGATTTAGGCGCAACCCTCGCTGTCGTCCCCGCGAACGCGGGGACCCATACCGCGTGATCTCTCGATTGATCAGGTCGCAGTATGGCCTGCCAGTCTTCGCTAAACCGCTTCCTGTGATTCTGGGTCCCTGCGTTCGCAGGGACGACAGTGGAATGCGTGGCGCGCATCGGCCGCCACATCGTCATTGCGAGCGCGAAGCAATCCAGATTCTCTCCGCGGAGGGGTCTGGATTGCTTCGTCGCTTGCGCTCCTCGCAATGACGTGGAGAGAGTTGTGCGCGCCGGACGTTGGAGCGAACGTCGGCCTATCCCCGCCGCTTCGCGTTCGCGGCGATCGCCATCAATGTGCGCTGGGCGATGGCGGCGGCTAGCGTGGATTGCTTGCGGGTGTCGAGCGCCGCGGTCGCGAGCTGCTCGATGATGGCGGCGAGCCGCGCCACGCTGAAATTTCGCAGCGCCGTTTCGACCGCGGGCTTCCGTGAAAAATGCAGGCGCGGATAGCCGCCGTCGAGCACGGCGGAGGCAGGCTGGCCGTCGGCGATTGCGAGCGCCGATTTGTGCAGCCACGCAGCCTGACGCTGCGCGGCGGAGATGATCACGCCGGGATAGGTGCCGGCGATCATGGCCTTTGCGAACTCGGTCTCGACGATGTCGGGCCGTCCGGCAAAGGCCCCGTCGACGATCGGGTCGAGCTTGAGCTCGGACGCATCAGCGACCACGGCCATCACGTCGTCCAGCGTGACCTCGCCTTTGCCGTGGGCGTAGAGCGTCAGCTTGCGCAGCTCGTTGCGCGAGGCCTGGCGGTCGCCGCCGAGGAACGACATCAGCGCCGCGCGGGCATCCTGCGCGATGCGCAAATTCGCGATGCGGAGCTCGTCTTCCATCAGCTTGGCGAGGTCGCGCTCGGTGTCGGGATAGCAGCCGATCGCCACGGCCGTCTTGGCGCGCTCGCAGGCCTTGCGCAGCGGCGATTCCGGGCGGAGCTCGCCGGCCTCGATCACGATGCGGCAATCCCTCACGTTCATCTCGGCCAGCGTGTCGATGCCGCTGGCAAAGCTGCGCGACCCGGCGCGAATGCGGATGGCACGGCGGCCGCCGAACAGCGGCACCGTCATGGCTTCGTCGACGAGGCGCGAGGGCTCGGCAGAGAGCTCGTCGCCGTCGAGCTTGACCAGCGAGAACGGATCGTTGGGATCATCGACGGCGGAGGCGATCAGCGTATTGGCGCGTTCGCGCACGAGGCCGGCATCGGGACCGTAGAGCAGGATGATCGGACGGCCCGCATCGGGGCGGGCGAGGAAGGCGTCGATCTCTTTTCCACGCAGCGCGACCATGGTCCAGATCGTCATTCCGGGGCGCGCATCGCGCGCACCCGCAATCCAGAGGTTTGGGATCGAGATTCCGGGCTCACGCTACGCGTGCCCCGGAATAACAAGAGCATTAAGTGCCCGCGGTGAAGAACGAGGCGAGCCGGGTGGTGATGTTCTCGGCGATCTCGTTGGCGGCACGATCCTCCGCGTCGCGTACGGCGCGGGTGCGGGAGAAGCGCTGATAGGACCCGGGCATGTCATAGGACACGCGCGAGAACGTGGCGCCGGTCATCACCGACTTGCCGGTCGCGACCTCGATCAGATTGTACTGGGCATCGATGCCGAGATTTTCGCTGGTCGGCAATCCCGTCGTGGCGCTGACGATCAGCGAAGAACGGCTGGTGGTGAAGCGGATGTCCAGCCGGTGGGTCGGCGGCATGCCCGTCGCGGAGCCGTAAAGCTTGAAAGCCAGCGCGTTGCGGATTTCGACGCCGACGCGAGCCTCGCGGGAGGCATTGGGCTTGCTGATCGGGGGCAGCTCGATGCCCATCAGCTTCTCGCGCAGGCCGGGGGTACCGTCACTCCGCTCGGCGTACATCGGCTGGAAGCAGCCGGCCGTCAGCGCGGCCAAGGCGGCGACCGCCAGCAAGCGGGCTGCGATGCGGATCCTAGCCGACAACATTTACGATCCTCTTGGGGACGATGATCACCTTGCGGACGGGCTTGCCGTCCAGGGCCAGCTTTACCGCATCGAGGGCCAAAACGGCAGCCTCGATTTCCGGATTCTGGGCCGCTGTTGCAACTGTGACGTCACCCCGCTTCTTGCCGTTGACCTGCACCACGAGGGTCACGCTGTCTTCAACCAGCAAATCGCGTTCGATTTGCGGCCAATTGGCCTCGGAAACCAGCCCGCTTTGGCCAAGACCATTCTTAAGGAGAGCCTGCCAGCACTCTTCGGCAAGGTGCGGCATCATCGGGGAGAACAGCTGGACCAGGATCTGACTGGCTTCCCGGATTGCCCAAGCCAAATCTGGAGCCAAATCTGGAGCGGGTTGGCCGGGTCGCTGCAAGATCTCCGAGAAGGTATTGGCGAATTCGCGGATATGGGCCAGGCAGACGTTGAAGTGCAGCCGCTCGATCCCGGTGGTGACCTTGTCGAGCGCGCCATGGGCGGCCTTGCGCAAGGCGGTCGCGTCCGGGCCGAAGCTGGCCGGCCGGGCCGCCGGGGCGGCTTTGCCGAGCTCGACGGAATCGTTCACCAGCCGCCATAGCCGCTGCACGAAACGCGAGGCGCCCTGGACGCGCTCGTCGCTCCAGATCACGTCGCGGTCGGGCGGGGAATCCGACAACATGAACCAGCGGGCAACGTCGGCGCCGTAGGTCTCGATGATGTCGTCGGGGTCGACCGTGTTCTTTTTCGACTTCGACATCTTCTCGATCGGGCCGATCTGGATGTCTTCGCCCGACGTCAGCAGCGTCGCGCGCCGGCCGTTGCCGCCAACCTCGACCTTCACCTCGGCCGGCTGCACATAGGTGCCGTCGGCCTTCTGGTAGGTCTCGTGCACCACCATGCCCTGGGTGAACATGCCGGCGAACGGCTCGTCCAGCGCAATGTGCCCGGTCGCCTTCATCGCGCGGGTGAAGAAGCGGCTGTAGAGCAGATGCAGGATCGCGTGCTCGACGCCGCCGATATATTGGTCGACCGGCAGCATCCGGTTGGCGACAGCGGGCGTCGTCGGTGCGTTCTCGTTCCAGGGATCGGTGAAGCGCGCAAAGTACCAGGACGAATCCACGAAGGTGTCCATCGTGTCGGTTTCGCGTTGGGCCTTGCCACCGCATTTCGGGCAGGTGACATGCTTCCAGGTCGGGTGATGGTCGAGCGCGTTGCCCGGCTTGTCGAAGGTCGCATCGTCAGGCAGCGTCACCGGCAAATCGGCATCCGGTACCGGCACCACATCGCATTTCGGGCAGTGGATGACGGGAATCGGGCAACCCCAATAGCGCTGGCGCGAAATGCCCCAGTCGCGCAGGCGGAAATTCACTTGGCGCTCGCCGACCGGGACGTTGCCGCGCAGCTCGCCCTCGAGACGCTTGGCCACCTCTTCCTTGGCCTGCTCGATGGTCATGCCGTCGAGGAAGCGCGAATTGATCATGCGGCCGTCGCCGTCATAGGCGGTGTCGGTGATGACGAACGACTTCGGGTCCTGGCCCTCGGGGCACACCACCGGCGTGTTGCCGAGGTTGTACTTGTTGACGAAGTCGAGGTCGCGCTGGTCATGCGCCGGACAGCCGAAGATCGCGCCGGTGCCGTATTCCATCAGCACGAAATTCGCGACATAGACCGGCAGCTTCCAGGACGGATCGAACGGGTGCACCGCGCGGATGCCGGTATCGAAACCCTGCTTCTCCGCGGTGTCGATGATCGACTGCGCGGTGCCGATCTTCTTGATGTCGGCAATGAACTCCGCAAGTTTTGGGTTCTTCGCGGCGGCGGCCTGAGCCAGCGGATGATCCGCTGAGATCGCCATGAATTTCGCACCGAACAGCGTGTCCGGGCGCGTCGTGAAGATCTTCAGCTCGCTCTCGCCGGCGGGCGTCGTCGCCTGATCCAGCGCGAAGCGGACCAGTAGCCCTTCCGAGCGGCCGATCCAGTTGCGCTGCATCAGCCGCACCTTGTCAGGCCAGCGATCGAGCCCGTCGAGCGCGGACAGCAGCTCCTGCGAGTACTTCGTGATCTTGAAGACCCATTGGCTCATTTCCCGTTGTTCGACAACGGCGCCGGAGCGCCAGCCGCGGCCGTCGATCACCTGCTCGTTGGCGAGCACGGTCATGTCGACGGGGTCCCAGTTGAGCTTGCGCTTCTCACGTTCGGCGAGGCCCGCGGCGAGCATGTCCAGGAACATCTTCTGCTGATGCTTGTAGTAGCTGGGGTCGCAGGTCGCGAATTCGCGTGACCAGTCCAGCGACAGCCCGATCGAGCGGAGCTGCTTCTTCATCGCGGCGATGTTGTCGTAGGTCCAGGCTTTCGGCGCGACCTTGCGCTCGATCGCGGCGTTCTCGGCCGGCAGGCCGAAGGCGTCCCACCCCATCGGGTGCAGCACGTTGAACCCCTTGGCGCGCATGAAGCGGGCCAGCACGTCGCCGAGCGTGTAATTCCGGACATGGCCGATATGGATGCGCCCGGACGGGTAGGGGAACATCTCGAGCACATAGTATTTCGGCCGCGAATCGTCGTTCTTGGAGACGAAGATCGCCTGTTCGTCCCAGAGGCGTTGCCAGCGCGGTTCGGAGTCGCGGGCGTTATAGCGTTCGGAGGTCATGGAATCGTTGGGGTTTTCGTGGGTTCGGCCGTCTCAAGACGGCGGACTAGGCCATAGAAGTCCTTAGGGGGTCAATGGGTTGCCGCAGTTTGGAACTTTGTCCGCGCCTCCGCATAACTACGAAGGTCGGCGTTGGGGTGTGATTAAGGGGTCAATGCCAATTTGCGGCCCGACGAGACCGCATGAGTGCGATGGATTCCAGCTTCGACGAGCCCGATTACGACTATGCCGCGTCCATCGCCGGACGGGCGATGCGGAGCATGGCCGAACAGCGGATTGCGCCGACCCCGGCCAATTTTGCCGTCTGGTTCCTGTATTTCGCGGGCGGCCATGACGATCTGCGCAATGCGATCGATCTCCTGATCGACCACAATCGTCCCTTCGACGCCCGAACCAATCAGGACCTGTTCAAGACCTATGTTGCGCCCCAGGTCAGTGCCGCCGTGGTCGACACGTCCGAGCGGCTGCAGGCGCTCATGGGGGCCGCGAAGGAGTTTCTGGCGACCGCGATCGCCGACAATCATTCGCAAATGCAGGTCATCAGCGAGGTGGCGGACCAGGGCAAGGCCGGCGTCGATCCGAAGGCGCTGGTTGCCCAGCTCATGAACGAGCTGGCGCGGGCCGCCACACGGGCGACACGGCTGGAAGCAGGCTTTGCGGAAAAGACCCGCGAGCTCGACGTGATCCGCGATTCGCTATCGAGGTCCGAGGAGCGCGCCCGGACCGACACGCTGACGGGTCTCGCAAACCGGCGGGCGCTCGACGAATTCCTGCGCAAGGCGCTGGCGACCGCGGCATGGGGCGAGCCGCTCAGCGTGCTGATGCTCGACATCGACCACTTCAAGACTTTCAACGACAATTTCGGCCACGGCGTCGGCGACCAGGTGCTGCGCCTGATGGCGAAGGTGCTGCGCGAAAAGGTTCGCGAGCAGGATCTGCCGGCCCGCTATGGCGGCGAGGAGCTGATCGCGGTGCTGCCGGATGCCGATCTCGCCACCTGTGCCGAGATCGCCGAGCGCATCAGGCACGCGCTCGCCGAGTGTACGATCACCCGCCGCTCGACCGGCGAGGTCCTGCCCAGCATCAGCGTGTCGATCGGCGTGGCGCAGTACCGGGCCGGCGAAGCGATCACCGATCTCATCGAGCGCTGCGACCGCGCGCTCTATCTTGCCAAGGGCAGCGGCCGCAATCGCGTGGTGACGGAGACCGAGCTCGATCGCGCGGGGGCCGTGGGGTAGCCTGTTGCGGGGCGTGGTGACGACGACGTTGGCCTTGGCTGACGATCAGCCAGCCATCATCATTTCGGCGGCGCCGGTCTCGATCGCCTGCACGCCGTGCTCGACCACATTGTTGCGGCCGCGGTGTTTTGCGGCGTAGAGCGCGGCGTCGGCGGCTTCGATCAGGTCGCCGGGACGCAAGGCCTCGTTGGGCTTCGCTGCGGCAACGCCGATCGAGACGGTGACGATCATGTGGGCTGAGGTGATGTGCGGCAGGCACAGCTTCAGCACGGCCGCGCGGGCCAGCTCGCCGATTTCCACGGCGCGGTTCACATCGGTGTTCGGCAGCAGCAGGCAGAATTCCTCGCCGCCATAGCGCGCCGCAAAGCCCATCGTGTCGGCGGCGATGCCGGACAGCGACTCGCCGAGCCTGGTCAGGCAGGAATCGCCTTCGAGATGACCATAGGTGTCGTTGAACAGCTTGAAATGGTCGACGTCGATCATCAGCAGCGCGAGGTCGCTGCCATATTGCTGCGCGCGCATCCACTCGAAGTCGAGCCGGCTCTGGAAGCCGCGCCGGTTGGCGAGCCCCGACAGCATGTCGATCGAGGCCATCACCGTCAGCCGGTCGTTGCTCGCGATCAGCTCGCGCTCGCGCTGGCTCAGCTGCGCCGCCATCGCGTTGAACGCGCGGGCCAGCGGCACGAACTCGGCCGGCAGGCGATTGCGCGCCGCGCGGGCCGACAGATCGCCCTCGCCGAGACGCTTGGCCATGTCGACGAGCATCTCGATCGGCTTGATGACGAGCTTTTCGGCGGCAATCAGCGCGCCGAGCAGGACGAACACGACGACGAAGGCGAGCTGGAGATAGGCGGTGCGGATGTCGCGGTTGACCGCCGCGGACACCTTGTCTTCGTCGATGCTGGCGATCAGGCGGGCGTTGGTGCCGGAGATGCGGATGTAGCTGACCGCGCGGCGCGAGCCGTCGGCGGCGAGGAAAGACAGTGAGCCTTCATCCTGGTCGGAACGCAGCGCCCTGTCGGCGATCGCCGACATCAGCGGCATGTTGTCGAGCGGACGGCCGACCGCGCTGTGCTGATCGGCCGGAGCGGCCAGCACGGTGCCTGCGCTGTCGACCAGCACGGCGGTGATGCCGGCGCGGCCGCCCAGATTGCTCATGACCTTCGACATCCAGTCGAGATTGACCGTGGCAAGGACGACGGCATCGGATACGCCGCTGAAGGCGGACACCGGATAAACCGCCATCACGGTCGGCGTCGCCACGGGCCGCGACAGGATGAAATCGCTCAGCACGAAACGGCCGCTGGTTTGGGCCTGCTGAAAGTAGGGCCGGTCGCTCAGGTCGAGGCCGACATACATGTTGTTCGTCGCGCACTGGATGCGCCCGTCTACGCCCGCGATCAAAAGCGTGCGGATCCAGGGCAGGTTCGACGGCAGGCTTGCGCGCAGCACGTCGCAGCTCTTGCTGACGCCGCCGGCGGAGGCGCGAATGAAGGCCTCTGATTTCAGGATGGTCTCGACCGACGAGATCACCTCGCGCTGCGCATCGGCGCTGTGCCGCGCGACGGTGGTGAATTCAACGGTGGCCTGCGCGATCTGCCGGGTGCGGGTGTCTTCGAGCGAACGGATGCGCTCGAGCATCAAGGGCGCCACCAGAATCACCGCGAGCAGCGCAAGGCGCGCCCGGATTCCGAGAACCTGCTTGAGTTTCGCTCGTTTGCGGTTGAGACTGACGCTTGCCATCTTCGCTACCCACCCCGTCGGCCAAGGTAAAGCGAAGGGTTCAAAAACTCTTTCTTGAACTCGGTAAAATTGGACTTACCCAGGTTACGACCTTAATCAATCGACGTCATGACAGATGAAAACGATGGGCCGGTAACCGGCCATTCACCAAACGCGCTCGCCGCGGTCGAAGCCGAAATCGCCCGCGCCTGCAAGGATGCGCGACGCGATCGCGCCTCCGTGACGCTGATCGCGGTGTCCAAGACTTTCGCCGCGGATGCAATTACCCCGGTTATCGACGCCGGACAGCGCGTATTCGGCGAGAATCGGGTGCAAGAGGCCAAAGGCAAGTGGCCTGCGTTAACGTCTGTTTACTCGGGCATCGCGCTGCATCTGATCGGACCGCTGCAGTCCAACAAGGCGAAAGAGGCGGTCGCGCTGTTCGATGCGATCCATTCGGTCGACCGTCCCAGCATTTGCCAGGCGTTAGCCAAGGAAATCGAATCCCAGAACAAGCACCCGCAACTCTTCGTCCAGATCAACACCGGCGAGGAGCCGCAGAAGGCCGGCATCGCGCCCGGAGAGGCCGACGCCTTCCTCGCCAGCTGCCGCGACACCTATGGACTGACGATCTCCGGATTGATGTGCATTCCGCCGGTCGACGAGCCGCCGGCGGCGCATTTCGCGCTGACCGCCAAGATCGCCGCGCGTAATGGATTGACGAATCTCTCGATGGGCATGAGCGCGGATTTCGCCAACGCCATCATGCTGGGTGCCACCCATGTCCGTGTGGGCAGTGCGATCTTCGGGCATAGGTGATTGCTGTCGGCGGGGGCAGTCTGGATTGCCTCGAGCCGGGACCCAGGGCAACACCGTACAGTGCGGCGAAATGGGCCCGGCTCTGCAGCGCACCGCCAAGGGCGCTGCGCTGCGTCCGGGGCACGAGCAGCGAAGCGCTGCCCTCGCAATAACAGCGGAGTGGGCCGGGCCTACACGAACCCCACCGACACTTTCCCCAACATCCCAAAGTCCACCGCGAAATGATCGCCGGCCTCGATCGGCAGCGGCGGATGGCACGTGCCTGTGGTCACCACCTCCCCTGCCCGCAAGGTCAGTCCGAGGCTGCGCAGCTCATTGGCAAGCCAGGCGAGCGCGGCGCGGGGATCGCCGAGCACGTTCTTGCCGTGGCCGACATAGCGCTCGCCGCGCAGCGTGATCTGTGGCCGCTCCTCGACGAGATCCATCGCACGCCAGTTCGCGGTCGTCGCCGCGCCCAGCACGAACAGATGCGCGCAGGCATTGTCGGCGATCAGCTGCGCCTCGCCCGCTCCGGCGAAATCGGCAAAGCGCGAATCCGGAATCTCGATCGCAGGATGGAAACTGTCGACGGCGGCGAGCACCTCGTCGACAGTGTAGGGCGTTGCACGCGGCGGCAGATCGCGTCCCATGCGGAAGGCGAATTCAGGTTCGCCGACGCGCATCTCGTTGCCCTTCATCGACGCAGTCCCGCCGTCGGCGATCACGGTGTCGCTCATGATGCGACCGGCCAGCGGACCCGTGACGTTGATGTGCTTCTGCCCGGAGACGCTCGTGGCCGCGATCTTCCAGCCGAACAATTTTCCACGCGACAATGTTTCGAGGCCGGCCTGGATGGCGTAGCCCTCAGTGCGGCTCTGTGGCCGCAGCCGCGGCTCCAGCGCGTCGAGCTTGGTGCCGTCGCGCCAATGTTGAAAGAGGACGCGCGAGGCGGCGGCGGTCTGATCCTTGTCGAGCATGTGCCTCACCCGATGATGATTCTTGTTCTTGGTCCCAGCCGTCGCAGCAATTGCAGCATCGCAGATTTCGTCATGGAGACGCAGCCCGCCGTCGGGCCGAAATTGTCGCGGGCCAGGTGCAAAAATACCGCGCTGCCGCGGCCGGCGATCCGCGGCCGCGTGTTGTGGTCGATTTCGATGATGAAGTCATAGAGATGGTCGGCACGCTTGAGCCGGTCGCCGCCCTGCCCCTCGTCGAGCCGGATTCCCTGGTTGTAATGGCGATCCCTGGGGTCCTCGCACCAGGCGTCCTCTCCGGTGATGGTCCGGGCCGGCAGGAAGCTCCGCGGACGGCTGTGCCGGTCGCCCCGCCACCACAAGCGCCTGGGGTGGAAGCTGCCCCTGGGCGTACCGCCGTCGCCCTCGCGCTTGTTGGCCAGGATGCCGCCGCGCCCCAGCGCGACCGGTAGCGTCAGCGATCCCGCCGTCAGCCAGCCCCGGCGCGGATTCCCGGCCGCAGGCTTAACGCGGATCGCGGAGAGCGGTCCGGCGCTCCGGTTCTTGGTGTAACCAACTGAAGCTGCTTTATTTTTCATGTGAACGTGCAATGTCGAATTCATTACAGGACATTCATCAAACCGGCCTGCTATTCTGAGTTAGAGTGCTTCCGGCTTGTGAATCGGTAACAGCCCACTACTTCAACACGAACAACAATAACAACAGCGACCCCTAAACTTCCCTCACGGCTGGGTGCAGCATGGATGCGCGCCGAGTCGGACCCCAAAAGGATGACCCCCTATGGCCAATGCCCGCAAGATCCTGATCGTGGATGACGATACCGATCTGCGCGATACGTTGGTGGAGCAATTATCGCTACACGAAGAATTCGAAGCCTCCGCGGTCGATACCGGCGCCAAAGGCGCGAGCGCTGCCAAGGCCAATGCTCCCGATCTCGTCCTGATGGACGTCGGCCTGCCCGACACCGACGGCCGCGAAGTGGTCCGCTCCTTGCGCAAGGGCGGCTTCAAGGCTCCGATCATCATGCTGACCGGGCACGACACCGATTCCGATACGATTTTGGGGCTCGAATCCGGCGCCAACGACTATGTGGCAAAGCCCTTTCGTTTCGCCGTCCTGCTGGCCCGCATCCGCGCCCAGCTGCGCCAGCACGAGGCCAGCGAGGACGCGGTGTTCTCGGTCGGCCCCTACTCCTTCCGGCCCGGCTCCAAGATGCTCACCGCCGCCAATGCGCGCAAGGTGCGGCTGACGGAGAAGGAGACCGCCATCCTCCGCTTCCTCTACCGCGCCGGCCAGATGCCGGTCTCGCGCGAGACCCTGCTCCAGGAGGTCTGGGGCTATAATTCCGGCGTTACCACCCACACGCTGGAAACCCACATCTACCGCCTCCGTCAGAAGATCGAGAAGGATGCCGCCAACCCGGAAATCCTGGTCACGGAAGCCGGTGGCTACAAGCTGGTGCCGTGATACGCTCGAAAGGCGTGCGAATCGTTTTAGATCGCATGCCTTTGAGCCTCGGATCTGAATGTCAATCGACGACGACGTAGCGCTTCTCGAGCGTGTCCCGACATTGCGCCTGTTGGGAGATGCCTCGTTGCGCATGCTGGCGATCGGCTCCGAGCAGCGCAATTTCGTCCGCGGCGACACCCTTTTCAATCTTGGCGATGACGCCGATGCCGGCTTCGTGGTCCAGCGCGGCGCCTTCCGGGTCGATGACGGCGCCGGCGCCGAGATGATCGCAGGTCCCGGCGCGTTGATCGGCGAGCTTGCGCTGGTGGTGCCGATGAAGCGGCCGTCGAGCGCGATCGCGCTGGAGCACTCCTCCGTCATCCGCGTCGCACGCAGCCTGTTTCAGCGCGTGCTCGAAAGCGATCCGGCCGCAGCGGTTCGGCTGCGCGACGAGTTCGCGGTCCGCTCCAGCCAGATTGCCAGCGATATCCTGATGGCGGGTGCGAAGCTGACGTCGTAGCTTCCTGTCATTCCGGGCGCGCGACTTCGTCGCGCCCGGAACGACGGCGGGGCTCACACCTCCAGCGTCACCGTGACAGGCACGTGGTCCGACGGCCGCTCCCAGCTCCGCGCATCGCGCAGAATCCTGAAATCGCTGACCGCATCCTTCAACGCGCGCGAGACCCAGATGTGATCGAGCCGGCGGCCGCGGTCGCCGACGGTCCAGTCGGCGGAGCGGTAGCTCCACCAGGTGTAGACTTTCTCCGACATCGGAATCCGATCGCGCGCGACGTCGACCCATTCGCCCGCGGCCAGCGCGGCCTGCAGCTTTTCGGTTTCGATCGGCGTGTGCGAGACCACCTTCAGAAGCTGCTTGTGCGACCACACGTCGTTCTCGTGCGGGGCGACGTTGAGATCGCCAACCAGGATGTGGCGATCCTCGCCGCGTGGATGCAGCGGCTCGCACGCCTTCATCTCGTCGAGGAAGCGAAGCTTGTGATCGAACTTCTCGTTCAGCGCGGGATCGGGAATGTCGCCGCCGGCGGGCACGTAGAAATTATGTATCACCAACGGCTTGGCGATATTGGCCTTCTCGCCGAACGATACCGAGATATGACGCGAATCCACCTTGTCGCAGAAGGTGCGGATGTCCGTGGATTCGAATGGGATCTTCGAGACGATGGCAACGCCGTGATAGCCCTTCTGCCCGTTCAGCGCGACGTGCTCATAGCCGAGCCGCTTGAAGCGCTTCAGCGGAAAGGCATCGTCGATGCACTTGGTCTCCTGCAGGCACAGCACGTCAGGCCGCGCGCTCTTGAGGAATTTCGCGACCAGATCGATGCGCAGTCGCACCGAATTGATGTTCCAGGTTGTCAGGGAAAAACGCATGGGGGATGCGTCTTAGCATGGATTGGCGCGGGGAAAATGCTTGTCCACAGGGCCGAATTCGTAGGGTGGGTTAGCCGAAGGCGTAACCCACCACGGTCTATTTCAGCGGAAGTGGAAGTTGGTGGGTTACGCTGCGCTAACCCACCCTACGCGCCGTCAACCCGGCGCCGGGCCGTAATTGGTGAAATCGATCTTGAACATGCCGGGATCGAGCTTCTTGCTCGAGTCCAGATTGTAGACCGCGATCGTGGTGTCGTAGCCCTGCGGATCGGTGACGGTCCACTGTTTCAACTGGCCGTCCTTGGCGCCGAACATCAGCAGCAGGCGGCTGGTGCCGACCAGCGCCTGCTTCTCCTCGATGGTGACGCTGACGAAGACGTCGTCGGCCGAGACGTTGACGACATTGGTGTCCTTCATCAGGTCGATGCGATCCGACAGCAGGAAACGCAGCGGCGTCTGCGACAGCGGATAGACGTCCTGGGTCGCGAGCTTGCGGTCGCGCACCACCAGCGAGGATCCGTCGGCGACGATGTCGATCGGGCTCGGCGCGTCGTATTCGAAGCGCACCTTGCCAGGTTTCTGGATGTAGAAATCGCCCTGCGTCTTGCTGCCGTCGGGGCCGACCTGGACGAAATTCCCGACCAGCGTCGACAGCGACGACAGATAGGCACTGACCTTGGCCGCCTGCGCCTTCTGGTTGGCATCGAAGGTCTGGAAGATGCTGCTCGGCACGTTGCGGCGGGGATCCGGGATCACCGGATTCGGCGGTGTCTGCGTTGCGCCGGTGACAGCGGGCCCGCCACCTCCGGTTTGAGCACCATCGCGGCCCTTCGGCGCGGGTTTCGGCACGGGCACGGTCTGCGCGAACGACGACGCCGTCACCATCGCGGCGGTGACGAGCAGCACGCCGGCCACGCGCGCGCTTCGCGCAGCGACGGTGGCAGCAAATCGAATGTCCGGATGTCTGATCAACGCGTCGTCCTAACGTGGCTGGGCGTCTTTTAGCGTGATTTCGGGCAAAAGCAGATAACGATTTCGCGTGAAATGATGTCTGGAGGCGGCTGCCTCACATATGGCTGTCTTCTTCCTCGACCAGAATCTCGCGCTTGCCGGCGTGGTTGGCGGGTCCGACGATGCCTTCCAGTTCCATGCGCTCCATCAAGGATGCGGCGCGGTTATAGCCGATCTGCAGGCGGCGCTGGATGTAGCTGGTCGAGGCCTTGCGGTCGCGTTTGACGATCGCAACCGCCTGCTGGAAGAGGTCGCCGCCGCCGTCGCCGCCCATGCCGGTGGCGTCGAACACCGCGCCGTCCTCGTCCTCGGTGGGCTCTTCGGCCGTGACGGCCTCGAGATATTCCGGCTGGCCCTGCGTCTTGAGGTGACGCACCACCTTCTCGACTTCCTCGTCGGAGGCGAAAGGTCCGTGCACACGGCTGATGCGGCCGCCACCGGCCATGTAGAGCATGTCGCCCTGGCCGAGCAGCTGCTCGGCGCCCATCTCGCCCAAAATGGTGCGGCTGTCGATCTTGGAGGTGACCTGGAAAGCGATGCGGGTCGGGAAGTTCGCCTTGATGGTGCCGGTGATGACGTCGACCGACGGACGCTGCGTCGCGAGGATCACGTGCAGGCCGGCGGCGCGCGCCATCTGCGCGAGGCGCTGCACCGCGCCTTCGATGTCCTTGCCGGCGACCATCATCAGGTCGGCCATTTCGTCGACGATGATGACGATGTAGGGCAGTGGGTCGAGCGAGAGCTTCTCTTCCTCGTAGATCGCCTTGCCGGTCTCCTTGTCGAAGCCGGTGTGAACGGTGCGCGTCGGCTCTTCGCCCTTGGCTTTCAATTCGAGCAGGCGCGTGTTGTAGCCGTCGATGTTGCGCACACCGAGCTTGGCCATGTTCTTGTAGCGCTCTTCCATCTCGCGCACGGCCCATTTCAGCGCGACCACCGCCTTCTTCGGGTCGGTCACGACCGGCGTGAGCAGATGGGGAATGCCGTCATAAACGGAGAGCTCGAGCATCTTCGGATCGACCATGATCAGGCGGCACTGGTCCGGGCGCAGCCGGTAGACCAGGCTGAGGATCATGGTGTTGATGGCGACCGATTTGCCGGAGCCGGTGGTGCCGGCGATCAGCATGTGCGGCGTGCGCGCGAGGTCGATGATGACGGGGTCGCCGCCGATGGTCTTGCCGAGGCAGAGCGGCAGCTTCGCCACCGTCTCGGTGGCTTCCTTCGCGATCAGCAGCTCGCGCAAATAGACCTTTTCGCGATGTGCGTTCGGCAGCTCGATGCCGATGGCGTTGCGGCCGGGCACGACGGCGACGCGCGCCGACAGCGCACTCATCGACCGGGCGATGTCGTCGGCAAGTCCGATCACGCGCGACGATTTGATGCCTGGCGCCGGCTCCAGCTCGTACAGCGTAACCACGGGGCCCGGATTGGCTTTGACGATTTCGCCGCGCACGCCGAAGTCCTGCAGCACGCCTTCGAGCGAGCGCGAATTGGCTTCGAGCTCGGCTTTGCTGAGCGGCTGGCGATCGCCGGCCTTGGGCGCGGCAAGCACGGAGACGGACGGAAGCTCGAACTTGTCGGAGGATTTCTTGGCAGCAGCCTTCGGGGCAGCCTTCTTGCGCGGGGCGCGAGCGGCGGGCTCCTCCTCTTCCTCCTCGTCTTCTTCCTCTTCCTCGTGCTGGTCCTCGTCGTCCTCGTCTTCGGCCTGCGGCGAGATCGAGGGCGCGGCGCGGCCGCCGCCGCCGAGATTCGGCTCCTGGCGGCTGAACGCGACGGCCTTGGTCTTCGGGCCGCTCGAGACCAGCGAGCGGTAAGCGGCGCCACACAGCCAGATCAGCCGCGCCTTCGTGCTCATCAGCGCATGGAACAACCAGCCCAGCGACACCGAGCCCCGATCGTTCTCCTCGTCCTCGTCGAGCGGCTTGTCGTCATCCTCGATCTGCGCCAGCTCGTCGTCGTGCTCGCGGGCGCCAAGACCGCATGCGATCAGGAAGGTCGCGGCCATCGCGGCGAACAGGATCGTGCCCAGCACGATGCGATAGATCGTGCCGGCCGGCCCGAAAATCACTGCGGGCGCGCGGACCAGCGCATCGCCGACCACGCCGCCGAGGCCCGTCGGCAGCGGCCATGCGCCGCCATGCGGCCAGCAGCTGACGAAGCCCGCCGCGATCACGGTGCAGAGAATCCAGCAGCCGAGCCGCAGCGCTTCGCGGTCGAACGCGCGATGGGTCATCATCCGCCAGCCCCAGACTGCGACGGTCAGGACCAGCATGATGGCGCCGAGCCCGAGGATCTGCATCGCAAGGTCGGCGCCGATCGCGCCGGCGTAGCCGAGAATGTTGCGGATCGGCCTTGAGGTGGCGTGGCTCAGGCTGGGGTCCTGCACCGACCAGGTCGTCAGCGCTGCCGAGGCAACGCCCGACAACGCGATCAGGCCGAAGCCGGTGAGCTCGCGCACGCGCCGTGCCAGCCCCTCGCGAATCGAGAGCGGCAGATGGCCGACCAGTGGAATGACACGTTCGATTGCCGACATGCTCATGGGCCCCGCCTAACCCAGAGTCTCGACCAGCCGGTGCAATGCCTGCGCCGTGGTCTCGCCATCCTGCACCAGCGCCAGGCGAATGTAGCCTGCACCGGGATTGAAGCCGTCGGGCTGTTGCCGTGCCAAGAAGCTGCCGGGCACCACGCGCACGCCTGCTTCCTTGAACAATTTCAGACACACCGACACGTCGTCGCCGATCTCGGACGTGTTGAGCCAGACGCAGAAGCCGGCGTCGGGCCGACGATAGCCGTAGCGGTTACCGATGATCTGGTCGGCGAGATCGAACTTGATCCGGTAGAGCCTGCGGTTCTCCTCGACATGCGCTTCGTCGCCGTAGGCAAAGGTCGCGACATGCTGGAGCGGCACTGGCACCTGCGGCGCGGCGATGTTGCGCAGCTCCAGGAACATGCCGATGAATTTCTTGTCGCCGGCGGCGAAGCCGACGCGCAGGCCCGGAAGGTTCGAGCGCTTCGACAGTGACTGGAACGCGGCCACGCGGGTGAAATCGGGGCCAGCGCATTCGAGCGCACTGCCTGGCGCTTCGCGGGTATAGATCTCCGAATAGCACTCGTCGCTGAGGATCATGAAGCCGTGGCGATCGGCGAGGCTCTTCAAGCGCGTGAAGTAGTCGCGCGAGGCGACCGAGCCCTGCGGATTGGCGGGCGAGGCCAGATAGAACGCCACCGTGCGCGCCAGCGTCGCCTCGTCGATGGCATCGAGGTCAGGCAGGAAGCCGTTTTCGACGGTGGTCGGCAGATAGACCGGCTCGCAGGCTGCGGCACCGGCGCCAGCACCGTAGACCGGATAAAACGGATTCGGCATCAGGATGGCGGGTTTGCCGGGGCGCGGGCCGACATAGCGCGCTGCTGCGATCGCGGCGAGGAACAGCCCTTCGCGGCTGCCATTGAGGACGAGAATCTCGCTTTTGGGGTCGAGCGGCCGCGGCAGCTTGAAGCGCGATGATAGCCAGGTGCTCGCGGCTTGGCGGAACGGCTCGGTGCCCTGGTTCATCGGGTAACGGCCGAAATCGGCGATGTGCTTGGCCAGCACCGGGCCGACGAAATCAGGCACGGGATGCTGAGGCTCACCGACGGCGAGCGAAATCAAGGGCTTGCCGGGTTGATGCGGCGCCAGCAGCTCATTCAGCCGGACGAAGGGCGAGCGTTCGGGAGCGGAGCTTCCACTGGCCTGCGGCGCACGGGATGAAGCGGTCATGACCATTCTGGGCGCCAGCACTCTTGGAACAGCCGGTCGCGCGAAGGCACCGGCGGGAAGCGGTTCAGTTCACCATAGATAGGGCGAGGTTAAGACGCGATTAACCATCGGCCGCCGCCTCCGTCCAGAGCAGGAATAATGAAGCCGGATAACAACGGGATGGTTCTCACCTCTCCCGCTTGCTGGAGAGGTCAGCGCGCTCGAAGAACGTTGCGGGTGAGGGCTCTCTCCTTTTGGGGAACCCCGCGGTGGAGACACCCTGTCCCCGACCCTCCCCGCATGCCGGGGAAGGAGCGCACCGTCATCGGGGCTTCAGCGCCCCGGCAGCCTCTCGAACGTCGCCATGCCCGCGGGGATCGCATGAAAGTCCTGCATGTCGCAGGTGTAGATCGCCATCTGCGGCTGGAATTGCTTTGGCTCGTCCAGTGTGCCGACCTTCACGACCACCGCCGGCAGGCCCGGAACCATGGTCACCAGATGGGTGCCGCACTCGGCGCAAAATTCGCGCGTGACGGCGCGTTCGAGATCCTTGCGGGTGAACTGCTTGGGCTGCCCCAGGATGTAGCTGAAGCCGGCCACCGGCATCGCGATGAAGGTGTTGGGCGCGCCGCCCGAGATGTACTGGCACTCGCGGCAATGGCACTGGGCCTGCATCATCGGGTCGCCTTCGGCCACGTAACGCACTTCGCAGCAATAGCATCCGCCTTCCAAACGCATGACGACCTCCCCGATTATTGTTTCTTGTGGTCGATATTTCTGCGCCGCCAGTGCGGAATGGCAATCTTTTTCTTCACTGCGAAATCGAAAAGAACGCTGCCAAAAAGAAAGGGGCTCCAACTTGCGCTGGAGCCCCTCAACGGTCAGGGCATTGCCGGGTATGTGCCCGAACCGTAGTTCTGAGCGCGATCTCCGGGGAGACCGCGCCCGGGAGGAGACTTACATGTTGTAGGCGCGCTCGGTGTGCTCGGTGATGTCGAGGCCTTCACGCTCGCTCTCGACGTTGGTCCGCAGGCCAACGATCACGTCGACGACCTTGTAGAGGATCGCCGAACCGATGCCCGACCACACCAGCGTGGTGCAGACGCCCCAGAGCTGGGCGATCATCTGCGCCGCGAAGTCGTAGTCGCCGACCTTCGGCGGGATCGCGGTGTAGTCCATGACGCCAGCGCCACCCAGAGCCGGGTTGACGAGGATGCCGGTGCCGAGAGCGCCGACGATGCCGCCGATGCAGTGCACGCCGAACACGTCGAGGCTGTCATCGTAGCCGAGCGCGTTCTTCACGACGGTACAGAAGAACAGGCAGACCACGCCGACGATGAGACCGAGGACGATCGCGCCCATGACGCCGGAGTAGCCGGCCGCAGGGGTGACCGCCACGAGGCCAGCGACCGCGCCGGAGATGACGCCCAGCACCGACGGATGACCCTTGATGATCCACTCCGCGAACATCCACGACAGCGCGGCGGCTGCGGTGGCGACGAAGGAGTTGGTCATGGCGAGCGCAGCGCCGCCGTTGGCTTCCAGGTTGGAGCCGGCGTTGAAGCCGAACCAGCCGACCCAGAGCAGCGAGGCGCCGATCATCGACATGGTCAGCGAGTGCGGAGCCATCAGCTCCTTGCCGTAGCCGACGCGCTTGCCGATCAGGAGAGCGCCGACGAGACCTGCGATGCCGGCGTTGATGTGCACCACGGTGCCGCCTGCGAAGTCGATCGCGTCCTTCTTGAAGATCCAGCCTGCGTCGGCCTTGATCTCGGCGAGCTTGGCCTCGGCCGCGGTCTTGGCCGCCGCGTCAGTGGCGGCTGCGAGCGCCTTGGCCGCATCCTGGATCAGGTCCGGACCCTGCCAGTACCAGACCATGTGCGCGATCGGGAAGTAGATCAGCGTGACCCAGAGCGGGATGAACAGAGCGATCGCCGAGAACTTCATGCGCTCGGCGAAGGCACCGACGATGAGGGCGGGCGTGATCGCCGCGAAGGTCATCTGGAAGCACACATAGATGAGCTCCGAGATGTTGGCGTCGACCGAGAAGGTCGCGGCCTTCGTATCGGTGGTGACGCCCATCATGAAGGCCTTGGAGAAGCCGCCGATGAAGTCGGAACCGCCGGTGAAGGTGAGGCTGTAGCCGTACACGGCCCAGATCACGGTGACGACGCAGACGGTGTAGAACACCTGCATCAGGACGGAGAGCATGTTCTTGGAGCGGACGAGACCGCCGTAGAACAGCGCGAGGCCGGGGATCGTCATCAACAGCACCAGCACTGTCGATGTCAGCATCCAGGCGTTGTCTCCCTTGTTGACCGTTGGCTCGGCGTAGGCTGCGGTCGCAGCGAACAGGCCGACTGCGAGAGCCGCCAATCCCGCGCCATAGGGACGCTTGAACGTCATATTATTCACTCCTGATTGGATAAAGGTTGAGCGCGAAATCAAAGGGCCGCGGCATCGGCCTCGCCGGTGCGGATGCGCACCGCGTGGTCGAGGTTGATGACGAAGATCTTGCCGTCGCCGATCTGTCCGGTTTTCGCGGCGGACGTGATGGCGTCGATGGTCTTGTCGACCTGGTCGGAGGCGACAGCGACCTCGATCTTGATCTTGGGCAGGAAGCTCACGGCATATTCGGCGCCGCGATAGATTTCCGTATGGCCCTTCTGGCGGCCATATCCCTTGACTTCCGTCACCGTGAGACCGTGAACGCCGATGGCGGTCAGGGCGTCACGGACTTCTTCCAGCTTGAATGGCTTGATAATCGCCATAACAATTTTCATGGGTCCTATCCCCGCTTGGGCCCGGTCCGGACGTGGCCGGGCGTTCTCGACTGGTTCGCCACGAGGGAGAAAGTTCACTACGCGGGCACAGCCAGGACCCTTAGAATCAAATGCCGTGCCAGATCGGGCGCGTTGCCTAACGGACTATGAAAACGGGGGTTTTCGCGGCGGACGGGTATTGCGGTGCAGTGCGCTATTCCGTCGCGCCCAAAACGTGGTCAGGACTGCTCAAAATGCGAGCATGACAGGCTACCGACACAATATTGCTCATGCGTCGGGCAGCTCAGAGGTAATTAAGTAGCGCCGCCGCTTATTGCAGGGCTTCGCCGTGCTGCGAAATATCGAGCCCCTCGAGCTCGTGCTCATGGGATACGCGCAAGGGCACGAACAGGCCGACCAGCTTGAGCAGGATGAAGCTCACGCCGGCCGACCAGACGAAGGTGACGGCGACGCCATAGAACTGGATCAGGAGCTGCTGCGGGTGACCCTCCAGCAGGCCGGCGGTGCCGCCGATGGCGCTGGTTGCGAACACGCCGGCGAGCAGGGTCCCGGTCAGCCCGCCGATGCCGTGGACGCCGAACACGTCGAGGGAGTCGTCATAGTTGAAGCGGTGCTTCAGCCAGGTGCAGGCCCAATAGCAAACCGCACCGGCAATGATGCCGATGACGATACCGTGCCAGGGCGCCACGAATCCGGAGGCCGGCGTGATGGTGCCGAGCCCGGCCACCGCGCCGGAGATCATGCCGAGCACGGAGGGCTTGCGCCGTGTCGACCATTCGATCGCGCCCCAGGTCAGCGCACCGGCGCAGGCGGCAAGATGGGTGGCGATGATCGCCATCACCGCGCGTGAATTGGCCGCGCCCGCCGAGCCGCCGTTGAAGCCGAACCAGCCGACCCACAACAGGCCGGTGCCCATCACCGCGAGCGAAAGATCGAACGGCGAGAGATTTTCGGAGCCGTAGCCGTGACGGCGCCCCATCACCTTGGCGGCGACGAGGCCAGCGGTGCCGGCCGACAGATGCACCACGAGGCCGCCGGCGAAATCCAAGACGCCCATGCTGTTGAGGAAGCCGCCGCCCCACACCCAATGCGCCAGCGGAATGTAGACGAAGATGAACCAGGCGACGGAGAACAGGAGATAGGCGGAGAACCGCATCCGGTCGGCGACCGAGCCCGCGACCAGCGCCACCGTGATGATGGCAAACGTCATCTGGTACAGCATGAACAGCGATTCCGGGATGGTCTTCGCGGCCGGATTGACACTGTCCATGGTCATGCCGACGAGAAACCAGCGGTCGAGCGTGCCGATCCACGGGCCGTCGCCGACGAAGCACAGCGAATAGCCGAACGCGACCCAGAGAATGGAGATGATCGTCACCGCGGCGAGGCTTTGCGCCATGGTGGCGAGCACGTTCTTCTTGCGCACCATGCCGGAATAGAACAGCGCGAGCCCCGGGATCGTCATCATCAGCACCAGCGCGGTGGCGACGATCATCCAGGCGGTGTCGGCGGTGTTGATCTCGGAGGCCGCGGCGCGCGCCGGCGAAGCCATGACCGACACAAGTCCGATCGGCGCAGCCATGGCAGCTGCGCGGCGCAAATATCCCGCCATGTCGTTCCCCCCAGCATAGAAATACGTCGCACGCTGTGGCGTCTTTGCCCGGCGCGATCGAAGAAGATGTATCAGGGCGTTTTCGAGCGAAGCGGATACCGGTTCGCGCCGGGAAAACGCGTCAAAATAATCTAGAGCGCGTCGCTGTCGGTTTCGCCGGTGCGGATGCGCAGCGCGTGGTCGATCGGCGTGACGAAGATCTTGCCGTCGCCGATCTGCCCGGTGCGCGCGGTCGCAGTGATCACGCTGACCGCCTTGTCGGCGACGTCGGAGGCGACCGCGATCTCGATGCGCAGCTTCGGCAGGAAGTTCACGACATATTCGGCGCCGCGATAGATCTCGGTGTGGCCCTTCTGCCGGCCATAACCCTTCACCTCGGTCACGGTCATGCCGTGGACGCCGATCGCCGTCAGGGCCTGGCGGACCTCATCGAGCTTGAAGGGTTTGATGATCGCGACGACGAGTTTCATGGTCAGGCCTATTCCCCGGGATGCGCCGCGCCGTATGTCCCCGGCGCAGCGTCAATCTGGCATCTTTCCGGGCAAATGGCATAAAAAAGTTGCAGACTGAAGCGGAAAAACGTCTGGCCATGTGAACGGCCGCCTCTGTACAGGGCAGCCGTTCATCCTTCACAATGCATTTTTGGCATGGATGCGGTGAACCCAAGCGTCCCGGCCGGTACAAACGTATGTTTGAGGGGGACGCTTCATGGCGAGTTGGTTCTACGCATCCGAGGGCAAGCAGCAGGGGCCCTTTCCGGAAGGGCAATTCCGCGATCTCGTCGCCCAGGGCGTCGTGCGCCCGGATACGCTGGTTTGGTCCGAGGGCATGGCCGGCTGGCAGAAGGCTGTCGAAATCCCCGGCCTGATCGGCGGCGGCGGTGCGCCCCCGATGATCCCGGCCGGCGGCCCGCCGATGATGGGCTCGGGTGGCTATGCCGGCGGCGGAGGCGGAGGGTCGCTGTCGGTCGATTTCAGCATTCTCGAGTTCACCTGGCGCACGCTCGTGCTCGTGATCGGCTCCTGCTTCGTCATCCCGGTGCCGTGGCTGTTCGTCTGGTACACGAAATGGATCGTGCCCTGCATCAAGGTTCCCGGACGGCCCAATCTCAGCTTCACCGGCAACGCGATGACGCTGGTGCCCTGGTTCTTCGGCTTCATCGTTCTGGCGATCGCGCTCGGCTTCGTCGGCAGCCAGCTGCTCTCCAATCTGCTGTTCATCGTCCAGATCGTGCTCTACTGGCTGCTGATCAAATGGATGATCGCAAACCTTGCTTCCAACGGGCAGCCGCTCGGTCTCAGCTTTACCGGTTCGGTCTGGGCCTATGTCGGCTGGAACCTGCTGTTTGCGATCTCCATCATCACCATCATCGGTTGGGCCTGGGTTGCCGCGGCCCAGATGCGCTGGTTCTGCCGCAGCATCGAAGGCACGCGGCGCGAGATCGTGTTCAAGGGCAGCGGTCTCGACATCCTCTGGCGCGGCATCGTCGCCGCCATCCTGTGCAGCCTGATCATCCCGATTCCGTGGGTGTATCGCTGGATCATGAACTGGTTCGCGTCGCAGACCGAGCTCGCTCCGCGGGGCGCGCAGTCGCGCATGTAACGGCTGCTGGCTTTCGGTAGCGAGCAGCCAAGATGTCCAATCGAATCTGGTTTCACGCATCTGAAGGCCAGCAGAAGGGTCCGTTTCCGGAGGCGCAGTTTCGCGATCTGATCGTGCGGGGAATCGTGCGATCGGATACGCTGGTCTGGGCCGAGGGGATGACCGGCTGGCAGAAGGCCGGCGCGGTCCCCGGTCTCGTGCCCGGCGCATCACCGGCGGTGGCTTCGAGCGGCGACGCGCGAGGCCGGCTGTCGGTCGACCTGCCGCTGTGGTCGTTCCTGGGATGGTGCATCCTGCTGGTGGTCGGCAACGCCGTCGTGGTGCCGGCTCCCTGGATCGCCACCGGCTACTACCGCTGGCTCTTTCCGCGCGTCCACGTTCCGCAGCGGCCGAACATCAGCTTCACCGGCCAGGTCGGCGATATCTGGTACGTCTTCGTCGCGCTGGCGCTGGCGGGCTATGCAGGTCTCGTCCACGACCTCTTTCAGCTTGCGGCGATTCCGCTCCAGGCCTTCTTGTCCTGGATGGTCATGCGCTGGGTGGTTGCCAATCTCAGCTCGAACGGTCAGCCGATTCCGATGACGTTCGACGGCAGCCCCTGGGCCTTCATCGGCTGGCAGCTCCTGATGTTTCTCGCCATGTTCACGATCATCGGCTGGGCCTGGGTCATGGCCGCATGGATGCGCTGGATTTGCCGAAACATCGCGGGAACGCGGCGCGAGATGATATTCGTCGGCACGGGCCTTCAGCTGCTGTGGCGAACCCTCGCATTCGGTTTCGGCTGCCTTCTAATCATTCCGATTCCGTGGCTGCTGCGCTGGTACTTCACGTGGACCATGGCGCAATTCGAGCTCGTCGAGCGCGCGAGGGCAATGGCCTAGGATTTGCGCTCGCGCACCGAGCCTTCCTGCGCGACGGAGGCGACCAGCGTGCCGTCGGGCTTGAAGATCGAGCCGCGGGTCAGGCCGCGGCCGCCGCGCGCGCTCGGCGAATCCTGTGCGTAGAGCAGCCATTCGTCGGCGCGGAACGGGCGATGAAACCACATCGCATGGTCGAGGCTGGCGGGCATCATGCGCTTGTCGAACAGCGTGCGGCCATAGCGCGCCATGATCGCATCCAGCAGCGAGAAGTCCGAGGCGTAGGCGAGCGCGCACATGTGCAGCGCTGGATCATCGGGCAGCTTCGCGGCGGTCTTGATCCAGACGTGAATGCGGCCGTCGTCAATCTTCTGGCCGAAATAGCGGCCGAGCTCGACCGGGCGCAGCTCGATCGGACGATCGGATTCATAGTAGCGGCGGATGAACTCCGGCATCTCCTTGAACATCGGCTGCTTCGCCACCTCCTCCGCCGTGAGCTTCTCCGGCGGCGGCACGTCGGGCATCTTGTCCTGATGGTCGAACGCACTCTCCTCTTCGGCGTGGAACGACACCATGATCGAGAAGATCGCGTTGCCGTGCTGGATCGCGGTGACGCGGCGGGTCGAATAGCTCTTGCCGTCGCGCAGGCGTTCGACCTGGTAGATGATCGGGATCTGCGGGTCGCCCGGCAGGATGAAATAGCAGTGCAGCGAATGCGGCAGCCGGCCCTCGACCGTGCGGCAGGCCGCAACCATCGCCTGCCCGATCACCTGGCCGCCGAACACCCGTTGCCAGCTGGTCTTCGGGCTGTTGCCGCGGAACAGATTCACCTCGAGTTGCTCGAGGTCGAGGATCGATATGAGGTCGATCAGGCTTTTGGACATGGAGTGAGCTTTCTCGCCGTCATTCCCAAGCGGATGCTCCGGAATGACACAATGGGGCAGTTCCGCCCTTGTTTCACCGCACTGTTTCGCCCACCTCAAGTCTGCTAGCAAGACCAGGATTTGACCGGGAATTTGGGTATGTCGGTACAGGGTAGCATTGTCATTGGGGGCGGCGCGTTTGCAGGGCTTGCGTTGGCCCTGGCGCTGCGACAGGGGCTCGGGCCCGAGATTCCCGTCATCGTCGCCGACCCCGCGCTCGCCACCCGGCCGAGCCGCGACCCCCGCGCCACCGCGATCGTGGCCGCCTGCCGCCGCCTGTTCGAGGCGATCGGCGCCTGGGACGACGTCAGGGGCGAAGCGCAGCCGATCCTCGACATGGTCGTCACCGATTCCAAGCTGGAGGATGCCACCCGTCCAGTCTTCCTCAATTTTGCCGGCGATGTCGCGCCGGGCGAGCCCTTCGCGCATATGGTCGAGAACCGCCGCCTGATCGATGCGCTGGTGGTGCGTGCCGAGGCCGAGGGCATCGATCTGCGCGCCACCACGGTCGCATCCTACGATGCGCGCGCCGAGGGCATCGACGTGACGCTCGGGGACGGCAGCGTCATCGCGGCCAGCCTGCTGGTTGCCGCCGATGGTGCGAAGTCAAAGCTGCGCGAGCGCGCCGGCATCGCCACCCATGGCTGGGAGTATGACCAGTCCGGCATCGTCGTCACGGTCGGCCATGAGCGCGATCACGAGGGCCGCGCCGAAGAACATTTTCTGCCGGCGGGCCCGTTCGCGATCCTGCCGCTCTCGGGAAAGCGCTCGTCGCTGGTGTGGACCGAGCGCCGGGCCGAGGCCGCGCGCATCATTGCTCTCAGCGACGAAGAGTTTCACGCCGAGCTCGAGCAGCGCTTCGGTCTGCATCTCGGCGAGGTGAAGGCGCTCGACAAGCCGCGCGCGTTTCCGCTGTCCTATTTCGTCGCGCGCTCGTTCATCGCCACCCGCCTCGCGCTGGTCGGCGATGCCGCACACGTCATCCACCCCATTGCGGGCCAGGGCCTCAACATGGGGCTGAAGGATGTCGCCGCGCTGGCCGAAGTCGTCGTCGATGCCGCGCGGCTCGGCATGGATCTCGGCGCGGCCGACGTGCTCGAGCGCTACCAGCGCTGGCGCCGCTTCGACACCATGGCGATGGGCGTTGCCACCAACTCGCTGAACTTCCTGTTCTCCAACCAGTCGACGCTGCTGCGCACCGTCCGCGACATCGGCCTCGGCCTCGTCGACCGCGCTCCGCCGCTGAAGAACCTCTTCATCCGCCAAGCCGCCGGGCTCACGGGCGAGGTGCCGCGGCTGCTGAAGGGCGAGGCGTTGTAAGGGCGCTGGCGCTAATCTCCGCTGTCGTCCCGGACAAGCGAAGCGCAGATCCGGGACCCATAACCACAGGGAGTGGTTTGGCGAAGACTCGGAGTTGTCACTTCGCTCCGCAACCGCTTTCTGTGGTTATGGGGTCCCCGCGTTCGCGAGGACGACCCCGAGTGTGTTGCGCGGTCATCGCGCAACAACGGCCTACCCGCCCCGTTCTCAATCGATCTTGCGCGCTTCTTCCGGCAGCATGATCGGGATGCCGTCACGGATGGGATAAGCCAGCTTGGCGCTGCGCGAGATCAGCTCCTGCTTTGCAGAATCGAACTCGAGCGGGCCCTTGGTCAGCGGGCAGACCAGAATCTCCAGCAATTTGGGATCGACGCTGGCTTCGGGACGTTCGGTGGGCGCGTTCATTGGAGTCTCCGGCAATCGGTTGCCTCTAGCACAGAAATCCGCGCCCGCCCATCGCGGCTGCCAAAGCGTTTTCCAGCGAAGTGGGTACCGGTTCGCATAAACAAAACGCGTCAAAATTAGAAATCTAAGCGGAGACCATCGTCAAGAGCTCGTCGAGCAGGGCCTGCAGCCGTGCTGCCGGCCCGGGCGCGCCCGACAGGGCGAAGCCGAGGAATGTCCAATACAGGATCTGCGCCCGGGCCTGCGCGGTTGCCGGGGTGAGCCCACGTTTTTCCAGCAGCCCCTCGATATAGTCGAGCCGGCGCCGGTCGATCGCGCGCACTGCGCCCTGCGCTGCCGCATCGAAGGCCGCCCAATTGCGCACTGCGCGCTCGAGCTCGAGCCGCGCACCGAACGATCTCCGCAGCAGCGCCTTGAGCGGATCGTCGCTGGCGGCTTCGACATCGGCGATGATCTGCTCGGCCGCGATCTCGCGCCAGCGTTTCAGCACGGCGGCCTGGAACGCGCCGAGATCGGCGAAATGCCAATAGAAGCTGCCGCGCGACACGCCCATGGATTTTGCCAGCGGATCGGCCTTGAGGGCGGTGAAGCCGCTTTTGGCGAGGGCCTTGAGACCTTCCTTGATCCAATCGTCGGCGGAGAGCTGCTCGGTCATGTCGGGTTCCCGGAGACGAGCCATACACTAGTGTATTGACAGGCCGCGGGCCAGCGCCTATGTCACCATACACAGATGTATGGACGAGCCTTCGGGAGCCCCGACGATGCGTGATCTGTTGCTCCAGTGCGCCGGCGTGCTGACGATCGTCGTGGCCCTCATCCACGGCTACCTCGGTGAGGCCAAGGTGTTCGCCCGCGCGACAATCGAGCCCGCACGGCTTCGCACCCTGATCCGCCTGGTCTGGCAGGCCTCGACCGTCGCCTGGATCGGCGGCGGCGTGCTCCTGATCGCGGCGCCCTGGATGGGCTCGGAGACGGCGCGCCATTGGATCGTCATCACCATGGTCTGCGTCTTCGGCTTCTCCGCGCTCGCCAACGCGTGGGCGACGCGCGGCCGGCATTTCGGTTGGATGGCACTCAGTGCTGTCGTCGCGATGGCGATGGCCGGCTACTAGCAATACGCACCGTCTGTGAGGCGTAAGGCCGCAGCGAGGTATTGCGCACGGAGAGCACTCAGCTTTTGGCCGCCGTTAGAACTTATCTAAACGGCCCATGCCCGAACCGGATTGACTTCAACCCCTCCTTTGCTTCCTTCGGTGCCGCTCGCGGCTCGCGTAGCGCGCACGACAGAGGAGGAGACGTTCGTGAAGGTCATTCGTGTTGTTGCCACTGCATTGACGATTGGGTTGGGCATGGGGTCGGCTGCCATGGCCGACGGTTTCAAGGATTGCACCAAGCTCGACAAGGCGTCGTGGAAGCCGGCCAGCGAGGCCGAAGCCAAGGCCAAGGCACTCGGCTACGAGGTGCGGCGCTCCAAGATCGAAGGCTCCTGCTATGAGGTCTACGGCGTCAAGGAAGGCAAGCTTTACGAGCTGTTCTACAGCCCCGAAGATCTCAGCCTGAAGCACACGATCGCCAAGTAAACTGCGAACGCAACCTGCGAAGTAAACTGCGCGAATTGATCCGCGCAAAGCAAGGCTTGAGGATGGTCTTCGCTTGATCGAAGAAGCGATGCCAAAAGCGCGCGGGGTGTCCGACCGGACCCCCGCGGATCGAACCGCTTCGCGGACGGTCGCAGTCTGGGACCTCCCGCTGCGCCTCTGGCACTGGATTCTCGCGGCCTGCGTTCTGGCCGCGTGGTTCACGCCGACCGTTTATGACAGTCTTCACCGCATCGTCGGCTATGCGGTGCTGGGGCTTCTCGCTTTGCGCCTCGTCTGGGGCTTCCGGGGAAGTCGCTATTCGCGCTTCCGGATGGTCGGCGTCAGGCTTCGCGCGGCGCCGCGCTATCTCTGGAATCTGCGGCGCGGCATCACCGGCCGCTATATCGGGCTCAATCCCGCCGGCACGTTGATGCTGGTGGCGCTGCTGGCCTCGCTCGCCGTCTCGACGATCACGGGCGCAATGTCGGTCACCGTCACCTTCTTCGGCGTCTGGTGGGTCGAGGACACCCACCACTATTCATCGGACGCAGTCATCATCCTGGTCGTGCTCCACGTCGTGGGCGTGGTGCTGATGGGGCTCCTCCAGCGGGAGAACCTGATCCGCGCGATGATCACGGGACGCAAGCGCATCCGTGGCCATCACTAGGCAGGACCGGTTCAGTTCCAACGGATGCAGCCACAGGCTCGCTCAACCGCGTGGTTTCACGGAACAAGAACCATCTTAACCCGCATAAATACCGCCAACTTGCGTCATTTGCCGGGAAGCATTTACCTCGCGATAGGCATGCAACTGGGCATTGTGGAAAATTAACGCGGAGAAAGCCCGATCGGATCAATTCTCGATAGTATTGACGAGGGAGCGACATTGCATGTTCCGCGTTTTTACCTGCCTCACGGCGGAGCACGACTGGCGGCTCGTCATGCTCGCTGGCCTCGTGTGCTTCGTTCAAAGCATCGTCGCGGTCAGCATCTTTCATCGGGCGATCGCCTCGCGAGCCTGGGCGCGGCTGATCTGGATTGCGATTGCCGGCGCGGCCATCGGCTACGGAATCTGGGCAACGCATTTTGTCGCAATGCTCGCCTACGAGCCCGGCTTCCCGATCGGTTACGGCCGCGTGCTGACAGCGCTGTCGCTCGCTGCGGCGATGATCTTGACCTCAGGCGGGTTTGGCGTTGCCGTCAACAATTCCGGCCGTTGGCGCGCAGCTGCCGGTGGCGGCATCATCGGCGCCGGCATTGCGAGCATGCACTATATCGGCATGTGGGCCCTCGAGGTGCCGGGTCGTGTCACCTGGTCGCCGGGGCTGGTGTTCATCTCGATCGTCCTCGGCATGGTCCTGAGCTACGTCGCGCTCGCGGTTGCCTTGGGCCACAAGAGCAAGTCGGGGACCTTGGCCGCGGCGCTGCTGCTGACGCTCGCCATCGTGTCGCATCATTTCACGGCCATGGGGGCCGTGCAGATCGTCCCAGACCCGACGCTGGCAAACGACACGTTGTCGCTTTCGCCGACCTTCCTTGCCGTGGCCATTGCGGGCGTGGCCCTGTCGGTGCTCGGGATGAGCTTCGTCGGCGTGCTGGCGGATCGTCGCCTTGCGACCAGAACCAGCAGATTCGAGGAAATCATCAGAGAACTTTCGCGCGCCAGGCAGCAGGTGGAAGATTCGCAACAGGAGATCCAGGACCAGAAGCTCAGGCTGGATACGGCCATCAACAACATGGTCGAGGCTCTCTGCATGTTCGATGCGGAGAGGCGACTTGTGGTCTGCAACGAGCGCTATGCCCGGCTCTATCGGTTGCCGCCGGAACTGCTGAGAACGGGGACCCTGCACGCCGACATCATCAGGCACCGCGTCGTGACCGGAATTCTCAAGAGCGACACCAGCGAGGGTGCAGCCGAACAGTTCCTGTCGAAATTGGCCGCGTTGCCGTTCGATACAGTCTCGAGCAGAATCGACGAGTTCGCGGATGGCCGGTTGATCTGCGTGACGCGACAGCCCATGGCCGGCGGCGGGTGGGTGGCCACGCATCTTGATGTCACCGAGCAACGCCGGTCCGAGGCCAGGATCGCTCATATGGCGCAACACGATGCGTTGACAGATCTGCCAAATCGCGTGCTGCTCAGAGAGCGGATGGAGCACGCCATTGCGGTTACGCGCAACGGCGGCGTCGATCTGGCCGTGCTCATGCTCGACCTCGATCGGTTCAAGGAAGTCAACGACACGCTTGGACATCCGGCAGGGGATTCCCTGCTGCGCGCCGTTTCTGCGCGTCTGCGCGAGTGCACCACGGAAACCGCGCTGATCGCTCGACTGGGCGGCGACGAGTTCGCCGTGATCGACTACGTGACCAACCCGGCCGTCGAGGCCGCCACCCTTGCCGAGAACATCAGAAAGGCGCTTTGCGAACCCTTTGATCTCGGCGATCACCGGGTCACGGTGGGCACCAGCATCGGCATTGCCATCGCGCCGCGCGATGGCAGTGATTCCGACGTGCTCATGAAGAGCGCGGATCTCGCCCTCTATTCGGCCAAGAGTGGTGGACGTGGTGCATTCCGTTTCTTCGAGCCGGAGCTCGACGAGCTCATGCATGCGCGACGCAACCTGGAGCGCGACATGCGGGATGCGCTTGCCGGCCGCGAATTCGAGCTGCACTACCAGCCGTTCGTCAATACCGCGACCGGCGAGATCCGCGGCTTCGAAGCCTTGCTGCGCTGGCATCACCCGCGGCGAGGTCTGGTCTTGCCCGGCGAGTTCATTCCGCTCGCGGAGGAGGCCGGCTTGATCGTGCCGCTGGGAGAATGGATCTTGAGGACGGCGTGTGCGGAAGCCGCCAAATGGCCTGCCCATCTCAGGATCGCGATCAACCTTTCTCCCGCTCAATTCAGGAGCAAGGAGCTTGTTCCGGTCATTGTCGATGCACTGGCGAGCTCGGAAATTGCGCCACACCGGCTCGAGCTCGAGGTCACCGAGACGGTGATCATGCATGACAGCGAAGCTGTATTCGCAGCACTTGGTCAACTGCGCGAGCTCGGCGTGCGAATCGCCCTGGACGACTTCGGCACCGGCTATTCATCGCTGAGCTTTCTGCAAAGATTTCCGTTCGACAAGATCAAGGTCGACCGCAGCTTCGTCAACGAACTGTCCAGCGCGAGGGCAGACGCGCACCATCTCGCCCGAGCCGTCGTTCGCTTCGCAGTCAGCCTCGGCAAGACGACGACCGCCGAAGGCGTCGAAACGAAGGAGCAGCTGGACGTGCTCCGTGAAGAGGGCTGCGTCGAAACGCAAGGCTACTATTTCGGTCGGCCGATGCCTGCATCCAGCATTGCGAAGATGCTGAGGCGAGGTGCCAAGCGAGGTGACAAGGCAGCCGTCCGGGCCGCGTGAGCACCCGCATCCTCACTGCAACGGCGGATCGCCGCTGGTGCGTTTCTTGGCGAGGTCCATCTCGGTCACCGCGATCAGAATCTCGGCGCGGGTCTTCAAGTCAGGCGCTTCCAGCATGGCCTGCTTTTCCGCGGGACCATATGGCGACATCATCGCCAGCGCGTTGACGAGGGCTTCGTTGGGCGCGCTTTCGACGCCTTCCCAGTCGACCTTGAGATTGTTGGCCTTCAGGAAGTCCGCCAGCACGGCGAGCAGCGCCTCTCGGTCGACCTCGTCCTCGCCCATGCGCGCGGTGAAGTCATCGACGAAGGCGAAGAAATCCACCTTGCACTGCCGGTATGCGGTGAGCACCTCGAGCTCCTCGACCACCTTGAAGCGCGAGACGCCGGTGAGCTCGAGGATGTAGCGGCCGTCGCCGGATTCGGCGAGCTGGGTGATGCGGCCGACGCAGCCGACGCGGAACAGCGTCGGCTTGTCGGAATTCTTCGGCGAGTGCGCGACATCGGGCTGGATCATGCCGATCAGGCGATGGCCGTCGCGGAAGGAATCGTCGACCATCGAAAGGTAGCGCGGCTCGAAGATGTTGAGCGGCATCTGGCCGCGGGGCAGCAGCAGCGCGCCCGGCAGCGGAAACACCGGAATGATCTCCGGGAGGTCGGCGGGTCCGCGATATTCGATGTTGATCGGCATCTGGTCCCGGTCCCCGCTGACTTGGTCAACCGCGCCTACGAAAACAGGATCGTCGACAAGCGCTTGCGTCCCTCGACGGTTGCATCATCCGTGCCGCCCCAGGCTTCGAAGAACTGCACCAGCTGCTTGCGGGCGCCGTCGTCGTTCCATTTGCGGTCGCGCTTGACGATCGCGAGCAGCTGCTCGGTGGCGGCCGCACGGTTGCCTTGCGCGTTCAGTGCGGTCGCGAGGTCGAATCGGGCCTGATGATCGAGCGGGTTTGCGGCGACTTTCTGTTCCAGCTCGGCCACTGGCCCCAGCGATTGCGCCTGCTCGGCGAGATCGATCGCGGTTTGCACGGCTTTCACCGCGGGGTCGTTGCGCTTGGATTCCGGCACCATGGCGAGCGTCTGCTTGGCCTGCTCCATCGCGCCGGAGACGGCATAGCATTTTGCGAGGCCCGCGAGCGCCGCGATGTTGGTGGCATCGTGCTGGAGCACCTCGGCGTAAATCTGCGCAGCCGCAGCCGCATCGCCCTCGGCGAGCACGGCTTCGGCCTCTTGCAGGATCTCTGCGATATTGGGCTCGCCCGGCGCGGTCACGCCCTTGGTCAGCTTCTCGATGAAGGCGTTGAGCTGGCTCTCGGGCACCGCGCCCATGAAGCCGTCGGCCGGCTGGCCGTTGACGAAGGCGATCACGGCCGGGATCGACTGGATGCCCATCTGGCCCGGGATCGCCGGATGCTGGTCGATGTTCATCTTGACCAGCTTGACCTTGCCCTTGGCCGCCGTGACCGCCTTTTCGAGCACGGGGGTGAGCTGCTTGCACGGGCCGCACCACTCCGCCCAGAAATCAATCAGCACCGGCTGGCGCTTCGATTCCTCGATGACGTCCTTCACGAAGGTCTGGGTGGTGGTGTCCTTGATCAGATCGGCCGCAGCCGGGCCCGCCGCTCCGTTACCCTGGTCGATGATCGTCACGGGGATCCCCTCGTCTATGTCCGGAATGGCGGGTCTTTAGCATGCCGCCGCTCCTTATGCTCGCTGTCGGCTCCTAAATTGGGCCGCGACGGCCGAATTTCAATCCATTGCGGCCGATTCGCCGGTTCCGGGGCACTTTCGGGCCATTTCGCCGCATTCAGGGTCCATATGGGGTCCCAAGAACCGAATCTATGCCGCCGGTAGCTGTTGCATTCCCCTCCCGCTTTTGGCATACGACAGCCGTTGCCGGCGCGTCACGCGACCGACACAGGATGCGGGTGTAGCTCAGTGGTAGAGCACGACCTTGCCAAGGTCGGGGTCGAGGGTTCGAGCCCCTTCGCCCGCTCCAAATTTTCCCAAAGCATCCAGCCGATCCGGACGGAAACGTGGTTCGCCACGCCGCTGGCGGCTGTCCTGGGTTCGCAATGACAATCCTGGTTACGGGCAGCGCAGGTCACCTCGGGGAAGCCATTGTCCGGACCCTCCGCGCTCGCGGTTCCCCAGCGCGCGGGATCGATCTGAAGCCATCGCCTTTCACCGATGCCGTCGGCTCGATCGTCGACCCCCACTTCGTGCGGCGGCAGATGGACGGCGTCAGCGCCGTGATCCACACCGCGACGCTGCACAAGCCCCACGTGGCGACCCACGCCAAGCAAGACTTCGTCGACACCAACGTCACCGGCACGCTCAATCTGCTCGAGGCTGCTGCGGCCGGCGTGCGCAGCTTCGTCTTCACCAGCACCACAAGTGCATTCGGCTCGCAGCTTCGCCCCGAGGCGGGACAGGCCGCGGTGTGGGTCACCGAGGATCTGCCGCCGGTGCCGAAGAATATCTACGGCACGACCAAGCTGATGGCGGAGACTCTGTGCGAGCTGTCTTTTCGCGAACGTGGTCTGCCGGTCGTCGTCTTGCGGACCTCGCGCTTTTTTCCGGAGGACGATGATGATCCGGCGATGCGCTCGGCCTATCCGCTGGACAACGCGCAGGCCAACGAGCTGCTCTATCGCCGGTTGGACATCGCGGACGCCGTGAGCGCGCATCTGCTCGCTGTCGAGCGCGCGCCTGACATCGGCTTCGCTCGCTACATCGTCTCGGCCACCAGCCCGTTCGAGCCGCGCCATCTCGCCGCGCTGGCGCGCGATGCGGCCGGTGTCGTGCGCGAACTCCATCCGGAGTGCGCAGAGCTCTATGCGGCGCGCGGCTGGCACCTCTTCCCCGAGATCGACCGCGTCTATGTCAACGGACGCGCGCGGCGTGAGCTTGGCTGGCGGCCTGAATTCGACTTCGCGCATGTGCTGAGCTGCCTTCGCGAGGGCCGCGATTTTCGCAGTGCGCTGGCGCGCGAGGTCGGCGCGAAAGGCTATCATGATGCGGTGTTCGACGACGGGCCCTACCCCGTCGCCCCCTGAGCGCCGCGTTCGTCATTTTGCTCGATGCATCAAATGCCTGTCCGGCGTCACCGCGCGCAACCCGCCCGAGCCGTTCTACTGTGCATGGGGTTGTTTTCGCAATTTTTGGTTTGGCCCGTCTCTCGTGCTGTCCGAAGGCGAGCCGCCTGCCGGTCTGATTCCGCGTTGCAGCGAGAACGCTGTCGTCGCGGTGTTCAGGCTCATTGACACTCCGTCTCAATTTTTAATGAGCGCAACTGCAGCCCATGCGATGCCCTTCTCAGCGCTCGCAGATGTGCTAGCCTTTTTAGGTCTGCCTCTCGGCAGACCCCAAACTTCGCCTCTCGACTAGCAAAACAAAATAAATCGCAGCCCTGGCGGCTGCCTTAGGGGAGTGACGCGATGACATCGATGTTCCATCGATCCGTGTTGGCGCTTGCGGCCGTGGCCCTTCTCGCGGGGACCAGCGCTGTCAATGCGCAGGACAAGAGCAAACCGCTGAAGAAATACGAATCCGGCACCAAGGAGTTCTGGACCCATCCGCCGGATGACTGGTTCCTCGGCGACGAGACCGAGGCGCAGAAGGGTCTTGCGCCGCCGTCGGGTCCGCCGACCGGCGCCTCCGATGCCGAGCTCGCCAACATCGTCAAGAAGGTCAAGCTGCCGCCGGGCTTCAAGATGGAGGTCTATGCCTCCGGCGTGCTGGCCGCGCGGCAGATGGCCTGGGGTGACAAGGGCACGCTGTTCGTCGGCTCGTTCGGCCTCGGCAACGTCTATGCCATCAAGGACAACAACGGGAAGAAGGAGGTCAAGACCGTCCTCAAGGGCCTGAACATGCCCACCGGTCTCGCCTTCAGGGACGGCGCGCTCTACGTCATCGCCGTCGACAAGCTGATCCGCTACGACAACGCCGAGGCCAATCTCGACAAGCTCGGCGACGGCAAGGTGGTCTATGACGATATGCCGTCCTATGCCGCGCATGGCTGGAAGTACATCGCGGTCGACAAGGAAGGCTGGTTCTACATTCCGTTCGGACCGCCCTTCAACATCGGCGTCCCGCCGACCAGCGTCTCGCAGATCCGCCGCGTCGATCCCAAGACCGGCAATGCCGAGATCTACGCGCTCGGTGTCCGCAACTCGGTCGGCGGCGACGTCGATCCGCGCACCGGCAAGTACTGGTTCACCGAGAATGCCCGCGACTGGATCAGCGATGATCTGCCCAGCGACAAGCTGAACATGATCAACAAGATCGGCGAGCATTTCGGCTATCCCTATTGCCACCAGGGCAATCTGCCGGACGACAAGTTCGCGATGGGCCACAAATGCTCCGAGTTCACGCCGCCAGTGCTGAACCTCGGCGCCCACGTCGCTCCGCTCGGCATGAAGTTCTATACCGGCGACCAGTTCCCCGCCGAGTACAAGAACAACATCCTGATCGCCGAGCACGGCTCCTGGAATCGCCACAAGTACCAGGGCGGCCGCATCATGCGCGTGATCGTCGGGCCTGACGGCAAGAACCCCAAGCAGGAGGTGTTCGCCTCCGGCTGGATCGAGGGCGACCAGGGCTATCTCGGCCGTCCCGACGACATCATCCTCGCCAAGGACGGATCGATCCTCGTCGCCGACGACTGGGCCGGCGCGATCTATCGCATCAGCTACAGCAAGAAGTAGCGCGTACACGATAAGAGGCTGCGGTGGCCGGAAGGTGCCGCAGCCTCTTTGCTGACAACCTGGATGCTGTCGTTCCGGATTCCGCGCACCGCGAATCCGGAACCCATGACCACGAAGAGAGGTTATGGATTGCGGCTCGCGCCCAACGGGCGCGCCCGGAATGATGAGCTCGATAGAACGGATTCTCCATCATGCGCCGGCAGTTCATCTCGCACGCAATCAGCGCGATTGCGCTCCTGACGCTCGGCGCCCTTCCCCTAGGCGCAGCCGATAGTCCCGCGATCAAGGAGAAGGCCTCCGCCTGCGCCGGCTGTCACGGCGAGAACGGCGTCTCGCAGACCGAAAACATCCCCTCGCTCGCCGGCCAGCCCGATCAATTCCTGCAATGGCAGCTCGTGTTCTTCCGCGCCGGCTCGCGCAAGAACGAGCAGATGAAGCCGATCGTCGAGGAGCTCACCAACGAGGACATCCGCAATCTCGGCGCCCATTTCTCGCAGCTGACGCCGCCGAAGGGACCGGAGGACGGGGATCCCGACCTGTCGAAGAAAGGCGCTCAAGTTGCCGCCGGCCGCCGCTGCGCCTCATGCCATACGGACAGCTTCGCCGGCACCAAGGGAGTGGCGCGACTGGCTGGCCAGCGCGAGGAATATCTGGTCAAGGCGCTGCACGACTATAAAGCGGGCCAGCGCGTCGGCGGCGGCGTCGCCGCGATGGCCGATGTCGCCTATCGCATGAGCGACGAGGAAATCACGGCCGTCTCGCACTATCTTGCGCATTTGAAATAGCAGCGGAGTTAGTTGCGGCAATCTCCGCTGTCGTCCCGGACAAGCGCGCCTCAAGCGCGCGCAGATCCGGGACCCATAACCACAGGAAGATGTGGTTACGGGGACTCGGAGTGACGACGTTGTGGCTATGGGTCCCGGATCTGCGCTTACGCTTGTCCGGGACGACACCGAGGGTATGGCTGGGTGTTACCCCGCCCGCTGCTTCTCATACGCCTTCAAATGCGTGTAGGCGATGCGCAGCTTCGGCACCGGCACCTTGGCGGCATCGGCGCGTGCGATGAGGTCGCCGATGACATGATCGGCTTCGACCGGCAGGCCCGCCTTGATGTCGCGGAACATCGAGGCCGTCATCGGCGAGCCCTCGGTGGTGAGGTTGCCCTTCACCCGTTCGAAGAATGGCCCGCCCGGCGTATAGCCCGACGCGGTGGCGATCGCGCTGGTCTCGTCCAGCATGCCGAGCAGGAAATCCCGGCCGCCAGGGGCCGCGAGGATGTTGCCGACGGAGGTGCGCATCAGGCTGGTGGAGGCCGCGAGCGAGGACAGGAACACCCACTTCTCCCACATGTCCTGCATGATGTTCTGGCTGGCGGTGGCACCATTGATGCCGCTCTTGAAGGCCTCGTCGATCGCCTTGACGCGATCTGAAAGCGTGCCGTCGCGCTCGCCGTAACTGATGGCCTGCATCGGCTGGAGCTGCACCACCTCACGCTGCTCGTTCAAGGTCGCGGCGATGGCGCAGAGACCGCCGAGCACGCGCTCCTTGCCCAACTTGTCGTCGAGGATATCGAGATGCTTCATGCCGTTGAGCATCGGGATGATCGAGGTGTTTGGTCCGACCCCCGGCGCAAACGACTTGATGGCGTCGTCGAGATCGAACGCCTTGCAGCTCAAGAGCACGACGTCGAACTTGTCCGTGAGCCCGTCGGCCTGCACGGTCGGCGGATTCTTCAGCGTCACGTCGCCATTCGGGCTCTTGATGACGAGGCCGGCGCTTGCGAGCTCGCCGGCGCGGCGCGGCCGGACCAGGAAGGTGACGTCGCGGCCGGCCTGCAACAGCCTGCCACCAAAATAGCCGCCGATGGCGCCGGCGCCGACCACGAGGATACGCATGGGATGCTCCATTGTTGCTCTTGATTGTTGCTCTTGGCGGCTACTTATAATCGTCATTGCGAGCGAAGCGAAGCAATCCAGAATGTTGCCGCGATCACATTCTGTCGCCGGAGAACGAGCGGCTACGTCCCGAGCACCATCTCCTCGACCTCGCGCAGCTGCTCCTTGCCGAAGAACATCTCGTTGCCGACGAAGAAGGTCGGCGAGCCGAACGCGCCGCGGACGACGGCGTCCTCGGTGTTCTTGATCAGCTTGGCCTTCACCTCGGGCTCCTGGCTGCGGGCAAACAGCTTCTGCGCATCGAGCCCGGAGGACGCCAGCGCCTTCGCCGCGATCCCAGGGTCGTCCATCTTCTTCGGCTCGCGCCACATGTGGTCGAAGGCGGCCTCGACATATTTCTCGAACACGCCCTCGGCTTGCGCCGCGATCGCCATGCGCATCAGGTTCAGTGTGTTGACGGGAAAGTGCGGATTCCAGACATAGGGCTGGACATGGAAGCGCTTGATGAAGCGCTCGGTCTCGACGTGCTGGAATTCACGCTTGTTCTTGACGCCCGCGAGCGTCTCGGCGGGCGACTTGTTGTTGGTCGACTTGAAGATGCCACCGAGCAGGATCGGCACATATTCGAACTTGACGCCGATGCGCTGCTCGATCGCGGGGATCGCGAGGTGGCTGAGATAGGCATTCGGGCTGCCGAAATCGAACAGGAATTGTGGGGCTGTGCGGGTCAAAATCGGTCTCCCTGACCTAACTTCTTGATCTGGCTTTTCTCGCATTGTGACGCAGCGTGCTCTGCAGGTCCACCGTTTAATGATGATCATAATACTCTGAGAATCAGACCAGCCGCCGGATCGCCCGCTTGCGCCAGACCATCAGGTAATAGCCCATCTGCAAAACGAACATGGCGCAGAACACGATGGGATAGGCGGCCCACACGCCCGCAAGGCCGATCGTGTGGCTCAGGATCACCGCGGCAGGCAGCTCGATCGCGAGAATCGCGAAGATCGCGAGCAGCATCGGCATCAACGCGACGCCGGCGGCGCGCATGGCACCCGAGAACACTGTGGCCAGGCCGAACGGCACCGAGCTCCACAGGGCGATGTCGAGCAGGCCTTTTGCCAGATCGAGCACGGCGGCATCGGTGATGAAGATGCCGAGGATCGCGCGCGGCGCGAGATGGATCAGCGCCACGAGCCCGCCGGTTAGAACGAGGTTGAAAGCGAGCCCGGTCCGCACGATGCCGTCGAGCCGGGCCCTGTCGCCGCTGCCGACAGCCTGCGCGCCGAGGATCGAGACCGCGATCGAAATCGACATCGCCGTGAACTGCGTGTAGCCCATCACCTGGTTGACGGCGCCATAGGCCGCCGTCGCGTCCGATCCAAAGCCGTTGACAAGGCCGAGCAGGACCAGCTCTGCGACCGCCATCACCACCATACCGATGGCGCTCGGCAATCCGATGCCCAGGATTTTTCCGAGCATGGCGCCGTTGAGCCGCAGGTGACGCAGCAACGCGGCGTCCGGCGCGAGCGCGTGCTTCTTCCGCAGCAGATAGAGCGCCAGCGCGACCAGCGTGAGCGCGTTCGAGATCGCGGCCGCCCATGCCGGACTGGTGATGCCGGCTGCCGGCAGTCCGAACGACCCGCGGATCAACATCGGCGTCAGGATCAGACCGGTCGCGGTCGACAACGCCAGCGCCAGCAGCGGCGTCAGCGCGTCGCCGACGCCGCGGATCATCGCCGTCATCAGCAGGAAGACGAAGCCGAGCGGCATCGTCAGCAGCATGATGCGGGCATAGGCGCTGGCCTGTTCGAGAATATCCGCGGGTGTGGCGAGCGCCATCATCAGTTGACGGCTGAAGAGCCCGCCGATCAGCGCCACTGAGATTGAAAGCAGAAGGCCGACCGCGAGCGTCGTGCCTACGACGCTCCTGATCCGGCCGTGCTCGCCTGCGCCAAAGGCCTGGCCGATCAGCACGGTCGCGCCGGTGCTCAGCCCCATGACGAAGGCGAACAGGAAGAACATCACCGGGAAGAACGCCGACACCGCCGCGAGCGCGTCAATGCCGATCATCTGGCCGAGATAGACGTTGCTGACGGTGCCGAACAGCGATTGCAGCGCGTTGCTCAGCATCAACGGCGCGAGGAAGCGGAGGAATGTGGTCCAGAGCGGCTTGGGGGCAGACATGGATTAGCCTTTCATCAGGGCGTGCAAAGCCGTTGCCGCGCGAAGCACGCGCGGCTCGGCCGTCGATGGAGGTTGTGAAGAGCGGCGCGCTTTAAGCGCGGTCGCTGTAGGCGAGCTTGACGATGTGGTCGCGAATATCGGTCGGCCAGTCCGCGATCAGTCCGGTGAAGCGTCGCCGGTCATCGGCAAACAATGCGCGCGAGGCTTCCTCGAACTGCGGTAAATTGCCCGCCATGGTCGACATGAAGTGATAGGCCGCATCGCGGGCCTGCCGCTCGCGGTCCTTGTCGCCGCTGGCGCGCCTGGCCTCGTCGACGAGTTTTCGCAATGCGACCGAGGCACCTCCCGGCTGCGCGCCGAGCCACTCCCAGTGCCGTGGCAACAGCGTCACCTCGCGCGCGACCACGCCGAGCTTCGGCCGGCCGCGCCCGCGCGGCTCGCTCGGTGGCGTGCTCTCCTCGACCGGCGGCGGGACAAGCTTGGCCAGGCGCGCCAGCACCTCGCGATCGCCGCCGCGCAGATCGAAGTCGATCGATCTGCCCGTGCCGTCCTCGAAGATGATGATGGGCTCGTCTGGCCGCGTCGCCACCCGCTTGACGACCAGCGCGACCTCGCCTGCCGGCCCGGAGACCAGGCGGCGCTGCCCCTGGAAAGCGGTGAAAATCTTCTGCATTGGAATCGCTGCCATTTTGACGACGTTGGGCCATTTAATACCCGGGTAAATTGTTGACGTCAATATACCCGGGTGAAAATATCGGTCCGGACGGCTCGACATTGCGGTCCCGGGCTGGCAGGTACGCGGCCGACGACCACGCCCAGCCACCACGCCTAGCCCCGGGGACCTCGCCGATGCTGACCGTTCACCACCTCAACAATTCCCGCTCGCAGCGCGTGCTGTGGCTGCTCGAGGAGTTGGGCGTGCCCTACGAGATCGTGCGCTATCAGCGCCAGCCGGACATGCGGGCGCCGAAGGAGCTGCGCGCCATCCACCCGCTCGGCAAATCGCCGGTCATCACCGACAACGGCAACACCATCGCCGAGTCGGGCGCGATCATCGAATATCTCGTGGCAACCTATGGCAACGGCCGGCTGATCCCGCCGCCGAACACGCCGGAGCGGCTGCGCTTCACCTATTGGCTGCATTATGCCGAAGGGTCTGCGATGCAGCCGCTGCTGTTGAAGCTGCTGTTCACGCTGATGCCGAAGCGCGCACCCGCGCTGCTTCGTCCGCTGGTGCGCAAGGTCTCGAACCAGGCGCTGACCACGCTGGTCAATCCGCAGCTCAAGCAACACATGGATTACTGGGAAGGCGAGCTTGCGAAGAGCGAGTGGTTCGCCGGCAACGAGTTCACCGCCGCCGACATCCAGATGAGCTTCCCGCTGGAAGCGGCGCAAGCGCGCGGCGGGCTCGAGCAGGGCCATCCCAAGGCGATGGCATTCCTCGAGCGCATCCACGCGCGGCCGGCTTATGCGCGCGCGCTGGAGAAGGGCGGACCGTATCAGGTGGGGCGGTAGTTCTCTTCATCGTCATTCCGGGGCGCCTGAAGGGCGAACCCGGAATCTCGAGATCCCGGGTTCGGCTTCTGCGAGCCGCTCCGGGATGACAGTAACAATCAGTGCGCGTGCAGCACGCGCCCCCGTGTTTCCGGCAGCGCGAAGGCGGCGATGAAGAACAGCGCGTAAGCGACCACCGGGAAGATCGCGATCGCATTCGCAAGCGAGGTCGACGCCGACAGCGCGCCGACGAGGAACGGAAACAGCGCGCCGATGCCGCGGCCGAAATTGTAGCAAAAGCCCTGGCCTGAGCCGCGCAGCCGCGTCGGATAGAGCTCGGTCAGGAACGCGCCGATGCCGGAGAAATAGCCCGAGGCGAAGAAGCCGAGCGGGAAACCGAGCAGCCAGAGGATCTCGTTGGTGAGCGGCAGCTGCGTATAGAGCAGCACCACCGCCATGGCGCCGATCGAGAAGATCAGGAACAGGTTGCGCCGCCCGATCCGGTCGGCAAGCCAGGCGCCGGTGAGATAGCCGATGAAGGAGCCGATGATCAGCGTCGACAGATAGCCGGTCGAGCCGACGATCGAAAGATGCCGCTCCTTGGTCAGGAATTGCGGCACCCAGAACGTGACGGCGTAGTAGCCGCCCTGGCAGCCCGTTGCCATCAGCGATGCCAGGATCGTGGTCTTCAGGATCGGGCCGGAGAAGATCTCCCAGATCGCCGGGCGATCGCCGCTCGCGGCCTGCCTGGCGCGGGCCTCTGCCGCGATCTCCGGCTCGGTGACGGAGCGGCGGATGTAGAACACCAGAAGCGCCGGCAGCGCGCCGATCACGAACATCCAGCGCCATGCCGTCTCCGCCGGCAAGACCGAGAACAGGATCGCTTGCGACAGTACTGCGAGGCCCCAGCCGACCGCCCAGCCCGACTGCACCGAGCCGACCGCGCGCCCGCGATATTGCGGCCGGATCGCCTCGCCCATCAGCACGGCGCCCGCCGCCCATTCGCCGCCGAAGCCGAGGCCGAGCACGGCACGTGCAATCAGGAGCTGGTCGAAATTCTGCACGACGGCGCAGACCAGCGAGAAGAACGAGAACCAGATGATGGTGATCTGGAGCGTCCTCACCCGCCCGATATGGTCGGAGAGATAGCCGCCGAGCCAGCCGCCGATCGCGGAGGCGAGCAGCGTCACCGTGCCGGCAAGGCCAGCCGAGGCGGCATCGACCTTCCACAGCGCGATGATGGTGCCGATCACCAGCGGATAGATCATGAAGTCCATGCCGTCGAGCGCCCAGCCCGCCGCGCACGCCCAGAACGTCCGGCGCTCGGCGACGTTCATGTCGCGATAGAAGGCAAGAAGGCTGGTGTCTTCGATCTCCGCGCGCTCGATGCGCTGGTTCGGATCGGTCGTCGTCATGTGCGTTTCCCCGGCAGTTTCTTGAAAGCTGCGCTTTGGTAACACGCGTGGCAGCGAGAGCTAGCGGATCCGCGCTCCCGTGCCATGCAAATGGCGTCGTTACTGCCCCGCTGCTTCTGCGCCCCGCGTGCGGGGATCGGGCGCGCCGAGCGGTCCGTTCGGCGTCACGACAATCGAATTGGCCGACGTCTGCCCCATCGGCTCGACGATGAAGTGGCCCATCGCCTTCAGCTCGCCCAGAACATCGCTGGGAAAGCCGCCCTCGACACGCACTTCATCCGGCAACCATTGGTGATGCAGCCGTGGCGCGGCGACGGCTGCCGCAACATCCATCTTGTAGTCGAGCACGTTGACGATGACCTGCAGCACGCTGGAAATGATGCGGCTGCCGCCGGGCGAGCCCGTCACCAGCACCGGCTTGCCGTCCTTCAGCACGATGGTCGGCGACATCGACGACAGCGGCCGCTTGCCGGGGCCGGGCAGATTGGCCTCGAAGCCGACCAGACCGTAGGCATTGGAGGCGCCGATTGCGGCGGTGAAATCGTCGAGTTCGTTGTTGAGCAGCACGCCGGTGCCGTCGGCAACAAGGCCGACGCCGTAGCTGAAGTTCAGCGTATAGGTGTTGCTGACGGCGTTTCCGCTGGAATCGACGACGGAGAAATGCGTGGTGTTGCTGCCTTCGCGCGGCGAGGGAGCCGTGGAAACGAGCTCCTTCGACGGCGTGGCGCGTTCGGCGGAGATGCCGGAGCGGAGCTTGGCGGCGTAGTCCTTCGCGACGAGCGTCTCGATCGGCGCGTTGACGAAGGCGGGATCGCCGAGATAGCGCGCGCGATCCGCATAGGCGCGCTTCATGGCCTCGATCAGGAGATGCAGCGACGCCGGTGAGCCCTGCTTCGAATCGGCAAGCTGAAAGCCCTCGAGGATGTTGAGCGTCTCCACCAGCACGACGCCGCCCGACGAAGGCAGCGGCATCGACACGATGTCGTAGCCGCGATAGGTGCCGCGCATCGGTGCGCGGATTACGGCCTGATAGGCCTTCAAATCGGCTGGCGTCATGATGCCGCCCGCGTCGGTCACGGCTTTGGCGATTTTTTCCGCGACCGGTCCCTCATAGAAGCCGCGTGGCCCCTGTGCAGCGACGGCCGACAGCGTTTCAGCGAGATCGCCCTGCACCAGCCTGTCGCCTTCGCTCAGCGGAGTGCCATCGGGCCGCGAGAAGATCTTGGCCGAAGACGGCCAGCGTGCCAGCCGCCGGTGCCAGCCCGGCATGGTGTCGGCAATGTCGTCGCTGACGGCGAAGCCGTCGCGGGCGAGCGCGATCGCGGGCGCCAGCAATCGCGCCAGCGTGAATTGCCCCGAGCCGTATCTCTCCAATGCCAGGGCGAGGCCCGCAACCGTGCCGGGCACGCCGACGCCGAGCGCGGAATCCCGCGACTTCGCAATATCGGGCTTGCCGTCGGCACCGAGGAAGATCCGCGGCGTGGTCGCCGCCGGCGCCGTCTCGCGGTAATCGATCGTGATGTCTTCGTTGCGGTCCGCGGAATGGATCACCATGAAGCCGCCGCCGCCGATATTGCCGGCACGCGGATAGGTCACGGCCATCGCAAAGCCGGTCGCGACGGCAGCATCGACCGCATTGCCACCGCTCCGCAGGATATCGGCACCGATCTGCGCAGATATCTTCTCCTGCGCGACGACCATGCCGTGCTCGGCGGCGACGGCGCGTACCGTGTCAGGCGCGGCCGGGACATAGGCCCGTCGCGCATCCTGGGCGGCTGCCGGCGACAGACCAAAGGCCAGAGTGGCTATGAAGGCGAAAAATGTCCGCCTTGTCGAATATGACGATATCATCAGGCTTTCGCCGTGGCTTCGAACCAGTTCACACGCCTCGCTGCAATGCTATACGGTTTGCCCAGAGAGAGGCAAAACTGTTCGTGATGAGGACTGCGTGATGACGACGATCGCCCAGGATGCGCGCATGGCCGGCGTGTCGCGGACCTATCCGCCGCGCGCTGCCGTCGTCAGCTGGATCTTTTTCGACTGGGCCGCGCAGCCCTATTTCACGCTGATCACGACCTTCGTGTTCGCGCCCTATTTCGCCACCAGCATTGCGCCAAACCCCGCTACCGGCCAATCGCTGTGGGGATTTGCGATGGCGGCCGCGGGCCTTGCGATCGCGTTGATGTCGCCGGTGCTGGGCGCCATCGCGGACGCCTCGGGCCGCCGGAAGCCGTGGATCGCGGGCTTCGGTGCGCTGCTGGTGGTTGCATCCTGCACGCTATGGATCGGCAAGCCCGGCGATCCCTCCATCATTCCGCCCCTGCTCACCGCAGTCGCGCTCGCCAGCGTCGGCGCGGAATTCGCTACCCTCTTCAACAATGCGATGATGCCGACGCTGGTGCCGCCGGAGCGAATCGGACGGCTCTCCGGCACCGGCTGGGCCACCGGCTATGTCGGCGGAATCGTCAGCCTGATCATCGTGCTCGGCTTCCTCGCGGCCAATCCGCAGACCGGCCGCACATTACTCGGCTTAACGCCGCTGTTCGGGCTCGATCCGGTCAGCCATCAGGGCGATCGCATCGTGGGGCCGCTGACCGGACTGTGGTTCATCGTGTTCGTGACACCGTTGTTCCTGTTCACGCCGGATTATCCGGCGAAGCGCCCGGTGCGCGAGGCGTTGCGTGAGGGGCTGTCGGAGCTGAGGCAATCGATCAGAAGCCTGCCGCAGCAGGGATCGCTGGCGGCATTTCTGCTCGCCAATATGATCTATACGGATGGTCTGGTGTCGCTGTTCGCCTTTGGCGGCATCTATGCCGCGGGCACCTTCGGCTGGCACACAATTCAGATCGGAACCTTCGGCATCATGCTCGCGATTGCCGGCGCATTTGGCGCATGGTTCGGCGGCAAGCTGGATGATCGTCTCGGGCCGAAGCGCGTCATCGCCGGCAGCATGCTCGTGCTGCTGCTGTCCGTGGCGGCAATTCTCCTGGTCGACAAGGACAGTGTGTTGTTCATCAAGGTCGCGCCGCCGCAAGCAGACGCTCCCTTGTTCTCGAGCGCGGCCGAGCGCGCCTATCTCGTGCTCGGCTGCCTCATCGGCGCGGCCGGGGGTCCACTCCAGGCGGCCTCGCGCACGCTGCTGATCCACCTCGCACCGAAAGACCGCATCGCGCAGTATTTCGGCCTGTTCGCGCTGACCGGGAAGGTGACGTCCTTCATCGGACCGCTCTTGATCGGCATGATCACGGCGGTGACCGCAAGCCAGAAGGCCGGCATGGCCGTGCTGGTGGTGTTCTTCGTCGCCGGGCTGGGACTGTTGATGCGGGTGCGGGATTAGACCGCAATTCCCTGTCATTCCGGGGCGCGCGAAGCGCGAGCCCGGAATCTATCGTGCAGCGTGTCACGCGGAGAAATGGATTCCGGGCTCGCGCCAAGTGGCGCGCCCCGGAATGACGGTGAGCTCAGTGCCTGAAGTGCCGCGTGCCCGTGAACACCATGGCGATGCCGTGCTCGTCGGCGGCTTTGATCACCTCGTCGTCGCGCATCGAGCCGCCGGGCTGCACCACCGCGGTGGCGCCAGCCTCGATGCAGGCGAGCATGCCGTCGGCGAACGGGAAGAACGCATCAGACGCCACCACCGACCCCCTGGTGAGCGGCTCGGCGAGCTTCAGCTCGTTCGCCGCATCCTGGGCCTTGCGCGCCGCGATCCGCGCTGAATCCACCCGGCTCATCTGGCCGGCGCCGATGCCGACGGTGGCGAGGTCCTTGGCGTAGATGATGGTGTTGGACTTGACGTGTTTTGCCACCCGGAACGCGAACTTGAGGTCGCGCATCTCGGCGTCCGTGGGTGCGCGCTTGGTCACGATCTTGAACGTCATGTCGTCGACCACGGCGTTGTCGCGGCTCTGCACCAGCAGGCCGCCGGCCACGGTCTTGGCGGTGAGGCCGGGCGCGCGGGGGTCGGGCAGGCTGCCGGCGAGCAGCAGGCGCAGGTTCTTCTTGCCGCCGATGATGGCGATCGCTTCCTCGGTGGCGTCGGGCGCGATGATCACCTCGGTGAAGATTTTTGTGATCTCGCGGGCCGTATCTGCGTCCAGCGGACGATTCATCGCGATGATGCCGCCGAAGGCCGAGGTGGAATCGCAGGCCAGCGCCCTGCGATAGGCTTCGACGAGGTTTGATCCCTCCGCGACGCCGCAGGGGTTGGCGTGCTTGACGATGACGCAGGCTGCGGTGCGCTTGGCGTCGAACTCGCCGATGCACTCATAGGCGGCATCGGTGTCGTTGATGTTGTTGTAGGAGAGCTCCTTGCCCTGGAGCTGCCGCGCGGTGGAGACGCCCGGACGCTTGTCGGGCGTCGCGTAGAACGCCGCGGTCTGGTGCGGGTTCTCGCCGTAACGCAGCGACTGGATCAGCTTGCCGCCGAAGGCGCGGAAGTCGGGCGCGTCGATCTCGAGCTGGCGATTGAACCAGTTCGAGATCGCGGCATCGTAAGCGCCGGTACGCGCATAGGCCTTCGCGGCAAGGCGGCGACGCAGTTTCAGCGTGGTCGCGCCCTTGTTGGCGGCGAGCTCGTCGAGCACCGCCTTGTAGTCATCTGCCTCGACGACGACGGCGACGTCGTCATGGTTCTTGGCGGCGGCGCGGATCATCGCGGGGCCGCCGATGTCGATGTTCTCGATGCAATCCTCGAAGCCGGCGCCTTTGTCGACCGTCGCCTCGAACGGATAGAGATTGACGACCAAAAGATCGATCGGCGCGATGCCGTGCGCCTTCATCGCGTCCACATGTTCCTTGTTGTCGCGGATCGCGAGCAGGCCGCCATGTACCTTCGGATGCAGCGTCTTGACGCGGCCGTCCATCATCTCGGGGAAGCCGGTGAGGTCGGAAACGTCCTTCACCTTGAGGCCGGCCGCGGCGATCGCCTTGGCGGTGCCGCCGGTCGAAACCAGCTCGACATCATGCGCGGCGAGCGCCTTTGCGAATTCGATCAGGCCGGTCTTGTCGGAAACGGAGAGCAGGGCGCGGGTGACGCGGCGGGGATGGTCAGTCATGAGCAAGATCCTCTGTTCAGGGAGTGTCTATGCCCAGGCGCGCGGCTTCTATGTCCCGCGCTTCCCGATGGTGCTCCATCCAAGGTCGCCAGTCGCGCGAGCGAGGGCTCGATAGCAGTTTTCGGCGTGCTTCACAACGATCAGATCGGGCCGAAACCGCGCGTTTACAGCGGAAGTTCCGGTTCGCGCCGGGCGTTGCGGCGGGCATTGGTGACGGTCGGCGATGCCGTGGAGCGGACAAAGCTCCAGCGGATCGAGGGCGCCTGCCGCGCGTCCTGCCGGATCACGATCTGGGCGGTGCGGCGCGGCCCGTCATTGCCGGCCAGGAACACGCTGTCCTCGAGGTCGACCTTGTCGTCGAGCGCCTCGAAGGTCCAGACATCGCGGTTCGGCAGCACCAGCATGACGCCGCGCGCATCCGACAGCCGGCTCGCCTTCACCGCCGGATGCAGATGGAAGCGCAGCGCGAAATCGGCATCCGCGCCCTTGAAGCGTCCGCCCTGCGGCGGCGACAGCGTGTCCTCGCCGTCGATGCGCGCGCCGTCATTGGCGATCATCAGCACGCGGCGGTGGATCGCGCCGAATTTGGCGAGATAGCCGTCATGCGACGTCGTGAGCAGCGTGCCGTTCTGCACGATCTCGCGATAGCTCTCGACCTCGACCGGCCCGCTCGTGACCGGCGAGCCGTGCAAGAGCCGCTTCATCGCCGACATCTCCACGAACTGGCATGACGAGGTGTCGTGATAGGTCAGCGTCGAATGCGCCGCCGTGCCGCGAGCGAACGGCCGCCAATTGTCGCGGCCCGTGGTCGGCATGCCGCAATTGGTGACGATGCGGCTGATGCCGGAGGACAGTTCGAACGACAGGCAGCCGGCATGGGCGTCGTGACTGACGCCGGCCGGCGGCGGCGGGCCGGTGTCGATGATCACAGTGGTCTGGCCGGCATCGAGGCGCTGAAAGCCGGTATGCGGCATGTTCGCCATCGGCGCGCCGTGGGTGTCGTCATAGGCGAGCAGCGTGGCGAGCAGGTCCGAGGACGTCGCGCTCATGCCGTTGAACAGCGCGAAATTGCCGTCGCCGTGCCGGAAGAAGCGCAGCATCGGCATCATGCGGTCGATCGCGTTGAGCAGCGCCGGCGGTGGCGCGATGTTGCGCGCAGCAAAGGTCTGCCGCAGCGGCAGCAGGTCGATCAGGAGTTCGATCAGCGCGCCCGGATTGCGCGAGATGTGTCCGCCGTCGGGCAGGATCTGCCGCTGCAATTCGTCCGACAGCTTTTTCGACGCGCTGCGAATCTGGCCCGCCTGGTTGGCGAGGCACAAGGCCGCATAGCACAGCGCGATCAGCACCTGGAGCTTCGGCACCCCGTCTGGAATGTTGACCATGGTGTAGCGCAGGAAGCGGATCTCGCGCGCGAGGGCGCGCAGGTAACGGCGGTAGAACTTGTTGTCGGTCTCGCCCAGCACCAGCGGCGCCTGCGACAGCAGCGAGATCACGCGCCGGGCCAGCACATCGGCGCGGCGCGCGACCGGGCGGCGCTTGTTGGCGGGGTTGGCGATCCAGTCCTCGATCAGCGCGCGCGCATTCGCCCGTGTCAGCGCAGTGTCGGCGGCGCGCAAATGGCGCAGCCAGCCGAAGCCGAGTAGCGCAACCTCCCAATCCTCCGACGGCGGATCGAGATCGAAGATCGAACGGCCGTGGCAATTGACGATCTTGCCGGCGAAGACGAAGCGGCCGGCATAGATTTCGGCGGCGCGGGTGGCATCCGCGGTGCGCAGATCGTGCGGCGCGATGATCAGCCGATCGGTGCGGCCGGGCCAGACCCGCGATAGCGCAACGGAACCGCCGCTCGCGCGCGCGAGCATGTTCCGCGCGAAGCGGTTCATGACCAGCGTCGAGATACGTCTGCGTTGAGCGACCGACACGCTTTGCCTTGAAGGGGGAGAGGATTCCGACGAATCCCTATTAATCCCAAAATCGGACGTCTGACACCACCTTGAACGTGTGCGAATCAGCGTCGCGGTCGCAAAATCCGGTGCAAAATCAGGATTTAACGAGCCGGGTCGCGAAAAATCCGTCGAGCCCGCCGAGCTTGGGATCGGCGTTCGGCAGATGGCTGGGCAGGGTACGCAGATCGCCGTCCCCTGTGATGATTTCGTCCAGGCCCGCGACCTCCGCGGCCTCGATCGGGACGCGGCGAAGCGCAGGCTCGTTCGCCAGCAGCGTTGCCACGGCCTGCTCGCCCTCTTCGGGTTCCAGCGAGCAGGTGCAGTAGACCAGCGTGCCGCCCGGCTTGAGCAACGACACCGATTTTCGCAGCAGTCGCTGCTGGAGCACGGTCATGGCGGTGACATCGGATTCCTGCCGCAGCCACGCCACATCGGGATGACGGCGGATCGTGCCGGTCGATGTGCAGGGCGCATCGATCAAAATACCGTCGAAGCCTTCGGCAGGGCCGGCCCATTCCACGGCGTCAGCGACGACGGTCTCGGCCTGGAGCGACAGCCGCGCCAGGTTTTCACGCAGCCGCGTCACCCGGGCCGGCGAGCGGTCGATCGCCGTGACATGCGCGCCGGCATGCGCCAGTTGTGCGGTCTTGCCGCCGGGGGCGGCGCAGAGATCGGCAATGGACTTGCCCTTGACGTCGCCGAACAGCCGGGCCGGCAGCGCGGCGGCGGCGTCCTGCACCCACCATTGTCCCTCGGCGAAGCCGGGCAGCATGGTCACCGAGCCGTGCAGCAGCATCCGCACCGTTCCGGTCGGAAGCGTCTCGCCGTGCAGGCGGCTCGCCCATTGCGCGGCATCGGACTTCACGGTGAGATCGAGCGAGGGTTCGTGGCCGAGTGCGAGCGCCATCTCCCTTGCGGTTGCTTCGCCATAATGCGCGCTCCAGCGCGCGAGCAGCCATGGCGGCAGGTCCAGCGATTGCGCGGCGACCTCTTCGACCAGCGCCGTACCCTCGCGCGCGCAGCGGCGCAGCACGGCATTGACGAGGCCGGCATAGCGCGCGGCGCGCCGGTCGGATTGCACCAGGCGAACGGAGAGGTCGACGGCCGCGTGGTCCGGCACGTCCATCCAGAGGATCTGTGCCGCGCCGATCAGGAGCGCGCTCTGCGCGCGCGGTGCTTCGGAGGGGATGCCCTTGTCGAGCAGGCGGGACAGCACATGGCCGAGCGTGCCGAGCCGGCGCAGCACGGTGGCGACCAGGCGCCGCATCAGCGCGCGGTCGCGGTCGGCCAGCGTCTTCAATCCGGGATGGGCGCCGCTGCCGTCGAGTTGGTCGTCGAGCGTACGGTGCTTGTGCAGCACGCCGTCGACGATGTCGGCGGCGATCCGTCGCGCCGCGAGACCGGGCACTTCGGACGGAGGGGCAAAACGTTGAGATGGCATGCGGAAGCAAGGTTCTGAGCGAGCGGCAGTTCCGCCGCAATGGGCGCATGCCTTGAGAAGGCGATCTCTGGCACGCGAATATGCCAAATGTAAGAATCGCTTCCGGCTTTTTCAGCCCTTCCGGGCCGATTTCAGGAATGCGTTATTGGACATCGCGTTGCGGCTCGTCCTGCGCTAGAAAGCCTGGCGATGAGTGACCAGCCTCCCGTTCCCGACCGCAAGCAGCTCACGCCGGCAGCCCAGCGCGCGCTGGCCGAAGCCGAGGCGCGCCGGCAGGCCGCGACCGTGCAGGCCCAAGAGGCCGGCAAGGCGGCGCCGAAGGAGTTGCAGGGGCCCAAGGGACCCGAGCCGACCCGCTACGGCGACTGGGAGCGCAAGGGCATCGCCTCCGACTTCTGAGCGATCGCCGATCCGGGAAGGCGTCCACGCCCGCCACTACAGATAGTGATTGTCCCTGAGATAACGGATGATGCGCTCGCAGGCCGCGTCGCTCGACAGGTCCGACGTGTCGATGGTGATCTCCGGCGCCTGCGGCATCTCGTAGGGCTGATCGATGCCGGTGAACGCCGGCAGCTCTCCCGCCCGTGCCTTGCGATAGAGCCCCTTGGGATCGCGATGCTCGCATTCGGCGAGCGGGGTCGCGACATGGATCTCGATGAACTCGCCTGCCTCGACCCGCTGGCGCGCCAGTTCGCGCTCGCTGCGGAATGGTGAGATCAACGCGACCAGCGCGATCATGCCGGCATCGACGAACAGTGCGGCGATTTCCGCGGCGCGCCGGACGTTCTCCGCCCTGTCCGCATTGGAAAAGCCGAGGTCGCGGTTGATGCCGTGGCGGAGATTGTCGCCGTCGAGCAGCGCGGCGTGGCGTCCGAGTTCGGCAAGCCTGCGGTCGACGAGATCGGCGATCGTCGATTTACCGGCCCCGCTCAGGCCTGTGAACCAGAGCACGCAGGGTCGCTGCTGCTTCAACCGCGCCCGCACCGATTTGTCGACGGCAAGCCGCTGCCAATGAATATTGGTGGCGCGGCGGAGCGAAAGGTCGATCATTCCCGCGGCGGCGGTGCGGTGGCTGATCGGATCGACGAGAATGAAGCTGCCCATGTCGCGGTCGTCGCGATAGGCCTCGAACACCAGCGCCCGGTCGAGGCTGAGATGGGCGTAGCCGATCTGGTTGGCGTCGAGCGTGGCAGCGTCTTCATGCGCCATGGTGTCGATGGCGATGCGGTGCTTGAGCGTCGTGATCACCGCGCCGGTCGAGGCCGCGCCGCATTTGAGCAGATAGCGCCGGCCCGCGACCATGGCCTCGTCATCGAACCAGACGAGGTGAGCGGCAAGCTGATCCGAGACCTGCGGCGCGGGCCCCGCCGTCAGCACGTCACCGCGACTGACGTCGATCTCGTCGTTCAATGTGAGCGTGACCGATTCGCCCGCCGCCGCCCGATCGCGCTCGCCGCCGGGCGTGAGAATGCGCGCGACGCGCGTGTGGCGGCCCGAGGGCTGCACGACGATGCTCTCGCCGGTCGTGATCGTTCCGCTGGCGATCCGCCCGCAGAAGCCGCGAAACTCCGCATGCGGCCGGTTGACCCATTGCACCGGCAGCCGGAACGGCCGCTGCGAGACATCCCCGGAAACATCGACCGATTCCAGATAGGCCGTGACGGTCGGCCCAGTGTACCAGGGCATCCGCGCGCTGGCGGCGACGATGTTGTCGCCGTCGGGCGCCACGACCGGAATGCACTGGACCTGCGAGATCCCGAGCTGCCCGGCCATGGTCAGATATTCGGCAGTGATCGCCGCAAAGCGATCCCCGTCGAATCCGATCAGGTCCATCTTGTTCACGGCGAGCACGACGTGACGGATACCCAGCAGCGACAGGATGTGGCTGTGGCGCCGCGTCTGCGTGATCACACCCTTGCGGGCATCGACCAGCACCACGGCGAGATCGGCGTTGGAGGCGCCGGTCGCCATGTTGCGGGTGTACTGCGCATGTCCCGGCGTGTCGGCGACGATGAAGCGGCGCAGCTTGGTGGCGAAGAAGCGGTAGGCGACGTCGATCGTGATGCCCTGCTCGCGCTCGGCCTGCAAGCCGTCGACCAGCAGCGCGAAATCGAAATCGCCGCCGGTGGTGCCGACCGTCCGGCTCTCGGACGCCAGCGCGTCGAGCTGGTCGTCGAGCAGCGTCTTGGAATCGTAGAGCAGCCGGCCGACCAGCGTGCTCTTGCCGTCGTCGACGCTGCCGCAGGTGACGAAACGCAGCGTCGGACGGTCGTCCTGATCCAGCCGCGGCGCATCGGCGGCCGCGATCGTGGGGGCCTCGTGATAGGACATCAGAAATAGCCTTCCGCTTTCTTGCGCTCCATCGATGCGGGACTGTCCCGGTCGATCATGCGTCCCTGCCGCTCGGAGGTGCGCGAGGCCATCATCTCGCGCACGATCTCGGGCAGCGTTGCCGCGGTCGAGACCGTGGCGCCGCTGAGCGGATAGCAGCCCAGGGTGCGAAACCTGACGGAGCGCCATCGTGGCTCTTCGCCTGCATGCAGCGGCATCCGTTCGTCGTCCACCATGATCAGCGCGCCGTCGCGCTCGACCACCGGGCGCGAGGCGGCCAGATAGAGCGGAACGATCGGGATGTCCTCGAGCAGGATGTAGTCCCAGACGTCGAGCTCGGTCCAGTTCGACAGCGGAAACACCCGCATGCTCTCGCCGGGCGCGAGCATCGTGTTGTACAGGCTCCACAGCTCGGGCCGCTGGTTCTTCGGATCCCATCGATGCGCCGTGCTCCGGTGCGAGAACACGCGCTCCTTGGCGCGCGATTTCTCCTCGTCGCGCCGCGCGCCTCCGATCGCGGCGTCGAAGCCGTGGAGGTCCAGCGCCTGTCGCAACGCCTGCGTCTTCATGACGTCGGTGTAGCGGGCCGAGCCGTGGGTGAAGGGGTCGATGCCCTGGCTCAAGCCGTTATTGTTGGTATGGACGATCAGGTCGATGCCGAGTTCGCGCGCGCGGCGGTCGCGAAACGCGATCATCTCGCGGAACTTCCACGTCGTGTCGACGTGCAGCAGCGGAAACGGCGGCTTGCCGGGATGAAAGGCCTTCATCGCCAGATGCAGCAGCACCGAGGAGTCCTTGCCGATCGAATACAGCATGACCGGCTTGCGGAATTCGGCCGCCGTCTCCCGCAGGATGTGGATGCTTTCCGCCTCCAGGCGCCGAAGATGGCCGGCGGCGTGAAGCTGCTCGCGGCCGGTTCTTTCAAGGAGGGCGGATTCGCCGCTCGTGGGATTGTCCAGCATGCGGATCACGCGGCCTCAGCGAACCAGTCGCCGAACAGATGCGCCGAAATTGCTGCATTCAGACCGAGATCGCGGACGCACGCCGCGACCGAAGCTCGATAGGCGTCATTGACGCCGCAGCGCTCCAGGATCTCCAGCTGGGCTTCGCTCACCGAGCCCGTCGCGCGGCGCTGGTAGCGATAGGCGCTATCGGAGGTGTGCAGATTGGGCACCTTGTAGATCGTCGCTTCGCTCGGGAAGATGACGCGCGCGTTGTTTGCCTGCACGCCTCCCGGTTCCCGCCATGACGTCACGGCATTCTCGGTAAAGCTGCTCGAAAGGCCGAGGCGGTCGAACAAGACGCGCACCGACGACAACGCCTCCTTGCTCACCTCGTAGACGTAGTGCGTGACGGGAACGCCTTGTTGCTGGGCGTAACTTGCGACGCGGGCCGCGCTGAGTGCGGCGACGACATAGTGCCGCAGCAATGTATCTTCGGGCGCGCGCGAAATCAGCTTCTCGAGCCATGACGCCAGCGAACTCGCCGGCTCGCGATCGAGCATGATGAGATGCAGACGGTGCCGCGGATAGCCTGCGTCGACCAGGAGCTGCAGCGGATTGAACAAGCTCTCGGCGAGCACGTAGGGCCCGATCGTTTCCTTGCTGAAGATGTGCGGCTCGTCGCTCGCCGAGGGGATGACCCAGGGCGTCAGCGGACGGCCGACGAGCGCTTCGCGCAGGATCGCCTTCAGCGGTTGATAATATGAAGGCATGCCGGTCATGCCGAACAGATTGCTGAGGGCGGTCGATCCGACCCTGGCCTTGCCGCATGCAAAATAGAGCATCGGAAAGTCCTGCGCCGGGCGATGCTGGAAATCCTCGGCGAGGCAGTCCGTCACTTCACGCATCAACGTCGCGAGCGTGACGGCTCTGGTCTGGAATTCGCCCACTGGGGACAGCAGCTTGGTGTCGAGGGAACCGTGTTGCTGCCGAACGAGGTCGGCCATTCGTTCGAGCGAATCGGCTGAAATTGCGTCGATGTTCATGTCGGGGGACTCGCTGCAGGGAGTTCCACGAGCGATTGCTCGTTGGATCATTTCCAACCTACAGTTGCCGACACCGCCGGACAATTCCGGGGAATCCCGGAGGCGCTGTCCGTGTGCAACGAGCATCGATGATATGCTCGTCGCCGCTATGCAGTTTCATGCCGCGCGCACGGTGTTGAGGAACTTCTCGACTTCCGTCTTCAAGAGGCTGCTTTCGCCCGACAGTGAGCGCGCCGATGCCAACACCTGCCCCGACGCTGCGCCGGTCGCGCTCGCGCCATGACTGACCTGGGCGATCTTGTCCGCGACTTCGACGGTTCCCTTGGCGGCTTCGCTGACGTTGCGCGCAATCTCGGCCGTCGCCGCACCCTGTTCTTCGATCGTCGCGGCAATGGTCGACGAAATGTCTGAAATGCGGGCGATGGTCGCGCCGATTTCCTTGATCGCTCCGACGGAGTCCTCGGTTGCCGATTGCATGCCGGCAATCTGCGCGCTGATCTCTTCGGTCGCTCGCGCGGTTTGCGCCGCGAGTGCTTTCACCTCGCTCGCCACGACTGCAAAGCCGCGGCCGGATTCGCCGGCGCGCGCCGCCTCGATCGTTGCGTTCAGCGCCAGGAGGTTGGTCTGTTCGGCAATCGCAGTGATCAACTTGACGACGTCGCCAATTCGGCCCGCCGCCTTGAGCAGTTCATTGATCCGGACGTCGGTGCGCTCGGCCTGCCTGACCGCTTCGCTGGCGATGCGGCTGGAATCGTGGACCTGGCGGCCGATCTCGACGACCGAGGTGCTCATTTCCTCGGCGGCGGACGCGACCGCTCCGACATTGGTGGACGCTTCCTCCGAGGCCGCCGCGACCATTCCGGAGAGCTGCTGAGTCTCTTCTGCGGTTCCCGACAACGTACCGGCGGCTGCCTCGAGCTGTTGGGAGGCTGCTGACACGGAGTCGATGATGCCCCCGACCGCGGCTTCGAACACGCCGGCGAGCTGGGCCATCTCTTCCTTGCGCTGCGCAGCCGCAGCGGCTTCCTGATTCTTCTGCTCGGCCTCCATCTGCTCGATACGGATCAGGTTTTCCTTGAAGGTCTGAGCCGCGCGAGCGTTGTCGCCGACTTCATCGCTACGACGCGTGTAGGGAATCTCGATCGCCTTGTTGCCGCCGGCGAGCTGGAGAAGCACGTCGCCGATGCGCCGGATCGGCCGGGCAATGTTCGACACGGAAAAGACGGCGGACCCGATCAAGGTCAGAACGACGAAGACGCCGACGATCAATGCGAAGTTGGCAACGCGGTCCAGTTCGGCCAGCATCTCGCCCTTGCGGCGCGCGGCGAATTCGTTGGCAACGCCGACCAGATCGTCGATCCGTTTGCTGACTTCCAGGGCGGCCGGACGCATACGCTCTGCGAGAATGCTGGCCTTCGTCGACTCTGCCGCAGTCCTGGCGCCGCCAGAGGGGGCGCCAATGACGGTCTTTTGCGCCCCCGCCAGTTCAACGCCACTGGCCAGATACGCATCGACGAATTTCTTGGTCTCACGATAGGCATCCTGGGTGACCTTGCGGGTCGCCCGGTCGGTCGCCGCGTCGATTTCCGCACCGGCTTCGCCTGCGCGCGCACGGAGACTCTCGAGGAGCTTGTCAACCTCTCCGGCTGACGAGGCGGAACCGATCTCGAGAGCTGCGAGCTGGGCCCGCGCCATCGCCGTCTGCGCCGCTTGCGCATTGCCTTTGTTGAGATAGTTGATCGTGACGAGGCGATTGGATTCGGCAATCGACCGGTTGCCGAGCATCTGGTTGGTCAGCATGCCGCAGACCAGCACGATGCTCACGCCCGTGACGATACCCAGCTTTGTCCCAATGCGAAACCTGAATGACCCCACCGCAATCTCCCTCGCGCTGCCGTATAACAGGTATTCGCAACCAATGATTGAGATTTGGGAAATATTCGCGGATCTCCAGTAGAACTACGGCTGACATATTCGACGATGGAATTTTCCTGCACGCTTGCCAGTGGATCTGGTTCCGCTATGTGCGCGCCCGTGCTTTGAGTTCCCCCCGACTCTGTCCTAGCGTGAGGTCATGCGCTTCCAGGATCGACCCAATGCCTATCGGCCGCGATTCGGCGGCTCGCCGTTCAGCCGACTCTTCTCCGGTTTATTGCCGTGGATGTTCGTGGTGGGCATCGTGCTGGCCGTCGTGCTCACCTTTCGCCATGGAATGAGCTGGCTTGTTCCGGACACCGATGGCGACCGCACGCGGAATGCCGAGATCGTTCTCGAGCAGGCGGGCCATCCCGATGTTCGCGAGCCGGTCGACGTCATTCGCACCATCGACGGCGACACCTTTCTCGCGCGTGTTCGTCAGCGCGACGGCCGCGATCTCGTCGTGCGTGTTCGGTTGCGCGGCATCGACGCGCCCGAGATGAAAGCGTCCTGCCAGGACGAGCAGGACAAGGCGGAAGCCGCGGCGCGCGCATTGCGCGATCTGCTCGGCCAGGGCGGCGTGACGATCACCAATCTCGGCCCCGACAAATACGGCCGCGTTCTCGCCGACGTCGCGACCCGGCGGACTGCGAGCGTTTCGGCGGCGTTGCTCGCCGGCGGTTTTGCGCGAAGCTACAATGGCGGCCACCGCGACGGCTGGTGCGCGCGCAGCTGGCGCTTCTGGTAACAAAAAAGCCGCGTCCGGGGACGCGGCCTTTTCCTGTCTTGCCTTGATCCCGGCGATCAGCGCGTCACGACCACCGTGGTGCCGACGGAGACGCGGCCATAGAGATCGGTGATGTCGTCGTTGAGCATGCGGATGCAGCCATAGGAGACGAAGCCGCCGATCGAGCCCGGCACGTTGGTGCCGTGGATGGCGTATTCGCCGCCGGCCAGCGTCATCGCCGCAACGCCCATCGGGTTGCGCGGCGAGCCGCCCGGAATCATGTCGGGAATGCTCGGCTTGTCACGCTTGACCTCGGCCGGCGGTGCCCAGGCCGGGTTGCGATATTTCCCGTCGATGCGGGTGGTGCCGGCCCACTGCTTGCCGGACTTGCCGACGCCGACCGGATAGCGCACGGCGTGGCCGTTATCGAGGATGAGATAGAGCCGCCGCTCGCTGGTTTTGACCACGATGGTGCCCGGCGAATAGTCGGCCAGATGCGCCCCCACCATTTCCGGCCGCGCCTGCACCGCCGTCGACATCAAGACCCCTGCCCCGATGGTGGCGGCCAGTGCCGCCGCAATCCTTATCGACATCGATTTTCCCCTAGCCCGAACGGATCGTCCAAAATTACGCAGCACCGGCAATCGCCAGCTTGCCAAGTCCTTGTCAGGGACATTCTTAACCGCGCCCGTTAACCGGTTGGTTTCCGCGCACGGCCGCCAAGGGCCAGCCAGCAGGGGGAACAAAGGAAATGTTCGAAATAAAGTAAATGACCTGAAAACAACACTCGGCGGGAAAGATGCGGCCGCACCGGCACGCGCGCTGACGAGTGCGTGAGGATGTGAACGGCTGTTGTTTACCGGAGGCTCGACGACAAACGCGGTCTCGTGTCCCGGACAAGGCGCGGCGCGTCGCGCCGCGACGCAGAGCCGGGAGGACCCAGTTCTTTGCGCTGGGATGGATGGGCCCCGGCTCAGCAGCGCAACGCGACGTGCGCGCTGCGCTGCGTCCGGGGCACAAGAGCAAGCTTACGCCGACTTCTTGTTCTGCCGGTTCCTGACGAGATCATCGACCACGGCGGGATCGGCCAGCGTCGAGGTATCGCCCAGGCTGCCCGGCTCGTCCTCGGCGATTTTGCGCAGGATGCGGCGCATGATCTTGCCGGAGCGGGTCTTGGGCAGGCCCGGCGCAAACTGGATCTGGTCCGGGGAAGCGATCGGGCCGATCTCCTTGCGCACCCAGGTGACGAGCTCCTTGCGCAGGTCCTCGGTCGGCTCGATGCCGGCCATCAGGGTGACATAGGCGTAGATGCCCTGGCCCTTGATGTCGTGCGGGAAGCCGACCACGGCAGCCTCCGAGACTTTCTCATGCGCCACCAGCGCGCTCTCGACTTCCGCGGTGCCCATGCGATGGCCCGAGACGTTGATGACGTCGTCGACGCGGCCGGTGATCCAGTAATAGCCGTCGGCATCGCGGCGGCAGCCGTCGCCGGTGAAGTACTTGCCCTTGTAGGTCGAGAAATAGGTCTGCTCGAAGCGGGCATGGTCGCCGTAGACCGTGCGCATCTGGCCGGGCCAGGACCGCGTCAGGCAGAGATTGCCCGAGGTCTCGCCGTCCAGAACCTTGCCGTCGGCGTCGACGATCTCAGGCACCACGCCGAAGAACGGCTGCGTCGCCGAGCCCGGCTTGAGCTTGGTCGCGCCCGGCAGCGGCGTGATCAGGATGCCGCCGGTCTCGGTCTGCCACCAGGTGTCGACGATCGGGCAGCGATCGTCGCCGACGACGCGGTGATACCACTCCCACGCTTCCGGATTGATCGGCTCGCCGACCGAGCCGAGCAGGCGGAGCGAGGCGCGCGAGGTCTTCTTCACCGGCTCATCGCCGCCCTGCATCAGCGCGCGGATCGCGGTCGGCGCGGTGTAGAAGATGTTGACCTTGTGCTTGTCGATGACGCTCCAGAACCTGGAATTATCCGGGTAATTCGGCACGCCTTCGAACATCAGTGTGGTCGCGCCGTTCGCCAGCGGCCCATAGAGAATGTAGCTGTGGCCGGTGACCCAGCCGACGTCGGCGGTGCACCAGTAGATGTCGCCGTCGTGATAGTCGAAGACGTATTGATGCGTCATCGAGGCGAACACGAGATAGCCGGCGGAGGTGTGCAGCACGCCCTTGGGCTGGCCGGTCGAGCCTGAGGTGTAGAGGATGAACAGCGGGTCCTCGGCGTGCATGTGCTCGACCGGGCATTCCGTCGTCACCATCGCCGCCGCCTCGTGATACCAGAGGTCGCGCGTCGGGTTCATGTCGATCTTGCCGCCGGTGCGCTTGACCACCACGACCCAGTCGACGTCGTCGGCCTTGGCGAGCGCGGCGTCGACGTTGGCCTTCAGCGGCACCTTCTTGCCGCCGCGCAGGCCTTCGTCCGCGGTGATGATGATCTTGGATTTGCAGTCATTGATGCGCTGGGCGAGGCTGTCCGGCGAGAAGCCCGCGAACACCACGGAGTGGATCGCGCCGATGCGCGCGCAGGCGAGCATCGCATAGGCCGCTTCCGGAATCATCGGCAGGTAGATGGTGACGCGGTCGCCCTTCTTGACGTTGCGGGTGCGCAGGATGTTGGCCATCCGGCAGACCTCGTCGTGCAGCTCCTTGTAGGTGATGTGCTTGGACTGCGAGGGATCGTCGCCTTCCCAGATGATCGCGGTCTGGTTGCCGCGCGTATGCAGATGCCGGTCGATGCAGTTGTAGGCGACGTTGAGGATGCCGTCCTCGAACCATTTGATCGAGATGTTGCCGGGTGCGAAGGAGACGTTCTCGATTCTGGTCGGCGCATGCATCCAGTCGATGCGCTTGGCCTGCTCCGCCCAGAAACCGTTCGGGTCCGAGATCGAGCGAGCGTACATTTCCTTGTACTTGGCCTGGTCGACCCAGGCGCGCTTCGCCCATTCCGCGGGGACGTCGTAGATCTTCTCGGACATGCTTTCCCTCCACATACGGCAGGCCGAACGCTGGTGACCGGCGAGCCGACTTGATCATTGACTGATTATGCGTCGGGCTAACCGGGCCCGACAAGGAGCACAAGCTGGACCTTCGGCGGGCCGCCGGCCATGCGGAGGATCAAGGCCGCCTGCTGCGACTGTCGCAGATCTGAAACAAGCCGGCGGGCGGCTTTCGGAGGCTCTCCTCGAAGGTGCGGAACCGGGTGGCGCAGCGTCCTCATGCATCCCCAGCGGTATTTAGAAACCACCTTTCACTGATTCGGGACTCGCAATACGGTTCGGAACACCCTAAATGGCCACCCCGGGTCCCAAGAGACCCTTCGGAACAAAAATCAGAACACCGGCATTGACCGACAACAGACAGGGCTAAGGCATAAGGCTATGATGGATCAGCAGAATCTCGGGACGATACGGCCCGCTTCAGCCGATCCCGCGGCCATTGCACTGGCAAAGGCCCTCGGACAATGGCCGAAATCGGCCCCTTTCAGGCGTCCGAGCCCGAAGAAGACCTTCGACACGGCGCCTGCGGCGACGGTCGAGGCGCTCGCCAAGGAGCTCGGCCTGCGGCTCGGCGACCAGAACGAGCTGACCATCCGCCGCGTCAAGCGCGGCAAGGGCTATTCCTTCGTCCGTCCCAACGGCGCACACATCCGCGACGCCCGCACCATCCGCCGGCTGCACGCCATGGCGGTGCCGCCGGCCTATCGCGAGGTGCGCTACTCGGCCGATCCGAGCTTGCATCTCCAGGCCGTGGGCCGCGATGCCGCGGGCCGGCTGCAATATCGCTATCACGCCGATTGGGAGAAGGTCCGCGAGCACCGCAAGGCGCATCGTCTGGAAAAGCTCGTCGGCGCGCTGCCAAAGATCCGGCGCAAGGTCTCGGCGTTCCTGTCGGGCGACGAGGCGACGCGTGAATTCGCGCTCTCGGCCGTGATCGAGCTGATCGCGCGCACCGCGATCCGTCCCGGCAACGAATCCTATGCCCGCCTCAACGGCACCCGCGGCGCCACCACGCTGCTGAAGTCGAACGTCACGCTGGAGGACGACAGCTTCGTGCTGACCTTCAAGGCGAAGGGCGGCAAGGCGGTGCGCAAGGAGTGCGACGCGGCCAAGCTCGTGCGTGCCATCGGCATTTTGCAGGGCGTCCCCGGCAAGCGCATGTTCCAGTATCGCGATGCCTACGGCATCGTGCGCGCGGTCAACACCACGCAGGTGAACGCGTTCTTGCGTGAGATCGCCGGCATCAAGATCTCGCTGAAGGATTTCCGTACGCTGATGGCCTCTGCTGTCGTCGTGGAATCGCTGTCGCGGATCACGCCGGCGACCAGCCAGCGCGGCCGCAAGAAGCAGGTGCTGGACGCGATCCGCGCCGCAGCCGACAAGCTCTCCAACACGCCGGCGATCTGCCGCAAGAGCTACGTCCACGACACCATCGTCACCGCGTTCGAGGACGGCATCCTCGAACGCTTCGCCGCGACCATGAAGGGCCAGCGCTCGCAGGCGAGGCGCGAGCAGCTTCTGGCGCAGGTGGTGGCGACAGCCGCGGTGTAACGACACTGCCGTAGCGTGGGCAAAGCGAAGCGTGCCCACCATTTGCTCATGGTGAATGATGGTGGGCACGGCGCAAGTGCGCCTTTGCCCACCC
>NZ_BTIG01000012.1:0-107423 GCF_036247965.1 Bradyrhizobium sp. TM233 | reverse complement strand
CTGATCCCGAACCGCCGGCATAGCTCCCGCCGGTTCGTTCCGTCCTGCAAGGCAAGTCGCACAAACTCGCGCCGCTGATCCATTACCGACACCTCGTTCCAGGGCATGGACGGCCTCCCGAATCGACCAATCCAGCCAGTTTGATGTGTCAGCTATGTCTCCGAACACCTGTCAGTGATCTGTCCGGGCTAAACATCAAGTCGGGCGATGACACCGGGCGTGAGGCTGCGCTTCGCACCACTCCAACAATGCACCATCCCCAAAACAAAAAAGCCGGCGTTGCCGCCGGCTTTTCTGTCTTTTCGATCCGCCAATTTCTCGCCGCGGCGAAGCCCCGCTTAGTGCGCGGCTTCCAGCGCGGCCTGTTCCGCCCTTGCGATCGTGCCCTTGACCGCGGACTGCACCTTCTCGAAGGCGCGGACCTCGATCTGGCGGACGCGCTCGCGCGACACGCCGAACTCGGCAGCGAGGTCTTCCAGCGTCATCGGCTCATCGGCGAGGCGGCGCGCCTCGAAGATGCGGCGTTCGCGCGGGTTGAGCACGCCCATGGCGCCGTTCAGCGCGTCACGGCGTTCGTCATACTCCTCGTGCTCGGCCAGCATGGCTTCCTGGTTGGGCGTATTGTCGACCAGCCAGTCCTGCCATTCGCCGGCTTCGCCGTCGTCGCGGATCGGCGCGTTGAGCGACGCGTCGCCACCGAGGCGGCGGTTCATGTCGATCACGTCCTGGTCCGTGACGCCGAGGCGCTTGGCAATGATCTTCACCTGGTCGGGGCGCAGATCGCCCTCGTCCAGCGCGTTGATCTTGCTCTTCGCCTTGCGCAGGTTGAAGAACAGCTTCTTCTGGTTCGCGGTGGTGCCCATCTTCACGAGCGACCAGGAACGCAGAATGTACTCTTGAATCGACGCCTTGATCCACCACATGGCGTAGGTGGCGAGACGGAATCCCTTCTCGGGCTCGAAACGTTTCACCGCCTGCATCAGGCCGACATTGCCTTCCGAGACGACCTCGGAGATCGGCAGGCCGTAGCCGCGATAGCCCATGGCGATCTTGGCCACGAGACGGAGATGGCTGGTGACGAGTTGGTGCGCCGCGTCGCGATCGTCATGCTCGCGCCAACGCTTGGCGAGCATGTATTCCTGCTGGGGTTCCAGCATCGGGAACTTGCGGATCTCGGCGAGGTAACGGGAAAGGCCGGATTCTCCATTGAGGACCGGCAGAGCAGCGGTACGGGCCATACTGAAGCCCTCCAAAGGTTCAGGCCCCCGATAGCGGCGGGCCAGGCAGACGACCGCTTTGTTAAAGCCGGCCGTAGCTGCGATGTTCCGCGTTGGTCATTTCCAACGCAGGCGCAATATACCCCATGGGGGGGCAAAAAGGGAAGGATTGCTGACGTCACGTCCCCGTGTGGCAGCTATAATCTTTTGTAATGTAACGCTTTTCCTAAAGAGCCTGCGTCATACCGCCGCTTTCAGGGCCCCCTCAAGGAGAAGCAAATCCTCCGGCAAAGGCGCCTCCCAGTGGAGTAATTCTCCGGTCCTCGGGTGCTCCAATACCAGCAAATACGCATGCAGGGCCTGCCGCCCGAGCGCGGCCAGAGCGGCCTGCGACGAGGGCGCCAGCTGGTTCGCCTTGGTCTTGAAATGCGGGCCATAGACGGCATCGCCCATCAGGGGATGGCCGATATGGGCGAGGTGGACGCGGATCTGGTGGGTGCGCCCGGTCTCGAGCTCGCAGGCGAGCAGCGTCGCGATCGGCTTGCCGTCGCGCCCGGCAAAGCTCTCCAGGATCTCCCAATGCGTCACCGCCTCGCGGCCGCCCTGGCGCACCGCCATCTTCTCGCGCGCATGCGGATGGCGGTCGATCGGCGCATCGACGGTGCCGCGATGGCGCCCCGGCACGCCCCAGGCAAAGGCCATGTAGCCGCGCCGCATTTCGCCGGTGCGGCCGTGGTCGGCGAACTGCGCCGACAGCGAGGCATGGGCGAGGTCGTTCTTGGCGACCACCATCAGCCCTGTCGTGTCCTTGTCGAGCCGGTGCACGATGCCGGGCCGGCGCACCCCGCCGATGCCCGACAGCGTCGAGCCGCAATGGGCGATCAGCGCGTTCACCAGCGTGCCGGTCTCGTGGCCGGCCGCGGGGTGCACGACCAGCCCCTTGGGCTTGTTGATGACGATGATGTCGTCGTCCTCGAACACGATATCGAGGGCGATATCCTCCCCCTTCGGCTCCGGCGGGGCCGCTTCCGGCACGTCGATTATGATCGTATCGCCGGATGTGACGTGATAAGCGGGGTCGCGGACCGCGGCGGCCTTCAGGCTCACCGCGCCCGCCAAAATCAGGGCCTTCAGCCGCGATCGCGACAGGTCGGTGAGGTGCGCCGCCAGCACGCGGTCGAGCCGGGCCGAGCCCTCGTTGCCGGCGACGACAACCTCCAACCTTTGCGCAGAGCCAGAATTTTCCATGACGACGACTGATACCGCTGTTCCCGAACCGAGCCCCGAGCAGGCCGCGCTGTTCGCGCGGGTGCGACGGATGATGCTGATCGCGGGGTTGACCACGGCGCTGGCGATCTGCGCCGTGCTGATCGCGGTGGGCTACCGCCTTTTCAAGTCGGAGGGAAGGGCGCCCGAGGCGGCCAGTGACGTCACCGCCATCCTGCCGAAGGGCGCCAAAATCGTCTCGACCGGCCTCGCCGGCGACCGCCTCGTGGTCACGCTGGATGTCGGCGGGGTCATCGAGATCAGGACCTTCGACGCCCACACGCTGAAACCCGCCGGAAAGCTGAAATTTGCCAATGAGCCGTAAGCTGGGCCGCAGTCGCGCGGCATATCCCGCTGTCGTCCCGGACAAGCGAAGCGCTGGTCCGGGACCCATAACCACAGGGCTCAGTTAAAGAATCCAGCTGGCAGCTCCGTTTCGCCTTAACCAAGACCCATCGGGTAATGGCCCCCAGGGTTCGCCAGGACGACGTTGCCGAGGCCATTTGAATCCCGTGAATCTCACCTTGCCGCCGGCAAAATTCGCGGCTATGTCCTGTCCCTCACGCTCCCTTCGTCTAGCGGTTAGGACGCGGCCCTCTCAAGGCTGAAACAGGGGTTCGATTCCCCTAGGGAGCGCCAAATCCACTATATTCCTCGACTTTTTTCTGCGACCCCGACCGCATCCCGGTCCGGTCGCGCGAATCTCGCTTGGTCATAGGTTGCGCGCCGCGGCGTCGACGCTGATGCTGGAGCCCTAGCCGTAAGCCCTGGCCGCAAGTTCAGTGATGCGCCGAGATGCTCCTGACGGTCTCGGTGAGCATATCACCGGACGTGGAATGGCCGACGTCGCCCAGGCTGATGATGCCGACCATCCGCTTGCTCTTGTTGATCACCGGCAGCCTTCGGACCTGCAGCTTCTCCATGTGATGCATCGCCTTGGTGAGGTCATCGTCCTCGCGGCAGCAATGGATGCCCTCGGTCATCACGTCGCGCGCCGTCGCGCGGCCAGCATCGAAGCTGTGGCTCGCGAGCCCTTTGCAGACGATATCGCGGTCGGTCACCATTCCGACCAGCTTGTCATCCTCGCCAATCGGAATGCAGCCGATGTCATGCGCCCGCATCAGTTTGGCAAGCTCGGTGATTGGGGTGTTGGGGCTGACCCAGTCGACACCCTTGTGCATCACGTCTTTGACTTTCATGGCGACCTCCGTTCGTGGGTTTCAAGCGCGTTGATGCAATGCAACGGCACCCCCAATCTTCCGAACTCCGACCAGACAAGCGCAGACACTCTCGGCGCCACCCTGCGGAACAGTATGGCGGCGACCTCGCGGCCAGAGTTCCCGCCCAAGATCGCAACGGCAATGGGCGGTCTAATCCTCAGTCATGCGCGCTGAAGCGCCCGTGCGGTGTGTTGGCCGTCAGGCGCGCGAACTGCGCGTGAGCCATATGGAGCAGCGTCTCATGATCGCCGGCTTCCATATAGATGTCTGGCTGTGCCTCGATGCTGTCGTCAACGATGATATCCAATCCGTAGCATTTGCCGACGGCAGGAACCGCACCGTGTGCACAGTCGCTGAACAGCCGATTGATCTCGGTTTCATCGGCCATGTGGACATCGTCGCCGAGACTTGTCCTCAGGTCCGACAGACGGAGGTGATGCGATGCGGGCAAGATGGCCAGCATGTATCCGCCGTCGCGCCGCAACACGATGCCCTTGGCGAGGCGGTCGCCCGAGATATGGCATGCCTCGGCCGTTCGAGCGGACGTCATGCTGAGTTCGTGCGGGATCACCTCGTACTGGATGTTCTCAGCGGCGAGGTATTTCTGGAGCGTGGGAGCAATGGCCATGGCATCACCTCCGATGCGGAATGCAAACCATCCACCGAGAGGTCGACCTTGCAGACTCTCGCCATACGATGGGCGGCTGCCTGACTAGAGACCCAACATAGGTCTTCCATCCGCAAGCTGCAATTCAGCGTTCGCGGTTTTATTCTGCGCGGAGCGCCATGTCGATCGAGACTGGCACTCGAAGCCGGCCGTTTTTCCCCTCGGAGCCGCAGCGAGCGCGCGCAGGAGCAATCTTCGCGCATGGCTCGGCGCGGCCGCGCCCTCACGCCGTGGTGCCGTCGATCGAGCGGCGGATCACCTTCTGCACCTCCGAATTCGACAGGAACAGATCGTGGTTGATGATGCCCCAGCCCTCCTGGGAGGCATCGACCACGCGCACGCCGAGCCGTGCGATGACGGCCTTCTCGGCGGCGCCGACCCTGGTCATCCCACCTGCGATCTGTCCCGACAGCGCCAGTGCGCGGTCGTTCGTCGACGCGATCACGGTGATCTTGCCGGCCAGCGGGCCGATGCGCTGGATTGCCGACGAGAACACGTCCATGTCGATATCAGGTGCGGCAAACACCACCGCGCCGATCTTGCCCGTGACCGTGTCGCCGTATCGCGCATGGAGCTGACGCAGGCTTTCGAGCGTCAGCATGGTTCCCATGCTGTGGGCAACGATGTGCACGCGGCCGGCGCTTGGCGCCGACACGAGCGCGGAGAGCACGCGTTCGAAATCGTCGCGGGACCACATCGCGCTGTCGCGGTCATAGGCATAGTCGAACAGCCCGGCCTTGGAGGGCCAGGAGAACACCATGGTCCGGCCGCGAAACTTGATCCCATCGGAGAGGTGGGCGGCATCCAGCACGGCCGTCTCGAATGTCTGCTTGAAGCCGTGCACATAGATCAGCACGTCTCCTGTCCCGGCTTGCGCAGCGAGATCGCCAGCGTCGGCCGACACCGGTTCCACCCGATCAAGGCGCCAATCGCCAAGTCCAACGGAGGCGAGGGAAAGACGGCTCTCGTCCGGCGCCGCCAGCTTGGCCCGCGCAACCGTCATGGTCGTCGCGCGTTCCGGCCCAAACCAGGGCTTGGCACGAGCGCCGTTGACGGGCTTGCGCGTGGTGGTGACAAGCACTGTCGGGTCGAGGGAGAGGGACGAAGCGTCGAAGCGCGCGCCGGTCGCACCCAGGCCGGCGCATCCGCCGAGCGCGAGGGCACTTCCCGCCGACACGAATCCGCCGAGCAGCGCGCGGCGCGAAACGGAATGGCGGGAATGGCGTTGCAGAGGACGTCGGACGATCACTGGGAACCTTTGGGAACTTGCCCACCGTAACGCCGCCCCACCTAGCTCACTGAATGACAATGCAGGCGAGAAGACGGCGGAGCAGCTTCGCGGCCGGTTCAAGTCATGGCGCACTCTCAAACGGCCTCGTAAGACGTAATTTTCTTGATCTGAGGTGCGAGCACGTCCTCGGCCTTTTCGAGGTCGAAGCGGGTCTGAATGTTCATCCAGAACGCGGCGCCTGTCTTGAAGAACTTTCCGAGCCGCAGCGCAGTGTCGGCCGTGACGGGCTTTTCTTCGCGCGCAAGGCGCTCGATCCGAGTGCGCGGCACGTTCAGAGCCGCCGCGACCGCGTAGGGCGTCAGCTTCAGCGGAACGAGAAATTCTTCCCGTAGGACTTCGCCCGGATGAATCGGCGGAAGTTTCCTTGCCATCTGCGAACTCCTTTTGGTCGGCCACAATCGGCCGACCGGAGGCCATAGCCCGTCAAGCCGGCATGAAGCGAACACTTGTCCAGAAAGTGCTCTCTTGATGAACGCGGGCGCCTCTTGCGCAAAGGCGTCTAGGCGCGCCGGATCACCTTACTTCTGTCCCTTGCAAATATCGCACACCCCGTCTTCTTGTACGAAATCGCTTGTTGTGGCTAGGGCGCCCGTGACTTGCGCGGGGTGGGCTCCGTCGTTGACTAATCCAACACCCTCAGCGATGCACTTGTTGCACACCGACTTCGGCCGATAAGAGGTGATAAAGCGTTGATGCGTTGCGGAACGCTCATGGTCGATTGTCCTCTGAAAAGCACGTTGAGGCTACTGGCCAGCCGGTTGCTTCGCAAGAGTTCGGGCATTTGACGCGGGCTAGCGTCGGGCAAAACAGCCCGATCGCTGTCAACCCCTCCTCGCAAAAACATTCCACTTTACCGAAATTCGGATTTGTCGTATGTGTCGGTCATCCCAGCCCACCAAAGGGGCGGTCGTACGTCGTTTCGAGCGCGGGCTGGGAGTTGCGGTGGACGCGGGCGGCGTTAAAGGCGGAGTTTGCGCGTGCAGGGCGAGGTCACCTCGTGAGCATGGCGCGACCCGCAAAGACGAACGGCGCCCCTGCGTACGGCAAAACCGTGTGGTCCTGGCCGTCGTTGCTACGGTCAAGCCTTTCGCGAAGGCGTCATCGCGCCAACCGGCGTGGTCGCCCGAATTTCGCGGAGGTGACGGAGGCAAGAAGGAACTCGTCTCCGGGGAGAGCGCGGCATAGGCCGTCAAACCATCGCGCAGGGAAGGCCTGGTATCGGCTGCCCTGTGTCTCCCCTGTGCATTGCGTGTGCATTTGTTCAGCACGGGGGTCTTTACGGGTGCCAGCCGGCGCCCGGCCTTCCCTGCGCCCTTTCTTTCGAGAGGGTGAGGAGAGAAGCACAGCTCGGGCAAAACATGCCGCGAGGACGCGGGCGCGCGTCCGCGGGTTGCCTGCCAGATGACCTTCCGTGCGAGCATGATGCGTCGGCTTCAGTGGAGGTGGTCGTCGCTTCCGGAATCTGCCTTGATGCGATTTCGAGGTGGAGGAGTGACGATATGAGCGGGTTGGTGATCTCTGGCGGCCGGGTGGTGGATCCCGCGAGTGGGATGGACGCCGTCGGCGATGTGGCGGTGGTGGACGGCAAGGTCGCCGCGGTCGGCACGGGCCTCGGCGGCGCCGAGCGGGTGATCGACGCGACCGGGCTCGTGGTCGCCCCCGGCTTCATCGACCTGCACGCGCATGGTCAATCGATCCCGGCGGACCGCATGCAGGCGTTCGACGGGGTGACGACCACGCTCGATCTCGAGGCTGGCGTGCTGCCGGTCGGGTCCTGGTACGAGCGCCAGGCGAGAAAAGGCCGCGTGCTGAACTACGGCGCCGCCACCAACTGGGCGTTTGCGCGCATCGGCGCAATGACCGGCTCCAATGCGGAGAGCTCGCTGGAGGCATTCGGCAACGCCATGCGCGATCGCCGCTGGATGGACAATGTGGCAAGTGATGCGGAGGTCGCCGGCATTCTCGAGCGTCTTTCGCGCGGCCTCGATGAAGGCGGCATCGGCATCGGCATCCTCAATGCCTACGCGCCGGGCGCCGGCGTGCAGGAGCTGACCGCAGTGTGCCAGCTTGCCGCCGCCAAGGACGTGCCGACCTTCACCCACGTCGCCTTCATGTCGCGCATCGACCCCGAGAGCGCGGTGGAAGCCTATATCCGCCTGATCGGTTATGCCGGCGCCACCGGCGCGCACATGCACATCTGCCATTTCAACTCGTCGAGCAAGACCGACGTCGAGCGTTGCCGCGTGCTGATCGCGAAGGCGCAGGCGCAGGGCCTGCCCATCACGGTCGAGGCCTATCCTTACGGCACCGGCTCGACTGTGCTGGCCGCCGCCTTCTTCAGCGACCCCGAATTCGTCGAGCGCAACGGCACCGGCTACGATTCCGTGCAGCGGGTGACCGACGGTTATCGCTTCCACGACCGCGAGGAGCTCTTGAAGGCGCAGGCCGAAGAGCCGTCCTCGCTGGTGCTCTGGCACATCCTCGACATCGAGAACAATTCGCATCACCGCGACCTGCTCGACATGTCGGTGCTGTATCCCGGCGGCGCGATCGCGTCCGACGCGATGCCGTGGACGACATCGGACGGCAAGACTTACACCGGCGATGCCTGGCCGCTGCCTGAGGATGCCACCTCGCATCCGCGTTCGGCCGGCTGCTTCACCCGCTTCATCCGCGAATGGGTGCGCGAGCGCAAGACCGTGTCGCTGCTCGAAGGCGTGCGCAAATGCGCGCTGATCCCGGCGGAAATCCTGTCGCAGAGCACGCCGGCGATGCGCGCCAAGGGCCGGATCGCGAAGGACGCGGACGCCGACATCGTCGTGTTCGACTACGAGAAGCTGAGTGACCGCGCGACCTTCACGGCGATGAACCGTCCCTCCGAAGGCGTGCGGCATCTCGTGGTCAGCGGCCAGGTGCTGATCAGCGACGGCGAGCTGGACCTGGCGGCGCGGCCGGGCAAGCCGGTGCGCCGCCCCGTCGTCGGGGGCTGACCCATGCCGGTCCCCATTCTCCTGGTGACGGGCTTTCTGGGGGCGGGCAAGACCACGGTCGTCAATCATCTGCTGGCGCATGCGGAGGGGCGGCGGATCGCCGCAATCGTCAACGATTTCGGCGCCATCAACATCGATGCGGAGCTGATCGCGGGCGCCAGCGACGGCGTGGTCAGCCTCGCCAATGGCTGCATCTGCTGCTCGCTCGAGGGCGATCTGCTGCGCACGCTTTCGACGCTGCTGCGGCGGGATCCGAAGCCCGACTATATCGTCATCGAGACCAGCGGCGTTGCCGATCCCGCCGACATCGTCCGCAATCTGATGGACCCCGTGATTCTGCGCGAGGCGCCGCTGGAGACGGTGCTGTGCGTGATCGACGCCGCGACGCCGCCGGCCGCCCTGGATGATGCTCTCCAGCGTTCGCAATTGCGCGTCGCCGACATCGTGGCCTTGACCAAGCTGGATCTGGCCGACGAGGGCGCGGGTGCGCGGATGCGTCAGGCCATCCGCGCCTTGCGCCTTCCCGCCGTGGTGGTCGATGCCCGGCATGGCGAGATTCCGTCTGCGCTGCTGTTCCCCGCGAATGTCGAGCGTGCGCCCGCGCCGCGTGATCCGGGCCCGAAACGACCGGCAGAGCAGCGCTTCGAGACGCTGAGCTGGACCTCGGACCGGCCGCTCTCGCTGCCCCGCCTGCAGCAGGCCATCGGCAAGCTGGCGCCAAAACTCGCGCGCGCGAAAGGCCTGTTCGAGACCATCGAGCAGCCCGGACGCCAGATGGTGTTTCAATTCGCCGCTGGCCGCGCCACGCTCGCCCCTGGCGACGCGCCGGCGGCAGGCGTGCCGCGGTCGCGGATCGTCTTCATCGCCGAGCTCGGCGTGCTCTCCAAGGCCGAGCTCGACGGCATCATGGAGGCGTGCGTTGTCGAATGAAGCTGCAGTCTGTGCCGTCTCACGCGAACTGCGCGATGCCGTTTCCGACCGACCAGTTTTCAGCTGGGGCATCGAGCACGTTCACGAACACGTCCTCGGGCCGGATGCCCGGGCTTTCGCCGAGGAGGTCCGCGATCCGGCGATACAATGCCTTCTTCTGCTCCGGGGTGCGCGAGGCGAACACGGTGATCTGAATCAGCAGCGCGTCGTTGCTGCGCGCGACGCCGTAGGCGTTGCCGCAGCGGAAATTCGCGGGCTCATGTTCGGTGATGGCCATGAACGCATCGTCGGCGGGCACGTTCAGCGCTTCGCGCATGGCGCGGTAGAGGCCGTCGAGAATCGCCTGCCGATAGGCTTGCGGCTTGCCGGCGCGCATCGAGATGTGGAGCAGAGGCATCGCGCGTCCCTTTGCATGCGGGTCCGACCAGCAGGGCGAATGCATACGCCACTGTTCGGCCCAGTGTTGAAACGGGCTATCAATTCCAACTGGTTTTTGACACGATGTCGAGAAAGCATGTTCTTGACGTCGTGTCAAATACTTCCAAAAGGAGCCGAGCTTGCGGCCGCGCGAATTCGATCATGACGAGGTCCTGCGCATTGCGTTCGACCAGTTCTGGCGCAAAGGCGTGCGCGGCACCTCGCTGTCGGACATCGCGCGCGATGCCGGCGTCCAGCGCGGCAGCCTCTACAATGCCTTCGGCAGCAAGGAAGCGCTGTTCCTGCAGGCCTATGAACGCTATGCGGGGGATTATCTCGCAGCGCTGCAGAAGGCGCTCGGCACGGGCTCCTTGCGCAAGCGCCTCACCGCGTTCTTCGAACTGACCATCACCAATTTCCGGTCGGGTACGCCGCCGCGCGGCTGTCCGACCACGCGCGGGCTGATGGAGCTCGGCGCCGCCGAAGGCGAGGGGCTGGACGAAGACGCGCGCAAGGCTCTTGCGGGCCTTATCGCGCGCATCACAGCGCTGGTTCAGGACACGTTGTCGGCAGGCGCCGAGCGCGGCGAGTTCAACGGCAATGCCGCGGCCGCGGCGCTGCACATTGTCACCGTGACGCGCGGCCTCGCCGTGCTCGAACGTGCCTTCGGCGACGAGCCGCAGTTGCGCAAGATCGCTGCGCATACCGTTGATCTCCTGCTCGGCAGGAAAGGCGGCTAGATGTCAGCACAAGGCAAGGGCGTTGACCGCCCGTGTCGCCGCAGCTTGCTTGCCGGAGCCGACGAACGCGCAGACGATGGATTCGAGCTCGCCCGGCTGCTTGCGGCGCGCGACCGCCAGCAACCGCATCAATTCCGTCTCGTCTTTCGACAGCCGACGACAGGACGGCGGCATGAAGCACAGCTCGCATGGCCGGCCGCTGCGCAGGATTCTGACCAGCGCGGCCACGCGCGCGACCAGCAGCGGACTGTCGGCAATATCAGGTGCCTCGTCGGCAAAGCGATAGGCGGCCTCCCAGCAATCGGAGGCGCCGGTGGTGTAGGCCGCTCCGATGAAGCGGAACAGCGACAGCGCGACGCGGCAGAAATCGTCGTAGCTGTCGACGCCGGGGCGCGCCGCAAGCGCGGCCTGGAGCGGACAGAGCCGCGATTGGCCGGCGTCCGGCACAGAACCGCAATTATCGGGGGGCATGATCGATCTCGTCAGTGCAATGTCGGGCTTCCGACCAGCCAGCTCTTCATCGCCATGGTCCGGTCATGGTCGAATGATCGCACCTGCCGGTCGGGCAGGATGAGACCTGCCATGCGGAAGATCGTGGCGAGCCCGCGGACGGGCGCCAGCGCCCAATCGGCGCCGACCGGCGGCAGCCAGCTCGCGAACCGTTCGCGCACGATGTCGATGCGATCCTGTTGTGCCGCGGCGATGGCGTGCAGAATCCCTTGCTCGCTGTCCGACATGCGCGGACAGGTCGGGCAGTGCACTTCGATCGCCGTATGGGCCGTGCAGGCGAAGATCTCGATGATGGATTCCAGCGAGAGCACGGCATCGCCCACGCGGAAATGGTCGTACACCTCCTGGATATCGGCTGCGGTCGGAACGGCGCCGCCGCTGCGTGCCTTGGCCCGGAATCCCCAGATGAAGAGCCGTTCCGCCGCGCTGAGCGCGGGAAGGTCGAGAGACCCTGGTGATGTCGATTGATGCATGAAACCTCTGGCCCTTGGCTGCGCTTACGCCACAGCTGGCGCTGATTGCCTGCATCGATCGTTCTGCCGGAGCCCGCTCCAAGTCAACGCTCGCAGGGGCGATATCGAGGTCTTCTAGTTTTGAAGAGGTTTATATTCGGAGGCGCGGGGCCGCATCGCAAGGGTGGAAAATCCGTGCGCAGACGCGGGCCTTCGGCGGCCGCTTCGGGAACCCGAATGCTTAAAGCTTTGCTAAGGGGATCGGGATAAATTGGTATGTCTGTCCCGCCAAATCTCGTGAGCTCCGATGATTTTCTCCCGCATCAGTTTCAAGCTGGTCCTGATTGTCGGCATCAGCCTGCTCGGCATGATCGCGCTGGCGCCGATCGCGCTGTCGACCCTGCGCACGCAGATGGTCGCCGATCGTCAGGCCAAGACGCAACATATGGTCGATGTCGGCTACGGCATCCTCGCGCATTACCAGAAGCTCGAGAGCGACGGAAAACTCCCGCGCGAGCAGGCCCAGGCCGCCGCGATCGCCGAGATCAAGAGCCTGCGCTACGACAAGGTCGAGTATTTCTGGATCAACGACATGGCCCCGAAGATGGTCATGCATCCGATCAAGCCGGAGCTCGACGGCAAGGATCTCTCCGGCATGAAGGATCCCGCCGGCAACGCGCTGTTCATGGGCTTCGTCGACGTCGTCAAGAAGCAGGGCGCGGGCTTCTACGGCTACCTCTGGCCGAAGCCCGGCTTCGACCAGCCGGTCGGGAAAATCTCCTATGTGAAGGGCTTTGCGCCCTGGGGCTGGATCATCGGCACCGGCATCTATCTCGACGACGTCGACGCCGTGTTCCGCCAGGCCGCGACGACGTTCGGCTACGTCTGTCTGGCCGTGCTGGTCCTGGTCCTCGGCGCCTCCTTCGTGATCGGCCGCAGCGTGACCCGGCCACTGGCAAAGATCACCGCGCTGACCGAGCGGCTTGCCGCCGGCGACAGCGCGTTCGAGGTGCCCTATACCGACCGCAACAACGAGGTCGGCGCGCTCGCCAAGGCGCTCGCCGTGTTCAAGGACAATGCGTCGGCCGTCGGCCGGATGCACGCCGAGCAGCAGGAGGCGAAGCAGCTGGCCGACGGAGAGAAGCGCAAGGCCATGACCGATCTCGCCGGCAAGTTCGAGGCGAGCGTCCAGGCCGTCGTCCGCGACGTCTTCAACGAGGCGCGCGCGATGCAGCAGGCAGCCCAAGGCATGTCGGAAACCGCGGACAAGGCGACCGACCGCGCGAGCTTCATGGCTTCCGCCTGCCAGCAGGCCTCGAGCAACGTGCAGACGGTGGCCTCCGCCGCCGGCCAGCTGTCGTCCTCGATCTCGGAGATCAGCCAGCGCGTCGCACAGGCCGCGACGGTGGCCGACAAGGCCGCCGCGGACGGGCAGCGCACCAACGACACCGTGCAGGGGCTGGCCGCGGCCGCGCACAAGATCGGCGAGGTCATCGACCTCATCAACCAGATCGCCTCGCAGACCAATCTGCTCGCGCTCAACGCCACGATCGAGGCGGCGCGGGCGGGCGAAGCCGGCAAGGGCTTTGCGGTGGTTGCGAGCGAAGTGAAGTCGCTGGCGAGCCAGACCGCGAAGGCGACCGACGAGATCGGCGCGCAGATCACCGCCATCCAGGCCGAGACCAATCAGGTCGTCGGCAACATCGAGAGCATCCGCGCCACCATCATGGAGGTCAACGAGATCTCCTCGTCGATCGCCGCCGCGGTCGAGGAGCAGGGCGCGGCCACACAGGCGATCGCCCACAGCGTGCAGGAGGCGGCCTCCGGCACCGACCAGGTCTCGCAGAACATCTCCGGCGTCACCGACGCGACCGCGGCGACCGGCCAGGCCGCAGGCCTCGTGCTGCAATCGAGCGGCCGGTTGACGCAGAAGCTGCAATCGCTCGAAAACGAAGTCAGCGCTTTCGTCGCGGGCGTGCGGGCGGCCTAGATCCGGCGCTCGCTTGCGACACCGCGAAAATGCTTCGCGATGTCGGCACGTGTCGCCACCCAGACGCGGCCTTCGAGCCGCGCCAGTTCCGCGAGAATGGCCTTCACCGCGCGGAAACGCGCAGGCCGGCCGCAAATACGCAGGTGGAAGCCGACCGACAACATCGCGGAGCGGCCGCGTTCGGCCTCCTCGATCAGCGTCGCGAGCGCGGCGCTGACGTAACCGGAAAAATCATCCGGCTGCACGAAGCCGTTCGGATGGAAGAACTTCATGTCGTTGGTGTCGAAGCCGTAGGGCAGTATCAGCATCGATCCGTGCGGCGACCGGCTCCAATAGGGCAGGTCGTCGTCGAGTGCGTTGGAATCGTAGGCGAAGCCGAGATCGATAAGGATGTCACGCGTCCAGGCGCTCTGGCTGCCGCGGGTCATGAAGCCGACCGGCCTAACGCCGGTTGCGTGGGCAATGACGTTGCGCGTCTTCTCGATGTCGCGGCGTTCGGTCTCGGCATCGCCATAGAGCGCGTGCGGCAACCAGCGCCAGCCGTGCACGGCCGGCTCGTGTCCCGCTTCGATCACGGCTCGGGCGAGATCCGGGACGCGCTCGACCGCACGGCCGCACATCATGAAGGTCGAGCGTACCTTCGCGTCGGCGAAGGCGTCGAGGAAGCGCCACAGGCCGGCGCGCATGCCGTAATCGAACACCTGCTCCTGCACGAGATCACGCACGCCCGGCGGTGATGTCGAGGCGACCTCGCCGTAGTGCTCGGTCTCGGCGTCGCCCTGCTCGACGGCGAGCTCGGCACCCTCCTCGAAATTCACCACCAGTGACACCGCGACGCGGGCGCCGTTGGGCCAGACGATATCCGGCCGCGCGCGGCCATATCCACGAAGATCGCGTTCGATCGGCATGGTCAGCGGCTCCCGATCTGGCGGCTGACGCCGCCGAAGATCTCGGCGCAGACGAGGCCGGCCAGCGTCAGCAGTACGATCACGCCGGAGACCGCGGCGACCCGGACGTCGAGGCTGCCTTCGAGGATCGCCCAGAGCTTGATCGGCAGGACCTCGGTGCGTGCATCGGCGAGGAACAGCGACACCGGCACATTGTCGAACGAGGTCAGGAACGCGACAGAGCAGCTCGCGACGATGCCGCGGCGGATCAGCGGCAGCGTGATGCGCCGGAACGTGTACCAGCTGCTGGCGCCGAGGCTGAGCGAGCAGGTGATCAGCACCGGATTGAGCTGCTGCACGGAAGCGCCGATCATTCTGATCACGAATGGCACGCAGATGACGGTGTGGCCGAGCACCAGCGTCGCCGCCGAAAGGCGAATGCCGAGCAGGTTGAAGACCAGCAGCAGCGACAGGCCGAACGCCATCGCAGGCAGCACCATCGGCGACATGAACAGCGCATCCAGCGCGCGAGCGATCTTGAGCTTGCTGCGCGCAAGTCCGAGCGCTGCCGCGCCGCCCAGGATCGCGGAGAGGATCGTCGCCGCCGCCGCGATCTTGAGGCTCGTCAGAGCGGGCTCGACGATCTCCTGCGATTGCAGCAGCTCGACATACCAGCGCAGCGACCAGCTCGGCGGCGGGAACTTCAGGGTGATGCCACCGGTGAAGGAAATAATGACAACGACCAGTGTCGGCGCCAATAGCAGCAGCATCCCGAGGCCGGTGATCGTGCCGACGACGCCCGAATACACTCGATCGATGAGGTTACGCTGCATCGACGCCTCGCACGTAGCGGCGGGACAGCGCACCGACGGCAAAGACGATGCCGGTCACGGCCAGCGTGAAGATCAGCGACAGCGCGGCCGAGAACGGCCAGTCCTGCACGCCAACCGCCTGCTGGTAGATATAGGAGGGCATCAGGATGATGCGTCCGCCGCCCACCAGCGTCTGGGTGATGAAGGCGGTCGCAGCCGCGGCAAAGACGAGCAGCCATCCGGCGATGGCGCCGGGCAGCGTCAGCGGCAGGATGACGGTGAGGAAGATGCGGGCGCGGCTTGCGCCGAGTCCTTCTGCCGCCCGCGTCAGGTTGCCGTCGAGTCGTAGCAGGCTGTTGATGACCGGCAGCGCCATCAACGGAAGCTGTATCTGGGTCAGCGCCAAAACCATGCCCTCCCAAGTGTAGAGCAGTCGGGCCGGCGCCTGCCAGAGGCCGAGCGACAGCATCGCCGAGTTGACGATGCCGTCGCGACCGAGGATGACGATCCAGGCAAAGGTGCGCACCACCGTGCTGGTCAGCAGCGGCAGCATGATCAAGAAGGTGATCAGGGTGCGCATGAACGGACCGCTCGCGGCATAGACGAGCGCGAGCGGATAGGCGAGGGCCAGCGTCGCCAGCGCGACTTCAGCCCCTAACCATAACGTGTCCGTCAGCACCTTGATGCTGAACGGATCGGTGAAGAAGCGCATATATTGCGCCAGCGACAGGTCCGCGAACTGTGGGTTGCGGAACAGGCTGATCGCGACGAGCGCGAGCAGCGGCAGCACGAAGGCTGCGAAGAACAGCGTCGCCAGCGGGACCACCGGCAGCAGCTGTCTTGATGCGCTCGTGCTCGCTGGAATCATCTAGATCTTCACTTCCTTGCTGAAGCGGGTGATCCATTCGCCGCGCAGCGGCTGGAATTTTGTCCAGTCGAGCAGCACATTGTTGGAAACGAGTTCGTCGACGCTCTTGGCGACAGCGAGGTTCGCGCCGGTCAGCACGACCTTTCTGTTGGTCGGCATCATCACCCAGGGCGCCGCCTCGATCCCCTTTTGCGTTTCGGCTGACATCGCGGTGTCGAGATAGTCGAGCACCGCCTTCGCATTCTGGTTGTTCTTCACGATCTGCGCGCTGGTGCGGATCACGACGGCGCCCGATTTCGGCTTGGCGAAGGCAATATCGACCCCCTTGGCGGCGAGCAGCGCCACGTTGTTCCAGAAATTGAAGGCGATATCGATCTCACCTTGCTGGAACAGCGCAGCCAGCGCGCCCGGCGAGGCCGCGATCGCGCCGACGTTCGGCAGCAGCTTCTTCATCGCTTCGAAAGCCGGCTCGATGTTGGTCTCGGAGCCGCCGTTCAGCTTTGCGATCTCGACCATAAAGGCGGTGCCGAGGCTCGAGCCGAGCCCGGTGATGCCGACGCGGCCCTTGTATTCTGGCTTCCAGAGGTCCTCCCACGAGGTCGGCGGCGTCGTGATCTTCTTCGGGTTGTAGGCGATGCCGATCAACTGACAGGTGATGACAGGGGCGTAACCGTCGGGATGGCGGAACGCGCTCGGAATGTCGGCAAAGGATTTTGATTGCTCGGCCGGGAACTTCTCTAGCACGCCGCTCGCAATCGCGGGGATCAGCGGGCCCTCGTCGAACAGCACCACGTCGAAGGGCGGCGCGTTGCGCGAGGCCTGAATCTTGCCGATCTGGTCGACACCGAGCAGGGGCGTAAAGGTGACGCTGCTGTCGCTGGTCTTCTTGAAGGCCGGCCCGACCACGGCGCGAAACGCTTCGTCAAAGCTGCCGGGATACGTCGTCGCCACGATCGAGGTGGCGGCGCGCGATGATGTCGGCCATCCCAGGCGTGCTGCCGCAAGAGCGGCCGAACCGGTCGTGAGCAGCGATCTCCGGGATAGGCTCATGTCAAACACTCCTTTGCTGATGGTCTTGGACGCCGTCGGCCGGCGTGCTGAAAATGCTGACGCGTGAGACGTCGGAGATCGCGAGCCAGGCGGTTGATCCCGTCTGCGCCTTCGCGATGCCGGCGGCGCGCGCCTGGCTGATCTTCACGGCCTCGCCGCTCGCCGTGAGTCCCTCGGTGACGCTGACCGCGCCGAGCGGTACGGTGGCGCGGATCGTGACGGGAATGGCGCCGGGTCGGTCAGCGGCGCCGAATGCGATGTTCTCGGGTCGCACAGAGATCGTCACCGGCGTGCCGCGCCGTCGTTGCGCGGAGCGCCCGAGGTCGATCTCTGGACCCGCCTCCAGCAACACGCGGTCCGCGTCAGTGACGGTGCCGCGCAGCAAATTGGTGTGGCCGATGAAGCTTGAGATGAAGAGGCTGGCCGGGTGGTCGTAGAGCGCGTCTGGGTTGTCGATCTGCTCGACGCGTCCCTTGTTGAGGACGACGATGCGGTCGGCCATCGAGAGCGCCTCCTCCTGGTCGTGCGTGACGATGATGGAGGTGACGCCGAACGTCTTCAGCAGGCTCTTGATCTCGATCTGCATGTCGAGGCGCAGATTCTTGTCGAGCGCCGAGAACGGCTCGTCGAGCAGGACGAGGCCTGGATCGATCGCGAGCGCGCGCGCCAGCGCCACGCGCTGCTGCTGTCCGCCGGACAGCTCTCCGGGCAGCCGGCGCGCGAACGCCGTCATCTGAACGAGGCCGAGCATCTGCTCGACCTTGGCAGAGACCGTGGCGCCGGGCGTCTTGCGCGCCCGCAACCCGTAGGCAACATTCTCGAACACGGTGAGATGCGGAAACAGGGCGTAGTTCTGGAACACCATGCCGATACGGCGGCGGTTCGCCGGGATGTGCTCGACCCGTGCACCGTCGAAGCGGACTTCCCCCCTGGACGGACGCAGGAAGCCGGCGATGATCTGGAGCATCGTGGTCTTGCCGCAGCCTGACGGCCCGAGCAGTGCGATCAGCTCTCCGGCTGCGACGGCAAGATCGATCTCGTCGAGCGCGACCGTTGCGCCGAAAGCATGGCCGATGTCCTTCAGATCCAGCGAATGTCCGCGCACGTCACTCAACGTCAGCTCCGTCGTTGGCGTTGTCCTGCCGGAGGGTCGTCAGCAAGCGCCGTGCCAATGCAGGCGGTTCGCCAACACATTGTAAATACGTCGGTAATTAATTGTTGCCAAATATTGGCGCCAATACAATGGCTATATTGTAAACAAGCATTGGCCCCGTTTGTATAAAAAATAGGCTGCGGCAACACTCCAGAATCCTATAAAAGCGAGGCATGAAGCGAACCCGCCCTCTCAAGCGCCCGCGGAAGCGCCCCGCGCCGAAACACGGGGAGCCAGATGCCGTCGATCCGCGCAGCATCGACGATGATCCGGTGGTCCAGGGCATCCTGACCGCGATCAGCCAGAAGCGGCTCAAGCCCGGCGCCAAGCTCGGCGAGGATAAGCTTGCTTCTGCCTTTGGCACGACGCGGATTCACATCCGGCAGGCGCTTGCCCATCTCGCCTCGCGCAAGGTGGTGATGCAGATCCCCAACCGCGGGGCGTTCGTGTACCGGCCGAGTTGGGAGGAGGCGCAGGACATCTTCGCCGCGCGCCGCATCATCGAGGTCGCCGCGGTCGCCGCGGCGGTCGACCGATTGGACAAGTCCGGCAGAGCCGCGCTGAAGGCGCACATGGAGCTGGAGGCGCGCCACGATCGCAACGACCGCTGGGCCTCGCTGTCGCTCACGGCGGAATTCCATATCCTGGTCGCCAAGCTTGCGGGCAACCGCGTTCTGTTGGACATGTCGCGCGAGCTGATACTGCGGACATCGCTGGCGATCGCGACATTCGAGCAGCCGGGCGAACCGGATTGCTCGCCGGACGCGCACCCGGACATCGGGGCGTTGATCCTCGCCCGGGACAAGGCGGGCGCGATCCATGCGATGCGTCATCACCTCGAGGAGATGGAACGGCGGATCAGCCAGCAGGGGGACAAGGACGAGGTCGACGAATTCACCGCGATCTTCAAGGAGATCGGTGCGCGCTCACGGGCCGGCGCCTGACATGTCAGGCCGTCGCATCCTCCTGATCAATCCGAACAGCCTCGAGGCGACCACAGCGATGATGGTCGCCATTGCGAGGCCCGCAGTTCCCGACGGCTTCGACATCGTCGGCGCCACGGCAACACGCGCTCCCCAAATGATCGTGTCGGCGGATGCGCTGGACGCGGCTGCGTCCGAGGTCGAGGAGATCGCGAGCGCGCATTGGAACCTTTGCGACGGCATGATCGTCGCTGCGTTCGGCGACCCGGGCCTCGCCGGGATCAAGAGCGCGCTGAAGCTGCCTGCGGTCGGCATCGGCGAGGCGTCGATGCTCGCGGCGGCCGAAGGTGGTCGTCGCTTTGGCGTGGCGACCACGACGCCGCTGCTCGAGGCGAAGATCGACGCCTTGCCTGAAGCGCTGGGCTTGCGATCCAGCTATATGGGAACGCGCTTCGCCGATGGTGATCCGCACGAGCTGATGCGCGATTCGGAACGGCTGCGCGCGGCCCTTGCCGGCGCGGTCGAAGCCTGCATCGTGCAGGACGGAGCTGAGGCTGTCATCATCGGTGGGGGGCCGCTCGGCGAGGCTGCGCGAACGCTTCAGCCGATGTTCACCGTGCCGATCATCGCACCGATCCCGTCTGCCGTGGCGCGGATTATTTGCCTCATCGCAGCGCGTGCGGCCGGCTGATATTCCGGCCCGCGGGAGCGGTCACCGCAACTGGCTTCCCCAGCCTTGACGGCAGCGGCTAAAGTGAAGAAGCAGGATCATCGAACCTGCCGACCCGCTCCGCTTGCGGGCATGGAGACTGCCGCATGTCGTTCAAGAGACTCCTGATCGCCAATCGCGGCGAGATCGCCATTCGCATCGCGCGCGCGGCAGCCGACGCCGGTATCGCGACCGTCGCGATCCATCCCGCTGATGATGCGCTGTCGCTGCACGTGCGTGTTGCCGACGAAGCGGTCGAAATCCCCGGCCGTGGCGCTAGGGCCTATCTCGACATCGATGCGGTGGTGACGGCGGCAAAGAGCGTCGGGTGCGATGCCGTGCATCCCGGCTACGGCTTCCTCAGTGAGAACGCTGCGTTCGCCAAGGCCTGCGCCGATGCAGGCCTCACCTTTGTCGGGCCGAAGCCGGCGGCGCTCGAATTGTTCGGCGACAAGGTTGCGGCACGGCAACTGGCAAAGCGTTGCGGCGTGCCGATCATTGCCGGCACCAGCGGGCCGTCGTCGCTGGAGGAGATCACGGCGTTCTTCGCTTCCCTTGGCAGCAATGCTGCGATCGTGATCAAGGCCATGGCCGGCGGCGGTGGGCGCGGCATGCGCGTGGTCGAGAACGCGGCCGATCTCGCGGAAGCCTATGCGCGCTGCCAGTCGGAGGCCAAGGCTGCCTTCGGCTTCGACGGGGTCTATGCCGAGCGGCTGATCCGGCAGGCGCGCCATATCGAGGTGCAGATCATCGGCGACAAGCACGGCGCGATCTCCCATCTCTGGGAGCGCGAATGCACCATCCAGCGCCGGCACCAGAAGCTGGTCGAGGTGGCGCCGAGCCCCTCGCTGAGCGAGCCCTTGCGCGGCCGCATCATCGAGGCGGCGAAGCAGCTCGCGACGACGGCCTCTTACGACAATCTCGGCACCTTCGAGTTCCTGGTCGACGGCACCGCCGAGGACAGCTTTGCCTTCATCGAGGCCAATCCGCGGCTCCAGGTCGAGCACACCGTGACCGAGGAAGTGCTCGGGCTCGACCTCGTCCGCGCCCAGCTCGCGGTCGCATCAGGCGCAACGCTGTCCTCGCTTGGCCTTGCGCAGGGATCGATCCCGAAGCCGCGCGGCTATGCCATGCAGCTCCGCGTCAACATGGAGACGCTGGACGAGACCGGCGCGACGCATCCGACCGGCGGCGTGCTCGCTGTGTTCGAGCCGCCGTCAGGGCCGGGCGTGCGCGTCGACAGTTTTGGTTACGCCGGCTACAAGACCAGCGCGGCCTTCGACTCGCTCCTCGCGAAAGTCATCGTGCATACGCCGGGCGAAGCCTGGCATGATGTCGTTGCAAGAGCCTCGCGTGCCCTGCGCGAGTTCCGGATCGACGGCGTGGTCACCAATATCGCCTTCCTGCAGGCGGTGCTGGCGCATCCTGATTTCAGGACCAACCGCATCGCGACCGACTTCATCGACCGCAATATCGCAAAGCTCGTCGATGCCGCCGACGGTGCGGCCAAGCCGCTTTACTTTGCGCCGACCGAAGGAAGTGGCGTTTACGGCGCGGAGACGCATGTCGCGCAGATCGTGCCTGAAGGCACGGTGATGGTCGCTGCACCCTTGCAAGGAACCATCGTCACCATTCAGGTGAAGGAGGGCGAGATCGTGCGCCCCGGCCAGCAGCTCGCCGTGATCGAGTCCATGAAGATGGAGCATCTCGTGATGGCCGAGCAGGGCGGCCGGGTGACAAAACTCGCCGCCGGCGACGGCGCCACGCTGCTGCATGGCGAGGCGATCCTCTATCTGGAGCCGCTCGACGTTGCGGCCGACAGCACGACGGCCGAAGCCGATATCGATCTCGACCACATCCGCCCCGACCTCGCCGAGCTGATCGCGCGCCAGGCCAACACGCTGGATGCGAATCGCCCCGCCTCGGTCGAGCGCCGACGCAACACCAACCAGCGGACCGCGCGCGAGAACGTCGCCCAGCTCGTCGACGACGGCTCGTTCATGGAATATGGCAGCCTCGCGATCGCGGCGCAGCGCCGCCGCCGCAAACTCGACGATCTCATCAAGAACACGCCGGCCGACGGTCTCGTGATGGGCGTCGCCACGGTCAATGGCGAGAAGTTCGGCCCCGAGGGCGCGCGCTGCATCGTCGTGGCCTATGACTACACCGTGCTCGCGGGCACGCAGGGCCACATGAACCACAAGAAGATCGACCGCATGCTGACCTTGGCGGAAGACTGGCGCGTCCCGCTGGTGTTCTACGCCGAGGGCGGCGGCGGCCGGCCCGGCGATACCGACCGGCTCGGCATGACCGGTCTCGACGGTCCGTCCTTCGTGCAGTTCGCAAGGCTCTCCGGCCTCGTGCCCGTGATAGGTGTCGTCTCCGGCTATTGCTTCGCCGGCAACGCCGCGATGCTCGGCTGCTGCGACGTGATCATCGCGACCAAAAATGCTTCGATCGGCATGGGCGGCCCCGCGATGATCGAGGGTGGCGGCCTCGGCGTCTATCACCCGGCCGAGGTCGGCCCTGTCTCGTTCCAATCGCCGAACGGCGTCATCGACATCCTGGTCGAGGACGAGGAGGAAGCGACGAAGGTCGCGCAAAAATACCTGTCCTATTTCCAGGGTGCGGTGACGGAGTGGCAGGCCGCCGACCAGCGCCTGCTGCGCCGCGCCATCCCCGAGAACCGCCTGCGGGTCTACGATATCCGCAGCGTCATCGATCTCGTCGCCGACAAGGATTCCGTTCTGGAGCTGCGCCGCGACTACGGCGTCGGCATGATCACCGCGCTGATCCGCATCGAAGGCAAGCCGTTCGGCCTGATCGCCAACAATCCGCGCCATCTCGGCGGTGCCATCGATGCCGATGCAGGCGACAAGGCCGCGCGCTTCCTCCAGCTCTGCGACGCCTTCGACTTGCCCGTCGTCTCGCTCTGCGACACGCCTGGCTTCATGGTCGGTCCGGAAGCCGAGAAGACTGCAATCGTGCGCCACGTCTCGCGCATGTTCGTCACAGGCGCGAGCCTCACCGTGCCGCTGTTCGGCATCGTGCTGCGCAAGGGCTATGGCCTGGGCGCGCAGTCGATGATCGGCGGCGGCTTCCACGCCTCGTTCTTCACCGCGGCCTGGCCGACCGGCGAGTTCGGCGGCATGGGGCTGGAGGGGTACGTCCGCCTCGGCTTCCGCAAGGAGATGGAAGCCATCGCCGACCCCGAGGAGCGCGAGACCTATTACCGCAACAAGGTCGCCGAGCTCTATGCCAACGGCAAGGCGGTCTCGATCGCCTCGGTGTTCGAGATCGACAACGTCATCGACCCCGCCGAGACGCGGCGCTGGATCATGGCCGGACTCCGTTCGGTGCCGAAGCCGCCGGCCAGGACCGGGAAGAAGCGGCCGTGCATCGATACGTGGTGAGGGCGGTGCAGCAATAGCTGCGTCCCGGTTCCGGATTGACATCCCCGCCTGTGGTGCCAGACTTTGCACAATAATACAGGGTGGAGACGTCCGCGATGGCCAGCCTGTCGGCCTCGAACCATGTCGCCCGCGTCTTGTCCGTCGCCAATCAATTGGCCGACGTCGATGCCTCTTCGCGCATTGCCGATTCCTGGCGGCGTTGCCTGATCGGCCACAAGCTCGACCCCGCCCGCCAGGGACCGCCGCAGACGCTGACTGAAGCCGAGGTCCGGCATGTCGCCGAACCGATGGAGCAGCTGATCCGGCTGGCGACGCCGGAGCTCGAAGACCTCGCGCGGGTGCTGCGCGAGGCAGGCTATTGCGTCAATCTCGCCGATCCCAGCGCCACGATGCTGTGGAGCCGGCTGCCCGGCCCGGCCGATACCGAAATATTCATGCGCTGGAAGGTCTATACCGGCTCGAATTTTTCCGAGGCTTTCGAAGGCACCAACGGGCTCGGCACCGCGCTCGCGGAGCAGAAGCCGATCCTGGTGCATCGTGACGAGCATTTTCGCGCGCAGTGGCACATGTTCTCCTGCGCCGTGGCACCGCTGTTCGACCAGGCCGGTCGCCTCGCCGGTGCCGTGAACATCACCTCTTGCCGAGAGGATCTCGAGCGCGCTGCGCATCAGCTCGCGCTCGCGGTGACGATGGAGGCGACGCGGCGCATGGAGGGCGCGATCTTCCGCGGTCATTTCCGCAACGCCTGGATCGCGACGGTACCGGGCGACGGCGGCAGCGGTCTGCTCGCCTATGACGACGATCGCCGCATCGTCGGCGCCTGCCGTTCGGCGCGCGCATTGCTGGGTCTCACCGACGGCTTGATCGCATCCGGCATCGACCTGTCGCGCTACCTCAAATTCGATCATCATGCCGCCCGCGGCGCGGACGGTGTCGTTGAGCTGCGCCGCGCCGACGGCAGTGGGATCGGGCAGGGGCATGTTGCGCCGCCGCTGCGGGCGAGATCATCGGCGCGTCCGCATGCGCCGCGCCGCGATGAGCCCGTCGATCGCTTCGACGCGCTGCATCGGCTCGCCGGCCGCGATCCCGGGCTGATCAGAAGCGTGAAGCGGCTCCGAAGCATAGGCGATCACAATCTGCCCGTGCTGCTGTACGGCGAAACCGGCGTCGGCAAGGATGTGTTCGCGCGCGCCATTCACGCCGCGAGCTGCCGGGCGCGCAGCAATTATGTCGCGCTGAACTGCGCGGCGATGCCGGAGAGCCTGATCGACGCCGAGCTGTTCGGCTACGAGGCCGGCGCGTTCACCGGCGCACGGCGCGACGGCTCGAAAGGGCTGATCGTGCAGGCCGATGGCGGCACCCTGTTCCTCGACGAGATCGGCGACATGCCGATCGCGCTGCAGACGCGCTTGCTCCGCGTGCTGGAGAACCGCGAGGTCTGGCCGCTCGGCGCGCTCAAGCCTGTCGCCGTCGACATCCGCCTGATCAGCGCCACCCACCGCGATCTCGGCCGCATGGCCGAGGAGGGCGCTTTCCGCGCCGATCTCTATTTCCGCCTGCGCGGCCTCGAGGTACGGCTGCCGGCACTGCGCGAGCGCGCCGACCGGGACGACGTCATTCGCCAGATCGCGCGCGAGGAGGCGCCGAACTGTCGCCTCTCGGATGAAGCGTGGGCGCGACTCTCGGCCTATTCCTATCCCGGCAACATGCGCCAGCTCCGCCACGTGCTGCGGCTCGCCGGCTGCACGGCGGAGAACGGCGTCATCACGGATGCGGATCTGGATCTGCCGCCGTTCGGCGGGCGGGTTGAGCCCGACCTTGAAGCCGCCGAGCGCGCCACGATCGTCGAGGCCTTGCGCAAGCACGGCGGACGCGTCACCGAGGCGGCGCGCGCACTGAAGCTGAGCCGGGCGACGCTGTATCGGAAGATCAAGCTGCTGAAGATCGAGACGACGCAATAGCGGTCTCTGTCCCAGATCACAGACGTCGTAGGGTGGGCAAAGGCGCACTTGCGCCGTCCCCACGTCTTCTCGTTGAGGACCTAAGACGTGGGCACGCTTCCGCCTTCGCTCTTCGAGCTACGGCGGACAAGTCGCTTTGCCCACCCTACGATATCTGTAGTCGTGGATCGCTTGCGTGGCGCGTCTTACGAAAAATCCGTCCAGCTCAGATGCCGTGAGTCGAGGTCGCCGACCGTCACCGTTTCGCGCATCTCCTGCGGCGTGTGGAAACTGCTGCGCAGGTACACCAGCGGCGCGACGGACGCCAGATGCGACACGCCGCGGACTTCGCCGACGAAGATCGAATGCGTCGTCGTCTCGAATTCCTGCGCCAGCACGCAGTCGAATGCGGCCACCGCATCCGTCAGCACCGGTGCGCCCGTCACGCCGCGCGTCCACTGGCCGAACGCAAAGCGGTCGTCGCCGTTGACGCCCTTCTGGCCGCTGAAGGTGAGCGCGAGCAGCGCGTGGTCCTCGTGCAGGAAATTGATTGCGAAGGCGCCTTCCTCGCGGATGCGTGCATGCGCGCTGGCGTTGCGATTGACGCAGACGATCAGTGATGGCGGATTGTCCGACAGCGAGCAGGCCGAGGTCACCGTCAATCCCGTGCGCTTGCCGTGCTCGGCACCGACCGTCACCAGCGCGACGGCGCCGGCGCATTGGCGCATCGCCTGCTTGAAATCCTTTGCGTCCACGCTCACGCCGAGGCCTCCGAAATGGATGCGGGTGCGGCACGATCGCGCCGCACCCGCTGAGCGTCAAGCCGCCTTCTTCGCGGAGCCGAGATGCGCAAGGCGCGGCATCACCTCGTTCTTCAGCAGCGAGAGCGAGTGGTGCCAGGCTTCCGCCTTGTGCTTGTAGTCGAAGCCGAACACCAGCAGCACGCCGAAGCCGCCGACCTCGTCGTAGATCTTCTCGATCTTCTCGGCGACGGTCGCGGGCGAGCCGACGATCCAGTTCCGCTTGGCGCAATATTCGACGGTGACGTCGCTGTCGGGCACATCAGGGGCGTGCTTGAGATAATCCTTGAAGCCGAAATGGCCGAGCAGCGGCAGGAAGTACTCGCCCATCATCCGGCCCATCATGTCGCCGGTCGAGAGCTTCCAGGCCTCTTCGTCGGTGTCGGCGACGCACACCTCGCGCACCAGGCGCCAGTCCTGCCGGTTCGGCTTGCGCCCGGTCTTGGCGGCGCCGATCTCGACGGAGTCCCAGTGGCTGGAGACATAGGCCGGGTTGAGATTGAGGCTCATCGGAATGAAGCCGCGCTCGCCGGCAAGCTTCAGCGTGTCCGAGTTCTTCGACAGCCCGGCGACGCCGATCGGCGGATGCGGCGCCTGCAGCGGCTTGATGTGGGGCTTGAGGAAGTCGAACATCGTGTCCGGCTTGGTCACTGTCCAGAACTTGCCCTTGTGGGTGAAGGGCGCCGGCTCGGTCCACAGCTTCAGGATGATCTCCAGCGCCTCGCGCGTCATGTCGCGGTTCTGCCCGCTCATGCCGTCGACGTTGAACATTGCCCAGTCGCTCGGCAGGCCGCTCGCCGCGACGCCGAAATTGAGCCGGCCCTCGGAGAGATGGTCGAGCATCGCGACGCGGTTGGCGAGCTCGGCCGGGTGGTGATAGGGCAGCAGGAATCCGCCCGGCCCGATGCGAAGCTTCTTGGTCTGCATCAAGGCCTGCGCGATCAGGAGGTCCGGCGTGGGATTGGGTTCCCAGGGCGCGGTGTGGTGCTCGCCGACCCAGGCCTCCTGATAGCCGAGCTCATCGAGCCAGCGCATGACCTGCAGGTCCCAGTCGTTCCCTTCCTTCAGGCCGCACTCCGGCGGATGCGAAGGCATCGTGAAATAGCCGATCTCCATGGGTTTCCTCATCTGATGTTGACGCGTCTTGTCGCGCGTTGACGGAGTTGAGCGGGAAGGCTTCAGCAAGCGCTGTGCCAGCGCGGGGCGGCCTCAAAGCGGAGAGAAAGGGCTGGTTTGCCCGCGCAATAGCCGGTATCCCGGCACAGACCCGCAAGACGTCGTCTCATTGTCGCGAGACGGCGTCCCGGCGGTGAGACGAGGACAGTTTCGAATGACCGAACCCGCTTATGTCGCGGTGGACTGGGGCACCAGCAGCTTTCGCCTGTGGCTGGTCGATCGCGCCGGCGAGGTGCTGACGGAGCGCCGCAGCGGCGAGGGCATGCTGGCGGCGGCGAAGGCCGGCTTTGCCGCCGTGCTGCGATCGCATCTTGCGGCGGTCGAAGCGCCGGATCATCTGCCGGTTCTGGTCTGCGGCATGGCCGGTGCCAGGAACGGCTGGGTCGAAGCCGGCTATGTCGACACCCCGGCACCGCTCTCGGCAATCCTGAAGCAGGCCGTGCGCGTCCCCGGCGAGGCGCGCGACATCCGCATCCTGCCCGGCATCGCGCAGCGCGATGCAGCCGCCCCCGACGTCATGCGCGGCGAGGAAACGCAGCTGCTCGGCGCGCTCGGCCTTAATGCCGCCGGCGAGGCGCTGGTCTGCATGCCCGGCACGCATTCGAAATGGGTGCGGGTGAGGGACGGCATCGTCGAGCGCTTTTCCACCTTCATGACCGGCGAGCTGTTCAGCGTCGTCGCGCGCGAGACCATCCTGTCGTTGGCTGTCGCCGGCGCCGACGAGGCCGAGGATGTCGCGAGCTTCAAGGCAGCGGTGAAAGCGGCGTATGAGGCGCCGGCCTTCGCCGCCAATCTCTTGTTCGGTGCGCGCTCGCGCCAGCTGCTGTTCGGCGGCACGCCGGCCGCGGCGCGCGAGACGCTGTCGGGCACGTTGATCGGCGTCGAGCTGGCGGCGGGGCTTTCCGGCGTTGTGCCGAAAGCCGGCATCACGCTGATTGCCTCGGGGCGGCTTGCGATGCTGTACCGGCTGGCGTTCGAGGCGCTGTCGGTCAACGCTGATACGGTCGATGCGGACGAAGCCGTTCGCCGCGGCCTGTCGATGGCGGCTGCCGCGATCTGGACGAAATCAAAGGATCTTTGAGATGACCATTCCCTTTCCCCCGATGAAGCGGCCGCTGGTTGCGATCCTGCGCGGCGTCAAGCCGGAGGAGACCGAGGCGATCGTCGGCGTCCTGATCGAAGCCGGCATGACCGCGATCGAGATTCCCCTGAACTCGCCCGATCCGTTCCGCTCCATCGCAACGGCGGTGAAGCAGGCGCCTCCGGGCGTGTTGATCGGCGCCGGCACGGTGCTGGCCACCGCGGATGTCGATCGTCTCAACGACGTCGGCGGCAGGCTGATGGTCTCGCCGAATGTGGACACGCAGGTGCTCGTGCGTGCGCATCAGTACGCCATGGTCACGCTACCCGGCGTGTTTTCGCCGACCGAGGCGCTGCTTGCTGCGCGCTCCGGCGCATCCGGCCTGAAGTTCTTTCCGGCCAGCGTGCTCGGTGCCTCCGGCATCGCCGCGATCCGCGCCGTGCTGCCATCGGGTGTCATGATCGCGGCCGTCGGCGGCGTCTCCGATCAGAATTTTGCGGAGTATATCAAGGGCGGCGTGACCGCCTTCGGGCTCGGCTCCAGCCTCTACAAGCCCGGCATGAGCGCAGCCGACGTCGCCGCGCGCGCGAAGGCGACGATCGCGGCTTACGATCGGGCGATCGCGAAAGACTGAGACGGCAATGAACTAGCCGTGATCCCGTCATGGCTTATTGTGCCTCATTGTGTTCGCGATGCTGCTGTTCACGCATCGTGTGGATGACCGGCGACAGCAGGAGACCGACATGGCGATCAACAACGTGGCCGATCTGTTCGTGGCAACGCTCGAACAGGCCGGCGTCAAGCGCATCTACGGCATCGTCGGCGACAGCTTGAATGCCCTGACCGAGGCCCTGCGGCGCCGTGGCACCATCGAATGGATCCATGTCCGCCACGAGGAGGTCGCAGCGTTTGCCGCGGCCGGAGAAGCCGAGATGACCGGAAGCCTTGCGGTGTGCGCGGGCTCCTGCGGTCCCGGCAATCTGCATCTGATCAACGGGCTGTTCGACGCGCATCGCAGCCGCGTCCCCGTGCTGGCGATCGCGGCGCAGATCCCGACCGCCGAGATCGGCGGCGGCTATTTCCAGGAGACTCATCCGCAGAACCTGTTCCGCGAATGCAGCCATTATTGCGAGCTGGTCTCCGACCCGAGCCAGCTTCCCTTTGTGCTGGAGAACGCAATCCGGGCGGCGGTGGGCCTGCGCGGCGTCGCCGTCGTCGCCATGCCCGGCGATGTCGCGTTTCGCAGCCCGCCCAAGCGCGCGCTGTCGACCACGCGCGGCCTCAACGTGGCGGCGCCGAAGGTGGTGCCGCAGGCGGATGAGCTGCAGGCGCTCGCCGATCTCCTCAACGGCGCCGAGCGCATCACCCTGTTCTGCGGCCGCGGCTGCGCCGGCGCGCATGCACCCTTGATGCAGCTCGCGGAGACGCTGAAGAGCCCGATCGTGCATGCGCTCGGCGGCAAGGAGCACGTCGAGTACGACAACCCTTACGACGTCGGCATGACCGGCTTCATCGGATTCTCCTCGGGCTACGCCGCCATGCACGCCTGCGACGCGCTGGTGATGCTCGGTACGGATTTTCCCTACAAGCAGTTCTTCCCTGATGATGCGAAGGTCGCGCAGATCGACATCCGCCCGGAAAATCTCGGACGACGCTGCAAGATCGATCTCGGTCTCGTCGGCGACGTCAAGCTGACCATCGAGGCGCTGCTGCCGCTGCTGAAAGCAAAGACGCAGCGCAAGCATCTCGGCGACGCTGTGGCGCATTACAAGAAGGCGCGCGAGGGCCTGGATTCGCTCGCCAGGGGAACGCCGGGAAGCAAGCCGATCCACCCGCAATACCTCGCCAAGGTCATCAGCGACCATGCCTCCGACAATGCGGTCTTCACCGCCGATGTCGGCACGCCCACAGTGTGGGCCGCGCGCTATCTCGACATGAACGGCCGCCGCCGGCTGGTCGGCTCCTTCGTGCACGGCTCGATGGCCAACGCGATGCCGCAGGCGATCGGCGCGCAGGCCGCCCAGCCCGGCCGTCAGGTGATCTCGCTGTCGGGCGACGGCGGCTTCACCATGCTGATGGGCGACCTGATCACGCTGACGCAAGAGAAGCTGCCGGTGAAGGTCGTGATCTTCAACAACGGCGTGCTCGGCTTCGTCGCGCTGGAGATGAAGGCGGCCGGCTTCGTCGACACCAATGTCGACCTGGAGAATCCCGATTTCGCGGCGATGGCGCGCGCGATGGGCATCTTTGCCAAGCGTGTCGAAGACCCGGGCGAGCTTCCCGGTGCCGTCAAGGAGATCCTCGCCCATGACGGGCCGGCGCTGCTCGACGTCGTCACCGCCAAGCAGGAGCTGTCGATGCCGCCGACCATCACCACCGAACAAGTCAAGGGTTTCAGCCTCTGGGTCCTGCGCGCGGTGATGAATGGCCGCGGCGACGAGGTGCTCGACCTCGCCAAGACGAACCTCTTGCCGCGCTAGCCCCGCTTCACCGAAGGCGCGGGCAGTTGCTCCTGGCGGCGCTGGAAGCGCTGCCAGTGCAGCACGCTGCCGATCAGCAGGGCCGGCACGAAGCCGAGCGCGATCAGGAAGTGCGGCAGCTGCGTCGGCGAGACGAAGGCGATCGCGATGTCCGAGATCAGCCAGAGCGCTGCGAACATCACCGCGAAATCCGTTCGCGCGCAGCGCAAATAGTAGAACACGGCGGTGATGACGATCGCGGGGCCGATCGCAACCCCGATCATCACCGCGGTCAGCTCCTTCGGCGTCAGCGCGTCGAGCATCATCGCGGCCAGCAGCCAGAGTGCGGCGAACATGGCGACGATGTCGAGCGGATGCCGCAATCCAATACCTCTCGCGGGGACGCGCTATCGTTGTGGCCGGCGCTGCGGCCGTCAAGTCAAAAAGCGCTCATTCCTCGTCACGTCCGGGCGTCGGGCGCAGCATGAAATGGCCGAAGGCGGTGGCGATCGGCTTGTCCGCATCGTCCTGCCAGGCGCGCGCCTCGAAGGCGACGATACGCCGGCCCTGCTTGACGATCGAGACGTTGGCAAACGTGTCGAGCGCACGGCCGGAGCGCAAATAGTTGACGGTGAGCCCGATTGGCTTGGGCGGCGCGGCGGCGCCGAGCTCGCGCGCGACGCCGATGACGGCCGTGGTCTCGAGGAAGGCGCCGGTCATGCCGCCGTGGATCGCGGGCAGGATCGGGTTGCCGATGATATGTGGCGAGAACGGCATCGTCAGCGTGCCGTCGTCATTGAGGCGGATGCCGAGGGCGCGCGCGAATGGGCTGCGCGCGAATGGTCCATCCGGATCCTCCGGCGCCTCCAGCACCGGGATGCTGCGCGCATCCATCCGGCGGTCGGCAAGCATGTTGGTGCGGTTGGCGCCGATCATGAAGCAGGCGGTCGCGGTCGCCACCGGGTCGTCCTCGGACTCCTGATAGGCGGTGGAGCGCACGAAGGCGATCGAGCGCGTGGTGCGATAGCAGACCGAATGCGCCTTGATGTCGAGGCCCGGCGTCGCCGGCTTCTGGTAGTCGATGCGCAGGTCCAGGGTCGCAATCGCGCGCGTGCCGTCGAGCGCAAGCTGCACCGCCATGCCGCAGCTCTCGTCCAGCATCGCGGTGACGACGCCGCCATGCAGCACGCCGGTCTCGGTGTCGCCGACGAAGACGGGACGATAGGGCAGGCTCGACCAGGCCTCGCTAGGCGCAAAGCGGTCGAGCTGGAGCCCGCTGATATGGCCGTAATCGGAGCGGCGGCCCTGGACGGCGTCGGCGAGTTCCTCGAACGGGAGCGTGGTCGGTATGGTGCTCATGGGAAGGTTCTAGACCAGTGTCGGGCGCCGCGCAAAACCCCGAATTGGCCTCGACAGAGCAGGCAGAAGCACCGATGGTGGGCGCTTCGTTCGCCGACTAGCCGCAAGGAGCGCCCATGGCCGACCCCGAAACGCCCGCCAACAATCAGGGGCCCGTCACCATTTCGAGCTCGAGCTCGGAGCGGGCGCCGATCATCTATTTCGACGGCGCGTCCTGCTTCGGCCATCACAACGGCGCGATCCAGATCGAGCTCGCCGCGAACCTGCTGATGCCGGTCGGCGCGGCCGTCAGGGTCGACGTGATCCAGACCGCGCATCTGCGCTGCAGCGTCGCCGCAGCGCTGGCGCTGCGCGAAGCCCTCGACAAGGCGCTGGCGATGTTCCGGCAGGGCCAGCAGCAGCCGGTGACGGAGGAGATCCCCGCGGTGAAGAATTGAGATCGCAATTGACAGCGATTTATCTTTGCGCCACCTTCCGTACAGGTTGATACGACCTGCCGGTTGCACCCTCTGTGGAATGGTGAACGTATCGAGCCCTCATCGGCCTCCCCTTTGCCCGAGCGACCGGGTCAGCAACGCAACCGCCTGACACACCTGGATCGCTCATGCAGAGGACGAACCGATGCGCGATTCTCGCGATGCCAAGGCTATGGCGCAGACCCTGCGCGAATCTCTGACCAGCAAGGCCGTCACCGTCAGTCACAGCGAAAGCCTCGAACTTGTCTCGAGAATGCTCGGCGTTGCCGACTGGAACACGCTGTCGGCGCTGCTTCACGCCGAGCGGCGTGATACGGCGGCGCCGATTGCGAGGCTCAAAACGACAACAGCGCTTTATCCCGCCGTTCCGCTCCGCGATCTCGTTCCGTTTCCAAATGCGACATACCCGATGTTTGTGGGCCGAGAGAGCTCCTTCCAGGCCCTGAACCAGGCATTTGACGGCGCACGCGAGGTCGTGCTGGCGGTCCAGCGGGAGGCGGGCGTCGATGATCCCCGATTTGCCGATGTCTACGAGATCGGCATCGTGGCCCAACTGCTCGAACTCGAACCGCTCGCCGATGGCACGTTCAGGGTGCTGACGCGAGGACTGCGGCGTGTCGAGCTACGCAGCTTCGCTACCGAATCGGCCGCCTATTGGGCCGAGGCGGTCGACGTCAGCGAGGGAGTTGCCCGCAATGCAAGGGATCTCATCCGAAGGATCTATCAGCGCTTCCAGGATTACACGGCGGTTCACGGAATTATAGTCCCCGACATCTGGCTGTTCTTCGATCAAACCCGTGATCCCGGACAGATCGCCGATACCGTTGCGACGCGGATGAAGTTGCCGATCAAGGACAAGTACGAGCTGTTGGCGACACTCGATCCCGCGAAGCGGCTCGAGCGCATCGAGGCACTGCTTGACCTGCCGCAGCGCCCGGTTTCAGCAAATTATGCGACTACGATACGGAAGGCGCTCAATCACGCCGACCGCCGTCACCATCAATACGCGACACTTGAGCATTTGCTACTCGCGCTGATCGACGATGCAGAAGCATCCGCCGTGATGCGGGCCTGCGACGCCGATCTCGCCGGCCTGAGGCAGGGACTCGTGCAATTTCTCGACGACGATCTCAAACATATCGTGACGGAGGTCGGGAGCGCCGAGCCCACGGCGGCATTCAATCGCGTCGATCAGCGCGCCGCGCTCCACGCCCAGGAGATGGGTTACACTGCCGTGACCGGCGCCAACGCCCTAATTGCCCTGTTTCCGGAAACACGAAGCCCCGCCGCGCGCCTGCTTGCAGAGCACGGCGTCTCGCGCGGGCGCGCCGACAAGGCGATCGCGCGAGGTGTTGGCAAGGAGATGGGCTAAGCAATCCCTGGCGACAGCTTACGCCCTCGCGACATGCACCTTCGCCGTCTTGCCGCCGTTCCACTTGCCGTCGAGCGCGCGCTCGATCTGGGCGGCGAGTTGCAAGAGCAGGCCGTCATTGGCCTGTTTCGCGATGGCCTGGATGCCGAGCGGAAGGCCGTGGTCTTGCGTCGCCATCGGCATCGAGATCGCCGGCATGCCGCAGAGATTGGCGAGCGGCGTGAAGGCGAAGAAGCGCCAGAGATTGCCGAACCAGTCGAGGACGTCAGGATTGTCGGAGATGGTGAGATATTCCCTCGTGCCGACCTTCGGCGTCGGCAGCGCGGTGATTGGCGTCAGGATCACGTCCCACTGCTCGAAGAAGGCGCCGAAGCCGCGCGATGTCGTGTTGAAAACGCCTTGCATTTTCGCGCGCTCGGCAAAGGTGGTGTGCCGCCCGGCTTCCCAGATCCGGATGTTCATCGGCTCGATCAGGTCTTCCGGCGGCTTGTCCAGCCCGCGCGCGGCGAGCATATTGGAGATCACCACAGCGAAGTTCGAGATGTAGCACATCGTCTGCGCCTCGAACGCGGCACGGAAGTCCAGCTCGGGCAGCGCGTAGTCGACGTGATGGCCGAGGCCTTCGAGGAAACGGCCGGTCTTCTCCAGCTCGGCTGCGAGCTCGGGCGTCGCGGTGTAGTCGCCCCATGTATGCGACAGCGCGATGCGCAGCTTGCCCGGATCGCGCTTGATCATCTCCGAATAAGGCTGCGCCGTGGTCCAGAACGGCATGAACTCGCCGGGCGCAGGCCCGCGGGCATGATCGACGAAGGCGGCGGTGTCGCGCACCGAGCGCGACTGGCAGCCCTGGATCGAGACGAGGCCGGTGAGGTCGGACATGTGGGGGGCGAGCGAGAACACGCCGCGCGAGACTTTCAGCCCGATATTGCCGTTGACGCCGGCGGGAATGCGGATCGAGCCGCCGCCGTCGGTCGCATGCGCGATCGGCACCACGCCGGCGGCGACCATCGCGGCGCTGCCCGCCGAGGAGCCGCAGGTGGTGTAATCGGTATTCCAGGGATTGCGGGTGACGTAGACGGCGGGATTGTCGGCCGAAGAGCACACGCCGAACTCCGGCGTCGTGGTGCGCCCGATCAGGTTGAGCCCGGCCTGGCGGAATTTGCCGGTGAGGAAGGTATCGGCCGCGGCGCGATTGCCGCGCATCAACAGCGAGCCCATTTCCTGCAGCCGGCCTTTCATGGTCGGCCCGAGGTCCTTCATCAGGAACGGAAGGCCGGCAAAGGGACCGGCGAGATTGGCGCCGTCCTTGGCGGGATCGGCGATCACGTCCTCGAACAGCTCGACCACGCCCGACAGCGCCGGATTGACCTTGGCGACACCCGCGGCAGCCTGGCGCGCCAGCTCCTTTGCCGTCAGCTCGCCCTTGCGGACACGCGCCGCGAGGCCCACGCCATCGTGCTGCGCCCATTCAGTCCAGCTCATCGGCAAAGTCATGAAATTCAAATCCCTTTGATGCAGCGCCACCTTCCTTTAGCAAGGGACCGCATGAATCAACTGAGCCGGCACGAGGGGCAGGGTTGCATGGGGCGGAGAGGTCGCAAGGCGGATCTCAATCCGGCAGTGGTGCGATGGTTGCAACCGGGGAGCCTGTAGCCCGGATGGAGCGCAGCGCAATCCGGGGCCGCTCGCCCGGCATTTTGCACGGCCCCGGATTACGCTGACGCTCGATCCGGGCTACGCCATCGTGGCTGTGTCGCCCTCTGTCAATCCGCAAGTGCGAAAATATTCCACTTTGCCGAAATTCGGTTTCGGCGTATGTGTCGCCCATCCTGATCCGGCAAAAGGGGCGGTCGTACGTCGTCACGAGCCGCGGATCGGGGAGCGGTGGACGCGGCAGCGTCGTGCACGAGAAGCGGGAGCAGGGCGGGCGACCCCCGTGAGGTCCCGGCGGCGTGCGGACGAACGGCGCTGATGCGTACGGCCAAATCGCGTGGTCCTGGCTGTCGTTGCTACAGCCAAGCCTTGCGGAGGTGCGCCGAGCCCGACCGGGCGACGCGCATCGTCAATCCGTGAGGTGACGGAGGCAAGCAGGAACTCGTCTCCGGGGAGAGCGCGCCATACGCCGTCAAACATCGCGCAGGGAAGGCCGGATGATCGGCTGCCCTGTGTCTCCCTCGTGCATTGCGTGTGCAATGTGTTCGCACGGGGGTCTTGCGGGTGCCAGCCGGCACCCGGCCTTCCCTGCGCCCTTTCTATTGAGGGCGCGAAGAAGAGAGCAAAACTCGGGCGGAAGCGCCGCGAGGAGGAGAAGCATGTCTGCGAGTCACAACCTCCGACATCGTAGAGTGGGCAAAGCGCAAGCGTGCCCACGCATCTCGTGCCGCAAATTGAGTTTGGTGGGCACGGCTTCGCGCCTTTGCCCACCCTACGGCACGTGTCTGCCGCTCACATCGGCACGTCGCCCACTGCATCACATCGCAAGCGCGCTGCAGCGCGTCCAGGACACGAGAGCAGCACGTCCCCACGAATGTGGCGAGATCGCATCGGTTCGACAAAAAAATCCCCTGTCGACGGTCCTCCGCGGTACCTTGATGAATCAACCCCGGTTGGTCCATAAGCGGCGTCCCGTGGCCGGTGGTTCGCCCCCGCGTTGCGTGCTTGGATAGAGGAATTCTCGCGTGGCAAATATCAACCAGAAAATTGCGCAGGAGCTTGGGGTTCGGGCGGAGCAGGTCGAGGCGACGGTGACGCTGCTCGATGGCGGCGCCACGGTTCCCTTCATCGCCCGCTACCGCAAGGAAGCGACCGGTGCGCTCGACGACGCGCAATTGCGCACCCTGGAGGAGCGCCTGGGTTACCTGCGCGAGCTCGAAGACCGCCGCAAGGCCATCCTCGAATCAGTCCGCGAGCAGGGCAAGCTCGATGCCGCCCTCGAAGCCTCCATTCTCGCCGCCGACAGCAAGGCCCGCCTCGAAGACATCTATTTGCCGTTCAAGCCGAAGCGGCGCACCAAGGCCGAGATCGCCAAGGAAGCCGGCCTCGAGCCGCTCGCCAACCAGCTGATGGCGGAGCCGACCAACGATCCGAAGGTGGTGGCCGAAGCCTTCGTCAACGCCGAGAAGGGCGTTGCGGACGCCGCTGCCGCGCTGGACGGTGCCCGCGCCATCCTGGTCGAACGCTTCGACGAGGATGCCGACCTGATCGGCGCGCTTCGCGAGGAAATGTGGACCAATGCGCGCATGGCCTCCAAGGTGCGCGACGGCAAGAAGACCGAAGGCGAGAAGTTCGCCGACTATTTCGAGTTCTCGGAGCCGCTGACCAAGCTGCCCTCGCACCGCATCCTCGCGATGTTCCGCGGCGAGAAGGAGGAGATCCTCGATCTGCAGATCCAGGCTGAGGCCGAAGCGCCGCCGCCGGGCGTGCCGAGCGCCTATGAACTGAAGATCATGAAGCGGTTCGGCATCGCCGACCTCAAGCGCGCCGGCGACCGCTGGCTGATCGACACCGTGCGCTGGGCCTGGCGCACCAAGATCCAGGTGCATCTCAATATCGACCTGCGCATGCGGCTGTGGAACGCCGCCGAGACCGAGGCCGTGCGCGTGTTCGCCTCCAATTTGCGCGATCTGCTGCTGGCGGCGCCGGCCGGCACCCGCGTCACCATGGGGCTCGATCCCGGCTACCGCACCGGCGTCAAGGTCGCCGTCACCGATGCGACCGGCAAGGTCGTCGACACCGCCGTGATCTATCCGCACGAGCCGCAGCGGCAGTGGAACGAGTCGCTCGCGATCCTCGGCAAGCTCGCATTGAAGCATCATGTCGAGCTGATCGCGATCGGCAACGGCACTGCCTCGCGCGAGACCGACAAGCTCGCGGGCGATCTCGTCAAGGGTCTGGCCGAGCTGAAGATGACCAAGATCGTGGTGTCGGAAGCCGGCGCGTCGGTCTATTCGGCCTCGGCTTTCGCCTCGGAGGAATTGCCCGGCCTCGACGTCACCTTGCGCGGCGCGGTCTCGATCGCGCGGCGTCTGCAGGACCCGCTCGCCGAGCTGGTCAAGATCGAGCCCAAGGCGATCGGCGTCGGCCAGTATCAGCACGATCTCGGCCAGGCCAAGCTCGCAAAATCGCTCGATGCGGTGGTCGAGGACTGCGTGAACGCGGTCGGCGTCGACGTCAACACGGCGTCCGCACCGCTGCTGGCCCGCGTGTCGGGTGTCGGTTCCGGCCTCGCTCAGAGCATCGTGGCGCATCGCGACGCCAACGGCCCGTTCAAGTCGCGCAAGGCGCTCAAGGACGTGCCGCGGCTCGGGCCGAAGGCGTTCGAGCAGTGCGCAGGCTTCCTGCGCATCCTCGGCGGCGAGGACCCGCTCGACGCGTCCGGCGTGCATCCGGAAGCCTATCCGGTGGTGCGCCGGATCCTCAGCGCCACCAAGAGCGACATCAAGGCGCTGATCGGCAGCAGCGAGATCGTGCGCACCCTGAAGCCGAAGGATTTCGTCGACGAGACTTTCGGTCTGCCGACCGTCACCGACATTTTGAAGGAGTTGGAAAAGCCCGGCCGCGATCCGCGTCCGGCGTTCAAGGCCGCCGTGTTCATGGAGGGTGTCGAGGAGATCAAGCATCTCAAGAAGGGCATGATCCTCGAGGGCACCGTGACCAACGTCGCCGCCTTCGGCGCCTTCGTCGACATCGGCGTGCACCAGGACGGCCTCGTGCACATCTCCGCGATGTCCAGGACCTACATCAAGGATCCGCGCGAGGTGGTGAAGCCCGGCGACATCGTCAAGGTCAAGGTGCTGGACTTCGAGGTTGCCCGCAAGCGCATCTCGCTGACCTTGCGTCTCGACGACGAGGTCGGCGCCAAGAAGGACGCCCCCGGCATGCAGCGCGACAACAGCTCGCGCAACCCGTCCCGCATGACGTCGTCGGCCCCGCGCAAGCAGGAATCCTCGGGCGGCGGTGCCCTCGCCGAAGCGCTGCGCAGGGCGGCGGAAAAGAACAACGGCAAGCGGGCGTAGGTTTTCCAGCCTCTCCCCGCTCTTTGCGGGAGAGGTGAGCTGCCCGACGTTTGGAAAACTTTCTCCACGTCGTCATTGCTTCGTCGCAAGGGCTCCTGGCAATGACGGGGAGAGAGCGCGGGCTCCCTCTCCCTAACACCCGCGTTAGAATCTGGCGCATTTGTAAGTTGAAGGCGCCCGTCGCTTCTCCTCATCTGATCGTCCTCGTGCGGCGTTAAGACCGCCGCACTGCAAGGAGGATGCTTCGATGAACAGCAGGCTTCTCAAAGGCCTCACCGCGGTGACGCTCGCCGCGGTGATGGCGGCAGCTTCACCGGTGCTCGCCAGAGGCGGCGGTGGCGGACATGGCGGCTTCGGCGGCGGTGGCCATTTCGGTGGTGGTGGTCATTTCGGTGGCGGCGGGATGCGCGCCGGCGGCTTTAGCGGCATGCATGTCGGCGGGATGGGCGGCGCGCGCTTCGCCCATGTCGGCGGTCCGGCCTTCGGCGGCGCACGCTTCGCGCATGCGGCGATCGGGCCGCGTTTCGCCGGTGCCGGCTGGCACGGCCGCCACGCCTTCCACCATCATCATTTCCGTCGTTTCGCCGTCTTCGGCGCGCCCTTCATTTACGCCGGCTACAATGACGGCTGCTGGCGCAGGAGCTGGACGCCCTATGGATGGCAATGGGTCAATGTGTGCGGAGACTATTGGTAGTCGCATCGCCGTACCGCACCATTGTCGCGGTCGCCACCGGGCGGTTCCGTCCAGCCCCGGAACGGGATAGTCTGGTGGCGATCGTCGCGCGGAGTTTTGCATGACCGGAGGTCACCGTCGCATCCTGGTCGTCGAGGACGATCCGGAAACCGCAGGCCAGCTCGTCGAGGAATTGACGACCTCCGGCTACGACGTCGATCTCGCAGCTAACGGGCGCGAAGCCCTGAGCCACGGCGCGGCGCGCGACTATGCCGTGATCACGATCGACCGGATGCTGCCCGATATCGACGGCATCAGCGTGATGCGGCAATTGCGCGACGACGGCGTCGCCGCGCCGTTCCTGATCATTTCCGCGCTCGGCGAGGTCGATGACCGCGTGCGCGGCCTGCGCGCCGGCGGCGACGACTATCTCGTCAAGCCGTTCTCCTTCACCGAATTGCTGGCGCGGCTGGAGGCGCTCGGCCGGCGCAGCGAGACCATCGCCAAGGAGACGCTGCTGCGGGTCGGCGATCTCGCCATCGACCTGATCGCACGCAGTGCCAGCCGCCGCGGCCGCAAGATCCCGCTGCTGCCGCGCGAATTCCAGCTGCTCGAATATCTCGTCCGCAACGAGGGCCGGGTCGTCTCCCGTGCGATGCTGCTCCAGCACGTCTGGGACCTGCATTTCGATCCCTCCACCAACATCATCGACGTCTATGTCGGGCGCGTCCGCCGCAAGGTCGACGATGCCCAGGCCTATCCTCTGATCCATACCATCCGCGGCATCGGATATTGCCTCCGTGCTCCTGGTTAAGACGCTCCGCTCCTCGACCTTCCGTCTGGCGCTGATCGCGATCGCCGCGTTCGGGCTGATCGTCGCGGCGATCATGGCCTATGTCTATTTCGGCACGATCGCCTATGTGCGGAGCCGGGTCGGCGACGCCGGCGATCACAGCGGCTTCACCGCGATGATCGAGCTTGCGATGTTGGCGGTTGCCGTGCTGCTGCTGGTGCTCGCCGGGCTCGCCGCCGTGCTGGTGACGCGGCGCACCGTCGGGCGGATCGAAGAGATCAACGCCACCAGCCGCGCCATCATGCTCTCAGGCCTCGACCAGCGCATCCCCTTGCGCGGCAGCCATGATGAATGGGACCGCGTCGCCGAAAGCCTCAACCAGATGCTCGACCGCATCGAGACGCTGATGGGCGAGGTCAAGCAGGTCAGCGACAACGTCGCCCATGATCTGCGCACGCCGCTGACGCGGATGCGCGGCCGGCTGGAAAAGGCCTATCACCACGAGCGCAACAGCGAGGCGGATGCCGCGCTGATCGGCGACACCATCGCCGATCTCGACGCCGTGCTCGGCATGTTCGCCTCCATCACCCGGATCTCCGAGATCGAGACCCGTGCCCGCACCGGCGCCTTCCGCGCGCTGAACCTGACGGAAATCGCCGGCGAGGTCGTCGAGCTCTACGACGCCGCCGCCGAGCAGGTCGCAACCCGCCTCAGCCTTGCCGGAGACCGCCAGGTGCCGATCACCGGCGATCGCGACCTGCTGTTCGATGCCATCGCCAATCTCGTCGACAACGCGATCAAGCACGGCTGCAAAGGCGGGCAGGTGAGCGTGACTTGCCGCAGCACCGAGGGCGGCGCGGTGATCGCGATCGCCGACGATGGTCCGGGCATTCCCACTGAGGAGCGCGATCACGTCTTCAAGCGCTTCTACCGGCTCGAGCAGAGCCGCTACACGCCGGGCAATGGCCTGGGCCTCAGCCTCGTCGCCGCGGTCGCGCGGCTTCACGGCGCGGGAGTAGCGCTGCATGACAATGCGCCCGGCCTGACGGTCGAGCTCAGCTTCCCCAAGACCAAAGCACTATTGAGTTCATCATAGCTCGATCACGCCGCGGCGTGCCGCATGCGCCACCGCATCGGTGCGGCCGGTGGCATCGAGCTTGTCGAGCAGCGAGCCGACATGGAATTTCACCGTGTGCACGGAGATGCCGAGCCGGCGGGCGATCATCTTGTTGGAGGCGCCCTCGGCCATCAGCGCCAGCACGTCGAGCTCGCGCTGCGTCAGCGCGATGTCTTCGGGCATGATGCGCGGATCGCGGGCGACGATCGTCGCCGCGGCCGCCTCGCCGGGCCCGGCGAGACGCAGCCCGGCGACGCTGCCGAGCAAGGCCGCCAGGCGATCGGCGAGGGCGGGATCGTCGATCTCCAAGGCAAGCACGATCTCCGGCGTCCGGTCCTCGCTCACGCCTCCGGCCTCTCGCCGACCGTGACCTTGAAGCTGACCGGCTCGCCGCCGCGGCGCGCCGCGACATCGACCACCGCGCCGACGCTCGAAGGTCCCAGCGTTCGCGACAGGGCGCGCACGCCGGACAGCTTCTGGTCGTTGACCGCGACGATGACGTCGCCCTGGCGGATGCCGGCGGCGGCCGAGGGACCGGCCTTGTCGACGTTCATCACCATGGCGCCGAGGCCGTCGTCGAGCCGGACCGGCTGGAGCCCGAGGCCGAGATATCCCCGCGCGATGCGGCCGCGCGTCTCGAGTTGCGCTGCGACGCGCTCGATCGTCGCGGTCGGGATCACCAGCACGCGGCGCGGGCCGAGCACGGCCATGCCGAAGGCCGCGCCCGATGCATCGAGCGCGAGGCCGCCCTGCTGGCTGGCGCGCAGGCGAACATCGAGCTCGATCCGTGCATCGATCTCGCCGCCGCGCAAGGAGCGCCAGCCGTTTCCGGACGCCGACACCATCCCCAGCGCGGCACTGGGCGTGTCACGGTTGGTGGCCACCACGATCGCCAATGTGCCGAGGGGCGGGACGGTTGCGGCGAGCTTAACCGGCGTAACAGCGGCGTCGGTGCGCAGCAGCGCGATATCGGTGGTGTGGTCGCGACCGGCGATCGTGGCGGCCGCCCGGCTGCCGTCGGGCAGGCCGATCTCGACCTCGCCCTCATCGGCCAGCGCCTCGTCGGCGGTGACGATCAGGCCCCCTTTCCAGACGAAGCCGGTCGCGCGGGAGCGATGCGAGTGCACGGAGACGACAGAGGGCGCGGTGCGCGCCACCACGTCCGCGAGGGCGGACGACAGTGAGGACAGGGGAGTTGGATCGGTCATAGCAGGCTCCTATAAGCTGCCCCCAATCTGGGATGTCGCGGGGAATCGCGAAACTGGCCGGGTGGTCAGGACCAGCCTGTTACGGCCGACGAACATGTGATTGGGAGCCGCTCACGGGAACGTGTAGCAATCGGCCCGACATTGCGCCGCACGGCCTTATGCCCTTTCAGCGAGCCCTGACTGATGACCATCGACCTCACCCGCCGCACCCTGCTGCAACTCGCCGGCGCGACCTCGCTTGCCATGGCGGCCGCAGCCGCGGCGCGTGCCGAGGGCGCGCCGCAGGGCGGCGGGCCGACCTATGCCAGCCGCACGCCGATGCGGGTCGGCATGGTGACGCTGCGGGTGAAGAATCTCGACAAGGTTGCGGACTACTACCGCGATGTCATCGGCCTCACCGTGATGGAGCGCTCGGCGACCGCGGCGAAGCTCGGCACATCGGGCATCGCGCTGCTGGTGCTGGAGGCCCGCCCCGATGCGGCAATCGAGCCGCGTAATGCCGCCGGCCTCTACCACACCGCGTTCCTGATGCCGACCCGCAAGGACCTGGCGCGCTGGCTGGTTCACGCCGCCTCGCACCGCGTCAAGCTGTCGGGCTTCGCCGATCATCTCGTCAGCGAATCCGTCTATCTCGATGACCCCGAAGGCAACGGCATCGAGGTCTATGCCGACCGCGATCCCTCGCAATGGCAATGGAGCGAGGGCAGCGTGAAGATGGCGTCCGACGAGCTCAACATTCCCGACCTGCTGTCGCTGACCAATACGCGCGTTCCCGATTACGCCAGGGCGCCGGACGGAATGCGCATCGGCCACATGCATCTGCGGGTCGGCGATCTCGCACAGGCCGGAAATTTCTATCATGGCGCGATCGGCCTCGATCTGACCCGCAGCCGCAACGGCGCCGCGTTCCTGTCGTCGGGGCGCTATCATCATCACCTCGGCATGAACGTCTGGCAGAGCCAGGGCGCCGGCCAGCGCGACGATCAGATGACCGGCCTTGCCTGGTTCTCGCTGGTGACGGAAAAGCAGGACATCCTGGCCGCCCAGGAACAGCGCCTGCGCAAGGGCGGCGCGCAGGTCATGACGCTCGCGAACGGTGTCGAGGCCGTCGATCCCTGGGGCACGCGGGTGCGGCTGATCAGGGGCTAGGCCCCATCGACGTTACCATCGGGCCATCAATTGCAGGCGGTAATAGTCGAAATCGCGTCCGCCGGCGGCGCGAATGTAGTCGCCCGCGTAGACGTGCGCATAGAGCGCGTGCAACTGAAGAAAGCGATTGATGGTCCAGGTCATGTCGATCTGCCCGATCTGCGCGACATCGAGCGATGCCGAGCCCTTCGCCGTGATCTGCGTTCCGATTGGACCATAGACCGCGTCGGCCGTTGTGGCTTTGCGCACGAAGTTCCAGTTCGCGCCGAGGACCAGTCCGGAGGTGATGAACAGGTGGCCATAGGGCTGCAGGTTCGTCACGTTCGAGGCGGAGAGCAGGGACATCTCCGAGATCACGCTCGCTGCCGGATAGGCGCCCGCGAAAGTGTGCAGGGTCGTACCCTTCAAATTGTCGTCACCGCTGGCATAGTGGGTACGTAGGCCGAGCTTCGGGGCGGCACTCTGGCCGAAGATGTCAAGCCGTGGAAACCTGTAGCCGAAATCGCCGAAGGCTCCGAAGGCCGAAATCGATGAGGTCCCGAACGAGCCCCATTGATAGGTTGCCTCGCTGGTGAGCTCGAAGCCCCGGTGCCTTGCTGCGACCCGGGCGCCCCCGCTCCATCGATCTTCGGGCGCCATGCCTCGTGCATAGGTGACGCTGGCTTGCTGCCGGCCGTAGACATAAGCGTCCAGCGTCAGCGGAAGCGCAAGCGGCTCGCGAACGACGGCATAGGCGCCGCGGAAGAATTCCGAGCCGAGCGTGTTGTCGTCGAATGTGCCGGACTGGATGTTGACCGGGTTCGCTGCGAAGACGCGCAAGGTCAGTGAGGGATCGTCATATTCGGCAAGCAATCCGTTGAACGAGCGCCTGAGGTTGGTGGGGTCGCGAACCGCGAGCCAGCGGGAATCGCCGAGATAGAGCTCCTCCCGTCCGGCGCGGAGCATGACGTTTCCGGGCCCCATCGGCAGCACGACATCGACGAAGGCCTGACGAACGTCCGGCCGGCTCTGGTCGTAGGCGCGTTGCACCGGCCGTCCATCCTCATAGGCCGCATCGAATTGCACGAAGGTTCGGAATGTTCGGCCGAGATGCAGATCGAAATGCTGAAACATGCGCTCCTGATGGGATGCCCAGTCGAAGCCGCTCTTGCCGAGGCCGAACAGGTAAGGCGCGTAGCGATCGAGTCGGTAACGGGCCTCGCCGCCCAGCGAGAGCCAGACCTCCGGCGATTGCGCGATCGGAATATATTTGAGCCGCTCCCACGTGCTCAGCTGCGGCTTGCCGGCCAGATAGGAATAATCCTCTTTCCAGCGATAGAGCTGGAACGGCTTTGCCTCGGTGCGCACGTCGCGGCCGCCTTGACCGGACGATCCTTCCTCCTGTGCCACCGCCGATGCAATCGGCAGCGACACTGCGACGATCAAGCTCGCGGCGAGACGGCGCGCGGCCGATCTTCGCCATGACAACAACGCAAACATCGACGCCCCTCGGACGCACTGCCTGCGATGCGCGCGACGCGTAGCCAACGACGCCGGCGCAAGACAGCGCGCCCCTCCCTGCATTTTTCTTGCTACGACAGATGTTACTGCGATCTTCGCGGTAGTCCATCCACACATATATTTCTGCAGGTTGTGGTCCGGGCGCAAATCCGCATCGGGCGATCGCGTTGCTTGCTGGCGCTGGGACCTCATGTTAGCACCCGGAAGGATATCTCCTGTCCGAAGCTGTCTTCAGGGTCCGGTCCAGACATGTCCGAATTCCACGGCGTCTTTCCCTATCTCGTCTCGCCCGTCGATGCCGACGGCACCGTGCGCACCAAAGTGCTCGGCAAGCTCTGTGACGATCTGATCGGCGCGGGCGTGCATGGGCTGACGCCGCTGGGCTCGACTGGCGAGTTCGCCTATCTCAGTGCAGCGCAGCGCACGGCGGTCGTGCAGACCACGATCGAGGCCGCGAGGGGCCGGGTGCCTGTGATTGCGGGCGTCGCCTCGACCTCGACGACGGATGCGGTGGCGCAGGCGAGGGCCTACCAGAAGTGTGGGGCCGACGGCATCCTCGCGATCCTGGAGGCCTACTTCCCGCTCAATGATGCCCAGGTCGAATCCTACTTCCGCGCCATCGCGGATGCCGTCGACATTCCCGTCGTCATCTACACCAATCCGCAATTCCAGCGCTCGGACCTCACCCTCGACGTGATCGCGCGCCTCGCCGAGCATCCGCGTATCGGCTACATCAAGGACGCCTCGACCAACACCGGCCGGCTGCTCTCGATCATGAACCGCTGCGGGGATGGCTTGCGGGTGTTTTCGGCCTCCGCCCATATCCCGGCCGCAGTGATGCTGATCGGCGGGCTCGGCTGGATGGCGGGACCGGCCTGCATCATCCCGCGCCAGAGCGTCGCGCTCTACGACCTCTGCAAGGCCGGCCGCTGGGACGAGGCCATGACGCTGCAGCGCAGGCTGTGGCGCATCAACGAGGCGTTCGCCCGCTTCAACCTCGCCGCCTGCATCAAGGCGGGGCTGTCGATCCAGGGCTACGATGTCGGCGACCCCGTCCCGCCGCAAGCCCCGCTGACGGCCGATGCGCGCAAGGTGGTCGAGGCGGCGTTGCGGGAGCTGGCGTGATTGTCATTGCGGGGCGATGCGCAGCATCGAACCCGGAATCTCGAGATTCCCAGGTGCGCAATTGCGCACCTGAGGTCTGGTCCGTCGGACCATCCCGGAATGACGATCTCCAACGGCATGCCGAATCCGTGGATATCCCGCCCAAAACCGCGGCTGGTATGCCCTTGATCGATCCGCTAAAAGGCTGCCCGCAGTTTCGAAAAGACCCTGAGGACCCCACGGAATGAACATTCTTCCCGGCAATTTGCGTTTCGGAGCGGGCCAGCCCGTCAAGCGTTTGGAAGACCAGCGGCTGCTCACCGGGAAGGGGCAGTTCATCGACGACAAGCCGGGCGACGGCGCGCTGTGGCTGTACGTGCTGCGCTCGCCGCATGCCCACGCCAAGATCGTCTCGATCGACACCAGTGCAGCCGCCGCGATGCCGGGCGTGACCGCGATCTACACCGGCGCCGACCTCGTCAAGGACGATGTCGGCAGCATCCCGACGTTGAGCATCTTCAAGCGCCCGGACGGCAAGCCGATGACGGTGCCGCCGCGTCGGCTGCTCGCCCATGAGGTCGTGCGCTACGCCGGCGAAGCCGTCGCGGCCGTCGTGGCGTCGTCCCGCGTCGAGGCGCAGAGCGCTGCCGAAGCAATCGTGGTCGAGTACGACGTGCAGCCGGCCGTGGTCGACCCCGTCGAGGCCGTGAAGCCCGGCGCGCCCGTGGTGTGGCCGGAGGCGCCCGACAACATCGTCGGCGCGATGGCTTATGGCGATGCCGCCAAGGTGGACGAGGCATTTGCCAGGGCCGCGCACACCGTCGAGCTCGATCTCGTCAGCCAGCGCCTTGTGCCGTCCGCGATGGAGCCGCGCTCGACCATTGCCGAGATCGACAACAAGACCGGCCGCCTGCTGCTGCACGTGCAGTCGCAGACGCCGGCCTCGACCCGCGACGTGCTCGCCGAGGCCGTGCTGAAGCGTCCCAAGGACAGCGTGCGCGTGCTGGTCGGCGACATCGGCGGCGGCTTTGGCCAGAAGACCAACCTCTATCCCGAGGACGGCATCGTCGCCTATGCCGCGACCAAGCTGAGCAAGAAGATCCGCTGGCGCGGCGATCGCACCGACGAGTTCGTCGGCGGCACCCATGGCCGCGATCTCACCTCGACGGCGTCCTTCGCGCTGGACGAGAAGGGCAAGGTGCTGGCCTATCGCGTCAGGTCGATCGGCTGCACCGGCGCTTATTCCTCGGGCGCGGCGAACATCATCCCGCTGGTGCTCGGCCCGTTCGTGCAGACCGGCGTCTACGATCTGCCGCTGGTGCATTTCGAGGTGAAGTCGGTGATGACTCACACCGCGCCGGTCGGCGCCTATCGCGGCGCGGGCCGTCCCGAAGCGGTGTTCATCGTCGAGCGCCTGTTCGACGCCGCCGCGCGAAAGATCGGCATGGATCCGCGCGCGATCCGCAAAGCCAACTACATCAAGCCGGCCCAGTTGCCCTACACCAATGCCGCGGGTCAGGTTTACGATTCCGGCGCCTTCGCGCACATGCTCGACCGCGCCGTGAAGCTCGCCGACTGGGACGGCTTTGCCGCGCGCAAGAAGGCGGCGAAGAAGAAGGGCCTGCTCTACGGCCGCGGGCTCACTTCCTACATCGAATGGACCGGCGGCCGCGCCCACACCGAGAAGGTCAGCCTGCACGCGACCTCTCAAGGCCGCGTCGTGCTGCATTCCGGCACCATGGCGATGGGGCAGGGGCTGCAGACCACCTACACCCAGATGATCTCCGACACGCTCGGCATTGCCATGGACAAGATCGACGTCGTGCAGGGCGACACCGATCTCGCCATGGGCTTTGGCAGCGTCGGCTCGCGCTCGCTGTTCGTCGGCGGCACGGCCGTCGCGGTCTCCTCCAACGATCTGATCCAGAAGGCGCGCGAGAAGGCGGCCAACGTGCTGGAGACCTCGATCGAGGACATCGAATATCAGGGCGGCATGCTCACCGTGGTCGGCACCGACCGCCGCATCAGCCTGTTCGACATTGCAGAGAAGGAGAGCGGCGCCAAGCTCAGCGTCGATTCCGAAGGCGAGGTCGACGGTCCAAGCTGGCCAAACGGCACGCATATCTGCGAGGTCGAGATCGACCCCGAGACCGGCGTCTCCAAGGTCGTGCGCTACACCACCGTCGACGATGTCGGTGTCGCCGTGAACCCGATGCTGGTCACCGGGCAGATCCATGGCGGCGTCGCGCAAGGCATCGGCCAGGCGCTGTACGAAGGCGTCTCATATGACGCCGACGGCCAGCTCCTCACCGCGAGCTACCAGGATTATTGCATCCCGCGCGCCGACGACGTGCCGCCGATCGTGGTGACGCTGGACGATACCGCGCCCTGCCGCACCAATCCGCTCGGTGCCAAGGGCTGCGGCGAATCCGGCGCCATCGGCGGTCCGCCCTGCGTCACCAACGGCGTGATGGACGCGCTCGCCGAGCTCGGTATCACCCAGCTCAACACGCCACTGACGCCGCAGAAGGTGTGGCAGGCGATCAAGGAGGCGAAGGCGGCGGGCTAAGCGCGGCGTGTTGTTGCGCTGGTACTGCGTCAAACTCCGCTGTCGTCCCGGACAAGCGCGCCATAAGCGCGCGCCGATCCGGGACCCATAACCACAGGGAGTGGTTGTGGCGCGAACTGGTAACTCCGAATCCCCGCAACCACATCCCCCTGTGGCTATGGGTCCCGGATCTGCGCTTACGCTTGTCCGGGACGACAGTGGAGTATGTAGTGCTCGCTCGCGCCAAATGCTCGGGCTACGGGGCTAAATCCCCAGCATCATCTTCGCGATGATGTCGCGCTGGATCTCCGAGGTGCCGCCGAAGATCGTGTAGGCGCGGCCGTTGAGATATTCCGGCACCATTGTCAGCATCTCCTCCGGCGTCGCCGGCTCGTGGTTGAGCTTGTAGAGCGGGCGCATCGGTTCGACGGCAAGGGCGTCGTGGCCGATGACGTCGACCCCGAGCCGCGTCACGGCCTGGCGGATCTCGCTGTTGCGCAGCTTCAGGATCGACGACACCGCGCCGGGATTCTGTCCGGTCTGCAGCGCGGAGAGCACGCGCAGCTCGGTCATTTCAAGCGCGTCGATATCGACTTCCACCTCCGAGATGCGCGCCGCGATATCGGGACTGTCGATGGCCCGTCCGGTCAGATCCGATTCGGCGAGATCCGCGATCGCCTTCAGCCCCTCGCGCAGCTTGGCCGAGGCGATGCCCGAGCCGCGCTCGAACTCGAGCAGATATTTGCCGTAGGTCCAGCCCTTGCCTTCCTCGCCGACGCGGTTGGCGACGGGCACACGCACGTCGTCGAAGAACACCTGATTGACCTCGTGGTCGCCGCCGATGGTGAGGATCGGGCGCGTGGTGATGCCCGGCGTCTTCATGTCGATCAGGATGAAGCTGATGCCGTCCTGCTGCCGCGGCCCGTCGCTGGTGCGCACCAGCGCGAACATGCGGTTGGCGTGGTGCGCATGCGTGGTCCAGATCTTGGTGCCGTTGATGATGTAGTCGTCGCCGTCGCGGACCGCGCGCGTCTTCAGCGAGGAGAGGTCGGAGCCGGAGCCCGGCTCGGAATAGCCCTGGCACCAGTAATCCTCGCCGGAGAGGATTCGCGGCAGGTAGAAGTTCTTCTGCTCCGGTGAGCCGAAGCCGATGATGACGGGCCCGACCATCTTCACGCCCATGACATTCACATTCGGCACGCCGGCCCGTGCGGATTCGGTCTCGAAGATCCAGCGCTGCGCCGGCGTCCAGGCCGGCCCGCCATGCTCGACCGGCCAGCCCGGCGCGCCCCAGCCCTGCCTGTGTAGCGCGCGCTGCCAGGCCATGCCGATATCAGGGTCGGAGAATACCGACGGCGTCAGCGCGGTCGCGCGCTTCATCTCCTCGGTGAGATTCTTGGCGATGAAGCCGCGCACCTCGTCCTGGAAGGCGCGCTCCTCGGCATTGAACGACAGGTCCATGAGGCTCTCCCGGTATCAGGCCTTGCGGCCAAGCTCGGCGTGGCGGGCATAATGATGCGCGCTGCCGCCGAACAGCGTGTCGAAGGCGACGAGGCGCTTGAAATAGGCGCCGACCTCGAGCTCCTCGGTGACGCCCATGCCGCCGTGGAGCTGGATCGACTGCTCGCCGACGAAGCGCGCGCATTTGCCGATCTTTGCTTTCGCGCCGGACGCGGCCCGTGCCCGCTCGACCGGCGGGCTATCCGCCTTCAGCGCAGCCCGCAGCGCCATCGAGCGCGCCTCGTCGACCTGCATCGCCATGTCGGCGAGGCGATGGCGGATCACCTGGTTGGCCGACAGCGGCCGTCCGAACTGCTTTCGGATCTTGGTGTATTCGAGCGTAGTGTCCAGCAGCGTCTGCATGATGCCGACGGCTTCCGCGCCGAGCGCGGCCATGGCGCGGTCGACGGCCCATTCGATGGCCGGCAGCGCGTCACGGCCGTCACCGAGCAGGGCATCTTCGGGCAAATGCACGTCGGACAGCTCGATGTTGCAGGCGCGTCCGCCGCCGAGGCGCGGATAGTCGCTGACGACGAGGCCAGGCGTCGTCGCCGGCACCAGGAACAGGCCGATCCGTCCCGAAGGCCTCTGATGATCATGAATGTGCGCGGAGACGATGATCTCATCGGCGGCATGGCCGTCGAGCACGGCGATCTTGCTGCCGGCCAGGCGCCAGCCCTGCGCAGTCCGGTCGGCGGCGGTTGCGACCCTGGCGAGATCGAACCTTGCCGCGCGCTCGGAATGCGCAAGCGCAAGCTTCAACGATCCATCCGCGATCTTCGGCAGGCTCACCTGCTTCTGCTCATGGGTGCCGCAGCGGTCGAGCAGTGCGGCACCCAGCACGACCGTCGCGATATAGGGCTCCGATACCAGCCCACGGCCGAAGGCTTCCATCAAGATGCCGATTTCAACCGCGCTGCCACCGAGCCCGCCAAACTCCTCGGCAATCGGCAGCGCCAGCCAGCCGAGCTCGGCGAACTGCTTCCACACGGCCGGGCTGAAGCCGAGTGGATCGTTCGCCATCTTGCGGCGGTGATCGGCATCGTAGCTTCCGGCCACGAAACGCTCAGCGCTCTCGCGCAGCAGTCTTTGCTCGTCACTGAGATTGAGGTCCATCGCGTCTACTCCGCGGCCGCCGGCGGCTTGCGCACGGAGGGATGCAGGCCTGAGGGATCGACGATCATGCCGAATTCCTGAAGATTGTGGGCGTGGCAGAGCTGATGCAGCGCGAAGGCCTGGTCGATCGCGGCGGGCTGGCCCATCACGTCGACGGAGCGGTTCACCGCTTCCTTGGTCATCTTCAGCGCGAAGGCCGGCTTTGCCGCGATCCTGCGCGCCAGCTCCAGCGTGCGCGCAGAAAGCTCCGCGCGTGGCACGACCTGATTGACCATGCCGAATTGCTGCGCCTCCTGCGCGCTCCAGTTGTCGGCGGTAAACAGGAACTCCTTGGCCTTGCGCGCACCGAGCTCCCAGGGGTGCACGAACCATTCGACGCCGCAGACGCCCATGGTCACCACGGGATCGCAGAACTGCGCGTCGTCGCTGGCCATGATGAGGTCGCAGGCCCAGGCCAGCATCAGTCCGCCGGCGATGCACTTGCCGTGCACCTCGGCAATGGTCGGTTTTGCCAGATTGCGCCAGCGCCGGGTGATCTGGAGGTAGATTTCCTGCTCGCGCGCGAAGCGGCCATGGGCATTTGGCTCGGCAAAACCGCCCCAATTTCCGATCGGTGGAAAATCGACGCCGGCGGTATTCTTGCCGCCGGGACGCAGATCATGGCCGGAGGAGAAGTGCGGACCGTTGCCGGCGAGGACGATCACCTTGACCGTATCGTCCTGCACCGCCGCGTCGAAGGCGGCGTTGAGGTCGTAGGTCATTTGCAGGTTCTGCGCGTTGCGCGCCTCCGGCCGGTTCATCACGATCCGGGTGACCGCCGGATCCGGCCTCTCCACGAGGATGGTCTCGAACGAGGTCATCGCGTTCCCCCGGTGTTCTGTCTTATTGTTTCGTCGAGTTGACTATGTCGGTCAGGGATAGGCAAGAGGCTTGCGTCAGTCGGCTGGGGTGCGCTCATCCAGCGCAGTCATTCCGGGATGGTCCGAAGGACCAGACCCGGAATCTCGAGATTTTCAGGTGCGCAAGGGCGCACCATAGCTCGCTTCGCGCCCCGGAATGAACCCGAAAAGCTGGTACCGCGTTATCGCTATCTGATATTGAGTTACGGGATTCCACCGGGAGAAATTTAATGCGCAAGATCCTGACCGTGCTGGCGGCGCTGGCCTCGCTGAGCCTCACCAATTGCGGCTACAACGCGATCCAGAGCGAGGACGAGCAGATCAAGTCCAACTGGTCCGAGGTCGTGAACCAGTATCAGCGCCGCGCCGACCTCGTGCCCAATCTCGTCAACTCGGTGAAGGGCTTTGCCCAGCAGGAGAAGGACGTGCTGCTGGGCGTCACCAATGCCCGCGCCAAGGTCGGCAGCATCCAGGCGACGCCCGAGGTGCTGAACGATCCGGCCGCCTTTCAGAAGTTCCAGGCCGCGCAGGGGGAGCTCTCCAGCGCGCTGTCGCGGTTGCTGGTCGTCACCGAGAATTACCCACAGCTCAAGTCGGACGCGCTGTTCAAGGATCTGATGTCGCAGCTCGAGGGCACCGAGAACCGCATCACGGTGGCGCGCAACCGCTACATCAAGGCGGTGCAGGATTATAACGTCACCATCCGCTCGTTCCCGAGCAACCTCACCGCGATGATGTTCGGCTACAAGGAGAAGCCGAACTTCTCGGTCGCAAACGAGAAGGAAATCTCGACCGCGCCGAAGGTCGATTTCAACCCGTCGCCGTCGCCGTCGAAGTAGACGCGTTCGGCTCCCATGCGCGCCCCACTCACAACTGTCATTCCCCGCGAAGGCGGGGAATCCAGTACGCCGCGGCTTCACGGCTCATGCACTGCGGCCTCTGGAATACTGCATCGCCCGCCCCAGTGCGCAGCGCGCACAAGGCGGGCGACGACAGCGAGGGTGTGGCGAGCGTATTCGGCGGTCGCCTCACTTGTCCTCGCCATCGCACTCCTCTTCGCGCTCCCCGCCTCAGCCGACGTCGCCGTGCCCCAGCTCACTGGGCGCGTGGTCGACCAGACCGGCACGCTGTCCAGCAGCGAGACCGCCGCGCTGTCGCAAAAGCTGCGGGACTTCGAGACGCGCAAGGGCAGCCAGATCGCCGTCCTGATCGTGCCGACCACGCAGCCGGAGACGATCGAGCAATTCTCGATCCGGGTCGCGGAGGCCTGGAAGATCGGCCGCAAGAGGATCGACGACGGCGCGATCCTCGTCGTCGCCAAGAACGACCGGCATCTGCGCATCGAGGTCGGCTACGGCCTCGAAGGCGTGCTCACCGATGTCACCTCGCGCCGCATTATCGACGAGATCATCACACCGAAATTCCGCACCGGCGATTTCGGCGGCGGCATCGCCGATGGCGTCGATCGCATGGTCCGCGTCATCGACGGTGAGCCGTTGCCGGTTCCTTCTCCCACCGTCAACTTCGGCAATCTGGACGATCTTGCACCGATCTTCATCGTGACGCTGTTCGCCTCGATCGGGGTCGGCGGGTTCTTCCGAGCCATGCTGGGGCGGCTGCTCGGATCCCTGGTGACCGGCGGCATCATCGCAGGGTTGACCTGGCTCATTCTCGGCTCCTTCGCGCTCGCCATGGCTGTCGGAGCCCTCGGCTTCATCATCGGATTCGTCGCCGATCTGTTTTCGGCGATCACGCCGGGCACCGGCCGCTCGCGCGGCGGCTCCTGGTCGAGCGGCTCCTCGTCGGGCGGCTGGAGCAGCGGATCGTCGAGCAGTGACAGCGGCGGCTTCAGCGGCGGTGGCGGCAGTTTTGGCGGCGGCGGCGCCTCGGGGAGCTGGTAGCGGTCATGAGCATCAAGCGTATCGCCAGACATCTCGTGCAGCATCATTGGCGGGCAAAGCAGATCTTTCCGCCAGCCGTGCTCGCCCGCATCGAGCAGGCGATCAAGCAGGGCGAGGCCACCCATTCCGGCCAGGTCCGCTTCGTGGTCGAAGGCGCGCTCGACGGCGCGCCGCTGTTCCGCAACCAGCCGGCCCGCGCGCGCGCGCTCGACGTGTTCGCGCATCTGCGCATCTGGGACACCGCGCATAACAACGGCGTCCTGATCTATCTCCTGCTCGCCGACCGCGATGTCGAGATCGTCGCCGACCGCGGCATCCACGCCAAGGTCGGTGCCGAAGGCTGGGAAAGCATCTGCCGCGCCATGGAGGCGGAGTTCAGGTCGGGCCAGTTCGAGCGCGGCGTAATCGACGGCATCACGGCGGTGTCGCGCGAACTGGCGCGGCATTTTCCGCCCGGCGCATCGCATGCGAACGAGCTGCCGGATGCGCCGGTCGTGATGTGAACGGAGCGCGCGCCGTTCTCTCCACCGTCACCCCCGCGCAGCGGCTCCGCCGTTGCGCGGGGGTGACGGAAGTGACAAGGGCTGCCCAGCGCCTATTCCGCGGCCGTTCATCTTCACCCGATTACAATTTGTTTCACGCCCGCCACACCGGTTCCACTTTCCCGGCCAAATTCGGCCCCGGATAACTTCCTAAAATTTCGGTAAGCGGGTCCGCAGGTAAGGATTTCGCAAGCAATGAAAGTTACCAAAAGGTCAACCCAGACTGGAGTATTTGAGCCGTGAGCGAACCAATGCCCGAGCAGGCTGCCCAGGACACCGGCGTCGTCGAAGCTGCTGCGACCGCGCCGCAGGCAGTCGAGGCCGCTGGGATCGAGGCTCCCTCGATTGCGCCGGACCATGAGGCGCCGCCCAAACCTGATCCGGTCAAGCCCGATCCGGTGAAGGTCGAGCCGCCGAAGATCGAGGCGTCAAGGATCGAGTTGCCGAAGCTCGAAGCCAAAGCCGAAACCAAGCCTGAGCCGAAGCCCGGCAAGCTGATCGTCATGGCGCCGTCGGAGCGGTCGCGGAACGGCTCTTGGGACCGCGAGGAATTTGCCCCGCATGTGAAGGCGGAGGAGCCGCGCGAGACCGGCAGCAAGCGCCGCCTGTCGGCGATGGCCGCGGTGGTGGCGATCGCCGCCGGCGTCGGCGCCATCAGCGGCGCGCTCGCAACCGCCGGCATGATGCACTTCGCCGCCCCGGCCCAGGCGCCGGTGCAGGTCGCCGACACCAGCGCGATCGATGCTTCGGTCGCCCGGATCGACGCCGACCTCGTCGCACTGAAGGCCAATGTCGAGCACAGCTCGAAAACCGGCGTCAACCAGCTCAACCGGGCCAATGACCGCCTCGACAAGCTCGAGAAGGCGCAGGCCGAGCCGATGGCCAAAATCGCAAAACTGTCCGAGACCGTCGACAAGCTCCGCGCTGCGCCGCCCGCCGCCCCCGCGCAGGCCGCAGCAGCGGTGCCCAAGGAGACCACCGGCTCGATCGCGCCGACCCAGGTCGCGACGGCCGCAGCTGCACCGGCCCCAGTGCCGGCCGCGCCCAAGACCGACGTCGGCCGCCTGCCGACGGTCGAAGGCTGGCGGCTGCGCAACGCCGCCAATGGCGGTGCGCTGATCGAGGGCCGCGACGGGCTCTACGAGGTCTATCCCGGCGATCCCATCCCCGGCCTCGGCCGCGTCGATGCGATCCGCCGCCAGGATGGCCGCTGGGTCGTCGTCACCAGCAAGGGCCTGATCACCGGACGCTGAGCGGCTCAGATAGGACTTTCGAAAGGCGCTTCACCACCAAGTGAAGCGCCTTTTTGCTTGAATAGGCGGACCGCCGCGGTGTTACCTCAGGCATGAGCCGCGCGTTGCGAATTCTCCTTGTTGCCGCCGTGTTGTTTGGCGGCACCGCCGCGCTATCGGCAGCGCAGACCGCGCCGCTGACGCGCGGCACGGCCATCATCGATCCCGATCTGCTGCGCAGGCTCGACGAGGGCGACGCTCTCACGCTCCAGCGCCTGTTGGCGCCGGAGCGCAAGGCGGATGGTCCGCTGACGACCGACCGGCTGTTCGCGTCGCTGCCCCAGCTCAAGGACATTCCGCCGGCGATCGATGCGGAGTTTGACCGCTACATCATCAGGCAGAAGGCGGCCTATCCGGGCGAGAGCATCGGCGTCGGTGAGGGCTTTGGCGCGCAGCTGTTCGATCGGGCCGTGCTGAATTCCCGCGACACGCGTTTCGTGCTCGCCGGCATCGTCAACCGCATGGACCGCGCCTACGCCTCGGAGGACTCCTGCGGCGAGATCCGGCTGATCTATCGGCTGGCGCGTTTCGACGGCACAACCGCGACGCGGCTGCCGATGACGCTCAATCTGGTGATGAAGGCGCGCGATGCGCGCCAGACGGATGCGGACGGCAAACCAATCACCTGCGCCGAGCTCGCGCGGCGCTGGCTCGACAACGGCAACTGGCAGGAGCTGATCGGCAGTCGAGACGACGCCATGCTCGATCGCATCGAGACCAACATCCAGCTCTCGGTCGCGGCGAAGTCGGCGCTGCATGATTTCCGCTCCGACTATCTGCTCAAGGTGTTCAAGTACAATTCCGCCACGAAGGCCTTCGAGGAATCGACGCTGGAGAACCAGATCGACCGCGACCGGATCATGGCGGACGAGGTGCTTCGGCGCGACTTCAAGGCCTGGCTGCTCGCACCCGAGAACTTGCGCGAATTCGATCGCGGCACCGTGCTGATCCCCGAGAAATTCCTGGCCAGAAGCGCGGTGGTGCCGACGCCGGCCGGCCTCGATGCTTCGGCGCTGCAGCCGGAATTCGGCATGATGCAGGCTGAAGGGGAGGGCGGGGGCCAGCTGATCTTCATCGACAACGACGTGGTCGGTGCATTGAAACAGGCGGCCGCGCGCGGGGACATGCAGAACATCCGCTCGGTCGCGGGCTTCCAGCGCCGTCTCAACGACGTCACCTGCGCCGGCTGCCACCAGACCCGCGGCATCGGCGGCTTTCACTTTCCGGGCGTCGATTGGCTGGCGGACAGGCCGTCGAATTCCACCATCGTGCCGGCTTCGCCGCACTTTCTCGGCGACCAGCCCCGCCGCCGCGACATCCTGACCGCGTTCGCAGCGGGCAAACGTCCTGATTTCTCACGCGGATTTGCCAGCCGGCCGCAGACCCGCGGCAGCCGGGAGCTCGCCGGGAGCGAGTATCAGGACGGCTGGGGAGCGCATTGTTCCCTGCAAGACGCGGGATCGGGAACGCGAGATGAGAGTTTTACGTCATGGAGCTGTGCTAACGGTCTCACCTGTCAGGCTGCCGCGGCCTCGCGCCGCATCGGCATGTGCTTCATCAAGACGCGTTGAGCCCGCAAAGCGATTTGGATGATTCATGACGAATACTGGCGACGCCAACAAGGAGCGCAATCGCGAGATTGCGCGCAATGAGGAAGTCAAGCAGGTCACCGGCAGCACCCGCGTCAGCATCTGGGCGATCGCGATGGCCGTCATCGTCGGTGGCATCCTGTTCACGCTCGGCTGGCTGTCGCTGCGGTAATCACGTCGCGTAGTTCGTCATCCGCTTCCCCGGCAGCAGCTCGTACGCCGGCTTCCAGCCGGGCAGGGCGGCCATGCGGCCGAGCCAGGCATGGATGGCGGGATGGCTCGCCGCGAAATCGAAGCCGTGCTCGTCGCTGGGATAGTGCAGATAGGCCATCATCGAGATATCGGCGACCGTCGGCTTCGCACCGATCGCGAAGGCGTTGTGCTGGAGATGGCCGTCGAGAATGCCGAGGAAGTCCTCCAGCCGGCGGCGAAAGTGCTTCAGCACCTGCGGGTCGTTCTTCTCGGTGAAGGCGCGCATGAAGCGATAGGTCGCCATGTAGCCGGTGAGCTTGTGGTTGTCCCAGAACAGCCAGCGCAGCAGCTCGAACTTCTCTTCCTCGGTCTCGGCGCCGAAGCGGCCGTACTGCTCGGCGAGCCTGAGCAAGAGGGGCGCCGTCTGCGTCATCTTCACGCCGTCGACCTCGAGCACCGGGATTTCGCCCATCTCGTTGACGGCCTTGCGCCACTCCGCCGTGCGCGTGACGCCGCCGCCGAAATCGGTCCAGACCGGCTCGAACCTCTCGCCGCAAAGCGTCAGCATCAGCGCCAGCTTGTAGCTGTTGCCGGATTCGGGGAAGTAGTGCAGGCGGTAGAGGGGCATGGGACCTCGCGGCGTTCGTGTTCTGCCGATTGTTATAGCGAGATGGTCCCGCGTCGTCATTGCGAGCGCAGCGAAGCAATCCAGCAATGCATCAGCAGTCGTCGTCCCGGACGAGCGAAGCGAAGATCCGGGACCCATAACCACAGGGAGACGTTTGGCGAAGATTCGGAGTGACCGGTCGTGCCCATAACCACTCCCTGTGGTTATGGGTCCCGGGCTCGCGCGATGCGCGCCCCGGGACGACGGCCGAGTGTGAGGCGCTGGCGCTACCCCACCGCCCCCGAACCCCGCAGCTGCTTGATCGCCTTCTCGTCGTATCCCGCCTCGCGCAAAATCTCGTCACTGTGCTCGCCCACAGCGGGCGGCTTGCGCGGCTGCACCTTCTTGGTGCCGTCGATCCAGATCGGGCTGGAGATGGTGAGCATGGTGTCGTTCTCGAACGGCACCAGCACCTCGTTGTCGAGCATCTGCTGGTCGTTGGGGATGTCGTCGAGAATGGCGACGACGCCGAACACGAGACCGTTGCCGTCGAGAATCTTGCGCCATTCGGCAAGATCCCTGGTCGCAAAGGTTTCGTCGAAGATCTTGATCAGCTCCACCGAACGGGCGTGACGGTCGGGTTTGGTGGCAAAGCGCGGATCGGTGATGAGGTCTTCGCGCCCGAGGCACTTCGCCAGCGTCGGAAACTGCTTCTCCTCGCTCAGCAGCGACAGGATCAGCCAGCGGCCGTCCTTGCATTGATAGTGGTTGGCGACCGCATTCAGCGCGCGCTCGCGCGGACGCCGCTCGCCGAACTTGGCGCCGCAGAGTTTCGCCTGGGCCAGCACGCTCGCGGCCCACACCCCGTTCGCCATCAGGTTGGAGGCGACGTGCGAGCCCTTGCCGGTCTTCTCGCGCTGATAGAGCGCGGTGACGATGGCGCCGTAGAACGCCATGGCGCAGGGGTGGTCGCCCATGCCGGCGACCGAGCGGGCCGGGGTGGTGTCGGTGTCGGCGCGGACGAGGTCCATCAGGCCCGAGCGCGCCCAATAGGCGTTGCTGTCGAAGCCGGGCTTGTTGGCCTCCACGCCTTTCTCGCCATAGCCGGTGAAGGAGGCGTAGATCAGCCGGTCGTTGAGATGGGCGAGGTGATCATGGGTGATACCGAGCTTGGCGCGCACCGGCGGCGGCATGTTGGTGATGAAGACGTCGGCCTCTGCCACGAGCTTGTAGAGCACGGCCTGCGCCTCGGGCTTGGCGAGGTCGAGCGCGATGCTCTTCTTGTTGCGGGCCTCAAGCAGCCACGCGAAATTGTGCTCACCGGTCGGATAGCCCGGCAGGTTCGGCAGATTGCGGTAGGGATCTCCGGCGCCGGGCGGCTCGATCTTGATGACGTCGGCGCCGAAATCCGACAGCACGGTCGCGGCCGCGGGCGCTGCGATGAAGCTCGCGCAGTCCAGAACCTTCAGGCCTGAAAAGATGCCTTTTTCCATCGCGGCGTTGCTCCCTCGCTCTTGTCGTTTCCCGTGCGCTGGAATTGGCGCGGGCCAGATCGTGAGAGCATTAGACCGATGTTTTGCCGGGATGCAACGGCATCAGGCGCAGGGCCTCACTCCTCCCCCGCAAGCAGGGCAGCGTTGCCGCCGGCGGCCGCGGTGTTGATCGTCACGGTCTGCTCCGTCGCGAAGCGCGCGAGGTAGTGCGGGCCGCCGGCCTTGGGGCCGGTTCCGGACAGGCCGTTGCCGCCGAACGGCTGCACGCCGACGACGGCGCCGATCATGTTGCGATTGACGTAGATGTTGCCGACCTGCACGCGGTCGATGATGGCTTCGATGGTGTCGTCGATGCGGGAATGGACGCCGAGCGTGAGGCCGTAGCCGGTGCGCTCGATCGCCTGCAGCACGCGTTCGAGGTTCTCGGCACGGTAGCGCACGACGTGCAGGATCGGGCCGAACACCTCCTCCGTGAGCTGGCCGGCGTCTTTGAGCTCGAAGATGTGCGGCGCGACGAAGCAGCCTTGCGGCGCCGCGCCGGCAAAGTGCAGTTTCGCCTCGGTCTTCATCCGTGCGATATGCGCATCGAGGCGTTGCTTGGCCTCCAGGTCGATCACCGGGCCGACATGGGTCGCGACGTCACGGGGATCGCCGATCTTCAACTCGCGTGCCGCGCCCGCGATCATTTCGATCATGCGGTCGGCGACGTCTTCCTGCATGAACAGCAGCCGCAGCGCCGAGCAGCGCTGGCCGGCGGAGCGGAACGCGGACGTTACGACGTCGTCTGCGACCTGCTCGGGCAGCGCGGTGGCATCCGCGATCATGGCATTGATGCCGCCGGTCTCCGCGATCAGCGGCACGATTGGTCCGTCCTTGGCGGCGAGCGTCCGGTTGATGCTGCGGGCGACCTCGGTCGAGCCGGTGAAGACGACGCCGGCGATGTCGGGATGTGCCGTCAGCAACGCGCCGATCTTGCCGTCGCCAGTGACGAGATGCAGCGCATCTTTCGGGATGCCGGCTTCGTGCAGCAGGGCGACGGCCTCGCGCGCGATGCGCGGGGTCTGCTCGGCCGGTTTTGCGACCACACTGTTGCCCGCCATCAGCGCCGCCGTGATCTGGCCGAGGAAAATCGCCAGCGGAAAATTCCACGGCGAGATCGCAACGAAGACGCCGCGGCCGCGCATCGCGAGCGCGTTGCTTTCGCCGGTCGGGCCTGGCATTGCCGCATCAGCGCCGAACAGCTTGCGGCCCTCTGCGGCATAATAGCGGCAGAAGTCGGCGGCCTCGCGCAGCTCCGACAGTGCGTCGTCGAGCGTCTTGCCGCCCTCAACTTGCAGCATCGCGATGAAACGCGCGCCGCGGTTCTCCAGAAGATGCGCGGCCTGCTCCAGCGCCGCCGCGCGCGTGGCTGCAGGTGTCCGGCTCCAGGCCGCAAAGCCCACGCGCGCGGCAGTCACCGCCGCATTGGCTTGATCCGGCGTGGCATCCGCGATCGGCTCGAGCTCGGTCGCCTCGGCCTTGACGTCGGCGAGCAACCGGTCGAGCGCGGTGCGTGCGCCGAATTCGACGCCGCGCGAGTTGCGCCGCCCCGGCGCGTAGAGATCACCGGGCAACGGGATTTTCGGATGCGCCGCCGCTTGCGGCCGGAGAATAGCATCCGCCGGACGCTGCAGCAGGGCCGGCACCGGAACGCGGTAATCGGCGGCCTGCGCCACGAACGACGAGTTGGCGCCGTTCTCCAGCAAGCGACGCACAAGATACGCCAGCAAATCGCGGTGGCTGCCGACCGGCGCATAGGTGCGGTAAGCGATATCAGGATGATCCTTGGCGAGCTGCTCGTAGAGCGCTTCGCCCATGCCGTGCAGGCGCTGGAATTCGAATCCACCGCTCTTCCCGGCAAGCTCCAGCACGGTCGCAACCGTCAGCGCGTTGTGGGTGGCGAATTGCGGGAAGATGCGCGGCCGCAACGCCAGCAGCTTCGCCGCACAGGCGACGTAGTTCAAATCCGTCATCGCCTTGCGCGTGAACACGGGATAGCCGTCGAGCCCGCGCTCCTGCGCGCGCTTGATCTCGGTGTCCCAATAGGCGCCCTTGACCAGTCGCACCATCAGCTTGCGGTCATGCGCGCGGGCGAGTGCGTCGACGTAATCGATTACCGCGCTAGCGCGTTTCTGGTAGGCTTGGATGGCGAGGCCAAATCCGTCCCAACCTCTCAGCGAGGGATCGGCGAGCGTTGCCGCGATCATTTCGAGCGACAGCTCCAGCCGGTCGGCTTCCTCGGCGTCGACGGTGAAGTTGAGGTCATGTGCCTTGGCGCGCTGCGCGAGATCCAGCAGTTGCGGCACCAGCTCGGCCATCACGCGGTCGCGGCTGATCGCCTCGAAGCGCGGATGCAGTGCCGAGAGTTTTACGGAAATGCCGGGCTGGTCGGGGAGGGAATTGCTGCCCGCCGCCTTGCCGATGGTCTCGATCGCGCTGGCATAAGCGTCGAAATAGCGCTTGGCGTCCGCCGCCGTGCGCGCGCCTTCGCCGAGCATGTCGAAGGAATAGCGCGGCTTCTGGCCGGAGCGCGGCCGGCCCCGTTCCAGCGCCTGCTCGATGGTCTCGCCCAGCACGAAATGACTGCCCATCAGCCGCATCGCCTGGCGCGTCGCGGTGCGCACCGCAGGTGCCCCCAGCCGCTTCACCAGACGGCCGATGGTGCCGTCGGGCGTCTCTCCGGGCTGGATCACCCGCGCCGACAGGCCGAGCGCCCAGGCCGAGGCGTTGACCAGGAACGCCGTGGACTTGGTCTCGTGGTGGATGAAGTCGCCCTCGCCGAGCTTGTCCTCGATGAACTGGTCGGCGGTGCGCGCGTCCGGCACGCGCAGCAGCGCCTCGGCCAGCACCATCAGCGCCAGGCCTTCCTTGGTCGAGAGCGCGAACTCCCGCAGCATGTCCTCGACCCCGCCAAGACTACCTGCGAGCCGGTCGTCGCGCTTGCGGATCGCCTCGATCAGCCGCGTCGCGGTGCGGTCGATCCGGGCCTCCTGCGGCGGGGACAGATGCGATGCCGGCAACAGGCGCGCGGCGATCGCGGCATCATCGGGCGCGTAGGGGGCGGTGAAGGGCGGCGGGATGTTCGGCATGGCGTGTCCTGTGGCTAAAATCCAGGATAAGGCCCGCGTGACCGTAGTTCGATAGACAATCTAGCCGGTTTGCCTTAGAAAATGAAGATCATGAGCCACTTGACCTGATAAAACATGGAACTCGATCGAATCGACCGGAAGATCCTCTCGATTTTGCAGGAGGATGGGCGCATCGCCAATGTCGAGCTCGCCGAGCGCATCGGGTTGTCGCCGACCTCGATCGGCGAGCGGCTGAAGCGCTTGCAGCGGGAGGGCTTCGTCGAAGGCTATGGCGCGCGGCTCAACCCGCACCGGCTCGGTCTCGGGCTCCTCGTGTTCGTCGAGGTGCTGCTCGACAAGACCACGCCGGACAATTTCGAGCGGTTTGCGCGCGCCGTGAAGCTCGCGCCGGAAGTTCTGGAGTGTCACATGGTTGCCGGCGGCTTCGACTATCTTGTGAAGGCGCGGCTCGCGGACATGGCGGCGTATCGACGCTTTCTCGGCGAGACCCTGCTGTCGATGCCGGGCGTGCGCGAGACGCGGACCTATGCGGTGATGGAGGAGATCAAGCGCGACGCACCGTTACCGGTGGGCTGACGAAGTGCCGTCGCGATTGTCATTGCTGAGGCGTTGAACGGGCGGTCCTCGCGGGAAAATAGCTCTCCGTGTGCAGTCGCAACGCCTGTCGTCGAATGCACTGGCCGTCTTCTAAAATTTTCTTGGCCCGGCTCCCGGATCGATCCGGGAGGCAGCAAAAGCTGGCGGGCTTATACTTTGAGGTTCTCTGCGGAGGTCTTGCCCCGGTTTGCGATCTCTTCGTATTCCACCGTCTGTCCTTCGTTCAGGGACGACAGACCGGCTTTCTGCACTGCCGAGATATGCACGAACACATCCTTGCCGCCCGACGCAGGCTGGATAAATCCATAACCCTTCGTCGGGTTGAACCACTTGACCGTACCTTTAGCCATCACGACTTCTCCGCGGGTCTTCCTCCGAGATCTCGAACCGCCAATCCCCGCCAACCGGCCGGTTCGGTCCTAACAGGATACGCGGAATGTGGCCGGCTTGGTAGCTCAAACCACATCGGCCTTTCGCCGAATTCCGCTCAACTTCGCGGCGTTTTTGCCGGTTTTGCCCGTTTCGCGGTCAAATGGCCGACGTGCTTCGCGCTGTCCGTCAATACGTCGCGGCCAGGTAATCGACGATCTTGCCGACGTCGGCATCGTCGATCGGTGCGCCATAGACCTTGATCATCTTGGTCACCTCGGCCTGCCAGAAGCCCTTCTTGTCCTTCATCGGCGGCTGCGTCTTGACGTAGTCGGCCGAGTGGCAGGCGCTGCAATTGCCCTTGACGATTTCGAGATTGGGGCCTGCCTTGAAGGCGGCGACCTCGTCCGGAAGCTGGTAGTTGACGGGCGCCGCGGTCACGGCCGCGAGGCCGGTGGCGAGGGCGAGCGTGACGGCGAGGAGAACGGTGCGCTGCATGGTCATTCTCCTTTCAGGCCACGGTGACGCGGACGGTTTCGACGACATTGCGCAAGTATCCCGCCGGGTTCCAGCGCGGCGTGTCCGGCTGCGTCTCGCCGCCATTGCCGGTGGCGCGCACCTTGAGCTCAACGCTTCCCGCCGCAAGCTTCACCGGCAGCTTCCATTCGCGGAACGAATATTTGCCGAGATCCTTGCCGAGCTTGGCGCTCGCCCAAGTCTTGCCGCCGTCGGTGGAGACCTGGACCTCCTTGATGCCCTTGCCGCCGTCGAAGGCGATGCCGCGCAGGGTGGTGCGGCCAGCCTTCAGCTTGGCACCGTCCGGCACGCTGGTGATGAAGGAACGGATGGTGAAACGGTTGATCGGGATCGTCGCCTTCGGTGCGGTGCCGGGCTCGATCGCGTTATCAGGCGTATCGGGAATGCGATAGGCCGACTTCATCCAGAAGCCGTCATAGACGTTGTCGATGACGGTGATCTCGTTGAGGTGCTTGACCCAGTAGGTGCCGTAATAGCCGGGCACGATCAGGCGAAGCGGAAAGCCGTTGAGGAACGGCAAATCCTCGCCATTCATGCCATAGGCCAGCATCACCTCGCCGTCACTGGCGTGAGCGAGATCGAGTGCCTTGACGAAGTCAGGCGTCTTGTCGCTGACCGGTCCGTCCATGCCGTTGAAGGTGACCTGCCTGGCGCCGGCCTGCACGCCGGCCATCTCCAGCACGGCCTTCAGCGGCACGCCGCGCCAGCGCGCATTGCCCATGGCGCCGTTGGCGAGCTGGCCGCCGGCGACGCGCGGCTCGAAGAAGCCGCGGCTGTTGCCGGAGCATTGCGCGACGGCGACGATCTCCGTCGCCTTCATCTTCCTGATGTCTTTCAGCGAAAGTTTCAGCGGCTTGTCGACCTTGCCCTTGACCTCCAACGTGAACTTGTCGGGGTCGAGATTGTAGGGCAGGTCGGAGAGGTGATAGCGCACGAAGAACGCATTGTTCGGCGTGATCGGGCCGTCGTTGAAGATCGTGAACGGTGTCTCGAGCTGTGGCGGCCGGCCGGTCAGGCCGATCATCGGCCGCTTCTGCGGATATTTCACCAGCGGCCGTTCGCCATTGGCAAACGGGAGCGTGACGGTATCGAGTGCCAACGCCTTGGTGGCATTCAGTGTGGCCGCCATGGCGGCAAGCCCCGCTCCTTTGAGCAGGTCGCGGCGATCGAACATCTGGTCCCCTCCCGGAGCTTTTCGTTGGCCTGCGGTCATCACCGCGAGCCGCGCTCATCTGTCGCAACGATTTGAACGAAGTCAATTCGTGCTTTCGCAGCAGGCCCATGCCGCTGCGTTGCAGCAGGCCGGTGTTACGGATGTAGTGAGAGTCGAGCTGTAGCAGCGCGGGTGGTGGTGCGCCTCTCCCGCTTGCGGGAGAGGTCGCGCCGAAGGCGCGGGTGAGGGCTTTCTCCTCTGGGGGATTGTCCCGTTGTGGACAGACCCTCTCCCCAACCCTCTCCCGCAAGCGGGAGAGGGGGCGCACCTCTCGTGCGGCTGCGTTACGCCGCGACGCGCTCGCCGCGATCCACCAGCGCCGCCAGCTCCCGCGCATCCGCCACCACGCGGACCGCCATCGGCTCGTCGCGGCCGCGGATCGCGACCTCCTGTTGCGGCAGCGTATCGTCGGCGAGGCCCGCGGTGCGGCGGATTTCGTCCGAGACGATCGCCTCGCAGGCCAGCGTCTTGGTCATGTCCTGCAGGCGGGCGGCGACGTTGACGGCATCGCCCAGCGCCGTGAAGACGATGTGATCGCGATAGCCGATGTCGCCGATGATGACCTCGCCGCCGTGAATGCCGATGCCGAAGCGGATCGGCTGGCGCAGATCGTGGCTGAGCAGCTGGTTCAGCTCGTCGATATGGGTGGCGATGCCGGAGGCCGCCTTCAGCGCCTGCCGGCAGGCGGTTTGCGGATCGGCCGTGAGCCCGAACAGCGCCAGCATGCCGTCGCCGACGAACTGGTTCGGCTGGCCGCCATTCTCGATCACGGCCTGTGACACCGCGCCGAGGAAGCGGTTGACGATGAAGACGGTGTCGAACGGCAGCCGCTTCTCGGCGAGCTGGGTCGAGCCGCGCATGTCCACGAACAGGCTGACGAGATAGCGCTCCTGGCCGATCCGCGCCGGCGCCGAGGCCTGCGCGTTGGCCGACGACGTTTGCGGGGTGAAGAGCTGGAAGAAGGAGAGGTCCGACGTCGGCCGCAGCTGGCAGGCCAGCCTGATCGAGGGGTCGTTGGTGCCGACGCGGGTCAGCACGAAGGCCTCGCGCTGCGACGGCTCGGGCAGGACGCCATGATCGCCGATGACGCGGATGCGGCAGGTCGAGCAGCGGGCGCGGCCGCCGCAGACGCTGGCATGCGGCAGATTGTGGCGCAGGCTCGCTTCCAGCACGGAGAGGCCCTTGGGAACCCGCACCGTCCTGCCGTTGCCGTAGGACAGCGCGATCATGCCGCCGCGCCGCTCGCGCCAGGCCCGCACGCCGCGTGCCGCCAGCGCCAGGCCGAGCAGCCCAAAATAGGTGATGGTGAAGGCGCCGGTGATGCGATCGAGCGTCGCGGCCTCGGTCGTCGTGCCGACCTGGCGTCGCGTGAGATTGTGCGTGCGCCATTCCCCGTCATCGGCCTCGAGCGCGACGCTGCGGCCCCCCTGGTAGATGCCGAGCAGCGACAATGTCGGGACCAGCACCGCGGCGGCGAGCAGATAGGGTGCGGCGCGCGTGAAGAACGGCTTGAGGCGGAGCCAGAAATAAATCCCGATGCAGCCGTGCACCCAGGCAATGAGAAGCAGGATCGTCATCTGCCAGAGCCGTCCCGGCGCTGCGACGAAGAACAGATAGAGCTCCTGGGGATAGAGCTTCTCGTGTCCGTACAGCGTCTGGCCAAGCCGCACCCCGATCACGTGCGCCATGATCAGCGCGGGGATGCTCAAGCCCAGCACGAGCTGAAGCGGCTCGACCGTCCGCCAGCGGAACTGCCGGCGCTGATACAGCGCGTAGATGCCGAGCCCCATATGCGTGAGCGCCGCGGTGTAGAACAGGATCGCGACAGGGAGGAACTGCCAGAAGACGGTGTGGTAGTAGACCCCGGCCTCCATCGCCTCGACCGAGATATTGCCGAGCGCATGGTTGAGGAAATGGCTGATCACATAACAGAACAGGATCACGCCGCAGACGAGCCGCACCTGCCGCACGCTGGTGGCGCGGACGAGGTCGGACATGTGTGCAGGAGCGCTGGCCATGATTCGGTTGTATCAGTTCATCAAGGAGAACGGCCAGCGTAGCGGTTAATTCCCGATGTGGACAGGTTCGGGGATCACAAGCCCGACAAGGCTGCGAAATCGTAGGTTGGGCAAAGGCGCGCCCTTGCGCGCCGTGCCCACGATGTCACGGTCAACTCCGCCGTCGTCCCGGACAAGCGCGCCCTCAGGCGCGCGCCGATCCGGGACCCATAGCCACAGGAAGATGTTTGGCGAAGACTTGGAGTGACCAGGTCGCCCAAACCCCTCCCTGTGGTTATGGGTCCCGGGCCTGCGCTTCGCTTGTCCGGGACGACACCTATGTTGGGGCAACCCACATTGACTCCCCCTCCCAAGTTGGGGAAAAGCGCGGCCGTGACGATCGCTCCCGACATCTCTGTGAAGCCAGACGGCGCCGAACGCCGTCTCATCCGTGTTGTCGTGCTCGTCATCGCCGCGATGACGCTGCTCCGGATCGTCTACGCCTCTGCGATCGAGCTGCGCACCGACGAGGCCTATTACTGGACCTGGTCGAAGGAGGCAGCGCTGAGCTTCCTCGATCATCCCCCGGCCATCGCCTGGCTGATCCGTTTCGGAACCGCGATCTTCGGTGATACCACGCTCGGGGTCCGTTTCGGCGGCATCGTCGCGATGCTGGTGACGCAGTGTCTGCTCGCCGACATCGTCCGCCGCCTCACCCATGATGTGCGTGCCATATTGTTCGCGGTGCTGATGCCGGAAGCGGCGCTCTATTACGGCCTGCTGATGGCCAAGGTCGCGCCCGATGTCGCCATGATCCCGTTCGCGGTGGCGATGATGTGGTCGCTGGTGCGGCTGGCGCAAAGCGGCGACGGACGCTGGTGGCTTGCGGCCGGTCTGTTCGCCGGGCTGTCGATGCTGTCGAAGTTCACCGCGATCATGTTCGCCCCCGCGGTTGCCGCCTTTCTGCTGGTGCCGGAGTGGCGTTGGCGCTGGTTGCGCAGCCCCTATCCTTATCTCGCCGTGCTGATTGCGACCCTCGTGTTCTCGCCGGTGCTGATCTGGAATGCGCAGCACGATTGGGCTTCGTTCCGTTTTCAGGGCGTGCGCGCCACCGCCAATTACGGCATCTCGCTGCGGACCATCGGCGACTTCATCGGCCTGCAATTCGGTCTGGTCGGCTTCGTCATGCTGCCGGTGGTGCTGACCGGGCTGGTGCTGACGGCATGGCGCGGCTACCGCACGCGCGAGCCGGTTGGAATTCTCTTGTCGACGGCGGTGCTGGTGCCGTTCGCCTATTTCCTCGCGAAGTCGACCACGCTTCGGGTCGGCGACACCTGGCCGATGTTCATGTGGCCGGTCGGTTTCGCCGCGGCCGCCGTCAACCTCGCGGCCATGATGAAGGAGGATTGGTCGGCCCGCATGCTGAGATCGTCGGTGTTCTGGGCTAAGACAGCCGTCGGCTCGGGCATCGCCTTCGTCGTCATCGTGTTCCTCTATTACGTCGCAGCGCCCTGGAATCTCCTCGGCAAGATCGATCCGATCGGCGCCGAGGCCGGCTATGAGCAGGTCGCCGCGCGTGCGCAGGCCGCGCTGGATGAGACCGGCGCGACCTGGATCGCGACCACGGACTACCGCACCTATGCCATGATGCGCTGGCTGTTCAGGGGGCGCGTGCCCGTCATCGAGCTCAACGAGCGCGGCCGCTTCCAGGATTTCCGCGATCCCGGCCTGGACCGGATCAAGGGCCACGCCGGCATCTATGTCGGCCGCGAGCCGGACAACCGTTCCTCGCTATGGGAGAACATCCCAGCCAAGCGCGAGCAGCTCGGCGAAGTCGAACGCCGCTGGCGGGGTGTTCTCGCGGACACCTATGTGATCGAAAAGCTCACCGGCTGGACCCCCGAGCTGTCGCCGCCGAAGGATTCGCCGCTGTTTTGGTGGAAGGTGTTGGCTTTCCTCTCCCTCTCCCCGCTTGCGGGGAGAGGGTTGGGGTGAGGGGGACTCTCCGCGGGGGAGGTGACAGTTGAACTCGCGGAGAGTCCCCCTCACCCGGATCGCATCTGGAGATGCGCTCCGGCCTCTCCCCGCACGCGGGGAGAGGCGAAGAAGCTACTCCTCCCCATCCTTCTTCCGCAGCAGATCCGTCGCCAGATCCGACAGCTTCGGCGGCGGCAGGGCCGCGAAGGGCAGCGGCCTCGTCACATCGATCGCGGCGAGGCCCAGCCGCGCCGTCAGCAATCCGTTCAGCACGCCTTCCCCGAGCCGCTGCGACAGCTTCGCTGCAATGCCATGCCCGAGCATCTGCTGCACCAGGCTGTCGCTCGCGGCCATGCCGCCGGTGATGGCGAGATGGGCAATGACGTGGCGGAGCAGTCGGATCATGCCGAGCGCGCCGGGGCGGCCGCCGTAGAGATAAGCGAGCTGGCGGATCAGGCGCAGCGCGGCGACGAACACGAACAGCACGTCGATCGCGGCGCGCGGGCTCACCGCGGTCACGATCGAAACCTTTTGCGCGGCTGACGACACCAGACGCCGCGCCTCCGCATCCAGCGGCGACATCAACTCGCGTTCGGCGAGCCGGATCATGTCGGCGCCGTCGATGATCTCGCCGGTGTGGCTCTCCAGCGTCGCGCGGGCGCGGGCGAGCTGCGGGTTCTGGTGCGCGATCTTGAGCAGATCCTGCACGATGACGCGGCTCTCCTTGCGGTCGTCGCTGGCAAGCACGGCCGCTGCGCGCGTATGCAGCTGCTCGATGGTCGCGAGCCGCGCGAGGCCAAACGCCTCGCGGCCGATCACCACTGCAAGCGCAAGCGCGGTGACAGAGGCAAAAGCGAGGCCGACGTAGCCGAGCGTTTCGCTGCGCGCGAACAGGTCCTCGATCAGATGGACGACGCCGAGCCCGGTGCCGAGCAGCGTCAGTCCGGCGAGGCCGGACCAGAACAGCGCGCCCCAGGGAAAACCGCGGCGCGGCGGCAGCGCCGCTTGAATTGGCACCGGAAGCGCCAGGGGATCTGGCTCCGGCGTGATCTGGATGGTGGCGCGGCTGAGTCGGCTGGTCTCGTCGGCTTCGGTGACGACGACGCCGGGATCGTCGAGCCGGAACGTCGCCGGCCGCCGTGGCTTCGATCGGTCGTTCATGCGAGCTTGTCTCCGATCAGGAACTGCAAGGCACGGTCGAGGCGAATGTGAGGCAGCGTCGGCGGCTCGGTGCCTTCGCGGTCGAGTGTGGGCGGGCGGAAGCGCAGGAAACGAAAATCGCTTGTCCCGGCGGTCTCGGTCGCGAGGCCGCGGAACGCGGCATTGCCGTTGAACAGCGGCTCGGGATCCACCGGCAAATCGCCCGGAAAGGTCGCAACCTCCGTGTTGCCATCGAAGAATTCGCCGCCGGCGCTTTCGCCCGCGGCCGGTGTTCCCAGGATCGACGGCAATTTGTCGCGGCCCTGCGCGACTTGCGCTTCTCTTGTCGCACGCACCGCGGCAAGCGCCACAACGTCGATCGCCGCGCCGGTAGTTTCCGCGCGCGCAACCGCGCCCGCGACGGCGCGGCGCAGCACGGCCTCGAGCCGGTCGTGGCTGGAATGGTGTAGATGGTCCGCCTTGGTCGCCGCAAACAGGATGCGGTCGATGCGCGGCCGGAACAGGCTGGAAAGAAAGGTGCTGCGGCCGATGTTGAAGCAGTCGAGAATGCCGGCAAGCGCGGCTTCGAGGTCGTGCAGCGCCTCGGGTCCGGAGTTGAACGCCGCGAGCGCATCGGCCAGCACGATCTGGCGATCGAGCCGGGCAAAATGATCGCGGAAGAACGGCCGCACCACGACGTCCTTGTAGGCCTCGAAGCGACGCACCATCATCGCCCACAGCGATCCCTCAGGTGCCTGCCCGCCGATGGGCACGTCGAGCGGCGCAAAGGTCAGCGCGGGAGAGCCTGCGAGATTGCCGGGCATCAGGAAGCGGCCGGGCGGCAACAGGCTCATTGCGAAGCGCTCGTCGCGGCAGGCGCGCAGATAATCGGTGAAGAGCTTTGCTGCGGTGAGCGTCGCCTGCTCGTCCTCGCGCGCCTCGGGCTTGAGCGTTGCGAGATGGGTGTGCCATTCGCCCGCAAGATGCGCGCGCGGCGCCTCGCGCGACAAAGCCAGGCTCTCCGCCGACCATTGCTCAAAGCTCTTCTGCAGCAGCGGCAGATCGAGCAGCCACTCGCCGGGATAGTCGACGATGTCGAGTGTCAGCGTGCGGTCGGCGCCGTTCGGGCGCTGATAGTCGATGACGAGCCTGAGCTCGCTGATGTCGACGGTCGAGTTCGGCCAGCGTCGCTCCTCGATCAGCGCGCGCAGATGGCTCTCATAGGCAAACCGCGGCACGGCATCGTCGGGCTGCGGCGCCAGATGCGCTCGTGCGATCCGGCCCGAGGCGTAAGCGTCGAACACCGGAAACCGGCCGCCGCGGGTCAGGCCGTGGATCAGCGCGGTGATGAACACGGTCTTGCCGGCGCGCGACAAGCCGGTAACGCCCAACCGCACCGTCGGGTTGAAGAAGTGCTCGCCATAGTCGATCAGCGCCTGCGCGGACAAGCGCGCTTCTTCGACCATATCCTGGAAACTGAATGCCATATGAACGTTAATGGATCGGGGGCGGCGGGACTGTGTGACCGATCACAAAAGTGGCAATTGCGTGAAGAAAATCAAGCTCCATACTTCCACCGTCTTTGTCGGAAATCAGCCGTTTGAACGACGCGCCGATCCCGAAAGACCCATAAAAGAGGACATTGCCTCATCTTGCGGATTTGTCATGACCGTCTTCCAACTGAAAGAGTTCGCCTCCACCTCCGTCCACGCCGCAGCCGACGTGATGGGCTGGAATTACGACCGCGCCGAGCTGATCGCCGATGGAATCATCCACGCGATCGGCGTCCTCTCCGGCCTCATCGCCGCGACCGTGCTGGTGGTGCTGACGGCGATCTATGCCGATGCGACCGACATCGTCGGCGTCTCGATCTATGTCGCCGGCCTGCTCTCGATGCTGGTGCTGTCGGCGACCTATAATCTCTGGCCGGTGTCGCCGGCCAAATGGCTGCTGCGGCGGTTCGACCATTCCGCGATCTATCTGTTGATCGCGGCGACCTACACGCCGTTCATCCTGGAGGTGAAGGACAGCGGGTTCGCGCTGGTGCTGCTCGCCGGCGTCTGGTGCGTGGCGATCCTCGGCATCGTGCTCAAGCTGTGCTACCCCGGCCGGTTCGACCGGGTTTCTGTCGGCATCTATCTCGCGATGGGATGGAGCGGCGTGATGCTCTACGACGCCGTGGTCAGGGTCTTGCCCATGGTGGTGCTGGGGTTCATCCTTGCGGGCGGCCTGCTCTACAGCTTTGGCGTGATCTTCCACGCCTGGCGGCGGCTGCGCTTCCAGAATGCGATCTGGCACGGCTTTGTCTTGGCCGGCGCGGCATGCCATTATACCGCGGTGCTCGACCTCGTGTTGAGCTGAGCAAGACCCAGGGGGTCTGCTCCGAAGCGCCATAAGACAAGAGGAGACGTCGCATGCAGGTGACCGGCAAGGTCGTGGTCGTCACGGGCGGCGCCAACGGCATCGGCAAGGCGCTGTGCGAGGCGTTCTACAATGCGGGCGCAGCCAAGGTCGTCGTCGCGGACATGGATGCCGCCAATGCGCGGGCCGTCGCGGCCATGGTGGATGGCGCGGCCTTCAAATGCGACGTCGCGCAGGAGAAAGACGTTTCGCACGTGATCGAGGAGACCGAGCGGCAGTTCGGTCCCATCGCCCTGTTCTGCTCCAATGCCGGCATCGGCGGCGGCTTCGATCCGATGTCGGTCAATGCCGGCGGCGCCTCCGACGAGCCGTGGCAGCGCAGCTGGGCCATCCACGTCATGGCCCATGTCTATGCGGCGCGGCACCTCGTCCCGCGGATGAAGGCGCGCGGCGGCGGCTATTTCCTCAACACGATCTCAGCCGCCGGCCTGCTGTCGCAAGTCGGTAGTCCGGCTTATTCGACGACCAAGCATGCCGCGGTGGGCTTTGCCGAGAATCTCGCGATCTCGCACAAGGCAGACAACATCAAGGTCTCGATCCTCTGCCCGCAGGGCGTCGACACCAACATGCTGCGCTCGATCCCGAAGGGCCCGCAATCCGGCGACGGCGATCTCACGCCGGAGCAGGTGGCGAAAGACGTGCTCGCCGGCCTCGAGCAGGAAACCTTCCTGATCCTGCCGCACCCCCAGGTGCTTGGCTACATGCGCAAGAAGACCGAGAACTACGACCGCTGGCTCGGCGGCATGGCCAAGATCCAGGCGAAGATGCGGGAAGAGTTCGGAAAGTAGGCGACGGTGCGTTTGACGCACGGCTCGAGCCAAATACTCACTGTCGTCCCCGCGAACGCGGGGATCCATAACCACAGGGAGAAGTTTGGCGAAGGCCGCTTGTTGTTCTTTTGCGCGGGACTGACACCTGCGCTTATCGATAGATCACGCGGTATGGGTCCCTGCGTTCGCAGGGACGACACCTGTCGTTACACCGCCACCTCGTCCTCCACCCGGCTCTGCCGCAGCGCCCGCGCATAGAGCATCATCCCCTCCCGCACGGTGCGCTGCTCCGCCGCCGTCAATGCCGCAAGCGCGCCGCGCACCTGCTGTCGGCCGAACGCGTGCAGCCCCTCCAGCGTGCGCCGCCCCTTCGCGGTCAGCGACAATAGCTTGCTGCGTGCATCGTTCTCATCCGGCGTCTCCGTGAGCTCGCCGCAATCGATCAGCTTGCGCACGAGGCGGCTGACGCTGGACTTCTCCAGTCGCAGGAAATCGCCGAGCTCGCCCGAGGTCATCGGGCCGCGGATGCCGATCTCCAGGATGGTGTGCACGGCCGACGGCGGATAGTCCGAGGCCGCCACCGTCGCATCCATGAAGCCGAGCTCGCGCACCATCAACCGCGAGGCGGCGCGAATGTCGTCGATCAGCGCAAGCTCGGCCATCTTGACTCCCGGCATATAGTTGTATCATACAACTATATGCGCACAGCGCCGCGCGCAAGCGTTTTGGAGTGAGCCATGAGCGGAGCTTTGCCGGCAGGTCAGCGGATGAGGGGTAAGGTTTGCCTCGTGACCGGCGGCGGCAGCGGCATCGGCCGCGCCACCGCTCTGCGGATGGCGTCCGAGGGCGCCGAGGCGATAGTCGTGGCGGGCCGGCGCGAAGCCGAGATCGAGGTGACCGCCGCTTCATGCCGCGAGCTCGGTGCGGAGGCGATCGCGCTCAAGACCGACATCACGCGCGAGGACGACGTCGCGCGCCTCGTCGGCACCGCGATCGAGCGCTGCGGCCGGCTCGACGTCGCCTTCAACAATGCCGGCTTCCAGGAGCGCCGCGCGCCGCTGGAGGAGCAGGGTACTGATATCTACGACAGCGTGTTCGACACCAATGTCCGCGCGCTGTTCCTGTGCCTGCGCCACCAATTGCCGGCGATGCTGGCGCAGGGGCGCGGCAGCATCGTCGTCAACGCTTCCGTCAGCGGCGTGCGCAATCCCAATCCCGGCTTCTCGCTCTATTCGGCCTCGAAGGCCGCCGCGATCTCGCTGACGCGCTCGGCGGCGCTGGAGAACGCCCCGCGCGGCATCCGCATCAACGCCATCGCGCCCGGCCGCGTCGTTACCGACATGATGCTGCGCGCCGGCGTCGGCGATGTCGCAACCGTGAGCGCCGGCCTGCCGCTGCGGCGGATGGGAAGCCCGGAAGAGGTGGCGGAAGCCGTGGTGTGGCTGGCGTCGGATGCGTCGTCGTATGTGGTCGGCCATGTGCTGGCGGCGGATGGGGGATTTCTGGCGTCGTAGTGATGAGGTGGCGCGACAAACTCAGTGTCGTCCCCGCGAACGCGGGGACCCATAACCACAGGGCGAAATTTGGCGAGGACAGGTAGTTGTTCTGTCCCGCGGTATCAACATCGCGTCACTAACGATAGATCACGCGGTATGGGTCCCTGCGCCCGTGCGCAATTGCGCACTAGGCAGGGACGACAATCAATCAATGCTTCTGCCCGTACAGCACCGGCACCGCCGAATCCACCACGACCTCGACCAGGCTCGTCCCCTCGAACGCCATCCCGCGCTTCAGCGCCTCGCCGAGCTCCGCCGCCTTCGTCACCCGCACCGCGTGACATCCCATGCCTTCGGCGAGCCGGACGAAATCGATGCCCGGCAGCTCCAGCCCCGGCACATTGCGCACCTGCATCACCTGGCTGAACGAGCGCATCGCGCCGTAGCCGGAATTGTTGATGACGACGATGGTGAGCGGCAGCTTGCGCTGCGCGGCGGTCCACAGCGCCTGGATCGAGTACATCGCCGAGCCGTCGCCGATCAGGCAGACCGTGCGGCTGTTCGGCTTGCCGAGCGCCATGCCGACGGCGGCGGGCAGGGAATAGCCGAGGCCGCCGCTCGCCATGGTGTAAAAACTGTCCTGGCCGCGCATCGGCATGAATTTCTGCATCGCCGGCCGGTGCGAGGGCACTTCCTCGACGACTGACGCACCATCCGGCATCGCCTGCGACAGCGAATGCAGCAGGAATTCGACGGGCAGCGGATCGGCGGCTTGCGGCGCCGGCGGCAACGTGCGGCCTTTCGGCGTGGTGCGCTTGCTCACGGGCAAGAGATCGAGCAGCGCGCTCAGCGCCGGCTTCATGGTGGCGATGATGCTGGTGCCGACGGGCGTCACCGCCGCGGCGTCCGGGTCATCCGTGATCTGAAAGATCGTCGCGCTGCCATCGAAGATCGCGGCGTGGCCCTCGACATGGAAGGTGAACACCGGCGCCCCGATGACGACGACGAGATCGTGCGCGCGCAGCGCGTCCGAGAGCTGCGCCGGCGAGGCATGCAGGAAGCCCGCAAATTGCGGATGCCGCTCGGGGAACGAGCAGCGCGCCGAGAACGGGCTGACCCAGACGCTGGCCTTCGCCTTCTCGGCCACGCGCACCATCAGATCGACCGCGCCGGCGCGGTCGACGCCGGGGCCGACGACGAGGGCAGGGTGCTTTGCGGAGCCGAGCGCGGCGGCCAGCGCCTTCATCGGCTCAGGCTCGGGCCCGATCTCGCGGCTGACCTTGCGCGCCTCGATCGGCGCGGTCGCATGCGCCCAATCGTCGATCGGGATCGACACGAAAGTCGGCCCGCATGGCGGCTGCATCGCGGTGTAATAGGCCCGCGCGATCGCGGCCGGCACGTCCTCGGGCCGCGCCGGCTCGACGCTGTATTTCACATACGGCCGCGGAAATTCCGAGGCGCGCTCGGCATAGAGGAAGGCCTGCAAGGGGAGGATCGAGCGCGCCTGCTGGCCCGCGGTGATCACCAGCGGGGTCTGGTTGCGATGCGCGGTGTAGATGTTGCCGAGCGCGTTGCCGACGCCGGCGGCCGAATGCAGATTGACGAAGCCGGCATTGCGGGTCGCTTGCGCGTAACCGTCGGCCATGCCGACGGCGGAGGCTTCCTGCAGCGCCAGCACGTAGTCGATGTCATCGGGCCAGTCGCTGAGGAACGGCAGCTCGGTCGAGCCGGGATTGCCGAACACTTTTTTGATGCCGAAGGCACGCAGCAGATCGAGCGTCGCCTGCTTGACGGTGACGGACTTGCTGCCGGTCTTGCCGTTCTTGGCCATGGTTTCCGTCCCCTGCGTGCTTACTGTTACGGCGTCATTCCGGGGCGATGCGAAGCATCGAACCCGGAATCTCGAGATTCCGGGTCCGATCCTGCGGACCGCCCCGGAACGACGGGACGTCCCTCACCAAACCGCCGTGCCCTTCATCGTCGGCTGCCCTTCCGCATTCGCGGTCCACAGCTCCATGCCTGCTCCGGTCTCGTTGGCGTTGATGGAGAACTCTGTGCCCTCGAACAGCGGCTGCAGGCCGCGATAGGTGAACTTCTTCGGCGCCTTGCCGCCGTGCAGCTTCGCGGCCATCTCGATGATCAGTGCCGCCTGCAGCGGACCGTGGAAGATCAGGCCCGGATAACCCTCGACCTTGGTGACGTAGTCGCGGTCGTAATGGATGCGGTGGCCGTTGAAGGTCAGTGCGGAATAGCGGAACAGCAGCACGGGATCGGACACATGGGTCTCGCGGTGCTGGGCCTTCGGCGGCGGAGGCGGGGCCTTCGCGCTCGTCGGCGCGCTGCTCGTCATCTCGCGATAGACGATGTCCTGCCGCTCGCGGATGGCGACGCCGCGCGGCGAGGAGATGCTGTGCTCGACCGAGACGAAGCACAGCGTGCCGGTCGAGCCTGATTTCACCTGGACGTCGGCGATGCGCGAAGTCCGCGTCGATTCATCGCCGACCTGCAGCGGTTGCAAGAACTCGATCTCGCCGCCGGCCCACATCCGGCGTGGCAGCGGCACCGGCGGCAGGAAACCGCCGCGGGTCGGGTGCCCGTCGGGCCCGAGCATCGACATCGGGAACACCGGCTGCGCCAGGCACCAATGCACCGTGAATGGTGCGGCGTCGCCCTTCTTGGGCCCGCCGACCTCCTGGAACAGCGTCGCGCGCAGGCCCATCACGAGCTGCGCGGTGACGATGTCGGTGGCCTCCGTGCTGCGGCCGATCCATTGCCGCAAGTGATCGATGTCGAGCTTCTCGGTCATGACGCCTCGCTCTTCTTACTTCTTGGACTGTGGCTTTTCGCCGATGGCGGGAACGGCGCCATAGCTGCGGGTCTCGCCGACGATGATCGGTGCCGGCGCGGGATAGCTGACGCGTCCCTGCGGCGTGTCGACCTCGATCCGGCGCAGATGCGGATGGTTGGTGAGGTCGGCCATGGTGTTGACCTCGGCAAAGGCGATGTCCGCGTTCGACAGCCGCTTCAAGAGCTCGTCGCGCGTCATCTTGCCGAAGATGTCCGCAACCGTCGTGTCGGTGAAGTCGCGGTTGCGCACGCGCTCCACCATGTTCGCGACGCGTGGGTCGGCGGGCAGGTCGGGTTGATCCAGCACCTTGGCGCAGAGCGTCTTCCACTCGCGCTCGCTCTGGATCGAAATCAAAATGTCCTTGCCGTCCTTCGACGTGAACACGCCATAGGGCGCGATCGAGGGATGGCGCAGCCCCATGCGCTTGGGCGGATTGCCGGCTTCGGAGTTGAGCAGCGGCACGGTGCACCAGTCCGCCATCACGTCGAACATGGAGATGCGGATGTCACAGCCTTTGCCGGTGCGCCCGCGCCCGATCAGCGCCTCCAGGATCGCCGCATGCGCGGTGGCGCCGGTCGCGACGTCCACGATCGACATGCCGACGCGCGAGGCACCATCAGGGTTGCCGGTGATCGAGGCAAGGCCGCTCTCGGCCTGGATCAACAGATCATAGGCCTTGCGATGCGCGTAGGGACCGTCGTCGCCATAGCCGGTGATCGTGCAGGAAATCAGCTTCGGATAGTCCTTCAGCAGCCGCTCGCGCGAAAAACCGAGCTTGTCCATCGAGCCGGGCTTGAGGTTCTGGATCAGCACGTCGGCGCTGGCGATCAGCTTCTCCAGCTCGGCGCAGCCTTCTTTCGTTGCCAGATCGACCACCGCCGATTGCTTGCCGCGGTTGAGCCAGACGAAATAGCTGCTCTGGCCCTTGGCCGCCGCGTCATAGCCGCGGGCGAAATCGCCCTCGGGCCGCTCGATCTTGATCACCTCCGCGCCGGCATCCGCCAGCCGCGAGGAGCAGAACGGCGCCGCCACCGCCTGCTCGACCGCAATCACCCTGATCCCGTCCAATGCTCCCATGATGGCGGCCTCAGTACGAGCGCGGCATGCCGAGCACGTGCTCGGCGACGAAGGAGAGCACGAGGTTGGTCGAGATCGGCGCCACCTGGTAGAGCCGCGTCTCGCGGAATTTGCGCTCGACGTCGTATTCCTCGGCAAAGCCGAAGCCGCCATGGGTCTGGATGCAGGCATTGGCCGCTTCCCAGGACGCATCCGCCGCCAGCATCTTGGCCATGTTGGCCTCCGCGCCGCAGTCGAGCCCGGCTTCGTATTTGCGCGTCGCTTCCTTCACCATCAATTCGGCCGCGCGCATCGATGCGTAGGCCTTGGCGATCGGGAACTGGATGCCCTGGTTCTGGCCGATCGGCCGGCCGAACACACTGCGCTCCTTGGCGTAGTTGGTGGCCTTGGCGATGAACCACTTTGCGTCGCCGACGCATTCGGCCGCGATCAGGATACGCTCGGCGTTCATGCCGGAGAGGATGTAGCGAAAGCCCTTGCCTTCCTCGCCGATCAAATTCTCCGCCGGCACCTTCATGTCGGTAAAGAACACTTCGGTGGTGGCGTGGTTCATCATGGTGCGGATCGGGCGGATCTCGAGGCCGTTGTTCTTGGCCTCGCGCATGTCGACGATGAACACCGATAGGCCATCCGTACGCTTCTTGGCCTGCTCCTTCGGCGTGGTGCGGGCCAGCAGCACCATGAGGTCGGAATGCTCGGCGCGGCTGGTCCAGATCTTCTGGCCGTTGACGATGTAGCTGTCGTTGCCGTCCTTGCGCGCAAAGGTCTTCAGCGAAGAGGTATCGGTGCCGCTGGTCGGCTCGGTGACGCCGAAGGCCTGCAGGCGCAACTCGCCGCTTGCGATCTTCGGCAGATATTTTGCCTTTTGCTCGGCGTTGCCGTGCCGCAGCACGGTGCCCATCGTGTACATCTGGGCGTGGCAGCCGCCGCCGTTGCAGCCCGCGCGCTGGATCTCTTCCAGGATCGCAGCCGCCGCGGACAGCTTCAGGCCCGCGCCGCCATATTCCTCGGGGATCAGCACCGAGAGATAACCGGCCGCTGTCAGCGCGTCGACGAACGCCTTGGGATAGGCCATCTCGCGATCGAGCTTGCGCCAATATTCGCCGGGGAACTGCGCGCAGAGCTTTGCGACGGCTTCGCGGATGTCGGCGTAATCTTCGGTGTGGTGTTCTTCACTCATGGCGTTTCCAGTTCTTAGCGGCAGTTAAGATAACGCCGGCCGATCCTCAGGCGTTGTGAAAACAACGCCAGCCCCCTATGCTCATTTGTTATAGCGTATGGAGTAGCCTTCCAGGATTGGCAAGCATGGATTTCCGGCAGCTCAGGACCTTCAGTTGCGTGGCGGAGCTCGGCAGTCTGAGCAAGGCCTCCGACACGCTGCGCGTGGCGCAGCCGGCGCTCTCCAGGCAGATCAAGCTGCTGGAGCATGAGCTGCGCACCGAGCTGTTCACCCGCAACGGCCGCGGCATGGTGCTGACGGATGCGGGCCGCCTCTTGCTGGCGCGTACCTCCGGCATCGTGCGGCAGATCGACCAGATCCGCGACGACATCCAGTCGTCCCAGGGGCCTCCGTCCGGCCAGGTCGTGCTCGGCCTGGTTCCAACCGTGAGCTGCGTGCTGTCGGCGCGCTTTGCGCGGCGCTGCGTCGAAAAATTTCCCGGCATTTCGCTGCGCATCGTCGAGAGCTACAGCGGCCATCTGGTCGAATGGCTGCATCGCGGCGAGATGGATCTCGCCATCCTCTATGGCCGCTCGGCCGATCTGCATCTCAACGTGGAGAGCCTGGGGCGCGACAACATCGTCGCGGTCGGCCCGCGCGGCTGCGGCCTCGCGCGCAAGAAGAGCGTCGACATCGGCTGGCTGCTGCGGCAACGGCTGGTGCTGCCCTCTCACTCGCACGGCCTCCGCGCGCTGATCGAGCACGCGGCCGCCCAGCGCAAGATCAAGCTCGACGTCCAGCTCGAGGCGGATTCGTTCCGCGTGCTGACCAGCCTGGTCGAGGAGGGGCTCGGCTTCGCGCTGCTGCCGCCGTCGTCGGTCCACGGCGAGGTCGCGGACGGGCGGCTGGAAACCGCTGTCGTCTCCAAGCCGATGACACGCGAGCTCATTTTCGCTTCTCCGATCGACCGCCCGGTCTCGACGGCTTCGCTCGCCGTCACGGCGCTTCTGCGCGAGGAAGTCGCCGCCTGCCGCAAGGAAGGCGTGTGGGATATCAAATTGAGTTAGATGCCGTTTGGTAGAACAGCCGCGCGCCGCCTGGCCATCGCATCTGGCGCGAGCTGTCATGCCGAAATTTTATAGCTGGCTAGCTCTTCGCGTCATTCTCAGCTGTCATTGCCCGCGAAAGCGGGCAATCCAGTATTCCAGAAACAGCGCGGCTGGAGCCGAGAAGCCGCAGCGTACTGGATGCCCCGCTTTCGCGGAGCATGACAGCGGAGGTTGATGAGGCGGTTTGCCCCAAGAGACTTAGTGGAAGTGCGCCTACCCCGGAATCCTCACCGGCAGCGTCTCGTACCCCTTGATGAAGCTCGAATAGATCCGCTTCGGCTCTCCCACCACCGCGATGCGGTCGAAGCGCTTCAGCATCTCTTCCCAGACGATGCGCAGCTGCAGCTCGGCGAGGCGCATGCCGACGCAGCGGTGGATGCCGAAGCCGAAGGAGAGGTGGGTGCGCGGGCGCGGGCGGTCGATGATGAAATCGTTCGGTTTCTCGAACATCTCCTCGTCGCGGTTGCCGGAGACGTACCACATCACGACGCGGTCGCCCTTCTTGATGTGCTTGCCGCCGATCTCGGTGTCTTGCAACGCGGTGCGCCGCATATGCGCCAGCGGCGTCTGCCAGCGGATCACCTCGGGCACCATGGAATCGATCAGCTCCGGATTGGCGCGGAGCTTGTCGTATTGCTCGGGGTTCTCGTTCAGCGCCAGCACCGAGCCGGTCATGGTGTTGCGCGTGGTGTCGTTGCCGCCGACGATGAGCAGGATGATGTTGCCCATGAGGTTGTCGGGGTCCATGTGCCGCGTGGCGTCGTTGTGGGCCATCAGCGACAGCAGATCGTTGCGCGGCGCGGAGTTGACGCGCTCGTTCCACAGCTTCGACATGTAGGCGTAGCACTCGTCCATCTCGCGGCGGCGCTCTTCGGCGGAGGCGACGATGCCGCTCTTGGGCAGCGCGGTCGAAACATCCGACCAGCGCGTCAGCTTGCGCCGCTCCTCCCAGGGGAAGTCGAACAGGGTCGCCAGCATCTGCGTCGTCAGCTCGATCGAGACGCGCTCGACGAAGTTGAAGGTCTCGTTGCGCGGCAGATTGTCCAGCACGGTCTGCGAGCGCTGCCGGATCAGCTTTGCCAGCTCGTCCAGATGCGTTGGTGTGAACATCGGCGACACGGTCTTGCGCTGCGACGAGTGCCGGGGCTGGTCCATCGCGATGAAGCTCGGCCAGTCGTAGCCTTCCGGCACGTCGCGGATCGAGATGCCGCCGAGCGTCGAATCCGACGAGAACAGGCCGTGATTGGTGTCGACATGCATGATGTCGTTGTACTTCACCACCGACCAGTATGGCTCGATCGGCGCATTGGTGCAGTAATGCACCGGCTCTTCCTTGCGCAGCCGCTCGAACCACGGCCACAGCGTGTCGTCCTGGAACAGCCTGGGCGCGCCGGGGTGGAATTGCGACAACGGTGTCGCATAGGCCTCCTCGCGGGCCCTGCGCAGGCGTTCGGCCTTGTCCACTTTAACCGGCGCTTGGATGTTCATCGTCGTGGCTCCAGTTGGTTCTTCCTTCACCTCGCCCCGCTTGCGGGGAGAGGTCGGATCGCATCGTTAGATGCGACCCGGGTGAGGGGGACTCTCTGCGATTCGGCTGTCGCCGTCTTCGGGGAGAGAGCCCCTCACCCCGACCCTCTCCCCGTAAGAACGGGGAGAGGGAGGGTTTTTCGTCTCACGCTGCAATCTTCACCGGCAGCTCTTCCAGGCCCTTTACGAAACTCGAATAGACCCGCTTGGGTTCGCCGACCACGTCGATATGATCGAACCGCTTCAAGATCTCTTCCCAGATGATCTTGAGCTGGAGTTCGGCAAGCCGCAAACCCACGCAGCGGTGAATGCCGAAGCCGAAGGACAGATGCGTGCGCGGGCGGGCGCGGTCAATGATGAATTCGTAGGGCTTCTCGATCGCCTCTTCGTCGCGGTTGCCCGAGACGTACCACATCACGACCTTGTCACCTTTCTTGATCTCCTTGCCCCGGAACTCGAAGTCGGCGAGCGCGGTGCGCCGCATATGCGCCAGTGGCGTCTGCCAGCGGATCACTTCGGGAACGAAGCTGTCGAGCAAAGCGGGGTTCTCGCGCAGCTTGCGATACTGCTCCGGATGCTGGCTCAGCGCATGAAGCGAGCCCGACATGGTGTTGCGCGTGGTGTCATTGCCGCCGACGATCAAAAGCACGAGATTGCCGAGGAAGTTCTTGGCGTCCATGTCACGCGTCGCGGCGCCATGCGCCATCATCGAGAGCAGGTCGCTCTTCGGCGGCTGCGCGATGCGCTCCTTCCACAGCCGCGCGAAATAGCCCGCGCATTCGGTCAGCTCGGCCTGACGCTCGTCCTCGGTGGCGACGAGGCCGTCGGGACCGGGAATGGTGGTCGCGATGTCGGACCAGCGCGTCAGCTTGCGGCGGTCCTCCCAGGGAAAGTCGAACAGCACCGCCAGCATCTGCGTCGTCAGCTCGATCGAGACCCGGTCGACCCAGTCGAACACCTCGCCGCGGGGCAGATTGTCCAGGCACTCGGCGGAGCGCTTGCGGATGTTGAGGGCGAGATTGTCCAGATGCGTCGGCGTGAACATCGGCGCCACGGTCTTGCGCTGCGCGGCGTGGCGCGGCGGGTCCATGGAGATGAAGCTCTCGCGGCGCAGGTCCGGATCGATGTCGCGGATGGTGATGCCGCCGAGGGAGGAGGCCGAGGAGAACACCGAATGGTTGGTCTCGATCTCCATGATGTCGTTGTAGCGCGTCACCGACCAGTACGGGCCGAACATCGAGTCCTTGCAGTAGTGCACGGGATCTTCGCGGCGCAGCCGATCGAAATACGGCCAGAACGTATCGGTCCTGAACAATTCCGGATCGCCCGGATCGAATTGCTCCAGCGGCAGTGTCGTGGCGCGCTCGCGAAGGGCGTCGAGCTTGGCCGCGCTCTCGATGGTCCCATGCATGACCGTTCTCCCTGGCATGTACCGCGCGTTCTCGTTGAATTCTGCGCTGCGGTATTTGATTTGCAATTACAGCCGGTTGTCTGCGCCGGAGCAAGGGAGAGTTTTGTCACATCCAACCTTTGCGAGAGGGTGGATGCGTAGCCCGGATGGAGCCCATGGGGCGGCGCGTTGCGCCGACCCACTAGCTCCATCCGGCGACAGGACCTCAATTAACGTGATCAGCCGCACACCCTTTGTCGTGAAATCGTGCCAGAAACCGACTGGAATCGAGGTAAATCGAACCCCGCCATCTTGGGGACCGACCAAGCTCTGATCTATAGTTTGACCCGATCAAGACCGCATCCCGAGGTTGCCGCCGTGAACGACATGCAATGGACCCCGATCGGCTCCGAGCCCTTACCGCCGCCGCTGCCGCCCACGCGGGTCGATTTCAGCGGTGACCGCTCCGAGTTCCGGAAAATGGTCACCAAGGGTGCCATGCTGGAGCTCGTGACCTTCGGCTTCTACCGGTTCTGGCTCGTCACCGACATCCGCCGTCATCTGTGGGCGAACACCGCGATCGACGGTGATGCCGCCGAATATACCGGCCGTGCCAAGGAGCTCCTGGTCGGCTTCCTGTTCGCGCTCGCGATCCTGGTGCCGATCTATCTCGCCTATTTCCTTGTTGGCATCGAGTTCGAGCGCTGGCAGGGCTTTGCCTCGACACCGCTGTTCATCGGCTTCTACGCCTTCGGCCAGTTCGCGATCTTTCGCGCGCGACGTTATCGGCTGACGCGCACGGTCTGGCGCGGCGTGCGGTTCTGGATGGACGGTTCGGGCTGGGCCTATTCGTTCCGCGCCATGATGTGGGGCTTGCTGGTGTTACTCACGCTCGGCCTGGCGCTGCCCTGGCGCGCGGCCGCGCTCGAACGCTACAAGATGCAGCACACCCATTACGGCGATCTCCGCGGCGATTTCGAGGGCGACGGCTGGACCTTCTTCAAGCGCGCCTGGTGGCTGTGGCTGCTCAGCCCGATCGCGCTGCTGATCTTCCCGCTCGCCCCGTTCTTCTATGCGGAATTCAGGGCGCGCGAGTGGCGCTGGTGGCTCGACGGCATCCGCATCGGCGGCGTCAGCCTGTCATCGCGATTGCCGCACGACGCGTTCTACGGCCTGTACTGGAAGGTGATCGGCTGGTGGACGCTGCTCTCGATGATTTTCTCCGCCTATCTCGGCGGCAGCGCCTTAGCGGTTGTCCAGCTGAGCGGCGTTCCCGCCGATCAGGTGTTCGGCTCGGACAATGCCGCCAGGAGCATCCCGATGGTGGTGATGATGGTGATCGGCTATCTCGCTCTGGCGCTTGCGATCAACATCGTCATGCGGGTCTATCTTCAGCGTGATCTCTGGGCCAAGGTGCTGGAGACCGTCGAGGTGCACGACATCGCGGCCGCGGCGGATGTGCGCGGCAGCGGTCAGCTTGCCAGTGCGCTCGGCGAAGGTTTTGCCGACGGGCTCGATGTCGCGGGATTCTGAGCTGTGACTGACGTGTTTGCCGAGGCGCCGGCGCAGTCCGCCAAGCCGACCATCTTCTTCGACGGCACGTCGAGCCGCCGGCGGCAGGTGATACTGACCTTCGCTGATGCGCTCGAAATCCTTGAGGAGGGCGGAACGCCGGTTCGCTGGGCTTATGCGGACATCCGCCGCGCCGACAGCCCGCCGGGAATCCTGCGTCTTGCCTGCACCACGGCGCCGCCGCTGGCGCGGCTCGAGATCCGCGACGCTGCGCTGGCCGCTGACGTGACCGTCCGCTGCACCCATCTCGACGAGCACCGGACCTCGCGCCGCGGCGTCGCAAAAATCGTCGGCTGGTCGGTGGCCGCTGCCGTCTCCATCGTCTGCGTCGTCTTGTTCGGCGTTCCGCTCGCCGCCGACCGGCTTGCGCCGCTGGTGCCGAAACCGATCGAGCGGCGCATCGGCGACGCCTCCGAAGTCCAGGTGAAGACCATCTTCGGCCGCAGCGTGTGCGAAGACCCCGCGGGCAAGGCCGCGTTCACCAAGCTGGTCAACCGCCTGCGCGATGCCGCCGGCCTCGACGACGATTCCATGACGGCCGGCGTGCTGCCGACCGCGGTGCCGAACGCGTTCGCGCTGCCCGGCGGCAAGGTCTACGTGCTGAGAGGCTTGCTCGACAAGGCGCAAAACCCCGACGAGCTCGCTGGCATCCTCGCCCACGAGCTCGGCCATCTCAAGCATTACGACAACATGCGCGGCCTGATCTACAACGGCGGCACCTCGTTCCTGATCGGCCTGTTGTTCGGCGACGTCACCGGCTCATCCGCCGTGATCTTTGCCTCGCGCAGCGTGGTCGAAGCCTCCTATTCGCGCGAGGCCGAGACTGCCGCCGATACGTTCGCGATCGAGGTCATGCACAAGCTCGGCCGCTCGCCGAAGCCCGCGGCCGAGCTGATGTTCCGCATCACCGGCAAGGAAGGCGGCTCCACGCTCACGTCGATCCTCGCCAGCCACCCGCTCACCGAGGACCGCCTCGCGCGCATGACCAAAGAAGACCGCCCGGCCTCCGGCCCGCCGCTGCTGACGGACAAGGAATGGCAGTCGCTGAAGGGGATTTGCGGCAGCGGGAAGGTCTGATCTACCGCGTTCCGTAGGCGCGGTCGCCGGCGTCGCCGAGGCCGGGCAGGATGAAGCCGTTCTCGTCGAGACCTTCGTCCACCGCCGCGGTCCAGATCGGCACGTCCGGATGCAAGCCGCGCAGCCGTTCTAACCCTTCCGGCGCGGCGATCAGGCAGGCGAGGCGGATGTCCTTTGCACCGCGCTCTTTCAGGCGGTCGATGGCGGCGACGGTCGTGTTCGCGGTGGCAACCACCGGGGTCACCACGATCGCGAGGCGCTCGCCGAGGTCGGAGGGCGATTTGAAGAAATACTCGACCGCCGCAAAGCTGTGCGGCTCGCGGTAGAGCCCGATATGGGCGACGCGCGCGGTCGGCACCAGATCCATCATGCCGTCGACGAAGGTGGTGCCGGCGCGCAGCATCGGCACGAACACCAGCTTCTTGCCGGCGATCTTGGCCGAGTGCATCGTCGCCAGCGGCGTCTCGATGACGGTGTCCGCGAGCGGCAAATCGCGCGTCACCTCATAGCACAGCAGCATGCCGATCTCCTTGATCAGCTCGCGGAACGACTTTGTCGAAATCGATTTGTCCCGCACCAGCGTCAGCTTGTGCTGCACCAGCGGGTGATCGACGATCGTGACGCCTTCCATGATCGGATGCTCCTGAAATTCATCGTTGCGCAATGGATCAACTTGCGGATGGACTAGAAAACCGTGCCGTCGCTGATCACCTTGAGCGGCGGCGAGCCGTCGGGCCGGCGCGCGAACGCAATGGCGCGGCCCGCGGCCCAGCTGCCGCCTTCCAGGATGCTGGCGAGCGGCAAGGTTTCGGGCGTGCGGCCGAGTTTTGCGCGAACCAGTTCTGCCAGCTTGTCGAGCAGTGCGACGGTGAGCGCGCGCCATTCCACGACGAGCAGCGAATCCACCGCATGCGCACGCTCGGCGTCCGCGGCATCGCGCAGGCGCAGCACCTCGTGATCGACGAACAGGCCGCCGTTACGGTATTCGGCAAGCCCGGTCAGGCCGTCGATGTCGGTGACATCGAGGCCGGCGCGCTGCAGCGGTTCGATCAGCGAATAGCTCAGCCATTGCGACAGCTTGTGCAGCGGCACGAGGCCGGCGGTCGCATCATCGGCCTTGATCGCCGGATGCCGCCAGCAATCGCCAAGCGGAATTTTTGCGAGCGCCAGCCGCGACGGCCAGATCGGGCCGAGCTGGTTCAGCACCGCGGACAGGATGGTGGGGGCTGCGATAGCGCCGCCCACGGCCTGTTCCGCGATGTAGTCGAACAGGCCGCCGGGCCGCGGCGTATCGTGCAGACCGAAAGCCTCGGCGTGGTTCGCAACATGCTCGCCCAGGCGCCGCAGCAGATTCGCACGCCCTTCGAGGCCGAGCAGAGGATTGGCATCGCTGACCTGAAACGCTGAGGTGAAGGAGGCGAGGGGCAGCTGTGCGAGCACATCCGCATCGGCCCTGAACGGCGCACGCGCATCGCCGGAAAAGAGCCCGCTCGCGAACATGTCGAGGCTCGCAATCGCAAGCCCCTCGGAGCGGCCGATGGCTTCGCCCGTCACCGCGTCACGATAGCGCCAAGCCGCGCCCGCGCCGGCGTCGAGCAGCACGCTGACGATGGCGAGGTCGAACTCCGCGCGCGCCCGCGCGGCGCGGTCCGGCCACGAAGCAGCCTCGGCAAGCCTCGCCCAGCGGTCGACGCCGCCAAGCACAAAATGCCGCCAGCGCGCATGGAACGGAATCTCCAGCGTCGGATAGGCCTTGCGCGTCACCGCGAGCACGGCCTCCGCGACGCCGTCCATCCGGTCGAGGTCGATCGTGAAGTGGCTCAAGCCGCCGGCAAGGCCGATCTCCAGCATCTGCCCGGCCCGCGCGCGCACCGCATCTGCGCTGAGCAGCGAGCGTGCCTGCAATTCCAAAGTCTCCGCCATCGCGATCAGTATTTTTCCAGCGAACGTCCGACCACGCCGTTCACGTCTTTCTCCGGCGCGATGTCGGTCGAGTAATAGCCGGCGGCTTTCTTCGCGGCGATCTCGACATGGGCATCGGCCGGAATCAGCTCCAGCGGGATCGGCACGCGCTCGACGATGTCGATGCCTTGCGAGGTCAGCGCGTCGTGCTTCATGTCGCTCATCGACAGGAAGCGGTCGATGCGCTTCAAACCGAGCCAGTGAATCGTGTCCGGCATCAATTGCTGGAAGCGCGCATCCTGGACGCCGGCGACGCATTCGGTGCGCTCGAAATAGGCGGCGGCCGCATCGCCGTCCTCCTGGCGCTTGCGTGCGTTGTAGACCAGGAATTTGGTGACCTCGCCGAGCGCGCGGCCCTCTTTCCGGTTGTAGACGACGAGCCCGAGCCCGCCCTCCTGCGCGCCGCGTGCGGATTCCTCGATGCCGTGGATCAGGTAGGGCCGGCAGGTGCAGATGTCGGAGCCGAACACGTCGGAGCCGTTGCACTCGTCGTGCACGCGGCAGGTGATCTTTGTGCGATGGTCCGGCAGTTTCGTCACATCGCCGAACATGTAGACCGTGGTGCCGCCGATCGGCGGCAGGAACACTTTCATGTCCGGCCGCGTGACGAGCTCGGGGAACATGCCGGCGGTCTGCTCGAACAGCGTGCGCCGCAGTTCGGTCTCACCGGTGCCGAAGCGCGCCGCAAGGCCCGGCAGGTACCAGACCGGATCGATCGCGATCTTCACCACGGAGACGCTGCCATTGGCATGCACGACCTCGCCGTCGGCACGCAGCCGCTTCGCAGCGAGCGCCTCGCGGATCTCGGGCAGGTCGAGCCGCGCCCGCGTCACGGCGATGCTCGGGCGGATGTCGGAGCCTTCTGCGATCTCCTTGCCGAAATTCTCGGCGACCAGATGCCCCCAGGGATCGAGCGCGACGATCTTGGTGGGATCGCTCCATTGCGGAAACGGCCCGATGGTCGCGGCTGGAAAGGTGTTGGTGAGGTCAGGGCGCCTGATCGGATCGAGCGCGCCGGCGGACACCGCGAGTGCGCGATACATCGCATAGGACCCGCCATGGCTGCCGATCACGTTGCGATCCCCGGCGCGCGACACCGTGCCGATGATCGGTCCGCGGCCGCGCGCATCGGCTGCGCCCCAGTGGATCGGGAAGGCGGCCTTCCGGCCCGGCTCCGGATGGGAGGTCAGGCGGATGTGGTCGGTACGGTTCGCGCGGCTCATGACCAAACTCCCAAAAAGCCAACGGCCCGCCGCTTGGACGGGCCTGGCTCGGTTGCGTTGCCGACGCGGAACACCGGCGACGCAATCCAACATATTGTAGCGGCCGGCGACGACAGACAAGTTAATCGTGCGGGGCGACCCAGAGGCCGTTCCCGCGCCCGTCCCGATCGGCGGACCACGCCGGAATGCTTCCTATATCTATGTAATCATTTGAATTTTTGAAGGGGCGGGCGGCCCCTCCGCCTCCGAACGGGCGACTGGATTAAACCCGCATATTCAGACATATCGACTGGATCGGCTGCCCGCCCCGGAGACCCCCATGCCCGCCAGCTACATCGATCCTCGCAACGGACAGCTCTATCCGCTCGACCAGCCGCGCTGGTGCTCGGACGAGCGCACGCCGCTTCTGGTGACGCCGGGGGCGGGGATCTCGCGCGAGGACATCGAGCCCCGCACGCGCTCGCTCTGGCGCTACCGGGCGGCGCTGCCGGTCGAGATCAAGACTCCGATCACGCTCGGTGAAGGCTGCACGCCGCTGGTGCAGCAGGACTGGGGCGAGTTGCGGCCGTTGTTCAAGCTCGAATGGTTCAACCCGACCGGCAGTTTCAAGGATCGCGGCTCGGCGGTGATGCTGTCGTTCCTGCGCCAGATCGGCGTCAACTCGATTCTGGAAGACTCTTCCGGCAATGGCGGCTCGTCGATGGCGGGGTTGGGGGCCGCCGGCGGCATGCGCGTGAAGATCTTGGCGCCGGCCTCGACCTCGCCGGCCAAGATCGCGCAGGTGCGGGCTTATGGCGCGACGGTGCAGCTCGTCGAAGGCCCGCGCGAGGAGTCCGAGGCCGAGGCCATCCGCCAGTCGAGCCAGACCTTCTATGCCAGCCATAACTGGCAGCCGTTCTTCCTCGAAGGCACCAAATCGCTCGCCTATGAGATCTGGGAAGATCTCGGTTTTCGCGCGCCCGACAACGTCATCGTTCCCGTCGGCGCCGGCAGCTCTCTGCTCGGATGCGCCTTCGGCTTCCGCGAGCTCATGAAAGCCGGCCAGATCGCAAAACTGCCGCGGCTGTTCGCGGCGCAGCCGCAAAACTGCTCGCCGATCGATGCGAGTTTTCAGGCCGGCGTCGATACGCCCGTCGCGCGCGAGGTGAACAAGACCATCGCCGAGGGCACCGCGATCAAGAATCCGCTGCGCCTGCGCGAGATCATCGCCGCCTTGCGCGAAAGCGGCGGCGGCACCGTCGCGCTCACCGAGGAGGAGATCGTCGCCGCGCTGCGCCGTCTTGCGCGGCAGGGCCTGTTCGCCGAGCCGACCAGCGCCAGCGCGGCGGCGGCGCTTGAAAAGCTCTCCGCCACCGGCGCCGTCAAGGCGACCGACACCACGGTCGCCGTCCTCACCGGCACCGGCCTGAAGGCCGCAACCACCGTCGCCGATCTCGTCCAGTAGGGTCCGATCTGTTGTGTTGCGGCGCGGCCCCGCGCGGGACGAGGCCGAAGCCGCTTTGGCGAAGCGAAGGCCCGGGCATCCGCGTTTCGCGGCGCCATGCGGACGCGTTGAACCTTCGGCGTCCGTCGCCAGCCTCATGGAGATCGAGCTCGTGCAAAGGGAGAGTTCCATGACCGCGCAGGATCCGTTTGCAGGTTTCAAGGCAGTCCAGAAGGAAGCCTGGTCGCTGTTCACGCCGATGGAAGTTTTCACGACACCGACCGCCGCCAGGCTCGTCGGCTTTGCCGGCGTTGCCGCCGGCCAAAGGCTGCTCGACGTCGGATGCGGCACCGGCGTGGTCGCGATCACGGCGGCGCGCCGCGGTGCGAAGGTCAGGGGTCTCGACCTCTCGCCGGTTCTGATCGAGCGCGCCCGCGAGCACGCGCAACTGATGAACCTCGATGTCGACTTCAAGGACGGCGACGCGGAAAGCCTGCCCTATGGCGACAACGAGTTCGACGTGGTGCTCAGCCAGTTCGGCCACATGTTCGCGCCGCGTCCGGACGTCGCGATCGGCGAGATGCTGCGCGTGCTGAAGCCCGGCGGCACCATCGCGTTCTCCACCTGGCCGCCGCATCTGTATGTCGGGCGGATGTTCGCGCTGATCGGCCGCCATCTGCCTCCGCCCGAGGGCGTGGCATCGCCGGTGTTGTGGGGCGATCCGAAGATCGTCGCCGAGCGTCTCGCGGGGAAAACGAAGGATCTCTCCTTCGAGATGGACATGATGACGCCGTCCGCTCTCAGCCCGCAGCATTTCCGCCGCACCATGGAAACGACGATCGGGCCTTTGATCAGGCTCGTCGCCCAGTACAAGGACGAGCCGGACAAGCTCAGGAGCTTCCGAGCCGAGTTCGAGGCGCTGATCTCGGAATATTTCGACGCCGGCCACAATGTGATGCGCCAGCAGTTCCTGATGTCGAAGGCACGGAAGGTGTGAGGCGCGTTTTACCGTGAGATTCGGCCCTCATGTGCGAGCCGCCAAAGCAGGCGTCTCGAACCATGGGGAGGGTCGTGCGGCTCACTCCTTCAGATCATTCACCTGCTTGACCCAGGTGCGCACGTCAGCGAGCACGGCGGGCAGCACCGCTTTGACCTCGGCCACGGTCATGCCGGGCTTGATGCGGGGATCGTACAAGAGGTTGAGGATGTACTGGTCGTAGACGTCGAAATAGCCCATCGAGACATTGTCGTTGAACATGGTCCAGGGCACGCTCGCGGTGTCGTTGATGGGCCCGAGCGATTGCAGCAACTCCTCATAGGCGCAGTCGAGGAAGACGAAATCGCCGTTGTCGACCGTGAGGATGACGTCGGAATGCTCGATCTCGAAATTGTCGTTCTTGCGGAAGCCGGACAGGCATTGCGGGTCGAGCGAGGTGCGGATCTCGCGCGCCTTCTCGGCGCCGTAGAAGCTGGAGATGGTGCGGAAGAGGTCGCGGTCGCGCACCAGCTTCACCCGCACATTGGCCGCTTCGGCGGTCGCGATCATGGCGATGTCGAGGTGCTGCACGCGATGGGCGATGTCGGCCACGACCTTGGCGAGCTGCGTCTTGCGGTCGGCGCGGTCGCTCTCGGCGTACACGCGCACCGGCCCGTCGAACTTGCGGATGCGGTCGACGCGGCCGGCGAGGTGATATTCGGCACCGAACGCCGTCTTCAGGAAGCCCTCGACGATCTCGCCGTCGGTGAAATTCTTCTTCTCGGCGCGCTGGCGCGAGGAGATCGCGGGCAATTCGCCGGCGACGGCCATCGTCGCGGTGTCAGGCGCAGCCACGAGCGCTGCGAGCGCGAGCAGGGCGATGCGAAGGCAAGGCGAGGGCGGGGCAAGTGCGCTCATCGTTGTGCGACGCTGCCGCATTCGCGTCGCGCGCACAAGACCGCAAATTCACGCGCCCTGCGGGTTCCCGGCGTTGTCTGTAGCAAGAGCGCTACAGGTGCCGTAGGGAGGGCAAAGGCGCAAAGCGCCGTGCCCACCATCTCAAAACCGTGGGCACGCCGGCGTTCGCGCGATCCTCCGGCTTTGCCCACCCTACGAGAGTTGCGTCAGTTGTTCAGCACCACCACCGTGGTACCGACCGAGACGCGGCCGTAGAGATCGCTGACGTCGTCATTGGTCATGCGGAAGCAGCCCGAGGACACCGCCTGGCCGATCGTCTCCGGCTCGTTCGAGCCGTGGATGCGATAGAGCGTCGAGCCCAAATACATCGCGCGCGCGCCGAGCGGATTCTCGACGCCGCCCTTCATGTGGCGCGGCAGGTCCGGCCGGCGGGCCAGCATCTGCGACGGCGGCGTCCAGTCCGGCCATTCCTTCTTGGCGGTGATCCTGTGCACCCCGCCCCAGCGGAAGCCGTCGCGGCCGACGCCGATGCCGTAGCGCAGCGCCTGGCCGTTCTGGAGCACCAGATACAGCCGCCGCTCGCTGGTGTTCACCACGATCGTGCCGGGAGCGTAATTGCCGTTGTACATGACGGTGGTGCGGGGGATCGGATTGGCGCCGGAACGGAAGAAGTTCGGGCCGCCGCCCATGATGTCGCGCGAGTCGAACTCTTCGGCGAACGCGCCGCCCGCCATGGCCGACAGCAGTGCGATGGCGGCAATCGGTGCGGCAAAAAACCGGATCATTGTTTCCCCCAGAAAAAATCGATTCAACAAAGGCCACAGGCCATATTTGCGGGCTTTTCGCAAGCCACGGCCCCGTGAGGGACATCATCCAGCACAGGCGTTATCAAATCGGCAACCATGCCATTTGCCGAAAAGCACCAGAGCGTTTTCAAGCGAAGTGGATACCGGTTCGCATCAAGAAAACGCGTCAAAACATGAGGCTAATACCCCGTTCCGACTCTATCGGAACGGGGTATTAGCCAAGCCGGCGCATTGCCGCGCGGGGCAGGGCCGCGATGCCGCCTATTGCTTTGACGGGACGAGCGAACAATGATTGATCGAACGGATCTTTGGATATTGCCGGTTGCGGGAGCAGAACGAATGAACGGTGCGGAAAGCCTGGTGCGGACGATGGTCAAGGGTGGGGTGGATGTCTGCTTCACCAACCCAGGCACCTCCGAGATGCATTTTGTCGCAGCGCTCGACCGCGTACCCGGCATGCGTTGCGTGCTCGGCCTGTTCGAGGGCGTGGTGACGGGTGCCGCCGACGGCTATTTCCGCATGAAGGGCCTGCCTGCCTCGACGCTGCTGCATCTCGGCCCCGGCCTCGCCAACGGCCTTGCCAATCTGCACAACGCCAAGAAGGCCAATTCCGGCATCGTCAACATCGTCGGCCAGCACGCCGTCTACCACATCGGCTTCAACGCGCCGCTGACCTCCGACATCGAGGGCCTGGCCCGGCCGATGTCGTCCTGGGTCCGCACCTCGCCGGATGCCAAATCGGTCGCCGCCGATGGCGCCGCGGCGATCGCCGCCGCCAAAAGCGCGCCGCCGCAGATCGCGACCCTGATCCTGCCCGCCGACACCGCCTGGAACGAGGCCGACGGCGTCGCCGAGGTCCCGGCCGAGCAACAGCGCGCGAGCTATTCACCGCAGGCGGTCGAGCAGGCCGCAAAAATCCTGCATGGCGACGGCGAGGGTACGCTGCTGCTGATGACCGGCAGCGCCCTGAGCGAGCAGGGCCTCGCGCTCGCCGAGCGCATCGCCGCCAAGACCGGCTGCACCGTGATGGGCCCGACCTTCCGTCCGAAGATGGCGCGCGGCCGCGGCCGCTATTCGATCGACCGCATCCACTACGTGATCGAGAACGCGCTGCCGATGCTGGCCAAGTTCCGTCACATCGTGCTGGTCGAGTCCGACGATCCCGTGGCGTTCTTCGCCTATCCGAACAAGCCGAGCATGCTCAAGCCCGAGGGCTGCGACGTGCATCGCATGACCTCCTGGGGCGAGAATTCGGTCGCAGCGCTCGAGGCGCTCGCCGGCGCGGTGAAAGCCAGCGCCAGGGACGTCAAGCCGCAGGCGTCGCAGGAGCTGCTCAAGCCGACCGGCGCGCTGACCCACGCCTCGATCGCGCAGTCGATTGCGTACGCGATCCCCGAGAATGCGATCCTGGTCGACGAGTCTCTCACCACCGGCCGCGCCTTCTTCCCGCCGACCGCGGCCGCCGCCCCGCACGACTGGCTGCAGAACATGGGCGGCTCGATCGGCTTCTCGACGCCGCTGTCGATCGGCGCCGCGATCGCCTGCCCCGACCGCAAGGTGATCTGCATGGTCGGTGACGGCAGCGCGATGTACACGATCCAGTCGCTGTGGACCCAGGCGCGCGAGAACCTCAATATCGTCACCATCGTGTTCGCCAACCGCATCTACCAGATCCTGCGCGGCGAGTTCGACAATGTCGGCGCCGGCGAGCCCGGCCAGCGCGCCAACGACATGCTTCGCCTCGACCGCCCGACGCTGGATTTCGTCGCACTGGCCAAGGGCATGGGCGTGCCCGGCCGCGCCGTCACCAATGCCGACGAGTTCAACAAGGCGCTGGCCGAGGCCGTCGCCGAGCCGGGGCCGCGGCTGATCGAAGTTCAGATGTAGGATGCGTCTTACCTCTCCCCGCTCTTCCGCGGGGAGAGGTCGGATTGCATCGAAGATGTAATCCGGGTGAGGGGCAAGGCAGGCTCCAAGTCCAGGCAAGACACCATCCGACTCGCACGTCGCGCGCGTTCGACCTATCATTCCAACCGGATTTGCGGAGGCGGCCCCTCACCCCACCCTCTCCCCGTAAGAACGGGGCGAGGGAGCGAGAGACCGCTCGGGACGCAAAGTGGAATGAGCCCGGAGGCACGATGCAGACCGAGCTGAACAAGGTGATCGCGGCGCTGCGGGACTTCTACGCCCACGAGGGCTTCCTGTTCGAGAAGGACATCGGCGAGCGCGCGGTCACCCACCGCTTCGCCGTGCATCTGGAGAAGCAGTTCGCCGGCTGGTCGGTCGACTGCAACTACGACCGGCTCGGCGAGCGCACGCTGCATCTGCCGCACGGCACCATCATCTCGACCGACGATCATCTGGGCAAGTCGATCTACCCCGACGTCGTCGTGCATCAGCGCGAGATCCCGAACAATCTGCTCACGGTGGAGATCCGCAAGGCGAGCAATCACACGCCGCTGGAGCACGACCAGCACAAGCTGCGGGCGCTGACCGACGTGCATGTCTGGTTTCCGTACTGGGTCGGCTTGCTGCTGGTGCTGGACAAGCACCATCCGACGATGTCGGAGGTCTATGTCAGCGGCGCCGTGGATCAGCCGCTGTCGCGCTGGTTCGCAACGCGGCTTGCGGAAATCGGCCTCGGGACCGGCGCCTAAAGCATGATCCGGAAAAGTGCGCAGCGGTTTTCCGAAAAGATCATGCTTGAACAACAATCTGAAGCGCGCGGTAAGGTCGGATCGATCACTTGCCACAGAAGAGGTGCTCTCCCTCTCCCGCTTGCGGGAGAGGGCTGGGGAGAGGGTGTCTCCCCGATGGGACACTCCCGATGAGGGGACAGCCTCACTCAGTAATGATACGGCTGCGAGTACGCGTAGCGCGGGTTGATGCCGCAATAGGACGATGTTCCGGAGGCCGTGGCGGCACATTGCTGGTAGCTGGCGAACTGGCAGTTGCCGGGATAGCCCCAGCTGCGGCCCTGCAGGCAGTATCGGTCGCTTCCGGCCTGGGCCGGGGCCGCCGACAATGACGCGGCGATCAGCGTTGCGAACGATGCAAGCGTGAGGATGGTGCGACGCATTTCGATCTCCTTCAATGGTAGGGTGGAACGGCCGTGTCTTGGTCGGCGTTCCCGTGGCCTGTCTGACGCGAGGTCCTGCTGTGTTGGTCTCCGCGGCGCCGGATGCGTTCGAAGCGAGGTACATCGTGACGCAGCCGGCGGCTCGCACTGTGATCTCGGCCACAGTTCGCGCACGGGTTCCGACCTATCCTCGGCGAACTTGCACGCCTCGATCCGGTGGGACTAGGCTTGCCTCATTCGGATCAAGGCATTTGGAGGTTCTGATGCAGAAATCATATTTGCTGGCTGCAGTGGCAGCGCTGGCGCTCATGACGCAAACATCGCTCGCGCTGGCCCAAACCGCGCCGGCTGCCGGCGGAGCCGCGGCGCCTGCGGCGACAACAGCCGCGCCGGCCGCGACGACGCCGAGCGCAACCACCGACACGCCCAGCCAGCCGACCGACTCCAAGAAGAGCGCGTCGAAGAAGCCGGCGAAGAAGAAGATGACGCGGCAGCAGGAGATCGACCATTCGGTCGACAGCGGCACCGTGCCCGCGCGCTATCGCAGCTCGGTGCCCAAGCAGTACCAGCAATATATCCCGTTCGATAAGCAATAACGGGTCGCACGGCAGCGCGACGCGATCAGCCGTTGCGCCGCCGGTGCCTGGCCAATTGGGCCCCTGGCCGGTCGGCTGCCAATGTCACATCCCCGGTGGCGGTCTGCGAGAGCAGTGCTAGAGTAGGCCGAAGCCTGGGGGGAATGATGAGTGACGACGTGAAGGATGCTGGCCTTGTGGCCATGATCAGCAGCATCCTTGGAGGCAACAAGCGCGCAGACAGTGTTGCACCGCCGCCGCTCACCGAGGGTCCGCCGACAGTGCCGTCGAACGGAGCGGACGCGGCGCCCATCCCTGAGGCGGCGTCGACCGGGCCGGAAGATGTAGCCGACGCTGCGCCGGCCATTGTGGAACCGGTCGCGCAGCCTGCGAAAATCGTCACGACGCGGGATGGCAAGCAGCTGCTGCCGGCAGAAGTGATCGCCGATCTCGTGCTCGGCGAGCTGCGCAAGCTGGAGAATTTTCCCGCGACCGGTGCCTCGGTCACGGTCTATGGCTACCGGCACTGGAATGCCATGATCACCTTTGCGCCGTTCTCGACCAATTTCCAGAACGCGACGCGGTTCCGCCAGGCCATGCCGGACCTCGTCTTCAAGCTCCGTCGTTTCGTCGAACTTGAGATATAGATAAGGCGGCGGCGCCCTGCGCCGCCCCCGGACAGTTCGACAGGATTTTGCATTGAGCGTCGCCTTTACCAAGGAAGAAAGCGCCGAAACCGCGTCCGAGACGCTGTTGCCGGATCGCCCGATCTCGCCGCATCCCAACCTCGTGACAGAAGCCGGCCTGCAGGCGTTGCAGACGCAGCTCCAGCACGCCCGCGAGGCCTATGAAGCCGCGCAAGCCGTCGAGGACGTCAACGAAAAGCGCCGGCAATCGGCGGTGCCCTTGCGCGACGCCCGCTATCTGACGGAACGGTTGCGCACCGCGCAGGTCGTTCCCGATCCGGTCGCGACCGACGTCGTCGCCTTCGGCAGCACCGTGACCTTCAGCCGCTCTGATGGCCGCGTGCAGACCTATCGCATCGTCGGCGAGGACGAAGCCGACCCCAAGGCGGGGACGATCTCGTTCGTCGCTCCGGTCGCGCGCTCGTTGATGGGCAAGGCGGTCGGTGACGTCGTGGGGGCGGGCGCGCAGGAGATCGAGATCTTGTCGATCGCGTAGGGGCGGAGCGCGGCGAGGATTGCGTGGCAAACGGCGCTATCGACAGGAGCAATCTCATTCGCCTAATGCATGATCTGGAACAGCGCGAGGCCGTCGTCTCCGCCAAACGAAGCTTGATGGTTGGATGAGACGGTTTTTGTCGGGAGCGTTGCCGTTCTACGCGCTGGCTCTACTAGCCATGTGCATGTACCTCGTCCTGTACAGGACTGCTCTCTTCGACCTGAACGCCATCGTTCATGGCGCGACCGGATCGGCATGGTTTCCGGCCTTCATGTTCGTCTGCGTGCTGCTTGAGTCGGTCTTCCCGTATTTCGGCTATTTTCCCGGCACCGCGCTCATCCTGATGTCCGTGGCGCTCAGTCCGAAGTCCGTGGATGGCTCTGTCTTCATCGCGGCGTGGCTCGCCATCATCCTGGGCGCGGTTCTCAGCTATGGACAGGCTCGTTTCTTCAGGCCGTTCCTGCAGCGGGTGGCCTCGAAGGCGGCACTGCGCCGCTGCGAGTCCCTGTTTGACGCCTATGGCGCTTACGCGCGCATTGCCTTGTTCGTTCATCCCAACGCCTGCGCGATGTATTTCACGGCGCTCGGACTTCTCGGTCGCAATTTGACGCGGGAGCTCGCTTATCTCTGCGCGGGTGCAGCGGCCGCCGTGGGCATTCTGTTCGTCATCGTGACCAGGCTGGTGTCGTCGGTCGGCCCCACCGATGATGGGCAATTGCAGCTGCTGCTGGCCGCCGCGCTGGTTGCGATCGGAACCCTCGTCGGTCTCTACACGGCTTGGCGGCCGGGGCAGGTGGCGTGAAGCCTGCTCCGTCATCGCGCTTTACGCCTCGGGCAACTCAACGCCCGTCAGCTTGCTTAGGTTACCGATGAGCTCGTCCTGGAACTGCGGATCGGTCGCCTCGCCGGCGGGCTCCTCCTGCCGCAAGTGATGCCAGTAGCGCCCGCTGACCAGGGCCGCGGAATCCGCGCTCACCGCTAGCCAAGTCTGCGTCCGCTGTCCGGTGTCGATATCGACCGGCGCGCCCGCGCCGCCCATCCTCGTGCGGACCCAGCCGGGATCGACGGCGTTGCTCAGGACCTTCGGCCAGCGCCGCGCCAGCGCGAAGGCCAGCGCGACCACGTGCAGCTTGCTCTCGGCATAGGCCTTGGCCGAATCCCAGGGACGCCTGGTCCAGTCGAGGTCGTCGAGCGAGCCCTCTCCACCGCGGTGCAGCCCGCTGCTGAGATACACCAATCGGCCCGGCCGTTCGATCAGCGCCGTCAGCATGTACGGCGCAAGCGTGTTGATGGCGAGAGTCTCGGCATGGCCTTCCGGCGTCGCGCCGCGGCCGGGCCGCGTGTAGACGCCGGCGTTGTGGATGATCGCGTCCATGCGCCCGATCGCATTGACCTGGTCGGCGATGCCCCTGGTCTCGGCCGCACTCTTGAGATCGCCGACCACGATCCCCTGGCAACGCGACCTCAGCTCGCCGAGCGCGTCGCTGCGATCGGCCGAGCGTGCATGCAGCACCACGCGGTGTCCCTGTTCAAGCAGTGATTGCGCCGCTGCCCGGCCGAGGCCATCGGTGCTGCCGGTGATGAAGATGGTCGCCATGCGGTTCTCCTCGGATATTTCAGCGCGCACTCTATGGCCCCTGCCGTGGCAAAGTCGCCCCAGGATGTTGCATGCCGATCACATGCAACCACCCGAAAAGCGATAAGATCAGGCCAATTGCATGACGCATGACATTCGGGGGACGCTGATGAAGAAGTTCCTGCTTTCCGTCGCAGCATTCGGAATGGCCTGCACAGGCGCAGGCGCCGCCGATCTCGCGGCGCGTCCCTACACCAAGGCGCCGCCGATGGTCGCCGCCGTCTACGATTGGAGCGGCTTCTACATCGGCGTCAACGGCGGCGGCGGATCGAGCCGCAAGTGCTGGGATCTGATTTCCCCCGGTCTTGGCACTATCGTCCCGGAAGGGTGCCACGATGCCACGGGCGGCACGGCGGGCGGGCAGATGGGATTTCGTTGGCAGTCCGTCAACTGGGTGTTCGGCATCGAGGGCCAGGGCAACTGGGCCGACTTCACGGGCGACAACGTCAGCACGGTGCTTTTCCCGCCGACCGGTCTTCGTAATCGGTCCAAGATTGAAGGCTTCGGCCTGATCACCGGGCAGGTCGGCTATGCCTGGAACAATGTCCTGCTGTACGTGAAGGGCGGCGGCGCGGCGGTGGCCGACAAATACCGAACCAACGACGTCGTCACCGGCGCGGAATTCGATCGGACCAGCGAAACGCGTTTTGGTGGGGTCATCGGCGCGGGCCTTGAATTCGGCTTTGCTCCGAACTGGTCGCTGGGTGTGGAGTACGACCACATCTTTCTCGGCCATCGCGATGTCACGTTCGCCGCCACGGGCGGTTTTGGTGGTGTGACCGCCGGCGCCTTCACGCGCAGGGAGCGGATCGGCCAGGACGTCGACATCGGGCTCGTGCGATTGAACTACCGCCTTGGCGGTCCCATCATCGCGAAGTACTAGCCGATTCGGGAAAGCCGTAACTCCTTGATCCGACTGGCGTCGGCTACTGTGCATGGGGTTGTTTTCGAGATTTCGACGGAGCAGGAGCAAGACGCCCCAGTCCGTCGACGCTCTTCGAGCTATGCCGGACACGCTTCGCCATCATTGGGCGTGGCTGCGCCACGCGAAGCCTTTTGGCGAAGCATGGTGGGCGCACAAGGGATCGAACCTTGGACCTCTCCCGTGTGAAGGGAACGCTCTCCCGCTGAGCTATGCGCCCGGGACCATCATGCAGACGGCCGGACCTGTTCGGCCGGCCGGCGCATCGGAGCCCGCGATTTAGAAGTGCGGGCTTAAGGTGTCAAGTTTCCAGGCGCCGCGGGGGCGGAAAACCTTGGCCCGGTCGCGCAATTCGCTGGCCCGGCCGGATTTCGGGCTGCTTATGCGCCCTGCTGGCGGGCCCGGGAGGCGTGGGCCTGCAGCGCCCGGATGCGCTCGGCCAGCGTTCCGCCGCCTTCGGGCAGGCTCGGCGCGCCATTGGTCGCGGCGTCGTTGGCCGGGCGCGGCGCCGGCTTCGGCGGCTGGCCGGCCTCGGCCGCGAGCAGCGCCTCGATCGGCGAGTTCGGGCCTTCGAGCTGCATCGCGAGTTTTGCGACTTCGGCGGCGATGTCGTTGATGCGCTCGCGGAGCAGCGCGTTCTCCATGCGCTCGGTCGCCCAGGAGCTTTCCGCCTGCTGCTGGATCGCGTTGATGTCGCGCTGGAGTTTGGCGCGCTCGTCGCGGGCGGTGCGCAGCTGCTCCTCCAGCGCCGCCTTTTCCGCGCGCAGCGCTTCCATGGCGGCCGACGACTTGCCGCCGCTCAAGGCTGCGATCTCGACCCGCAGCTCCTTGACGGTGCGTTCGGCGCCTTCATTGGCCTGACGGAGCTGGTTGTTCTCATAGTCGCGCTCGGCGAGCAGCTTGCCCTGCGTGGCGAGCCGTCCCTCGAGGTCGGCGACACGGCCCGACAGCATCTCGGCTTCCTTCACCTGTCCGATCAGCTGGCGATCGAGCTCGGTGACGCGCTGGCTCAGATTCTCGACCCGGCCGCGGGCATCGCCGAGCTCGCGCGAGGCGGTCTCGGATTCGGTGCGCTCCTGCGCAAGGCGGGCTTGGGTGGCGGCAAATTCCTTCTCGGCATCGCCGACGCGGTTCTTCAATTCCTCGATCTGCGCGCGCACCGCGACCAGCTCGACCTGGCGGCTCTCCGCCATCATCGAGCGGTCGGACAGTTCCGAGTTGATCTTGGCGAGCTCGCCCTGCTTGTCGGTCAGCGCGTTCTCGGCGGCGCGCAGGGCCTCGGTCTTGGCGTTGAATTCCTCTTCGGTGGCGCGGAGCTGCTCCTTCACCGCCTTCTCGCGCGCCTCGAGCGCGAAGATCGTGGCGTTCTTCTCGCCAAGCTCGATCTTCATGCGGTTGATGGCGTCGCTCTTCTTGCCGAGCTCGGCGAGCTGGCTCGTGGTCTTGTTCTTGAGCTGGTCGACGCTCATCTCGAGCCGCCGCGCCGACATGGCGAATTCGGCGCGGAGCTGGTCCTTGTCGGCCTGGATCTCGGCCATCGACAGCGGCGTTGCGGCCTCCAACCGGCGCGTGGTCAGGCGCACAGCGCGGTTATGCACCAGCGGCACGATCGCGAGCCCGCACAGCATCGAAAGCAGGAAACCGATCGCCAGGTACATGATCGGTTCGACCATGGGGCAGAACTCCGGAGCTTAAGGAAAAATTCACCAACGACCATGCCATGGCGGGCCGGCAAAAAGCCAGCCCCGCTCTGTCGTTAACCTTGATCCGCAGCTGGATGGAGGAGGGGAGCCTAGAATGGGTTCCAGGTCGCTCGCGGCGTGTATTTGAGATAGCCGATATTGGCGCCCAGCCGCAGGCCGAGCCCGGAGCGGATCGGCACCAGCACGATGTTGTTGGCGGTGAGCGCCGTCATGCCGAAGCCGCCGATGATGTAGGCCGAGCCGTCGAGGCCGGCGAAGCGCTGGTAGATCGCGTTGGTGGCGGGCAGGTTGTAGACCAGCGTCATGGTGCGCGCGCCGTCGCCGCCCCAGTCGAAGCCGAGCGAGGGGCCCTGCCAGTAGACGCGCAGATCCCCGGCGTTCTTGGTGTAGAGCGTGCCTTCGCCATAGCGCAGGCCGGCGACGAACGCGCCGGAACCTTCCTCACCCAGGATATAGCCGTTGGGCAGGCCCCATTGGCTGATCGCCTTCTCGATGATCGAGGCGAGCCCGCGCGAGACGTTGCCGAAGAAGCGGTGTCCGGCACCGACGAGCTCGTCCGGCCCATAGGTGCTGGGCGTCGGGGTCCGCTGCGGCGGCGGCAGATTGGGCGGCGGCGCCTGCTGGGCGGAGGCCGGCACGATCCAGCCGACCATCGCGGCAAGCGCGAGCGCAGCAAGGCGTGATGCGAAAGTCATAAAAGAACCCCTGGTACCGAAACCGGTCGCTTCCTTAACCTGACGCCAACAGGCGCGGCTCTAGGTTGCGCCGGATGTCCCCTCGACTCGGATGTTATCCGCAGCAACTATGACGGCACAACGGCAGGAAGATAGCCCTTTGCGCCCCGGAATTGCCTTGATCGGCCTCCTCGTCTGCCTGCTGTCGGGCATATGGCTCAGCGGCTCGGTCATGCCGGCCGGGGCTGCCACCACCGAGCGGGTCGTCGTCAACCGCTTCACCGGCGTCGCCATCGAAGGGTTCGACCCCGTCGCCTATTTCGTCGAGGGGACGGCCATGCAGGGCACGGCGGAGTTCGAGGCGAACCTCTGGGGCGCGGTCTGGCGCTTCCGCAACGAGGGCAACCGCGCCTCCTTCCTGGCCCATCCCGAAATCTATGGGCCGCAATTCGGCGGCTACGACCCCGCCGATATCGCCCGCGGGGTGACCATTGCCGGCAATCCCCGCTTCTTCGCGATCGTGGCGCAGCGGCTCTATCTGTTCAGCCGGGAAGCCAATCGCGATGCCTTCGCCGCCGACCCCGAGCGGTTCCTCTATGAAGTCGGCAAGCGCTGGCCGGCCCTTCAGGAACAGCTCAGTCAGTAGCGGCTTTCAGAGACTTGCCGCCTGCGGGTCGCCCCAGGCGATGAACTCCGGGATGATGAAGCCGCTGGCGTGCCGCTCGCCGAAGCGGAGCTCGCCGCCCTTGCCGTCGGTCACCCTGCCGCCGGCCGCGGTCACGACCGCCGAGCCGGCCCCGACGTCCCATTCACAGGTGGGCCCGAAGCGGGGGTAGATGTCGGCGCTGCCTTCCGCGATCCGGCCGAATTTCACGGCCGAGCCGACCGTCCGTCTGACGGCGTTGGGCCTGCTATCGATGAACGCTTCGCTCCTGGGATCGCCATGCGAGCGGCTCACCGCCGCGATCCAGGGCTCGCCTTGCGCCGGCAGCTTGCGGGTGTGGATCGGCTCGGCCGCGCCGATGGTAGCGCCGTCAAAGCTCACGCGCTCGGCGCCGCGGCCGACGATGCCGCGCCAGAGCAGGCCGAGCGCGGGCGCAGCTACGATGCCGAGCAGCGGCACGCCTGATGTCACCAAAGCGAGGTTGACGGTGAACTCGTCGCGACCGGCGACGAACTCCTTGGTCCCGTCGAGCGGATCGATCAGGAAGAAGCTGCCCTCAAACGATGGCGAGGCAAGCTGGGTCCGCTCTTCCGAGAGCGTCGGAACGTCGCCCGCAAGCTGGGCCAGGCCGTCCGCGATGATATGGTCGGCGGCGAGGTCCGCCTCGGTGACCGGCGAGCCGTCCTGCTTGCCGTCGATCCGCATCGCCGCGCGGTTGACGCCGAGGATCGCCTCGCCCGCCTTCACGACCAGCGCGGTGAGCGGCTCCATCAACCGGGATGCGGCCTCGGCGTCGATGATCCTCACCTGTGTGCCTCATTCGTCAGCAAGTCTCGCCCCTCTCAGTTGATTCGCCCGCAGCCCTTTATGGCCGCTTCGAACCTATCGCAAGCTAGCTGCCACGGGCTGGCGAATGTTAGAACCCGCAGCATCCGTCGAGCATGCGTGATTCGCGGCGTCCAGCGCCGTGCAATTTCAGGAACCCTCCAGGACCCCTTTATATGTCTGACGCCTCGTCGCCCGCGACTGCTACTGCTCCCGATATGCTCGAACTCGCAGCGCTGCTGTGCTCGCGGGTCTGCCACGATCTCATCAGCCCCGTCGGCGCCATCGTCAACGGGCTCGAAGTGCTCGACGACGATCCCAAGCCGGAAGACCGCGAATTCGCGCTCGACCTGATTCGCAAGAGCGCCAAGACCGCCTCAGCCCGGCTCCAGTTCTGCCGTCTCGCCTTCGGGGCGGCCGGCTCCTCCGGCGCGCAAATCGATCTCGGCGATGCCCAGACCATGGCGCGCGGCCACATCGAGGATGGCAAGTGCTCGATCACCTGGAATCTGCCGCGGCTCCTGCTGCCGAAGAATCGCGTCAAGCTGCTGCTCAACATGCTGGTCGTGTCCCAGCACACCATCCCGCGCGGCGGCATGCTGACGATCGACCCGATCGGCGAGGGCGAAACGATGAGCTTTCGCATCACCGCGACCGGACATAATGCGCGCCTGCCGCAGAACATCTCCGAGCTCTTGAGCGGCGAGCGCGGCCCTGCCGCGGATGCGCATGCGATCCAGCCTTATTACACGCGGCTGCTGGCGCAGGCCTGCGGGCTCACCGTGACGCTCAAGCCGGAAGGCGAAGCCATCATCATTACTGCTTCGTAAACGCGCGCAGCGCGCTCGGTATCTTAATCAAATCTTTACGAGGCGCTTCGGCTTGTCCGGAGCGCCTTATCTCTTTGTTGGTTCCGTTCTTTTGCACATACTCAACCAATATTAAACGCTTTGCGGTGAAGCTGGCCCCATTCCGAATAGGCGCATCACAATTCGTGCGTGCCCTCCCTGTATGAAGGCCTGTTTTCATGGATGATCTGTTGCGG
>NZ_BTIG01000011.1:0-110087 GCF_036247965.1 Bradyrhizobium sp. TM233 | reverse complement strand
GGCTCGCTCGCACCTTCGCAGGACTTGACCGTAGCAACGACGGCCAGGACCACACGGTTTTGCCGTACGCGTTCAGCGTCGCTCGTCCGCACGCGGTTTCGGGCTCACAGGGACTACCCGCCCTGCCCGCGCCTCTCGTGCCGACGCTGCCGCGTCCACCGCAAGCCCGGCTCGCGAAACGTGACGACGCGCGATCGCCCCTCAAGGTCAAGCCGGGATGGGCAACACATACGCCGAAACCGAATTTCGGTAAAGTGGAATATTTTCGCACGCGCGGATTGACAGAGGGCGACACAGGCACGGTCCCGTAGCCCGGATGGAGCGCTAGCGTCATCCGGGACGGTGCAAAATGCCGGGCGAGCAGCCCCGGATGACGCGTTCGCTCCATCCGGGCTACGGGGCTACGGGACATCAGCGCTTCGGTCGCGCCGAGACGTCCTGCAATACCTGTTTACATTCAGTAACATTCCGGCTGCCGAAAGGCCACGATCGGCCGGCTAGTGGCGGCTGCCTCGTCCTGCCCCCTGAGGGCCATGAGCTCCCTCCGAGCCGAGGTCAATGGATTTCAGCCGATTTGATGCCGTCGTACTCGTTCGCCGCAAGTCCCCTGCCGACCGCCAAGGAGACGCATCGTCCGAAGCCCGCCCCGTTGCGCAGCCCCATGTCGCGCGCAGGAGCAGCCTGCGTTGCGCTGATGCTGGGCAGCGCCCTGGCCGGCTGCGCGGTCGGCCCGGATTATGCCGGCCCGCCCAAGCTCGCCTTGCCCTCGCACTGGAGCACCAACACCGCCCCGCATCGGGACGCCGGCAAGCTCGACCGCTGGTGGCTGCGCTTGCGCGATCGCCTGCTCAGCCGGCTGATCGAGGAAGCCGTCGAAGCCAACCCTGATGTCGCGAAGGCAAAAGCGGTCGTGCGCGAGGCGCGCGCCACGCTGCAACAGACGGCGGCAGGCCTGTTTCCGTCCGTGAGCGGCACGGCCTCGGTGACCAGCAACAAGACCAGCGCCGGCTCCTCGTCCGTCCTCGTCGACAGTGCGCCCTACTCACTTCACCAGGCAAGCTTCGATTCGAGCTGGGAGCTCGACCTGTTCGGCGGCACGCAGCGGAGCATCGAGGCCGCGGCGCATGGTGCGCAATCCGCCGAGGAGGATCTGCGCGACAGCCTCGTCACGCTGATCGGCGACGTCGCCGCCTATTACGTCGAGGCGCGCGGCTATCAGGCCCGGATCGCGCTGGCGCAGCGGACCGCGGTCTCGCAGCGCGACACCGAAAAGCTCACCCGCAGCAAATACGAGGCCGGCAGCGGCAACGCCGTCGATCTCGCCAAGGCCACCGCGCAGGCCGCGAGCACGGAAGCCAACGTTCCGACCTATCAGGCGGCGCTTGCGGCCGACATTCACCGACTCGGAATCCTGCTCGGGCGGCCGCCCGGCGGCGTCGCCTCGTTGATGGCGCAGTCCGCGCCCGTGCCGGCACCGCGCATGCCCCTCCCCTCTGGACTGCCCGCCGATCTCCTCATGAGCCGTCCCGATATTGCCAGCGCCGAACGCAAGCTGGCCCAGGCGACCGCCAAGATCGGCGCCGCCGAGGCCGATCGCTATCCGGCGGTGTCGTTGACCGGCTCGGTCGGCACCTCGGCGCTGCGCGCCGGCGATCTCGCCAAATATTCGAGCGTCAGCTGGTCGGTCGGACCTTCGATCACCGTACCGGTGTTCGACGCGGGCAAGCGCCTGGCCACGGTCAGGATTGCGGAGGCGCAACGCGACCAGGCCTTCGCCACGTTCCATTCGACCCTGCTCACCGCGCTCGAGGACGTCGAGAATGCCCTGGTCTCGCTGTCGCGCGAACGCGTGCGCGCCACCAAGCTGACGGAAGCGACCAAAAACTACCGCGAAGCCGCACGGCTGTCGCGATCACTGTTCGAGACCGGCAGCGCCAGCTTCATCGACGTGCTGGACGCCGAACGGTCACTGTACTCGGCCGAGGATTCGCTGATCCAGAGCAAGGTGTCGGCAGCCAAGGATTACATCGCGCTGGCAAAGGCGCTCGGCGGCGGCTGGTCCGATCCGGTCGACGTGTCGACGCCAATCATCATGGACAGCAACACGGGACCTCACTTCCGGGAGGCGCAGAAGTGACCGGGATCATCACCGCCAGGCGCCTGAAGATCGCCTCGGCAATCGTTGCCGTCGTGGCGACCGGCGTGGTCGCGGCCACGCGCTTTCCGGGGACGTCGAGCAAGGCGCAGTCCTACATCACGGCGCCGGTCACTGTCAGCGATTTGCGCGAGGAGGTGCTCGCCAGCGGCACGCTGAAGCCGGCGCGGCTGACCGCGGTCGGCGCGCAGGTGTCAGGCCGGATCACCGCCCTCAACGTCCGCGTCGGCGACACGGTGAAGGCCGGCGACGTCATCGCCCAGATCGATCCCGTCACCAGGCAGAACGATCTGCGCAGCTCCGAGGCGTCGCTGAAGAACTACCGGGCGCAGAAGGTCGAGAAGGAGGCCGCCCTGGTGCTGGCCGAGGCCAATCTCGCGCGCCAGCAGGCGACCCTGGCGCAACGCGCGACGTCGCGCAGCGACTTCGACAGCGCGGATTCGACCGTGCGGCAGACCCGCGCCCAGATCGCCGCCCTCGAAGCCCTGATCGTGGGGGCGGAAGCCAGCGTCGAGACGTCACGCGTGAACCTCGAATACACCCGCATCACCGCTCCGATCGACGGCACGGTCCTCGCCACCGTGGTGCAGGAAGGACAGACGGTCAACGCGGTGCAGTCCGCGCCGACCATCGTCGTGCTCGGTCAGCTCGCGACGATGACGGTGCGGGCGGAGATCTCCGAGGCCGATATCGTCAAGGTCAAGCCGGGGCAATCGCTCTACTTCACCATCCTCGGCGACCAGGACCATCGCTATGAGGCCCGGCTCGAGCAGATCGAGCCGGCGCCCGAATCGATCAAGAACGACGCCAGCTTCTCCTCGACCACCACCAGCTCGACCTCGAGCACGAGCTCGTCGAGCTCGACCAGCACGGCGATCTACTACATCGGCGTCTTCAACGTGCCGAACAAGGAGCTCTCGCTGCGAACCTACATGACCGCGGAGGTGCACATCGTCACCGGCGAGGCCAAGCGCGTGAAGGTGATCCCGGCGCTCGCGGTGATGCGAAAGTCCGACGGCCGCAGCACGGTGCGCACGCTCGCCGCGTCCGGTGACATCAGCGAGCGCGAGGTCAAGACCGGCCTCAACGATCGCACCATTGTCGAGATCAAGTCCGGCCTCGACGAGGGCGAACGTGTCGTGACCGGCGAGGCGAACGAGCAGACCGCATCACGCGGCATGCCCGGCGGCCCGCCGGGAGGGGGAGGTCCCTGACATGATCCCTCATTTGGCCGATCCGATCATCGCGATCGAGAAGGTTCGGCGGGAGTTCACGGCCGGCGACACCAGCGTGGTCGCGCTCGACGATTTCTCGCTGAGCATCCAGCCCGGCGAGATGGTGGCGATCATCGGCTCGTCCGGATCGGGCAAATCGACGCTGCTCAACATCCTCGGCTGTCTCGACCGCCCGACCTCCGGCACCTATCGCGTCGCCGGCAAGAACGTCTCCGAGCTGGATGCCGATGCGCTGGCGGCGCTGCGCCGCGAGCATTTCGGCTTCATCTTCCAGCGCTATCATCTGCTCGCCGACCTCTCGGCCGGCGAGAATGTCGAGATCCCCGCGATCTATGCCGGGATGAAGGCCCGCGAGCGCCGCACGCGCGCAGAGCAGCTTCTCGCAAGGCTCGGCGTCAACGACCGGCGCGGCCATCGCCCCAACCAGCTATCCGGCGGCCAGCAGCAGCGTGTCTCGATCGCACGCGCGCTGATCAACGGCGCCGAGGTCATCCTGGCGGACGAGCCCACCGGCGCGCTCGACCGGCGCAGCGGCGAGGAGGTCCTGAAGATCCTGAAAGAGCTGCACCGCGAGGGGCGGACGATCATCATCGTCACCCACGATGCCGATGTCGCCGCGCGGGCCGAACGCATCATCGAGCTGCGCGACGGCAGGATCGCCTCCGATCTCCGCGCGGAGACGGAACGCGCATCGGAGCCGGCGGTTCCGGTATCGCGGACGTCGTGGAGCAGCGGCACCGGCTGGTCCGGCGCCTTGCGGCGCCTGCGGGAGGCTTCGCGGATGGCGCTGGTTGCGATGGCCGCGCACCGGCTGCGGGCCTTCCTGACCATGCTCGGCATCATCATCGGCATCGCCGCGGTGTCGTCGGTGGTGGCGCTCGGCAACGCGTCCCAGCGCAAGGTGCTGTCCGACATTTCGAGCCTCGGCACCAACACGATCGAGGTGTTTCCGGGCAAGGATTTTGGCGACGCGCGCGCCGGCAAGATCAAGACGCTGGTGCTGGGCGATGCCCGTGCGCTGGACCGGCAGGATTTCATTGCCGGGGTCACGCCGACGGTGTCGACCAGCACGACGGTGCGCTATCGCGGCAACGAGTCCAACGTGCTGGTGAACGGCGTCGGCGAGAGATATTTCCAGGTCAAGGGCGCCAAGCTCGCGAAAGGACGCTTGTTCGATACCGATGCGATCCGCAACATCGAGCGGCAGGCCGTCATCGACGACAATACCCGCAAGACCTTCTTCGCCGACGACCAGACCTCCGGGATCGGCCGAGTGATCTGGCTCGGCAAGGTGCCCTGTCGCATCGTCGGCGTCATCGCCCAGCAGCAGGGCGGGTTCGGCTCGAACCAGAACCTATCGGTCTACCTGCCCTACACCACCGTGCAGGCCCAGTTCACGGGCGATCGCGCGCTGCGCAGCATCCTGTTGCGGATCAGCGACGAAGTTTCGACCGCGCTGGCGCAGGACGCGGTGACCACGCTCTTGACGCAGCGGCACAACACCAGGGATTTCGTCATCCTCAACACCGACGATATCCGCCGCACCATCACCAGCACGACACAGACGCTGGCGTTCCTGGTGGCGGCGATCGCGGTGATCTCGCTGGTCGTCGGCGGCATCGGCGTCATGAACATCATGCTGGTGTCCGTGTCGGAACGGATCAGCGAGATCGGCGTGCGCATGGCGGTCGGCGCCAGGCGCAGCGACATCCTCCAGCAATTCCTGGTGGAAGCGACCTTGATCTCGTCGATCGGCGGCATCGCCGGCATTCTCGTCGCGATGCTGCTCGGCGTCGCCATCAACGTCGCGGTGCCCGGATTCGAGGTCAGCTATTCGACGTTCTCGATCGGCGCGGCATTCCTGACCTCGACCGGGATCGGGGTTGCCTTCGGTTTCTTCCCCGCCCGCCGCGCCGCCTTCCTCGACCCCGTGGTGGCACTGAGCCGCGACTGACCTTAGGATTGCACGATGACCGTAGTTCTTCGGGCGAGACATTCGTCCGCAAATCGACCAACGATCGGCAACCCCGATGCGATTTCAATCATGACCAACGGCCCCCAGAACATCCTGATCGTCGAGGACGACAAGCAGACCCGCGACCTCATCTCGCGTTATCTGCGTGATCACAACTTCTCGGTCGACGCGGTCGCGAACGGCAAGGAGATGGACCGCCATCTCTCCCGCGAACGGGTCGACCTGATCGTGCTCGACCTGATGCTGCCGGGCGAGGACGGCCTCAGCCTCTGCCGCCGGCTGCGGATGGAGTCCACGACGCCGATCATCATCCTCACCGCGAAGGGCGAGGATCTCGACCGGATCCTCGGCCTTGAGATGGGCGCCGACGACTATCTGCCAAAGCCGTTCAACCCGCGCGAGCTCCTCGCCAGGATCAACGCGGTGCTGCGACGGCGATCGAGCAGCCTCGCCGGCCCCACCGCGGCGCGTCTCAAGTTCCAGGGCTGGACCATCGATCTGCGCCTGCGCGAATTGCGCGATCCCGAAGGCGCGCAGGTGCCCCTGACCAGTGCCGAGTTCGATCTGCTGCAGGCCTTCTGCGAGCGGGCCGGCCGCATCCTCACCCGCGACAACCTCCTGAGCATGACGCGCGGACGTGCCGGAGCAAGCTTCGGCCGCAGCATCGACGTGCTGGTCAGCCGGCTGCGGCGCAAGCTCGACCGGGCGGAAGGCGCGTCCGTGATCAAGACCGTCCGCATCGGCGGCTACGTCTTCACCCCGAGGGTGGAGGAAGCATGAGCCGCGCCGCCGACATCGTCGCACTCTTCAGCTTCAGGCGGATCAGCGGCCAGATCGCCGCCTTGATCCTGGGATCGCTGGTCCTGATCCATGTCCTGATCGCCGGATATTTTCTCCTCAACCAGCCGAAGCTGCTGGCGGACACGCCGCTGGAGCAGATCGAGCTGATCGTGCGGATCGTCGCCAACACGCCGAAGGCCGAGCGCGCCATCGTCCTCGACAGCGTCAGCCGGACCTTTCCGCCGCTCAAGCTCCAATTGCGGGACAGCGTATCCGCCGCCGCCGCGCCGCAGTCGATGCGGACCTCGCTGACCATCCCTTCCGCGCTTGGCGTCAGGGCCGAGCTCGTTCGCGGCAGCGGCGCGGACGACGAGCGCGTCTGGTTCTACCTTCCGGGCGACGACGTGCTCGAAGCCACGATCGGATCGCCCAAGATGCCGGCCTTCGTCAGCGGCCTCTGGACCTCGACGCTGCTGTTCCTCGTTGCAAGCCTGACGCTGCTCGGCGTCTGGGCAGGTCGCGCGCTCTCCTCGCCGCTGTCGGCCTTCGCGCGCGCGGCGGAGGATTTCAGCCTGAGCCGGTCTTCCGCGCCGCTGCCGGAAAACGGACCGGAGGAGATCAGATCCGCGGCAAGGGCGCTGAACCGGATGCGCGATCGCATCACCACGCTGATGAACGACAGAACCCGCATGCTCGCGGCCATCAGCCATGATCTGCGCACCCCGATCACGCGTCTGCGGCTGCGTTCGGAATATATCGAGGATCCGGCACAACGCACGCAGACCGTGCGCGATCTCGACCAGATGCAGTCGATGCTGGAATCGGTGCTGTCGCTGCTGCGCAGCGAGAGCCCGGTCAAGCCGACGCTGGTGGACGTCGCGGCGCTGCTTCAGATGGTTTGCGAGCAGTTTTCGGACTCCGGATTCGCCGTGACCTATTCCGGCCCGGACCGGGCCGCCTTCGTCCTGCGGCCCGACGAGATCATCCGCGCGGTCACCAACCTCGTCGAGAACGCAACGCGCTTCGGAACCCAAATCGACGTCGCGCTGGTGACCGCCGAGGACCGGCTCGTCATCGACGTCTGCGACGACGGGCCGGGCATTCCCGACGAAAGCAAGGCCGCGATGCTGGAGCCCTTCGTGCGCGGAGAGGAAGCCCGCACCATGGACGAGACATCAGGATTTGGTCTCGGTCTGTCGATCGCGCAGGCGATCGTGAGCGCGCATGGCGGAACGCTTCAGCTGCTCGACAACGCGCCAAAGGGCCTGCGCGTCCGCTTGCAGCTCGCGCGGGCCGCCCGTGACGATTTGGGAACGCCTCGGACATAAAGCCGCGGCATTTCTCGGGCTTGTCGATCGCCCTGCCTCTGCTTCCCCGGAGTTCCCATGTCTTCCGCCGACCGGCCCTCGACGCGCCTTGCGACCCGGCTTGCCTTCCTCGTCGCGGGCTTCGGCATCGCGTGCTGGGCGCCGCTGGTGCCGTTCGCGAAGACGCGGCTCGGCGTCGATGACGGCGTGCTCGGATTGCTGCTGCTCAGCCTCGGCATCGGCTCGGTCATCGCGATGCTGGTGACCGGAATCGTGAGCGCGCGCTACGGCAGCAGGCCGATCATCATTGCCGGCGGGTTCGGGCTGGCGCTGGTCCTGCCCCTGCTCGCCATTGCGGCTTCGCCCGCAACGCTGGCGCTGGCGCTTTTCGCGTTCGGCGCCGCGCTCGGCTCGATCGATGTCGCCATGAACATCCACGCCGTGGAGGTGGAGCGCGCCGCGCACCGCCCGCTGATGTCCGGCTTCCACGCCCTGTTCAGCATCGGGGGCTTTGCCGGATCCGCGCTGATGACGGCGCTGCTCTCGCTGCAATTCGGAACGCTCGCCTGCACCTTGATCTGCTCCGTCCTGATGCTGATCGCGATGGCCCTGACCTCGCCGCGCCTGCTTCGTTCGGTGCAGCTGCAGGAGGGCCCGCTGTTCGTGCTGCCGCACGGATCGGTGCTGCTGCTCGCGCTGCTCGGCGCCATCACCTTCCTGGTCGAAGGTGCGATGCTGGATTGGGGCGCCTTGCTCGTCATCGGCGCAGGTCTCGTCACCGAGGCGCAAGGCGGCGCCGGCTATATCGTGTTCTCGATCGCGATGACTGCGGGCCGGCTCGGCGGCGACGCCGTCGTCGCGCGGATCGGCGACCGCACGACGTTGCTCTGGGGCAGCCTCATTGCCATCGCCGGTTTCGTGGTCCTGCTGACGGCGCCCATTGCAGCGGTCGCCATCGGCGGATTCCTGCTGATCGGGCTCGGCGCCTCGAACCTCGTGCCGGTGCTGTTCCGCCGGGCGGCGCGGCAAACGGTGATGCCCACGGGGCTTGCGGTCGCGGCGATCACGACTGCGGGCTACGCAGGAATCCTGATCGGCCCCGCCGGCGTCGGCTTCGTCGCACATTTTGGCGGATTGCCCCTGGCGTTCTGGCTGCTGGCTGCGTTGATGGGCCTGGTCACGCTGACGGCGCGCATCGTCACCAAAGACCCGGGTCAGACCGTGGCGACCTAACCCCTTCCTTCTCAAGCATTATTTGGGCGGGCCGAGGCTGACCCAAGCCATCTACGCAGGTCTGCCAGCCATGCTGCTTTCGGCCAGTTTACTGGACGCCTCGTTCTGCTAGACCACAATAAAATACCTTTTGAACCCCGTTGCGGGGGCAATGGCACGTGCCAGCTCACAATAACAACCAAGACTCGGCCATTTCATTCGGGCCATTTCGGCTGTTTCCCAAGTCGCGGCTCCTGGAGAAGGAAGGGGAGCCGCTTCATGTCGGCGGCCGCGCGCTCGATATTCTCATCCTGCTTGCCGAGCGCCCCGGAGAAGTCGTCGACAAGAGAGAGCTGGTCAAGCGCATCTGGGCCGAGGTGAATGTCGACGAGGGCAGCCTGCGCTTCCATGTCGCAGCGCTGCGCAAGGTGCTCGGCGATACCGGCAAATCGGCTCGTTATGTCCTCAACGTACCCGGCCGTGGCTATTGCTTTGTCGCCCCGTTCGCCCAAGCGCCCTCGCAGGTCGCGCCTGCCGCCGCCGAAATCATTCCTCCCCGCTCCCTGCCCGCCCAGCTTGCGAAGATGGTCGGACGCGAGGAGGTCATCGAGAAGATTTCGAACGGCCTGACGCTCTATCGCTTCATGACCCTGGTCGGCCCGGGCGGCATCGGCAAGACCGCGGTCGCCGTCACGGTCGGGCATCGGCGCTCGGCGGATTTCGACGGCCGCGTCTTCTTCGTCGATTTCGGTCCGCTGCGGGACGCCAGCCATGTCCCAACCAGCATCGCCTCCGTCCTCGGACTGACCGTCAGCGCGGAGGATCCGACGCCGGCCATCCTGACATTTCTGAAGACCGGACCGGCCCTGCTGATCTTCGACAGTTGCGAGCATGTGCTGGATCATCTGGCGCCGCTCGTCGAGCGCATCGTTCGCGAAGCGCCGCAGCTTCGCGTTCTCGCCACCAGCCGCGAGTCGTTCCGAAGCGAAGGCGAGCGGATCTTCCGGCTGTTTCCGCTGGATTGTCCGCCCGAGCGCGACGGCCTCGACGTCGCCGAGGTTCTCGCCTACCCCGCGGCCCAGCTCTTTGTCGAGCGCATCGCGCAGAGCTCCGGGCCGTTCCAGCTCAGCGCGGAAGAGGCGCCGCTTGTCGCCAGCATCTGCCGGCGCCTCGACGGCATCGCGCTGGCGATCGAACTCGCGGCGGGCCGTGTCAATGCTTATGGCATCGCCGGCACCGCCTCGCTGCTCGACAGCCGCTTCTCGCTGCAATGGCGCGGACGGCGCACGGCCGTCCCGCGGCACCAGACGCTCGCCGCCGCCCTCGACTGGAGCTACGACCTGCTGCCTCCGGCGGAAAGCGCCACCTTGCGGCGATTGTCGGTGTTCGCAGGACCCTTCGCGCCGGAGGCGGCCGCCGCGGTTGCATCCGGCGATGGCCTCAGCATCTCGGAGACGCTGGAGGCGATCGACAGCCTGGTCACCAAGTCGCTGATCTCGCCATCCGGGTCGCGGACGCTGCGCTATCGCCTGCTCGACACCACGCGCACCTACGCGCTGGGGAAACTGAACGAGCTCGGTGAAGGCAGACAGTTCGCGCGGCGTCATGCGGAGCATTTTCGCGATCTCTTCGAGCGCGCGGGGGCCGACGCGTCGACGCCGCTGCCCGAATGGCTCAGCACCTATGGTGGGGAGCTCGACAATGTGCGCGCGGCGCTGGACTGGGCCTTCGCACCCGACGGCGACACCCGGCTCGGCGTTGCGCTGACGGCGGCCGCGGTCACCCTGTGGGTGCGTCTGTCGCTGTTCGCCGAATGCCGCGAGCGCAGCAGAACGGCGCTGGCGGCGCTCGGAGACGACGGCGACAACGACCGCGTCCGCATGCAGCTCCTGTCGGCACTCGGCTGGTCGCTGATGTATGGCGAGGGCCGCGCGCGCGAGGCGCGCCCGATCCTGGAGACGACGCTCGAGCTGGCCGAGAGCCTCGACGACAAGGACTTCCGGCTGCGGGCGCTCTGGGGCCTGTGCATCGACCAGTTCAACAACGGGCAGTTCGGCAAGGCCCGCGCGCTCGCCGAGCGCTTTGCGAACGCGGCTGCGAATTCGCCTGACAGCACCGATCTGATGCTGGGCGACCGCCTGATGGCCGTCGCGTTGCATTATCTGGGAGATCAGAACGACGCGCGGCAGCGTATCGACCGGGTGAACGCCTCGCTGCATGTGCTGGTGGCGAAGCCGAAAATCTTCCCGCTCGATCTCAGGATATCGACGCAATATTTCCGGGCCCGCATCCTGTGGCTTCAGGGCCTCGCCGATCAGGCCCAGGCGCTCGCCGCCAAGAACATCGAGGAAGGCCGCGCCAACGGCCATGCGCTGACCTTCTGCAGCGTGCTGGGGCAGGCCGCCTGCCCGATCGCGTTCTGGTCCGGCGATTTCGATGCCGCCGAGCGCCACGGGACCGAGCTGCTCGAACACACCGAGCGCCACGGCATCCGGCTGTGGGGCCTATGGGCACGCGCCTTCAACGCCGCGGTCATTGCCAGGCGCGGCGACATCGCCACCGGCCTGCCGCTCCTGCGCGAAGAGCTCAACCGCGCCGGCGATGCGCGCTTCCTGCCGCGCTTTCTTCCGCTGCTCGGCGAGCTCGCCGCGTGTTCGCTGGAGGCCGACCAGGTTGACCGTGGCCTCGACGTGATCGAGGACGCCCTGACCCGCTGCAACGACCGGCAGGAACTCTGGTATCTGCCGGAGCTGCTCCGCATCAAGGGAGAATTGATGCTCAGAAGCGCGCGGCATGCGGAGCAGGCCGAGGCGCACTTTCGCGAGGCCATCGACATTGCCGTCGAGCAGGGCGCGCACTTCTGGGAGCTCCGCTGCACGACCAGCCTCGCGCGGCATATGATCGGCGCAGGCCAAAGCGCGGACGCTCTGGCCGTGCTGAACAATGTCACGGGATCGTTTGCCGAGGGATCCGATATCTCCGACATGCGCACCGCCCGCGAGCTGATGGCGCAATTGCGCGCCTGACAGCCCGCGACCTGATCTAGCCTCCGACAGCCGCCGCGCGGCGCGGCAGCTTCCAGCCCGGCCGGATGAAGTGGCAGGTGTAGCCGTCAGGATAACGTTCGAGATAGTCCTGATGCTCGGGCTCGGCCTGCCAGAATTCGCCTGCGGGCGCGACCTCGGTCACCACCTTGCCGGGCCACAGGCCGGACGCCTCGACGTCGGCGATGGTGTCTTCGGCGATCTTCTTCTGCTCGTCGCTCGTATAGAAGATCGCGGAGCGATAGCTGGTGCCCCTATCATTGCCCTGGCGATCGAGCGTGGTGGGATCGTGGATCTGGAAGAAGAACTCCAGCATGGTCCGGTAGCTGGTCTTGGCGGGATCGAACATGATTTCGATCGCCTCGGCGTGGCCTTCGTGATTGCGGTAGGTCGCGTTCTTCACCGCACCGCCGGTGTAGCCGACGCGGGTGGAGATCACGCCTGGCTGCTTGCGGATCAGATCCTGCATGCCCCAGAAGCAGCCTCCGGCCAAAACTGCGCGCTCCGTCGTCATTTGATGCTCCATTGGTCTGGTCGAGATATTCAGCGCCGGTCCGCAGCCACATGCAAGCGCGGATCATCGTGGTCATCGTGATATTCGAGGCCGAGCGGGCCGATCGCCGAGACCTGTGTGACGTATTCACCGGACTTCGCCCAATGAAAATGCCAGGTCTCGCCGGGCAGCACGATAACACTGCCCGGCGGATAGGCTCTGACTCTATCGCCGTCGAAACTCTCGCCGAGCCCGATGTAGAACACGCCCGACATGACCGTGTAGATGCGGTCCTCCGGATGCTTGTGCGGCATCAGCCGGGTGCCGCCGGGCACCTTGACTCGGACCACGTAAGGTCCGGGCTCGGCGGGATGGCCGACCATAACGGCGAGGCGCGCGCCCGGCGGGAAAGCGGGGAACGGCTGCCATGCGATATCCTCGGGCAGGATCGCCCGGAACCTGTCTTCATCCGGTTGATGTTGGCGAGGCGGATCTTGACGCGACATGGCAGCGTTTCCTCTGATCGCTCAGCCCAGCTTGGCGTCGAGCGTGATCGCGGCGTTGAGCACCTTCGATACCGGACAATTCTTCTCGGCCTCGCCGGCGATTTTCGCAAAGCCTGCATCGTCGAGGTTCGGCACCTTGGCGCGCAGGGTGAGCGCCGACTTGCTGATCTTGAAGCCCTTGCCTTCGGGCTCGAGCGTGACGGCGGCTTCGGTCGAGAGCTCGTCCGGCGTGAAACCGGCCATCTGAAGGCCAAAGGCCAGCGCCATCGTAAAACAGCCGGCATGGGCCGCCGCGATCAACTCCTCGGGATTGGTGCCCTTCTCGTTCTCGAAGCGGGTCTTGAACGAATAGGGTGTTTGCGCGAGCACGCCGGATTCGCTCGTCAGATGACCGGTCCCATCGCGACCGGTGCCTTTCCAGACTGCCGTTGCCTTGCGGATCATCTCAATTCTCCTTGTTTGATTTCAGCACCGCTACTCCGTACCGGTGGAAGGCGACTTCGGCGTGACCGCCCGTCACCGTTCCAACCGGCCGCGCGCCGCAGCGGTTCCGTTAGCTGCCGATCTGTCCGACGTGGAAGCCGAGCCGGTTCTCGACGTCCCCGGAGCGGTGGAAGCCGCGCGCCATCAGCGCCTTGATTCTGGTCTGGCTCGCGGGACGGCCGAGCGAGGCCAGGAACGCGTCCCACTCCGGCTTGATATCGGCGTCCGGCGGCAGGCTTGCGACATCGACAAGACGCTTGGTCTCGGCGATCGCCTCCTTGTCGAACGACGCGATGCGCATGGCGAGTGCCTCGACGAAACCATCGAGCTCGGCGTCCGGCAACGACCGGTTCACATAGCCATAGCGTTCGGCGAGATCGCCATGGATGTCGTCGGCGCCGAGCAGCACTTCGAGCGCACGGCCGCGGCCCATCAGGCGCGGCAATCGCGCCATCGGCCCGCCGCCGGGCACGAGGCCCGCGCCGACCTCCCATTGCGACAGGATCGCCTTCTCGCGGCTGGCAAAGCGCATGTCGCTTGCGAGCGCGAGCTCGCTGCCGACACCGGTCGCGCGGCCCCGGATCGCGGCGATGGAGACAACAGGCGCGCGGCTGAGGCGCACCAACGTGTCAGGCAGCGACTGCAGGCCCGTCGGCCCGGGCGGAACGGCAAGCGAATCCTCCAGTGGCGCGAGGAAGTCGTAATGCGTGATGAAGAAGCCTTCGACGGCGCTGTCGAACACCACCACCTTCACCTCTGGATCGGCCTCGATCGCGGCCACGATGTCGCTGAGCAGCGGAAGATGCCTGGGGCCGAAGATGTTGACCGGCGGCATGTCGAAGGTGACACGCCAGTAGGTCGGCAGGCGGCGCTCGAGGCGGATCTCGCCGGTCGTGAAAGTACGTTCGGGGCGGTTCATGGTCTCACTCCTGATGTGGGCTGATTTCAGATCGATTGCCGCAGCGGGCGGAACGCGGTCCGCACCTCCGCAGAGAACAGCGCCGGCTGCTCCCAGGCCGCGAAGTGTCCGCCCTTGTCGAGGCGGTTGTAGTGGATCAGCTTGGGATAGGCCTTCTCGGCCCAGCTCCGCGGCGCGGCGTAGATCTCGTCCGGAAAGACGCTGACGGCGACCGGGACTGTCACGTGCTTGGGTGCGAAGAACACCAGCTTGTTCTCCCAATACAGCCGGGCCGAGGAGACCGCGGTGTTGGTGAGCCAATAGAGCGTGATATTGTCGACCACATCGTCGCGCGACAGCCCTTCCGTCCGACCGTCGAACACGCGCGCGATCATCGCGGCGCTGCGCGCATCGTGATCGAGCATCCACGATGCGAGGCCCGCGGGCGAATCCACGAGACCATTGAGCGTCTGCGGCCGGTTCGACATCTCGATCGCATAGCCGAGACCGTGCTTGTAGAAATCATCGAGCTGGTCGTAGGCAACGCGCTCGTCGGCCGAAAGGTTCGCCGGGCGCGTTCCACCGGGTTGAAGCGCCTTGGCGATGTCGTCGGGAACGGTCGCGGGCATGTTGGTGTGGATGCCGAGCAGTTCCGGCGGCGCGATCAGCGCCATCTGCTCCGTCACGGCATTGCCCCAATCGCCGCCTTGCGCGACATAGCGGCTGTAGCCGAGCCGCTTCATCAGCACGACCCAGGCCCGCGCGATGCGCTGGGGATCCCAGCCGAGCACCTTGGGCTTGCCCGAGAAGCCGTGGCCGGGGAGCGAGGGAATCACGAGGTCGAACGCGTCCGCGGCCTTGGCACCGTGTGCGGTCGGATCGGTGAGCGGACCGACGATCTTCATCTGCTCGATGATCGAGCCGGGCCAGCCATGCGTGACGATCATCGGCAGTGCATTCTCGTGCCGCGAGCGGACGTGAATGAAGTGAATGTCGACGCCGTCGATTTCGGTGACGAATTGCGGCAAGGCGTTCAATCGCGCTTCCACCTTGCGCCAGTCGTAGTCGCTCTGCCAGTAGCGCACGAGCTGTTGCACCGTCGTCAGCTGCACGCCCTGCGACTGATCGGCGACGATCTCGCGGTCCGGCCAGCGCGTGGCAGCCAGGCGCCGGCGCAGGTCGAGCAGATCCTGCTCGGGCACGTTGATCTGGAAGGGACGGATGGCGCCGCCTGCGGCGGCCCTGGCCGGATGCAGCGGCAACAGGCTCGACACGCTGGCGGCCACCGCGGTCATCGCGGCCTGGCTCAGCAATTGACGGCGATCGGGATTGAGGCTCTCGGTTCGTGATTGCGCGGTCATGTTGGATCTCCCTTGCTTTGGTCGGTGACGCTGACCGAGTTCGAAATCAACGCGTCGGTTGGTGTGCAGAGAGATTGGCGCGGGCCCCGGCAATTTGCTCGTTATGGATTGTTAGCCTGCGTTAGCCGTTGCGAGTCCGCGCACTGCAAGAGGACGATGACATGCGCGCGATGCGACACGGCGCGCGATGACCATGTCATCGCGCGCCGTGTCGGCCAAAATCGGAGATGCCTTTCGCGGCAGCTCAAGTCGGCAACGGCTGGCCGGCCTGCTCGCGGACGATGTGGTCGGCGTACCAGTCCGCCCAGTTCTCGTCGTGCCCGCCGGTTCGCGTCTCATGCTCGCCATGCGCCAGCGCCGCGCGACGCAGCGCTGCGGCCAGATCGGTTGCTGAAGCGAATGTCGTGCCGTCGCCTGCGATGCGTCCGGGCAATCGTGTCGTGACTTCCTGGAACAGCCAGCCATTGCCGTCGGGATCGCCGAACGCGGCGAATGAGGCATAGCTGCCTTGCTTCGGGTCAGCACCACTGACTCGAACGCTGCCGAACAGATACGGCTCGTCGGGCCCGGCATGAACGTCGCCGGCACCGTGGAATGGCGCGCTGACCTCGACGCCGCGGTCGAGCAGATCCTGTCGTGCCGCTTCGAGATCGGAGACGACCAGATACAGGCCGCGCGCCGAGCCGGGTGCTGCCGCCGTGACGTTCCTGCCGAAAATCACCGAGCAGGCCGAGCCCGGCGGCGTGAACTGGATCACGCGCCAGTCGTCGCCCGACGTGAAATCGGCATCCAGTCGCCAGCCGAGTCGTGCATAGAACGCCTTGGCGCGGTCGACATCGGACACCGGGATCACGAGGACCTCGAGCTTCATATCGACGCCGCGAGATGTCGAGGGCTTGGTTTGAGCTTCGCGATTGATCTCGATCACAGCCATGTCCAACTCCTTGTTTCAAGCCGCGGGTTCGGGATCGACACCCGCTCTGAACGTCAAGACTGTCGCGCAAACGAGAGACAGGCGCCCGTTATGGAGTGTTAGGGTCCGCTAGCCGTTGTGAGGGAGGGGGAAAGCTTCCCCCGCCGTCACACCGCAGCGATCGGCATCACGATGGTGACCCGCGTGCCGCCCTCCCCCGCCTCGCCCTGGAGCCGTGCGTGGATGCTGCGTGCGAGCCCTTCGAGAATCCGGCTGCCGGTGCCCTGGAGCGGACCGGTCGCACCGATGCCGTTGTCGGCCACCGTGCAGAGCCAGGCGCCATCGCGCCTGGCCAGGCCGATGCGGATCAGCGCACCATTCTTGTTCGAGAAGGCATGCTTTGCCGCATTCGTGACCAGCTCCGTCAGCATCAGTGCGAGCCGATGACGCTGCGCAGCCGACAACGTGCCGCTTTCGATCGCAGCCTCGCAGCGGATGCCTGCCGGTTCCAGCACAGCCTCGGAGATCGCTTCGCACAGGCTTTCGAAGAAGGCCGCTGTGGAGACGACCGGCAGATCGTCATGATCAGACAACAGTTGATAGAGCCTGCCGAAGGCGACGATGCGCCGCTCGAGCCGATCCACCGCCAGCGCTACGTCCCCCCTGCCCGCGCGCGTGAAATCGCGACGGACTGACGCACCCAGCAGCGTCAGCGTGTTCTTCATGCGATGGTGGGATTCCCGCAGCACGAGCTCCCAATCGCGCGACTGATCATCGAGACCAGGTACAAATTGAGATCGAACGACATGGTCGTTTGGCCGAGCACCGATCGCGGACATCATAGCCTCCCGTTGAAATTTGCATCCAACTCGAAGGCCATACTGGATGCTGTTGGCGTGCTATGCTCGTTAGACGTTGCAAGATTCTGTTATGATCAGCGTCGCAGCGCCCGAGATCCAAATCCGCCATCGCGGTCCGACACATTGCTGGATTGTCCCGATCGCGCGCTAAACCACTCGCGTTTAAGCTAGATTTGCGACGGATCATCATCGCGTGATCGGGCGAATGCGATGATCGCCACGCGATTTCGCCACTTTCGGCCAGTTTACTGGACGCCTCGTTCTGTTAGACCAAAACTACAGACTTCAGCCCTTTCCCTGGAAATATTGGCCCGTGCCGGACACTAACGAGCAAGATTCGGTGATTGCCTTCGGGCCATTCCGGCTGTTCGCGAAGTCGCGGCTGCTCGAGAAGGACGGTGTCCCGCTTCACCTCGGCGGCCGTGCGCTCGACATCCTCATTTTTCTCGCCGAGCGTGCCGGCGAGGTCGTGGGCAAGCGGGAGCTGATCAAGCGCATCTGGGCCGATGTGAATGTCGACGAAGGCAGCCTGCGTTTCCACATCACGACGTTGCGCAAAGCCCTGAACGATAAGACCGTGAGCGACAAGGCCTTGGACGACAAGCCCTTGGGCAATGCCGGCGAGGGCTCCCGCTACGTGATCAACGTCCCCGGACGCGGCTATTGCTTCGCGGCCCCGCTGCTCCGGGCTGCGCCTTCGGAGAGCCGGACCAGCGTTCCCGCCGCTTCGCCCCGCTCGCTGCCCGCGCAGCTTGCGAAGATGATCGGGCGGGACGATGCGGTCGAGAGGATTTCCGCCGAGCTTGCCCAGCATCGCTTCGTCACCATCGTCGGCCCGGGCGGAATCGGCAAGACGTCGGTCGCGCTTGCGGTCGCGCATCGCGAGCTCGCAGGCTTCGATGACCAGGTGTGTTTCGTGGATTTCGGCGCGTTGACGGATGTCCGGCTGGTTCCCGGCACGATTGCGGCCGCACTGGGCCTGACCGTCAACGCCGACGATCCCGTGCCGAGCCTGCTGACGGTCCTGCGCAGCCGGCGCATGCTGCTGGTGTTCGACAGTTGCGAGCATATCCTCGACGAGCTCGCCCCTTTGGCCGAGCGCATGGTCCGCGAGGCGCCGAAGCTGCATATTCTGGCCACCAGCCGCGAATCCTTTCGCACCGAAGGTGAGCGCGTCCACCGGCTGTTTCCGCTGGATTGCCCGCCGCAGCGCGAAGGCCTCGGCATCGCCGACATCCTTGCCTATCCCGCAAGCCAGCTCTTCGTGGAACGCATTGCCGAGAGCCTGAGCGAATTCGAGCTCACCGAGGAGGATGCGCCGCTCGTCGCCGAGATCTGCCGACGGCTTGACGGCATAGCGCTGGCGATCGAGCTCGCGGCCGGACGCGTCAACGCCTATGGCATTGCCGGGACCGCATCACTGCTGGACAGCCGCTTCTCGCTGCTGTGGCGGGGACGGCGCACCGCGATTCCGCGGCACCAGACCCTGAGCGCAGCGCTTGCCTGGAGCTACGATCTGCTGCCGCCGGCCGAAAGCGCGACACTGCGCGGATTGTCGGTGTTCGTCGGGCCGTTCACGCTGGAAGCCGCGCTTGCGGTCGCATCCTGCCAGGGCATCAGCGAGGGCGAAGGTGTGGAGGCCATTTCGAACCTGCTCTCCAAATCCCTGATCGCGACCTCGCCGGCGGAGCGGCGGCTGCGCTATCGCCTGCTCGACACCACCCGCGCCTTCATGGCGGACAAGCTCGTCGAGAATGGCGAAGCGGACCGCGTCGCGCGCGCCCACGCCGAATATTTCCGCGATTTCCTGCGCGACATTGCCGTCAAATCCTCGGGCATGCAGAGCGCGGGCGGCTTCCTTCCCTATGCCGACCATTTGCCCAATGTCAGGGCCGCGCTGACCTTCAGCTTTTCGGACGGCGGCGACCGGACGATGGGGGTGGATCTGGCGGCCTCGGCGGCGCAGTTCTTCCTCGAACTGACATTGCTGACGGAATGCTACCGATGGACCCAGCAGGCGCTGGCGTCCCTCGACACGCGTGCCGTGGACAGCCGTCAGGAGATGACCCTGCAGGCCGCGCTCGGCGTCTCCGTGATGTTCACGCAAGGCAATACGGAAGCGGTCCGGTCGGCCTTCACCCGCAGTCTCGAGCTTGCCCGGCAGCTCGATGACCTGCACTGGCAGCTCTGGCTGCTGCGCGGATTGCACATCTACCTGACCAGGGTCGGAGATTTCCACGGTGCGCTCGGGACCGGCGAGCAGGGCGAGGCCGTTGCGCGCAAACTGAACGATTCCGCCGCCACGCTGAACGTGGATTGGATGCTCGGTGTCGCGCATCATCTGATCGGCAACCAGGACAAGGCGGTTCGATTCTGCGAGAGCGCGATGGTGCACAATCCCGGCTCGCAACGGCTGAATATCGGGCATCTCGGCTATGACGATCGCATCGTGGCGCTGGTTGCGCTGGCGCGCGGGCTCTGGCTCACGGGCCGGCCCGAGCGAGCGGTCGAGGTGGCCAGATGCACCGTTCGCGAGGCCGAGCTGCTCGAGCAGCCGCTCACCCTCGGCATCTCCCTGATCTGGACGATCTATGTGTTCCTCTGGGTCGGCGACTGGGCCAGTGCCGAAACCTTGATCGAGCGGCTGATCGATCATTCCGCACGGCACTTCCTCGGCCCCTATCACGCGGTCGGGATCGGCCAAAAGGGCGAGCTGCTGCTGCGCCGCGGCGACGTCGCAGCGGGCATCGAGCACCTTCGCCGCAGTCAGGCCACGTTGTACGCCACACGACACCGCATCATGACGACGGTGTTCGCGACGGCGCTCGCGGAGGGTCTCGCCTCCCAGAACCAGCCCGACGAGGCCTTGCAGACGATCAACGAGGCGATCGCCCAGATTCCCGATCATGGCGAATCCTTCGACATGCCCGAGATGCTCAGGATCAAGGGTGATATCCTCGCCGGGTCGGGCAACGCCGCGGAGGCGGAGAGCACCTTGCGCAAATCGCTCGATCTGTCCCGGCGTCAATCCGCGGTCGGCTGGGAGCTTCGCGGGGCGATCAGCCTCGGCCGCATCTGGGAGCAGGCCGGCAAGGCCGCTGACGCCCGCGCTTTGCTCACCCCCCTCGTTACGCGCTACCAGGAGGGCCTCCAGACCCGCGATCTGATCGCTGCCAGGGAGCTGCTGGGCACCCTGAATTGAGAGTATCTTCAACGAGATACTGCCATGCTGCCCGCTCGCAACTCCTAACAACTTCTAACACGCCAAGCCGCATGCGCCCCGCCATGGTGGAGACACTGCACGGTGGATGTGGCGGGACATGGCGCTTCTTGACGATGTAATCGATGCCAGCGGCGGAATGGCCCGCTGGAACAGCTTGAACCGGTTCACGCTCCACCTTTCCGTTGGCGGGACGCTGTTCTCCAGCGCGGGCCATGCCCGGGAATTCAAGGATGTGACCGCGGAAGGCTCGACCCGGACGCAATCGGTGCGGTTCACCGGCATCACCGGAGGGGAGCACTCCGGCGCCTTTCAACCGGACGCAATCACGATCGAGAGCCTGGATGGTGAGGTCCTGCGGTCCTGGCGCAACCCCAGCCTCGCATTTCCCGAGGTCGATCCGCCGGCGCTTGCCGATGAGCTGCATCTCGTCTTCTTCTGCGGCGTCGCGATCTGGAGTTATCTGACCATTCCATTCCTGCTTGCCCACCCCGATGTCGTGATCGAGGAGCTGTCGCCCTGGCAGGAGAATGCCGAAACCTGGCGGCGGCTGCGCGCACGCTTCCCGGCTCACCTGATGACGCTCGCGCCCGAGCAGATCTTCTATTTCGACGAGAGCGCCCTGCAGCGGCGCGCGGATCACGATCTCTTCGGGATGAAGGTCGCCCACGCCTCCTGGGCGCATGACAGCTTCGGCGGCATCGTGGTGCCGACACTTCGGCGCGCGCAGACAGTGCGGCCGGACGGAACTGTGATTGCCAAGCCTGTGCTGATGGACGTCGAGATCTTCGACGCCGTTTTCGAATAGCGGCGACACGCCTGGTATCGCCGCTCTCTCAACGTCTAACAATACATAACGAGCCAACAGCCCGCGTTGAGCGCAGATTGGGTTTGCGAGCAACGGACGACGTGCTCGAACGAGACCCAGGCGACGCAGCCACGCGTGGAATGCGCCGCAGCACTTTCCGCAAATCCTCACGCTATGCGCAAGAGCAATGACATGAGCATAACCGCCGCAATCGCCCTCTCCGCCGCAATGGCCTGCGCCGTCGTACAGGCCTCGGCGCAGGAATTGCGATCGAGCCGGCGCTCGATCAGCTATCACAGCGTCGATATTCGTGACCTCAAGATATTTTACCGCGAAGCTGGGCCCCCCGACGCGCCGACCGTGCTGCTGCTGCATGGCTTTCCGTCCTCGTCGCGGATGTGGGAGCCCTTGCTGCCGCGGCTCGCCGACAAATATCACGTGATCGCACCGGACTATCCCGGCTTCGGCCACAGCAGCGCGCCGCCGCCGTCCGATTTCACCTATACGTTCGACAACATCGCCGACGTGATCGGCGAGCTCACGACGAAGCTCGGTCTCGGCAACTACGTCCTGTTCATGCAGGACTATGGCGGCCCGGTCGGTTTCCGCATGGCGCTGGCGCATCCCGAACGCGTCCGCGGGATCATCATCCAGAACGCCGTGTCGCACGAGCAGGGCTTGAGCCCGCTCTGGGAGGCGCGTCGCAGATATTGGGCCGATCCGGCACACGAGCTCGAGGCGCTCAAGGCCAATTTCACCTCGCTGGCGGCGACGCGGCAGCGGCATCTCGGCTCCAGCCCGCACCCCGAACGTTACGACCCCGATGGCTGGACCGACGAATACGCGTTCCTGACCCGTCCGGGCCAGGCCGAGATCCAGACCACACTGTTCCTGGATTACCGGACCAACGTCGCCTCCTATCCGAAATGGCAGGAGTGGTTGCGCAAGACCCGGCCGCCGACACTGGTGGTCTGGGGCAAATACGATCCGTCCTTCACGGTTGCCGGCGCGTCGGCCTATCGCGACGACGTTCCGGATGCGGAGGTTCACATCCTGGACGCGGGCCATTTCGCGCTGGATGAAGCTACCGACGACATCGCCGCGCGCGTTCGCGATTTCCTTGGACGACTGGACGGACACAAGGGCTGAACAGCAACCCGCGTGGCGGATCGCTGCGCCTCACACCATGCAACGACGACAGGAGCAACACATGTCCGACAACATCAACCATGAACGCCGCCGCTTTTTCGGAAGCGCGGCCATGACGTTCGCAGCGGCCCAGCTTTCGCTGAGCGCGACCGCCTCGGCGGAGACGGCCAGGCCGGCGAAGTCCGCCGTCCCCATCAAGCCGGGAGCCAACACGACGTTCGCGTCCCTGAAGCAGATCGAGGCGGGCCTCCTCAACGTCGGCTATGCCGAAGCGGGACCCGCGGACGGTCCGCCCGTGATCCTGCTGCACGGCTGGCCCTACGACATCTACAGCTTCGTCGACGTCGCACCGCTGCTCGCTGCGGCCGGCCATCGCGTGATCATCCCCTATCTGCGCGGCTATGGCAGCACGCGCCTGCTCTCCGACGCGACGATGCGGAACGGTCAGCCGGCGGCGATCGCAACCGACGTCATCGCGCTGATGGACGCGCTCAGGATCGAGAAGGCCACGCTCGCCGGCTTCGATTGGGGCGCGCGCACCGCCAACATCGTCGCGGCCCTCTGGCCGGAGCGCGTCAAGGCGATGGTCTCGGTGAGCGGCTATCTGATCGGCAGCCAGCAGGCCGGCAAGATGCCGCTGCCGCCGAAGGCGGAGCTGCAATGGTGGTACCAGTTCTATTTCGCGACCGAGCGCGGCCGCGAAGGCTATGACAAGTACCGGCGGGATTTCTCGCGGCTGATCTGGCAGCTCGCCTCGCCGCAATGGCATTTCGACGATGCCACCTTCGAGCGCAGTGCCGCGGCCTTCGACAATCCGGACCACGTCGCGATCGTGATCCACAATTATCGCTGGCGCCTCGGCCTCGCCGAGGGCGAAGCGAAATACGACGACGACGAGGCGCGGCTGGCGCGAGCCCCCGTGATCACCGTGCCCACCATCACCATGGAAGGTGACGCCAACGGCGCGCCGCATCCGGAGCCGTCCGCCTACGCCGCAAAATTCTCGGGGCGCTATTCGCACCGGACCATCAAGGGCGGCATCGGGCACAATCTGCCGCAGGAGGCGCCAAAGGCCTTTGCCGACGCGATCCTGGACGTGGCCGCCGCGAGCTAGCATCACAATGGCGAAACCCGCACCAAGGGAGCGACCAGGGATGCACCGGCTGCTTGCGACCCTCGCCTTGCTCGTCGTCGTCCTGCTCGTGCTGATCCAGTTCGGTCCGGCATGGCTGTCCGGATAAGCTCCTCGGCTGGGTCAGCCGGAGGGCGGATTCAGCATGAGCCGTGCGGCCTTGAGATCGGCGGTCTCGAACCCCTCGGTGAACCGCGCATAGGTCCTGGCGAGCTGTTCGCGCGGATCTTGCGCACCCTGTCGCTCGCGCAGCCGCGCCAGCGACATCCCGGTGCGCAGCCGCCAGGACAACGCGCCCTGTTGCTCGGCGAGCTCTGCCGATGCGACAAGGCTTGCCTCGGCCGCGTCGAGGTTTCCGCTCTGCGCCTCGAGCTCTCCGCGCAGACGGAGCAGCTCCGGCATGTCGAAGGCGCCCCCTTCCTGATCGACGCGGTCGATGGTTTCGTGCAGGACCTGAGCGCCTTCCGCCAAACGCCCCAACGAGACCAGCCCGGAAGACAGATCCGCGGCGAACGCCGACATATAGAGCTCATAGCGATCGGCGTGCAGACGCGGAAGCGCGCTGCGCAACAGGTCGATGCCGCCAATCGTCTCGCCGTGGGCGATCATGGTCTGCGCCCGAAAGCCGGTCGCAACGGCTTCGTAGGGGACGAGCCCGTGCATGCCCGCATGCGCGGCCAGACGAGCGCTCATGGTCTCGACGGCGGACCAGTCGCCGACCCAGCCGAACACCGAGGCGGACCAGCACAGCGCGATACAATGCATGACCACGTCGCGCGGCGCCGACGCGCCGACGAGCGGCAGGACGCATTCGAGCGCGCGATCGGGATAGCCGCGCAGCCACAACACGCGCGCAAGCGGAATCTGCGGCGTACGCGAATAGGCGAAATGTCCGGGTTGCGTGCCCCGCAGTGCGGCGTCATCGCGCATGCCCTCGTCGAGATGAGCTTGCGCCTCGGCCTGGTCGCCGGCGAGGTGATAGGACACGCCGAGAAGCGCCTTGCTGCCGGCAATGCCCGCGGTATCGCCGATCAGGCGCGCGATCCGCTCGGCGTGACGCGCTGTCGGCACCAGATGCCGGTAGCCGCCGGTCCGGCGGTAGAACATGTTCAACCGCGACAGCAGCCTGAACGTGTTGGCGTGATCGCCGAGCGCCTGCGCGATCTCCAGCCCGCGCCTGAGCGCCGCTTCCGCCTGCTCGCTGTTGCGCTCGGTGAACATGAAGGCGTGGCCGAGCGTCGACTGGAGCTCGAGCTCCCATCGGCCGCCACGATCGGCGTCGTCGAGCATCGCGAGCGCGCGATCGGACCAGATGCGCGCCTCGTTCAGCAAATTGAGCTCGACGAACAGACCCGTGCAACTGCCGGCAAGCGGCACGCGCAAATCGGCGCCTTCGTCATGGGCGTAGCTCCATGCCAGCGCCGCGCGGGCATCGGCAAGCAGGCCCACCCGTTCCTGCGAGCGGGACAGCTGGCCGCTGCCGCCCTGCGCCGCCAGGCCGGCTTCGAGGGTGCGTTGAACATAGCAAGCGTGACGGCGCGCGATGACGTTCGCCTCACCGCCATCCGCCAGCTTCTGCATGGCATAGGCACGCGTGGCATCCAGCAGGCGATAGCGCCGCGATGCGCCGTCCGGCTGCGAGGACACCAGCGACTTGGCCACGAGCTGCTCCAGCGCCTCGATGACACGATCTTCCGGCGTCGCCTGCTCGGTCGCCACCGCTATCGCGCCCCTCAGGGTGAAGTGACCCGCGAAGACGGCGAGCCGCTGGAACACGATGCGCTCTTTCTCGCCGATCAGGCCGAAACTCCAGTCGAGCGTGGCACCGAGCGTCTGCTGCCGCGGCGGTGCCGTTCGCCGCCCGCGCCATTCGAGCTGCAGGCGGCTGTCGAGCAGCGCCGCCATCTCGCGCAGCCCGTAGAGACCGACGCGCGCGGCGGCAAGTTCGATCGCGAGCGCGATGCCATCGAGCTTGCCGCAGATCTGCACCAGGACTTCGGCATCCTCGTCCGTGAGGTCGTCGCGATGCCCCGCCGCACTGGCGCGATCGACGAACAGACGCGCGGCGGGATAACCCAGCACCTCGCCGGCGCTGAGGCGCGTGCCTTGCGGCGGGCCGGGCAGCGGAGCAAGCTCGAAAATCTGCTCGCCCGCCACCGACAGCTGCTCGCGGCTGGTGGCGAGGATGGCAACGCCGGGCGCCTCGCGATGGATGTCTTCTGCGAGACGCGCGACCGCGTCGATGACGTGCTCGCAGCTGTCTAGAACGAGAAGCAGCCGCCGCCCGCGCAGGAAATTGACGATGCTGCTACTCGGATCCTTGTGATGCACGACGAGGCCCAGCGCGGCGGCAACCGTGCTCGCCACCAGCGCGGCATCCTTCAGCGGACCGAATTCGAGGAAATGGACGTTGCCGTCGAACCTGTCGTGCAGGTCATGCGCGAGCGCGACCGCAATGGTGGTCTTGCCGATGCCGCCTGGCCCTCGCAGCGTGACGAAGCGGTCGCGGAGCAGGCGCGGCGCCAACTCGGCCACGAGTTCGTCCCGCCCGACCATCCGGTCCAGGCGATGCGGCAGAGACGGTGACGGCGTCACCTTTTCGGCCGGCCGCGACGTGAATGCAGGCGGCTCTGCGCGTGTGCCACGCTGCACCGGCGCGACGAAGCAATAGCCCCGGCTCGGGATGTTGGTGATGTAGCGGGCACCGTCCTTGCCGTCGCCAAGCGCCTTGCGCAGCTCCGCGACATGAACCCGCAAGGAGATCTCCTCGACCGAGAGGCCGGACCACGCGTAGTTGAGAATCTCGCTCTTTGGCACCACCTCGCCGGCTCGGCTGACGAGCAGGCGCAAAATATCCGTCGCGCGGCTACCGAGCTTGACCGGCACGCCGTCCTTCTCCAGCAGCCGCGACCGCAGCGAGAACGGCCCGAACGTGACGGCATCGAAATCTAGGATCGTTCCGGCGCCGCCGCTGCGGGGGCCATGTCCTGCCGAGAGGTCGGTCACATCTTGCTCATCTTGACGGCGGCTTCCTCGAAACGCGCAGGGACTATACCCGGCACCGACGCGAGGTCCAGCGAAGGCCCTGTGTGGATCTCACACCGGCACGTCGATCGCCACGCGATGCTCCTTGAGGTCCCCTCAAACAGAGGCAGCTCGGCAAATCTCCGACAAATTGGACTTAATCAAACGTCTGCGGCGGGCTGTCGCACCCGATGCACACGCACAGAATCTAACAGATCCTAATCACCACTAACGGGCGTCCTGGCCAGCTCACGCCTATCCTCCGAGCATGGAAAGCATTGGGTTTGCGCGTTTGCCGATCGTTGCAAACAGCGGCAAAGCCAGGAGAGGACGAGCGATGTCGAACAATTTGCACGCGGCGCATGCCTGGATCGATTTTCCGGCCGGCTCGCGGGATCACGAGGTTCTTCGCCCGACGCAGGTGATCGCCCGGGAGAGCCAATGGCGTCAGATCGATCGCACTCCGGACGGCGCGACCGAGGACATCACGATCTCGCGATGGGAGGACTCGCGGAGCAGCTCGTCGCACGAAACGACGACGCCGGACGATCGCTATTTCATCGGCATCGCCCTGAAGACCACGCGCGCGAAGCTGACACGGGACCGCCAGGTCATTTTCGACGGCACCATGCCTGCAGGGACGCTCTATGTCACCGCTCCGTCGAAATCTCTCGGCGCGCAGTTCCAGTCGCCATGCGCCTTCCTGCACGTCCACATCTCCACGGATCATCTTCCGGCCCATGTCGTTGCGGCTGACGGGCTCAATGACCTCGTGCTGCTCCGCGATCCGCTCGCCGCCGAGCTTGCCAAGGCGCTGATCGAGCAGAATGATGCCAGAGACCGGCATTTCACGCAGTGCATCGGCCAGACCCTGGCGATGCATCTCACCCGGATGGAGCTGCCGCGCGTCAGGGTCAATGCCTTGCCGAAATGGCGGCTGCGGCGTGTCGAGCAATATATCGCCGATCATTTCCACCGCTGCATCAGCCTGTCCGAGCTCGCCAATGTCGCCGGCCTGTCCCGGATGCATTTCGCGGCACAATTCCGCGCCGCGACCGGTTACCGTCCGCGCGAATATCTGCTCAATCACCGGACCGAGCAGGCGAAGACGCTGCTTGCAACCACCGAGCGGCCATTGGCGGAGATCGCGCTTGCCGTGGGCTTCAGCACACAGGCGCATTTCTCGACCGTGTTCAAGCGCATCAGCGGCGAATCACCGGCACGCTGGCGTCTCGCCAGCAGGGGCGAGCGGCTCGAGGTCGAAGCGCCGCCGCGGCGGCGTCTTTCCCCGCAGATCGGCTGGATCGCCAGCGCCGCGGCGTAACCACACGGCCGGCTCGCGCCCTCGTCCTCCCGGGCCAGCGAGCCTCTCGGGGCCGCCCTGATCCCACACAGGAGCGGCCCCTTTTTCTGTCGTGAGCGCATGCTACTCGCATATGGATGCGGACTCTCATGTCCCGGACAAGCTGCAGCGCGGAAGCGCTGCGTGCGGGGCACGAGAGCGCAATACTGCCGCTCGCTACACCGGATCGAATGCGCGGATCGGCGGCAGATTGCCGGTGAACTTCTCCACCTCGACCACCGTCAGCTGCCCCGTGCAGCCTTGCGCGAACGACGAGGTCCCGATGTCGCGGGTGAGCACGTTCGGATTGCCGTGAACGCAGAGCGGCGCCTCGTCTTCGGGGTCCATCGGATCGTACCAGGCGCCGGTCGGAAGCTGCACCACGCCGGGCGCGATGCCGTCAGTGACGTGGACCGCGGCGAGGCACGCACCGCGATCGTTGAACAGGCGGATGATGTCGCCGTCCTTGATGCCGCGCGCATCGGCATCGCGCGGGTTCATCCGCGCGACCTCACGCCCGCGATGCTTTGCGGCAAGCGAGTGTCCGCCGAAATCGAGCTGGCTGTGCAGGCGCGTCACCGGCTGGTTGGCGACGAGGAAGCACGGCGCCCCCGGCTTGGGCATGTCAGTCTTGTCGAGCCAGACCGGATGTCCCGGACAATCCGCATCGTTGTGCCCGGCGATCTTGGCCGAAAATATCTCGATGCGCCCGCTCGGCGTCGGCAGCGCGTGATTGACGGGATCCTCACGAAAGCGGCGCAGCCGGCCGCCGTCATCGGGCTGCTGCGGCACGACCAGGCTGCCGCGCGCCCAGAACTCGTCGAAGTAAGGGGCTTCCAGGCCACGCTTGGCGAGCGAGGCGCGGGTCGGCTCGTAGAGATGCTCCAGCCATTGCCGCGACGTGCGTCCCTCGGTGAAGGGTTCGCGGGCCCCCAAACGGTCGGCGAGATCGGCGAAGATATCGTAATCGTCACGCGCAAGGCCGAACGGCTCGGCGATCTGGTGCATGGCGACCATCAAGGGATCGTTGGTGGAATAGCCGATGTCCTCGCGCTCGAGCGTCATCGTCGACGGCAGCACGATGTCGGCATGCCGGGCGGTGGCGGTCCAGGCGAGCTCGTGCACGACGAACGTATCGAGCTGCGCAAAGGCCTTGCGCAGGCGGTTGATGTCCTGGTGATGATGGAAGGGATTGCCGCCGGCCCAGTAGACCATGCGGATGTCCGGATAGGTCCGCGTCTCGCCATTGTAGCGATAGGTGCTGCCCGGCTTGAGCAGCATGTCGGCGATGCGCGCCACCGGAATGAAATCGGCGACGCCGTTGCGGCCCTGCCCCAGCGTCGGCCCCGGCACATCGTTGACGCGGCGACCGTAATAGCCGATGGCCCCGAGCGAATAGGCATAGCCGCCGCCGGGAAGGCCGATCTGGCCGAGGGCTGCCGCCAGCACCATGCCCATCCACACCGGCTGCTCGCCATGCTCGGCGCGCTGCAGCGAATGAGAGACGGTGATCAGCGCGCGCTTTCCGGCGAGCCGGCGCGCCAGCTTGCGGATCGTCTCCGCCTCGACGCCTGAGATCGCGGCGGCCCATTCGGCATGCTTGGCCTGCCCGTCGCTCTCGCCAGTGAGATAGCGCAGGAAGACCGGCCATCCCTCGGTGTAGCGGTCGAGGAAGGCCTGGTCATGCAGACCTTCGCTGACCAGCGTGTGGACGATACCGAGCATCAGCGCGGTATCGGTACCGGGCACGCAGCTCATCCATTCGGCACCGGCTTCGACCGGCAGATCGTCACGCAGCGGGCTGACCAGGATGAATTCGCAGCCACGCCGGCTTGCAGCAGCCATCGCGCCGCGCTCGACGTGCTTGCTGATGGAGCCGCCGGCCACCATGGAGTTCTTCAGCGCCATGCCGCCGAAGGCCAGCACGATGTCGGTGGTCTCGGCGATCTGCTCCCAGGTGACGTTGCGCTTGGTGATGTCTTCGTAACCCGCCAGAATCTGCGGCAGCAGCACCGAGGACGCGCCGGAGGAATAGGTGTTGACCGAGCGCACATAGCCGCCCATCGCGATGTTGAGGAAGCGATGCACCTGGCTCTGGGCGTGATGAAAGCGGCCGGCGCTCGACCAGCCATAGGAACCACCGAACACCGCGCCCGGCCCGCGCGTATCGCGGATGCGCGACAGCTCGTCGCCGAGGAGGTCAAGCGCCTTCTCCCAGCTCACGGAGACGAATTCGTCACGGCCGCGACGATCGTCGGGGCCCGGCCCGCGCTCGAGCCAGCCGCGGCGGATCGCCGGCTGCGAAATGCGCGCCTGATGGCGGAGCGCACCGGGGAAATTGTCGATGATGCCGTTCGGATCGGGGTCGCCCGCATAGGCCCTGACCTCCAGCCCGGCCGCGCCCTGACGCGCGGAAAACACGCCCCAATGCGATGTGTGCGGCTTGAAGCCATCCGACAGGTCGAGACCGGGATCGGGGAAGCCAATCGTATCGTCCATCATCTGATCCTTGTTCCGGCGTCGGCCTGCAATCGGGGTGGTACTATACCGATCCAATCCGGACGTCGTCGAGATCAGCGTTGACGGAAACGCTGGGCTGCCCCGCGGTGCTGGCTCTTGGCGTCAACCGCGACGGCTAGGCGCTGGCCCGCACGCGCTGCAGCAGGCGCGAGGCGGCCATCAGATCCTGCGTTTCAAAGCCCTCGGTGAATTCGCCGTAAAGGGGAGCGAGCAATCGGACGGCTTTCGGCCTGCGGCCCGTCGCGATCCAGTGCGCGGCAAGATCGGTGGCGATCCGCAACGCGAAGGTCACCGCCCCGATGGCGCGCGCTTCGGCGAGCGCCTGCTGCAGCCGCTTTTCGGCGCGCAGCGGCTCCCCTTCGTGCAGAAGAATCGATGCCTCGACCCGCTGAAGTTCCGAGCGGCACCAGCGCTCGCCCTGACATTCCTGATGGTCGATCGCCCGCGTGATGGCCGCGCGCGCCTCCGCGATTCGCCCCTGCCGCAGATGGGCGCGCGCCAGGACCGCCAAATAACTGCCGATCCGCATCAGAAAGCGGCATTCGATCAACTCGTCGATCGCGCCTCGAATATCCTCCACCGCCTGCTGATCGCCGTGCAGATCGCGAAGGCAGGCGGAGAAATAGCGCTCGACCGGAACCCAGCGCGAGATGCGCTCCCGTTCCAGATTGCGCCGCAGCCGCTCCGTATAGGTCTCGAGCGCGGTCAGGTTTCCGGTCTCGAGCGAGACAGGGAGCGCGGCGAGCCCGAGCGCATTCGACTGGGATACCCAATGACCGCTGCGATCCGCTGCGTCGACGGCGTCGCGGGCGAGCCGCGCCGCGTAGTCGGGCTGCCCTTGCATCCACGCAACGAAGGGCAAATTGAAGCGGACAGTGATGAACCGATAGACCTCGTTCGCATCCTTGCGCGAACGTCCGGCGGCGAGCGAATAGGTCGCCGCGAGGCGATCGAGAACCGGGCGGCTCTTGCTCAATTCGCCGGCAAACGCGCGGGCCCAGGCCAATGCCCGGTCGGCTTCGGACGTTGCCGTCAGGTCGCGGTCCCGCTCGGCGAGCCCCGTGGCCTCCTCGAGATGGGTGATGGCGCGCGGGACCTGGCCAATCTGCAGCAGGTAAAAGGCAAACCCCACCAGCGCGCGTTGCTGATACTCGACGTTGCCCGAGCGCCTTGCAAAGGCGATCGCATCGAGCCAGGCCACCTCGTTCTCGTTCGACATCTTGCGTGCGTAAAACAGGCTCCATCCGAGGGCGCAGGCGAGCTTCGCCTTCGACAGATCGTCGCATTCGACGATCTTGGCCAATGCGAGCGCCTGCTCCAACCGCGCTTGCGCTTCCGACAGGATGGAGGTTTCCGACCACAGGGTGATCGCCGCGACCGTGAGCCTCAGCCCGAGAACAGGGTCTCCCGCCTCGCCGAACGCCCATGACAGAGCAGCCCTCAAATCCGCGATACGGCCAAGGTAGCGCTGCGTCCAATCGGCCGGCTCGCGCCAATTCCATTCCTCCTCGGACTGTTCGAACAGCGCGAGGACGCGCAGCGCGTGACGGTGCAGGGCATGGCCGCAGGCGGGATCGGCCTGCCGCCGCTCGGCCGCGTAGCGCCGTGTGCTGTCGAGCAGTCGATAGCGAAGGCCCGGTCCCCTCGTCTGCGCGCTTACAAGCGATTTGGCGACGAGACTGCCGAGGCCGGTGACGACGTCGACCGGAGTGAGCCCGGCGGCCTCCGCCACGAAAGCCGCGTCCTCGACCTCGAACGCGTCGCTGAACACCGACAGCAAGCCGAACAGCACGGCTTCCTTTTGCGACAACAGCCTGAAGCTCCAATCGATCGTCGCCATGAGGGTTTCGTGACGTGGCGGTGCGCCCTCGGTGCCGGAGGCGCGAAAACCCAGATTCTGATCAAGCAGCGTCACCAATTCGCGAGGATTGAATGCGCCGATCTGGGCCGCCGCCAATTCGATCGCCAGCGGAAGACCGTCGAGCGAATGGCAGATCGAGGCGACAGCCTCGCAATCGCCATCGATGAACTGGTAGTCCGACCATTCGGCGGCACGGCGGACGAACAGCTGGACCGCCGGAAACCTGACAGCGTGATCGACCGTCAAGTCGAGACCGGACCTCGGTGAGGGCAGCGAACCAAGCCGCACGACGTGTTCGGTAGCCGTCCCAAGCGGTTCGCGGCTCGTGGCCAGCAGCCTGGACGGCGAGGTGTCCGCCAGGAACCTGCCGGCAAAGATCGTGGCAGCCGGCAGCACGTGCTCGCAATTGTCGAGAATGAGCAGCATCTGCCGCGGTCGCAGATAGTCGAGGACCGCGGCCAGGCTGTTGTCCGGATTGCCCCTGATGCCCAGTGCTGTGACCAGCGCCGCGCCGAACAGCGTCGGGTCGGAGATCGTGGCGAGATCGACGAAGCAGGCGCCGTCCCGGCATTGTGGCGCGAAGAGCCGTGCTGCCGCAGCGGCGACCGTGGTCTTGCCGACCCCGCCCGGGCCGGCCAGCGTGACGTGCCTCGTATTGGTCAACACATCGGCGATGTCGGCGATGTCGGCTTCGCGACCGACGATCCCCCGCAACAGAGGCGGCCCGGAAAAGGTGACCGGCCGCGCGAGTGCCGGATCGTCCTCGATCTCGCCAATGCTGGTTTGCACCTGCGCAATGAACTTGTAGCCACGCCGCGCAACGGTCGCGATGTAGACCGGCTCGATCTGGGTATCACCCAGCGAGCGACGCAAGCTCCACATGTTGACCTTGAGATTGCTGTCGTGGAGGAAGGTGCCCGGCCAGGCGGCCGCCATCAGCTCATCCTTGCTGACGAGTTCGCCGCCACGCTGCACCAGCAGCTGCAGGAGCTCGAAAGCGCGCCCGCCCAGTTTGACGGGGCGCCCGTCGAGCAGGAGCAGCTGGCGGCGGGGAATCAGCCGAAATGGCCCGAACGAGAATGTGAGTTCCTGTCGGCCTGCGCCTCGCTGCAGTGTCTCGGTGACAGCCCGCATTGACCATTGCCAGTCGATCGAAGAGATCGCCTGCAATTATCATGCACTGCGAAAGTGTTGAATAGCGCCCTTTTGAATTAGCACGATTGCGGCGGGCATTTCGCCGCAGGATGTTTCGCGAGGACACCGCGTCCGCGGAACTCCGATCATTTCCTGGGCACGTCGAGGATCACCATCCGCATCACCTCGACGCCGCCCTCGGCAAGATCCGGAAGCTTGGCGAACCATTCCTGGACGTAAGCAGTGGCGTTATGCGCGTCGAAATCCGCCTGGCTCGCGAAGACCTCGTAGAAGATGAAGTGGCCGGGCCTGGCGCGATCCTCCTGGAGAAAATAGACCAGGTTCTTGGGATCGCTGCGGACCTTGGCAATCAGCGGCAGGGTGGCTGCGCGCAGCGCATCTTCCTTCCCGGGCCTTGCTCGCACCTGCGCCACAACCGAATAGGCGCCTTCCGGAATCTCCTGGTAGTGCACGCGCGGCACTTCCTGAGCGACGGCCGAGGATGCCGCCATGGATAGCGAGACCGCGAGAAGCAGGACAGCCGGCGACTGACGGACGAGGATTGGCATGATGAATTCCTTCCCATTGTGGTCGTGAACGCTTCACTGGACGAGCAGGCTGTCGGCACAGATCCCGCGGCCCGTCGCCCGGGGACTTGCGGATCAGCGTGTGACTGTCTGCTGCCGTTTCGCCAGGGCCTCGCTGAAACGCTTCTTGACGGGGCCGAGTGCCTTGACGAACTCGAGCTGCTCGCCTTCGGGACCCTTGCAATAGATCAGCTCCCAGCCGTTCGAGGGCTCCTCGGTCACTCGGTTGGTGTTGGCGCTCTGAGGCGCGGCTTTGCGTGCAGCCTCGGTCATGACCCGGACCGTGCGGTTCGCCCTCACCTGCGTCATGCCGCGGCGCGCGGATTCGGCTTCGAGATCGGCGATGAACTTGTTGAAGTCGACGTCGTCGCGAACGTAGAAGCAGATGTGCATCATGCGCGGAAAGGCGGGGCTCATGTGCTCCACCGGTTCGGCAAAGCTCTTCGAGCTGCCCATGGGCTGGTCGGCCTCGCGATACTGCAGCAGCTCGAGCACCATGTTGTCGAACTGGATGAAGCGGACGTCGAGCCTCTGAGCTCCGCTGCGCAAGTCCGGGACGCCGATCGTCCGTGGATTGACCCCGCGCGCATTCGCCTCGATTTCCTGGTCGGCCAGCAGCGTGTTCTGCACCCCGTCGCCCTGGAAGTCGCCATGACGGAAAACCTCTGTGCCGCCCAGCACGCCCGTGTAGAACTCGTAGGCCCGCTCCATGTTCTGGACCGTCAGCCCGAAGTGCTGGACGCCCTGGAGCCGCGCGCCAAGCGGCGCTTCGTTGCGCTCGGCTGAGGACATGCTGTCGGCGCCTCCTGTCGCTGCAGCCGCATCCGTCGCCGTACCGCCGACCACGAGGCCCGTGACGACGGCTGCTCCGGCAGTCCGAAGCATGGTGCGGCGGCCCATGCCGGCGGCGTTGTGTGCTTGATCTGTCATGTCTTTCTCCTTGGTCGCTGGTTGACTTGGCGTGTGTCATCCTTCGGTCGAGGCCTCGCTCGACCCGATGAACCTGCCGCGCCCGCAAGCGGCTCAATCGGCCGCCGGAAGCGGAGCTGCGGGGTTGACGAGCCCCGCCGAGCGGAGCTCGCGCCAGAAATCGGCGGGGATGGCCTCCTCGACGGCGGCGCGATCTTCAGCGATGCGGCTCGGACGGCTCGCACCTGGAATGACGGCAGCGACGACTGGATTTGCCAGCGCGAACTGCAAGCCGGCCGCCTTCATGCTGATCCCGTAGCGATCGGCGATTGCCTTGATCCGCGCGACCTTTCCGAGAATCTGTGGAGGCGCCGGCGCATATTCGAAATTCGGCCCGCCGACGAGCGCGCCCGAACTGTAGGGGCCGCCGACGATGATCGCGAGTTCATGTTCCGCAACCGTCGGCATCACCCGCTGCAGCGCGCGGGCATGGTCGAGAAGCGTGTAGCGGCCCGCGAGCAGGAAGCCGTCGGGGCGTGGATCTTCCAGCGCGAGCAGCAGCTCGATCGGTTCGACCCGGTTGACGCCGAGCCCCCAGGCCTTGATCACGCCCTCGTCGCGCAACCGGTCAAGCGTCCTGAACGCACCCTTGCGCGCGCTTTCGAACACCGCCAGCCATTCGTCGCCGTAGAAATCCTGCGCGACGTCATGCACGAAGACGATATCGACATGGTCGGTGCCCAGCCGCTTCAAGCTGTCCTCGATCGAGCGCAGCGTGGCATCGCCGGAATAGTCGTTCACGATTCTGTTCGGGCGTCCATGTTTGAAGACGCCGGCCTTTTCGCCGAGAGCGCGGGCACCGGCGTCCTCGGTTTCGTCGAGGATCAGGCGGCCGACCTTGGTGCTGATCGCATAGTCGCCACGCGGCCGAGCGGCGAGCGCGGCACCCATCCGGATCTCGGCGAGGCCTGCGCCATAGAACGGCGCAGTGTCGAAATAGCGGATGCCGTCGTCCCAGGCCGCGTTCACCGTCGCGAGCGCTTCCTGCTCCGGGATATCGCGGAACATGTTGCCGAGCGGCGCCGCGCCGAAGCCGAGCTTGCCCGGCAGAACATCCCTGAGGGCCATTGCGCATATCCTTTGTGAGTGGCGGGAGAAGCCATTCGTGCGCGGCGCGACAAATCTCAGTCGGCCGCGGACGGGTCCGCGCTTCTTATGAAGGCCGCGACCTCGCGCGGATGCGACAACATCACGGCGTGGCTGCTCTTCAGCTCCGCCATTTTCGCGCCTGCCCGCCGGGCCATGGTGCGCTGTGCCGTCGGTGGGATCATGTGATCCTCGCTCGTCACCATGTAATGGGTCGGCTTCGTCTTCCAGGCCACACGATCGACCCTGGTCTGCACCGCCTGCAATCCCCAAGGGAGCTGCGCAGCCCCCATGAAGCGCGTCGTGGCCACGTCGACGTCGGCGGCGAACGAGGTGGGGAATTTATCGCGGTCCACGAGAAGGTAATTGCCGTCGGTGACCAGCGGCGCTTTGTGCTCACCGGCCGGCGCCGGCGCTTCCGCCAGCGTGCTGACCGACTCTCCGGCGTCGGGAGCGAATGCCGCAAGATAGACGAGGCTGCGAACCCTGGGATTGTCGCCGGCCTCGGTGATGACCATTCCGCCGTAGGAATGCCCGACGAGGATCACCGGGTGCCGCGCCTTGGCGATCACGCGCTCGGTCTCGGCGACGTCATCGCGGAGCGTGATGGTCGGCTGCTGGACGACGAGCACCTCATAGCCCGCATCCGAGAGGATGTTGTAGGTGTCCTTCCAGCCCGAACCATCGACGAAGGCTCCGTGGACAAGGACGATGGAGACGGGCCTCTCCGCCGCGACCGCCGTGGCGGCCTGCGCAGTCACGATCGACATTGCGACAAGTGCCGAGACACATGACTTCATATCAGGCTCCGATCCTCGATACGGCGAGATTGCGTTCGATGAGCCATCATGAGATCGCGCCGGCATTGCGGTATTTCCGTTTCCTGCGCGATGACGGACGCATCTTGCTCATCCGTCCGCAAGATCCGTTTTCGAAGCCTGTCGGGCACATGACCAAGTCTTTGCGCTACTTGCCTTTTACCTCTTTTAACCGGGCTGCCTCTGGACTTCGCTCACGTCGCTTGTGAAAAATTCCCATCGGCGTGGCAGCGACCGGGGCTGCAACTCTACACCGGATGGAATGATCGCTCGCTCGCGATACGGGGCCGGAATTCGCCGCAGCAGAAGCGGAGGTCATGATGGCGCTCGTCACGCATGGAGATCAGAAATACCAGAACAGCGAGAAGCTCGCGGAGACCAGCAACTGGTCCGCACTGAGCATCGAACATCGGAAATTCGAGGCGGGACGGCAGCAAACGCCCGTTCCCGTTTGCACCGAGCTCGTCATGCTCGTGTCAGGCGGCGGCATGGTGTGCCGGGCCGGCAATGGCGAAGTCCAGAAGAGCCTCGCCCGGCCGGGCATGAGCTACCTCGTGCCCGTCGGAACGCAGGAGAGCCATCTCGAGCTTTCGGACCGGATGGAGTGTCTGCATCTCTATCTGCCGCCGGCGCTGCTGGACCAGAGTGCCCTCGCCGACTTCGACATCGATCCGGCAAAGGTCGAAATCGCCTATGCTCACGGTCTGGCAGACCAGGTGCTCTTCCACATCTGCTCGCCGCTGCGTGACCTGCTCCATCGTCCCCGCCAGCGGACCGATGCGCTGTTCGTGGAAGGAATTCAGGTCGCGCTCGCGGCTCATCTTCTCGGACATTATACGATCGACCGCTGGCGTCCGCCGGAAAAATCGCCCTCGCTCGACCCACGACGGCTGCAGCGCGTGCTGGACTATATCGAGGCCTCACTTGGCCTCGACATCAGGCTCGAGGAGCTGGCGGCGCAGGCCTGCCTCAGCCCCTATCATTTTTCCCGGCTGTTTCGCGAGGCGACCGGACTGTCCCCGCACCGCTACGTCACCGATCGCCGCGTGCAGGCCGCCCGGCAGGAGCTCGCACGCAACCGTTTGGCCCTGGTCGAGATTGCGCTGGAATTCGGCTTCGGATCGCAGGCCAATTTCACGCGCGTGTTCCGCAAGGCCGCGAGTCTGACGCCGGGACAATATCGCGAATTGTGCTGCGGCCAGCCCGACATGAAAGCCGATCGCGCCGATACACTCCGCAGGGATTGCGCATGATCCCGCAGGATTCGGAAATACTGCTCCTCGCCGTGAGGCGATGCTGCCGAGCCGACCAGATCCGCCAAGGGACATACCGACATGATCGAGCTCACAGTGAACGGGATCAAGCGCCAGGTTGACGTCGTTCCCGAGATGCCTCTGCTCTGGGTGTTGCGCGACGAGCTCGGCATCACGAGTCCCAAATTTGGCTGCGGGGTCGCGCAATGCGGTGCCTGTACCGTCCACATCGACGGAAAGGCCGTCAGGTCCTGCCAGTCGCATATCGGCGAGATCGCCGGCAAGTCGGTCGTCACGCTCGAAGGGTTGGGCAACAAGGACCAGCACCCGGTCCTGCAGGCCTGGATCGAACATCAGGTCCCGCAATGCGGCTACTGCCAGACCGGGCAGATCATGCAGGCGATCTCGCTGCTCTCGAAGATCCCCAAACCGACGGACGAGCAGATCAACCAGGTGATGTCCGGCAATCTCTGCCGCTGCGGAACCTATCCACGCATTCGCGCCGCGATCCACGCGGCTGCCGCGCACAAGATGGCGGAGAAGTGAGATGGGCGAGCTACAGGGCATTTCTCGTCGGACCTTCGTGCTCGGCTCCGCCGCCGTCGCCGGTGGCATCGCTTTCGGCTCCTACGGGCATCCGGCCGCGGCTGCCGACGGCAATCCGTTGGCTGCCGGCCTCGGCCCGAACTCCGTGACCTTCAATCCCTGGGTCGAGATCAGTCCGGACAAGATTACGCTCATCGCCCAGCACGCCGACATCGGTCAGGGTGTCGGCTCGGTGCAGCCGATCATGATTGCCGAGGAGATGGACCTCGATCCCGGCCAGTTCGAAGTTCGCTTCGCTGGTCCTAGTCCCGCCTATTTCAACACAGGATTCAAGGAGGAGCTTGCGCCGTTTCTCGCCTCGGATCAGAGCCCCGCGGCCGAAGCGGGTCGCGCCGCGGCGCTCGAAGGCCTTCGAAAGTCCGGCATGCAGATGACGGGCGGCTCGAGCACGATCCCTGATACCTATGAGAAGCTGCGCACGGCCGGGGCCGTGGCGCGTGAGACGTTGAAGGCCGCGGCCGCCAAACGTTCGGGCGTCGCGGTGGCCGACATCCGCACCCAATCCGGGCACGTGATCCTCCCCAACGGCGAGAAGATTCCCTATGTCGAGCTCGCCGCGGACGCCGCCAAGATTGCCCCGGTGCTCGATGCGCAGACGCGCGATCCCTCCACCTGGCGCATGATTGGCAAGCCGATGATGCGCCTTGATGTGCGCGCCAAGGTTCTGGGCGAGCTGAAGTTCGGCATCGACATGAAGATGGAGGGCATGCTGTACGCCGCCGTCAAGCTGAACCCCAACAAGGGGCAGCCGCTGAAATCCTTTGATGCGGGCAAGGCGCAATCGATGCCGGGGGTCAAGAAGATCCTCGAAATCAACAACGGCGTTGCGGTGATTGCCACGAACAGCTGGTACGCGATGAAGGCAGTCGATGCCATCGCGTGCGAGTGGGCGCCATCGGCCTATCCCGCCGAGCAGGCCGACCATTGGAAGGTTCTGGAATCCTCGTTCAAGCCGGAGTTCCTGGGCAAGGAATGGCGCAAGATCGGCGATGTCGAAGCTGGCTTGCGGACGGGAACGCGCATCGAGGCCGAGTATCGCGCGCCCTATGTCGCGCATCAGCCGCTCGAGCCGCTCAACGGGATCGGCCTCGTCACCGACAAGGGGATGGAGATTTGGGTCGGCCACCAGAGCCCTCAATTCGCGCAGTATGTCGCGGCGACCGCGATCGGCCTGAAGCCGGAACAGGTCACCTTCCACAATCAGTGGACCGGTGGAAGCTTTGGCCACCGCCTCGAATACGAGAACGTCCGTGTGCTTGCCGAGATCGCGAACCAGATGCGCGGCACGCCGATCAAGCTGGTGTTCTCGCGCGAGGAGGATTTCCTTCAGGACATTCCGCGGCAGATTGCGATCGCCCGGCACAGAGGGAGCATCGACAAGGGCAAGATCGTCGCGGCCGATCTGCAATTGGCCTCGACGGCGCCGCTCAAGGGGCTGCTCGAACGTTCGGGCGCCCCCTCGAAGGATCCCGATGCTCAATTGGCGGCCGGCCTCTGGAACGTCTATTACGACATCCCCAATTTCCGGGCCACGACTTACGAGGCGCAAGGACTGTCGCCGAGCACCACGTGGCGGTCGGTGGGAGCCTCCACCGCCGGCTTCTTCACCGAGAGCTTCATCGACGAACTGATCCATGCGGCCGGCCTCGATCCCATGAAGGCGCGCATCGCGATGTGCGCCGTGCCGACCTACCGCAAGGTGCTGGAGGCGGTCGCCGAGATGTCGGATTGGAAGGGACCGCTCGGCAAGGGCCGAGGCCGGGGTGTCGCGTTCGTCGAGTCCTTTGGGACGCCGGCGGCCGAAGTCGTCGAGGTGACGGCGACGGACCGAGGCATCAGGATCGACAAGGTCTGGGTCGCGGTCGACGTCGGCAAGGTGATCGATCCCGTCAATTTCGAGAACCAGGTGCAAGGCGGCGTGGTCTGGGGGCTCGGCCATGCCATCAATTGCGAGCTCACTTACGCCAAGGGCGCGGTGCAGCAGACCAATTACAATCACCACGAAGCCATGCGGATCTACCAATGTCCCGTCATCGAGGTCCGCGGGCTCGAGAACGATCCCAAGGTGAGAGGCGTCGGAGAGCCACCCGTTCCACCCGCCGCCCCCGCGCTCGCCAATGCGATCTTCGCAGCGACCGGAAAGCGCATCCGCGAAATGCCGTTCAACAAGTTCATCGATTTCGTGTGAGGCAAGCCATGAACAGGTCTCTGATCGCCGTCGTCCTCGCGGCCTCATCAATTGCCGCCCTCACCGGCATCGTCGCGGCCAAGGACGAGGCCGCCAGGGATGCGTTGCCGACGGGCAGCTTCAGCCGCGCCGAGGGACTGGCGGCGTGGAAGCGGATCGAAGCCGTGGTGACTCATCCGCGCTGCGCCAACTGCCACGTCGATGCCAAGGCGATCCCGATATGGACGCCGGCGGGCGAAACCAAGCCGCGCGTGCACGGCATGAACATCCACGGCGGAGCGAGCCGCATCGGAACGGAGGCGATCCCGTGCTCGACCTGTCACATGACCTCCACCCAGGCGAACGAGCCGGCCCCGGCGCCGCCGCGCGCCGGCATCGACTGGCAGCTTGCTCCCGTGGCCTTCATCTGGTTCGGCAAGAGTGGCGCGGAGATTTGCGCACAAATGAAGGATCCCAAGCGCAATGGCGGTCGCGACGCCGCCGGCCTCGTCGACCATTTGCGGCACGACGCCTCGTTGAATGGCTTCATTCCTCGTGGCTGGGCACCGGGAGCCGGCCGCTCGACGCCGCCCGGCACCTTCGAGGACCACGTCAAGGACATGGCCATGTGGGGAGCGGCGGGGCAACCTTGTCCGAATTGATCGCTTCGTTGCTGCCGCATTGATGACGCGAGCACGCTGGAGGACGCGTCATAAGGAGCGCCAACCTCCGGAGGCGACATCACTCACCTGCGCAGCAATCCACCAACAGCTGCCAGATCCGCTGCGCCTCGCCTCTCTCGTGGCCTTCCGGCACCTTCTCGGCGCCGGACCGACCATATCCGGCGATGGTGCGGGCTTCACGCGGCACGATCCACCGTTCCGAGATCGGGTCGTACCATTTTCTGATGTTCATCTCAGTCACGGCGATCGACTCACAAATTTCCCAACGGTCGAGCGATGCGCCTCTTTGCGGCCTCATGCGAACCATCCGGCGGCGCGTCGCTCAGTTTACCAATCAGCGGCGCGTATGATGGTTCCAGTCGCTGCATCAGCCCGGCCGGGCCGGATGAAGCGTACGCGGGTGCCGCTCGTGCAGCAGCCGCGCGAGCTCCTCACGCTCGGTTGCCCGTCCCTTCATGGCGGTCTCGAACAGCGCCTCCTGGATGTCGCGAGGCATATCGCCCCACACGTCCATGGCCGCACGCCCGAGCAGGCCCGCAAGGTGATCTACTCCATCGCTCATTCGGCTCTCCTGGTCTGCACACGGGAATGGAACAGCGGCGGCCGTGCAGCGTTCCACTGCCATCATTGTGAAAAGGAGGCGTCTTTTATGGGATTCTTCACCAAGGACATCAAAACGATGGAAGACCTGCTGCTGCACGGGCTGCAGGACATCTATTACGCGGAGCAGCAGATCCTAAAGGCGTTGCCGAAGATGATCGACAAGGCGACCAACAAGGATCTCGTCACCGGACTGAAAGCCCATCTGGACGAGACCAACAAGCAGGTCGAACGGCTCGGCAAGGTGTTCGCGAAGCTCGGCAAGGAGCCCAGCTGCACTCAATGTCCCGCGATCGACGGCATCATCAAGGAGGCCGACGAGACCGCCGGAGAGATCGAGGACAAGGCCGTGCTCGACGCCGCGATCGTCGCCAACGCGCAGGCCGTGGAGCACTACGAGATGTGCCGCTACGGCACGCTGATCGCCTGGGCGGAAGAACTCGGCCACGACGACATCGTGCGCTTCCTCACGACCAATTTGAACGAAGAGAAGGCTGCCAATACCAAGCTGAACACGGTGGCTCTCCGCAAGGGCGTCAACGCCAAGGCTTCCAACGCCGCCTGATCGAGATGCGCCGATTGCGACCTGGCGGCCCGGCTTCCGGCGCCGCCAGGGTTCTTGCGCTGCCCTCATCGCTGCGCTCGCAATGACGGAGTGTGAGGTGATGGCTCGTTCTCCAATTGACGCTGTCATTCCCCGCCTTGTGCGCAATTGCGCACTGGGGCGGGGAATCCAGTACGCCGCGGCGTCTCGATTCATCAACGACGTCTCGGCGTACTGGATCGCCCGGTCAAGCCGGGCGATGACAGTGAGTATGTTGTGGCAGACATGGCTTTGCGGCCTCGCGGCGGATTTCGCCCGAGCTTTGCTTGGTCTCGCTACCCTCCAATCCAAGAGGGCGCAGGGAAGGCCGGGTGCTGGCTCGCACCCGCGGTCCGCTGCGCGAAAAGCACACGCAGAAAGAACCGCACAGCAGCATACAGGTGGTGCCGATCACTCGGCCTTCCCTGCGCAGTGGCTGGACGGCTTATGCCGTGATCTCCCGGGAGCCGACCATTCCTTCTGGCCTCCCTCGCCCCGCGAATTGGATGATGCAGTCTGCCCGGTTGGGCTCGCTCGCACCTTCGCAGGACTTGACCGTAGCAACGACGGCCAGGACCACACGGTTTTGCCGTACGCACGGCCCGCCATTTCGCCGCAGTTTTTCCGGGCCCTGTCGACGAAGCCGGAAACTTACAGACGAGACGAAGCCTAGCAGCGCCGTCGTCTGCACGAAGCCTCGGGCTCACAGGGACTACCCGCCCTGCCCGCGCCTCTCGTGCCGACGCTGCCGCGTCCACCGCAAGCCCGGCTCGCGATGCGTGACGACACATGATCGCCCCTCTTGGTGAGCCGGGATGAACGACACATACGCCGAAACCGAATTTCGGTAAAGTGGAATATTTTTGTGCTGGTGGATTGACAGCGGGCGACACAGGCAAGGCTCTGCCGGGGCCATGGCGCCTTTCTCGACCGAGCAGCGCCCCTGCGGCACCCCTGTTGCACCGCGGAACCATTTGCGCCGCACCATTCAAAAATGAGACTGCCCGTCAAACCAAAGGAGGCGCCAACGCATGCACCGCACCGGACTTCGGTTAGCTTTCCCATCAAAGCCGCGGGCCTTGCGAGAGCCACGCGGCGACAAGAGACGACACACAGGGAGGAGCACGATGTCGAAATGCAGTGTGGGACTGCTCGCGCTGAGCAGCCTGTTTCTTTCAAGCGCAGCGATCGCTCAGGAAAAGATCAAGGTGGGCGTGACCGCGACCCTCGAGGGCACCTACACGGTGCTCGGCGAGGACGGCATGCGCGGCCACCAGACGGCACTCAACGTCCTCGGCAAGAAGGTCGGCGACAAGGAGCTCGAATTCATCGTCGCCTCGACCGACGCAACGCCGGACAGCGCGGTGCGAGCCGTGCGCAAGCTGATCGAGCAGGACAAGGTGCAGATCCTGCTGTCGCCGCTCTCCGGCGACGAAGGCATCGCGGTGAAGAACTTCGCAAAGACCCATCCGGAGCTGACCTTCATCAACGCGGCCTCCGGCGCGCAGGAAACCACTTATGTCGATCCTGCCCCGAACTTCTTCCGCTACAACATGGACGGCGCGCAGTGGCAGGTCGGCCTCGGCAAATACGCCTTTGAGGACAAGAAGTATCGCAAGATCGCAACGGTCGGCGAGGACTATTCCTTCATCTACACCCAGGTGTTCGGCCTCGTGCTCGAGTTCTGCGGCGCCGGCGGACAGGTCACCAACCGGCAATGGGTGCCGCTCGGCACCAAGGACTTCGCCTCGGTCATCGCCGCGCTGCCCGACGATGTCGATGCGATCTATCTCGGGCTCGGCGGTGCCGACGCCGTCAACTTCCTCAACCAGTATCAGCAGGCCGGCGGCAAGGCGCATCTGATGGGCGGCTCCATCATGATCGACCAGACCATCCTGTCGTCGAAGGGCAACGCCAAGAACGCCCTGGTCGGCACCATCGCGGCGAGCGGCCAGGCCGATACCTGGGAGGATCCGGGCTGGCAGAAATTCGTGAAGGCCTATCAGGACGCCTTCCCGCCGAACAAGCGCTTCCCGAGCCCGTCGCTGCTCGCCACCAACTATTACGGCTCGACCATGGCGCTGATCCTGGCGCTGCGTGAGGTCAATGGCGATCTCTCCAACAACCAGGCCAAGTACAAGGAAGCCCTCGCCAAAATCGAGATCGATGCGCCGAACGGCAAGATCAAGCTCGACTCCAACCGGCAGGCGATCGGCACCAACTTCGTCACCGAAGTCGTCGATGACGGCAAAGGCGCGCTGTTCAGCAAGGTGGTGAAGGTGATCCCGAACGTGAACCAGACGCTCGGCTACGATCCGGCCGTCTTCTCCAAGATCGGGCTGCCGAGCCGTACCGTGCCGGAATGTAAGAAATACTGACGCATCACCTCCGCGATGCACGACCCGGGGAGCGACTTGCTGACGCGGTCGCTCTCCGCTCTTGCAATCTCGTCGGCGTTGTTGAACGCTGAGCGAAAAGACAAGAACATTCGGGAGGGGAAGGCATGAGCCGTGCGCTCGCCGTCTTCCACGGCCGGTTCGGCCGGGCGACGGTTTATCAGTTGAACCGCCCTTTCAATATCCACGCCCATCGTGAAGGTCATCTGATCTTCCATGTTGGCGGCATGCCGGCATGCATCGACGTCTCCGACGGACACCACGATCTCAACGAGACGTCCGTCGTCGCGGTCAATCCCTGGGAGCCGCACAATTTCCTGCCCGCCGATCTCGACGGCGGCGCGATCTTCTTCGTGCTTTACGTCAACGCCGAATGGTTTGCGCCCGATGCATCCGGCACCCACCGGATGCGTTTCGGCCGCACCCAGTTCCGGCGCACGCCGGCCCTCGACAAGCACATCAGGCGTACCGCCGCGCTCGTGTGCGGCGCACCATCGCTCTCCAGCCTCGATTCCGAGCTGCGGCGGCTGATCGACATCTGCTACGACGAAAGCTGGCAGCAGGCCGAGATCGCGCGCGATCCACGCGCAAACGGCTCCGTCACCGATTTCCGCGTGCGCAAATGCATCAAGATGATGTCGGAGAGCCCCGGCGCCGAGATCGAGCTCGATACGATCGCGCGGGAATCCGGCCTGTCGCGGCCGCATTTCTACCGGCTGTTCCGCGTCCAGACCGGCGTGACGCCGAACCTCTATCTCAACACGCTGATCATGGAACATGCGCTCGAAGCGCTGGTGGCGAGCGAAACGCCGATCGCCGACATCGGCTTCGATCTCGGCTTCTCCTCGCAGAGCGGTTTCACCCGCTTCTTCGCCGCCAATGTGGGGATGGCCCCGACCGATTATCGTCGCGCGGCCAAGATTTTGCGCGCCTGAGCGCGGGCCACGAAAAGATACTCACGATCAAACGTCGCCCTCGCAGCCCCGCTAGGATGCGGGCAACGCGATCCCGAAAGAGGGTCGCGACCGACGGGAGCGCGCGTTCATGGTGAGGCTAGCAGCCGCTGCAAGCCTGTCTGACCTGCATTCGGTGGACCTCCGGCGCGGGGCCTGGACTGGCGGGCTGCGCACATGAGCCGCTTTGTCGAACGCCATCCGGCCTGGGCGCTGATCTCGATCATCGCCATTGCCGTCGCGCTGTGGCTGGTCTTCGCGGTCTGGCCGCCGGGCCTCGAAGAAGCCGTCGGCCGCAAGCGCGTCTTCCTCAACGCGGTCTTCAACGGCATCACGCTCGGCGGACTCTACTTCCTCGTCGCCAGCGGCTTCACGCTGATCTTCGGCCTGATGCGCAACGTCAACCTCGCGCACGGCTCGCTCTATCTGTTCGGCGGCTATGTCGGCTACGCCATCAGCACGGCGACCGGCTCCTGGCTGCTCAGCTTCATCGTCGCCTTCATCCTCACCGCGCTGGTCGGCGTCCTGCTCCAGTTGATCGTGTTCCGCCGGATGGAGGGACAGGACCTCAGGCAGACCATGGTGACGATCGGGCTTTCGATCGTGTTCGCCGATCTCATGCTGTGGGCCTGCGGCGGCGACTTCTACCAGATCCAGACGCCGAACTGGCTGATCGGCCCCATCGAGCTGCCGCTGGTCACGGCGATCAAATCCTCCGGCGAGCCGGTCTATCTCCGATATCCGCTGGTGCGGCTGGTGATCTTCGCCGCCTCCGTCGTGATCGGCGTGGCGATGTGGCTCGCGCTCAATCGCACCCGCGCCGGCATGATCATCCGCGCCGGCGTCGACGACCGCGATATCCTCGCTGCGACCGGCGTGCGCATCCAGCTCGTCTTCGTGGCGGTGTTCGCGTTCGGCGCGGGACTTGCGGGCATCGCCGGCGTCGTCGGCGGCACCTTCCAGTCATTATCCCCGGGCGAGGACATCCGCTTCCTGCTCGCCTCCCTCGTCGTCGTGATCGTGGGCGGCATGGGCTCGATCCCCGGCGCCGCGCTCGGCGCGCTGATCATCGGCCTCGCCGAGCAGCTCGGCTCGGTCTACATCCCGACCTATGCCATCGTCGTGACCTTCCTGATCATGGTGCTGGTGCTGGCGATCCGGCCGCAAGGCCTGTTGGCGAGGCGCTGACATGTCGCTCGCCCACGATGCCCGCGTTGCCGTTCGTCCCGCCGATGTTGCGCAGCGGCCCACGCGGACATGGCCGGAGATCAACAATCCCGCCGCCTGGATCGTCGCGGCCATCCTCCTGATCATGCCGCTGATCGCGAGCGGCTTCTTCCTGATCGAGATCTTCGCGACCACGCTGATCCTCGGCATCATGGCGCTCAGCCTAATGTTCCTTGCCGGCTATGGCGGCATGGTCAGCCTGATGCAGCTCACCATCGCCGGTTTCTCCGCCTACATGGTCGCCGTGTTCGGCGTCAGCGGCAACGCCAATATCAGCCTGGGCTGGCCGTGGTGGCTCGCGGTCCCGATGGCGCTGGCGCTGGCGACCGCGTTCGGCACGCTCGGCGGTGCGCTCGCGGTGCGCACCGAAGGCATCTACACCATCATGATCACGCTCGCGATTGGAGCTGCCTTCTACTATTTCACCAACCAGAACTGGGCGATCTTCAACGGCCATACCGGCATCAACACCGTGGCGACGCCGCACTTCTGGGGCGTGAACTGGCGCGCCGACATTCCCTTCTATTATATCGTGCTCGCGGTTGCCGCGCTGTGCTATTTCGCCGTCGAATATCTCTCGCGCGCTCCGTTCGGGCTCGCGCTTCAGGGCGTGCGCGACAATCCACGCCGGATGGCGGCGCTCGGCTTCAACGTCAATGCGCACCGCGTCGCCGCCTATGCCTTCGCCTCCTTCGTGGCCGCGCTCGCCGGCGTCCTCCAGGTCTGGAACTACCGCCAGATCTCGCCGGGCTCGGTCAGCGTCGGCGCCTGCATCGACGTGCTGATCATCGCCGTCGTCGGCGGCATCACGCGTCCGATCGGTCCGTTCATCGGCGCGCTGATCTTCGTGCTGCTGCGCACCTTCGCGCTCGACTTCCTGGTCAGGCTCGGCCTCGACGGCAACCGCTTCCGCCTGCTGATCGGGCTCGGATTCCTCGCCATCGTGTTCTGGTCCTCGGACGGCGTCATCGGGCTGTGGCAGCGCTGGCGCCAGAGCCGGCGTCCGGCTGCAAATCGACCGGGCGGAGGACGCGGCCATGGATAGCGTCGCTCAACGCCTCTCGGCCGTCGGCGCCGGCGCCGCGCTGGAGCTGCGCGGCGTGACGCGGTTGTTCGGCGCGCTCGCGGCGCTGACCGACGTCACCATCACAGTGCGCCCCGGCGAACGCCGCGCCGTGCTCGGCTCCAACGGCGCCGGCAAGACCACGCTGTTCAACTGCATCACCGGCGACTTCGCGCCCTCCTCCGGCACGATCCGCTTCTTTGGCGAGGACGTCACGCATTTCCCGCCCTATGAACGCATCCGCCGCGGGCTGCGCCGGACCTACCAGATCTCGGCGCTGTTCCCCGGCCTCACCGTGCAGGACAATGTCTATCTCGCCTGCCGCGGCGTTTCGCGCGGGCGGTTCTCGCTGCTGCGCCCGGGGCAGAACGATGCCCTGATGCATGCGGCCGACAACCTCGTCCAGGCCGTGCATCTTTCCGCCGTGAAGGACCAGCGCGTGGCGGAGCTCGCACACGGCCAGCAGCGCCAGCTCGAGATCGCGCTCGCGCTCGCCGGCGCGCCGCGCTTCGTCCTGTTCGACGAGCCGGCCGCGGGCCTGTCGCCGACCGAGCGCGCGGAGCTGATCGAGATCCTGACCTCGCTGCCGGCGCATATCGGCTACATCATCATCGAGCACGACATGGACGTTGCCTTGCGCGTCGTCGAGAGCGTCACGATGATGCACAACGGCCGCATCTTCAAGGAGGGCCTGCCGGAAGAGATCCAGTCCGATCCCGAGGTGCAGGAGCTTTATCTCGGAGGCGGCCATGACTGAGGCCCGCCGCTCCGCCGCCGCGCTCGAGGTCCGCGGGCTCGACGTCTATTACGGGCACTCGCACGCCCTGCAAGGCGTCGACCTCACGCTGGAGAGCGGCGTGTTCTCCGTCGTCGGCCGCAACGGCATGGGCAAGACCACGCTGTGCAAGGCGATCATGGGGCTGGTCGGCGTCAGCGGCGGATCGATCCGTGTCCGCGGCGCGGACATCACGAGGCGGCCGCCCGCCCAGATCGCCCGGCTCGGCGTCGGCTACGTGCCGCAGGGACGCCGCCTGTGGCGCTCGCTCAGCGTCGACGAGCATCTGCGGCTGGCCGGCGGCATGCGCTCGGGCGCCTGGACGGTCGAGCGCATCTACGACACCTTCCCGCGGCTCGCCGAGCGAAGGGATCACGGCGGCGGCCAGCTCTCCGGCGGCGAGCAGCAGATGCTGGCGATCTCGCGCGCGCTGCTCACCAATCCGCATCTGTTGATCATGGACGAGCCGACCGAGGGACTTGCGCCCGTCATCGTTTCGCAGGTCGAGGAGATGCTGCTGCGGCTCGGCGAGGACGAGGACATGTCCGTTCTGGTGATCGAGCAGAATATCGGCGTTGCCACCGCGGTCTCGCGCAACGTCGCCATCATGGTCAACGGCCGCATCAATCGCATCATCGATTCGGCGCGGCTCGCCGCCGACCGCGAGCTCCAGCAGCGCCTGCTAGGCGTCGGGCTTCACGCCGAGCTCGAGCCCGATCTCGACATCCCAGCGTTCGGCGCTGAGGCGAAGCCGGCACCGGCGCCGCGCCGCGACGGGCCGATCCGCATCTACGTCTCCAATCCGACACTGCCGACGCGGTGGTCGCAACCGGTGCCGATCGCCCGCATCGAGGCCGCAGCGCGCACGCTCTCGACGCAAGTCGCGCGGCTCGACGAGACGGCGCGGCGCAAGCGCGAGCCGATGGCGGCGCAGACCGCGGGCCCGCCTGTCGTCCTGGTCGTCGGCACGCTCGACACCAAGGGCCTCGAGCTGCGCTTCATCCGCGACATCATCGCCGAAACCGGCCTGCGCACGCGGCTGGTCGACGTCTCGACCAGCGGCAGGCATTCCAGCTGCGATGTCTCCGCGCAGGAGATTGCCCTCAACCACGGCCGCGGCGGCTCAGCCGTGTTCGGCCCCGACCGCGGCGCGGCCGTAACCGCGATGGCCGATGCGTTCGCCAGCTGGCTGCGGCGCCAGGGCAATGTCGCCGGCGTGATCTCGGCCGGCGGCTCGGGCGCGGCGTCGCTGGTGGCCCCCGGCATGCGCGCGCTACCCGTCGGGGTGCCGAAGCTGATCATCTCCTCCGTCGCCTCCGGCGATGTCGGGCCCTATGTCGGCCCCGCCGATATCACCATGATGCACTCGGTCACCGACGTGCAGGGGCTCAACTCGATCTCGCGCGCGGTGCTGGCCAACGGCGCCCATGCGCTCGCCGGCATGGTCAAGGCGCGGCTGGACGCGCGCGCTACGACGGCGCGGGAGGCCGGCGGCCTGCCGTCGGTCGGCATCACCATGTTCGGCGTGACGACGCCGGCGGTGCGGAAGATCGCCGCCGAGCTGCGCGAGGATTTCGAGTGCCTGGTCTTCCATGCCACCGGCGTCGGCGGCCGCTCCATGGAGAAACTCGTCGAATCCGGCCAGCTCGCCGGCGTCATCGACCTCACCACCACCGAGATCTGCGATCTCCTGATGGGCGGCGTGTTTCCAGCGACGGAGGACCGCCTCGGTGCGATCATCCGCACGCGCGTTCCCTATGTCGGCTCGGTCGGCGCCCTCGACATGGTCAATTTCGGCGCGCCCGACACCATTCCCGAGCGCTACCGCGGGCGCAAATTCCACGTCCACAACCCGCAGGTGACGTTGATGCGGACGACCGTGGAAGAGAACGAGCGCATCGGCCGCTGGATCGGCGAGCGACTCAACCAGATGGACGGCCCGGTGCGCTTCTTCCTGCCCGAGGGCGGCGTCTCCGCGCTCGACGCGCGGGGCCAACCGTTCTGGGATCCGGACGCCGATGCCGCGCTGTTCCGCACGCTGGAGCGCATCGTGCGGCAGACCGGCAACCGCCAGCTCATCCGCACGCCCAAGAACATCAACGATCCCGACTTCGCCGCCGCCATCGTCGGTGCATTCCGAACCCTGTTCGGCCGCACCGGCGCGCGGCGGAGACTAACGAGGTGAGCGATGCCAAGGTTTGAACGCGCAGCACTCCTGAGGCGGTTCCGCGAGATGGCGAAGCGCGGCGAGCCGATCGTCGGCGGCGGCGCCGGCACCGGGCTGTCAGCCAAATGCGAGGAGGCCGGCGGCGTCGATCTCATCGTGATCTACAATTCTGGACGCTACCGCATGGCCGGACGCGGCTCGCTCGCAGGCCTGATGGCTTACGGCGATGCCAACGCCATCGTGCTGGAGATGGCCGGCGAGGTGCTGCCCGTGGTCACCAGGACGCCGGTGCTCGCGGGCGTCAACGGCACCGATCCGTTCCGCGACATGGACGCGTTTCTCGACCAGCTGAAGGCGCTCGGCTTTGCCGGCGTGCAGAACTTTCCGACCGTCGGCCTGATCGACGGCACCTTCCGCGCCAATCTCGAAGAGACCGGGATGTCCTACGCGCTCGAGATCGACATGATCGCCAAGGCGCACGACAAAGACATGCTGACGACGCCCTACGTGTTCAGTGAAAAGGAAGCCGCCGCGATGGCGATCGCCGGCGCCGACATCGTCGTCTGCCACATGGGCTTGACGACCGGCGGCTCGATCGGCGCGCAGACCGCATTGAGGCTGAAGGATTGTCCGGCGCAGATCGACACCTGGGCCTCCGCCGCGCTCAGCGTCAACCCCGACATCCTGGTGCTCGCGCATGGCGGCCCGATCGCGGATCCCGCCGACGCCGATTTCATCATGAAGAACACCCGCCATTGCCACGGCTTCTACGGGGCGTCCTCGATGGAGCGGCTGCCCGTGGAGCGGGCGCTGACGGAGCAGGTGCGTCAATTCAAGGCGATCGGCGCGCGCTAACGCCGAAGGTACGAGGGAGGGAAAGATGTCGGGCAATCTGGTCGGTGAATTGATCCTCTGGCTGATCGTCGCGATCGTCGTGATCGTGGTCGGCGTCTACATCGTGAACTGGCTCTACCATCGCTCCTCCAAGGAGACCTCGTTCGTCCGGACCGGTTTCCTCGGCGAGCGCGTGGTGATCAATGGCGGCGCGTTCGTGCTGCCGTTCATCCACGATTACACGCCCGTCAACATGAACGTGCTGCCGATGGGCATCGTCCGCTCCCGGCAGGATGCCGTCATCACCCGCGACCGCATGCGCGTCGACATCGAGGCCGATTTCTACGTCCGCGTCCAGGCGACCCGCGAAGCCGTGTCGATCGCGGCCGCCACGCTCGGCCGCCGCACCATGGAGCCGGGGCAGCTGCATGCCCTCCTCGCCGGCAAGTTCATCTCGGCGATCCGTTCAATCGCCTCCGAAATGACCCTCGAGCAGATGCACGAGCAGCGCGGCGAGTATGTCGCCCGCGTCAAGGCCAACGCGGCGGAGGCCCTCGCCCAGAACGGCCTCGAGCTGGAGTCGGTCGCCATCACCGATCTCGACCAGACCGACCTCGAATTCTTCAACCCCTCGAACCGGTTCGACGCCGAAGGCCTGACCCAGCTGATGCAGGACATCGAGGCCAAGCGGAAGCTGCGCAACGACATCGAGCAGGACTCGATGATCAAGATCCGCGCCCGCAACCTGGAGGCCGAGCGGCAGGCGCTGGAGATCGAGCGCGAGAGCGAGACCGCGCGGCTGGAGCAGGAACGCGACATTGAGATGCGCCGCGCGCTCCAGCGCACGGAAGTGGCCCGCGAGCGCGCATTGCGCGAAACCGAGGCCGAGCAGGCGCAGATCTCCGCGCGCGAGACCATCGAGCGCGCCCGCATCGCCAACGACCAGGCGATCGCGGAAGCCCGCATCGCCTCCGAGCGGGAAACCCGCCAGAAGGAGATCGAGCGGACCCGCACCATCGAGGAAAAGGAGTTGCTGGCGCGCGAGGAGATCGAGAAGACGAGGATCGCCAACCAGCGCTCGATCGACACCACGCGGATCGCATCCGAGCGCGAGGTCCGCCAGCGCGAGATCGAGCGGATGCGGACCGTCGAGGAAGCCGAGATCGCGGCGCGCGAAGCGATCGAGAAGGCGCGGATCCAGCAGGACCGCGTCATCACCGACGCCCGCATCGCCAACGAAGAGGAGACGCGGCGCCGCGAGATCGAGCGCACGCGTGCCGTGGACGAGGCCGAGATCGCCGCCCGCGAGGCGACCGAGAAGGCCCGCATCGCCCAGACGCTGATCGTCAATGTCGAACGTATCTCCTCCGACGAGCGCACCCGCGCGCTGGAGATCCAGCAGGTGCGCACCATCCAGGAGGCCGAGATCGAGGCGCAGCGCGCAGTGGAGGCCGCCCGCATCGCCCGCGAGCGGACGCTTGCCGCCGAGCGCATCGCCGCCGAGCAGAACACGCGGCAGCTGGAGATCGAGCGCAACCAGGCGCTCGACGTCGCCGGCATCGCCGCGCGCGAGACCACGGAGGCCTCACGCATTGCCCAGGAGGAACGTGTGCGCTCGCTGGAGATTGCCCGCAACCGCGCGGTCGAGGAAGCCGACATCGCCTCCCGCGAGGCGATCGAGGCCGCCCGCATCGCCCAGGAGAAGGCCGTCGCGGCCGAGCGCATCCAGGCCGAGCGCGACACCCGCTCGCTCGAAATCGAGCGCACCGGCGTGCTGGAGGCAGCCGAGCTGAAGCGGCGCGACGCCATCGAGCGCCAGCGCATCACCGTCGATCTGGCGCTGGAGGCCGAACGCATCAACTCATCCAAGAAGCGCGAGGTGCTCAACATCGAGCAGAAGAAAGCGATCGAGATCGCCGACGAAGACCGCGTCATCGCTTTGTCGACCAAGAAGTCCGAGCGGATCGATGCCGACCGCCAGGTCCGGCAGGCCGAGATCGTCGCGCGCAAGGAAATCGAGACCACGGACGTCTCGCGCGAGCAGGCGCTGGAGGCGGCTCGCATCGAGCGTCGCCGCTCGATCGAGCAACTCGAGGTCGCCCGCGTTCAATCCTTGCAAGAGGCCGAGATCGCCTCACGCGAGGAAGTCGAACGCGCCCGCATCGCATCCGACCGGGGCCTCGACGAAGCCCGCGTCGGCCGCGAGCGCGAGCTGCGCAAGCTCGAGGTCAATCGCGAAAAGGAGGTCGAGACCGTCCTAATGGAGAAGGCGATTGCGATCCACACGAAATCGCTGGAAGAGTCCGCCGCCAAGGCGTCGGCAGAGGAAGCGCGGATGCGCGCAACCGAAGCCACCGAGCGCGTTATCACGGCGCGCGAGAGCGAGATCGCCAAGCGGCGCAAGACGGTCGAGGTGCTGCTCGCCGAGAAGCAGGCTGAGGAGACCCGGATCGCGGCGGAGGCCGAGCGCGTGCGCGCGGCCGTGGAGGCGGAAGCCCAGCGGATGCTGAACGAGGCCGAGAACGTGCTGACCGACCAGGCGCGCTACTCGCTGTTCCGCCGCAAGCTGCTCGACCGGATCGAGGGCATCGTCCGCGAGAGCGTCAAGCCGATGGAGAAGATCGAGGGCATCCGCATCCTCCAGGTCGACGGCCTCAACGGTAACGGCCATGGCGGCAACGGCGGCCGCAGCGCCACCGACGAGGTGATCGACTCCGCCCTGCGCTATCGCGTCCAGGCGCCGCTGATCGACTCGCTCCTGGCCGATATCGGCGTCGAAGGCGGCAGCCTCGCCAAGATGCCGGGCCTGATCCGCGAGGCGCGCGATATGCAGGGCATCAAGGAGTCCGCACGCAAGGGCGGCGGAGGCGGAGGTGGCGGCGACAAGCCGGCGGCCGCGCCAGCCCCCTCGGCCGAAGGTGGCGAACCGCCGGCCGAGCGCGGGCCGAGGAAGAAGAGCTGAGGTCGCGCCATGGCCCGCGTCTACGTCTCCACCGTCGTCAATGCCCGCAACGACCGCGTCTGGGCGCGGGTGCGCGATTTCAACGGCTTGCCGAACTGGCATCCGGCGATCGCCGAAAGCCGCATCGAGGGCGGCGAGCCCGCCGACAAGATCGGCTGCGTCAGGGACTTTCGCCTGCGCAACGGCGACCGCATCCGCGAGAAGCTGCTCGGCCTCTCCGACTACGACATGTTCTGCACCTATTCGATCCTGGAATCGCCGATGGGTGTCGAGAACTACGTCGCGACCCTGCGGCTCACGCCCGTCACCGACGGCGACCAGACCTTCATGGAATGGACCGCCGAATTCGACTGCGCGCCGGAGCGGGAGACCGAGCTCGTCAGCAATATCGGCGGCGGCGTGTTCCAGGGCGGATTTGATGCGCTCAAGCGCGTGTTCGGAGGCTGACCGTGCCGCATGTCGTCAAGAGCACGATCCTGGACGCGCCGACCGATGCGGTGTGGACCGTGCTGCGCGATTTCAATGGGCACGATCGTTGGCATCCGGTTGTCGCGACCTCCTCGATCGAGCGCGCGCAATCCTCCGACAAGATCGGCTGCATCAGGCGGTTCAAGCTCAATGACGGCTCCGAGCTGCGCGAGCAATTGCTGGCGCTGTCGGACCTGGAACAGTCCTTCAGCTATTGCCTGCTCGATACGCCGGTGCCGATGTTCAACTACGTCGCCCATGTCCGGCTGCTGCCGGTCACCGACGGCGACCGCACCTTCTGGCACTGGGAGTCCCGCTTCACCACCAAGCCGGAGGATCGCGACCGCATCACCCACATGGTCGCAGAAGACATTTACCAGGCCGGATTCGAGGCGATCCGCCGGCATCTGAGGGAGGCCGCATAGTCATGGCCGTGACAGTGAAGACGTTTGCAAGCGCCAGCGAGGCGGCAGGGGCGCTGTCCTCGGACCGCACCGCGCGCTATCTCGGCGGCGGCACGCTGGTGATGCGGGCCTTGAACGAGGGCGATGTCGCGATCTCGACCGTGGTCCGCGCTCAGGACCAGGCGCTGACCCGGATCGACGCCTCGGGGCCGCGCATCACGCTCGGCGCCGGCGTCACCTTCGCGCGCATCCTTGCGGAACGGGACCTCGCCTTCCTGCACGCGCCCGCCCGCTCGATCGGCGGTCCCGCCGTGCGCAACATGGGCACGGTCGGCGGCAATCTCTTCGCGCCCAGCCCCTATGGCGATTTCACCGTGGCACTGCTCGCGCTCGATGCGACCGTCGCCGTCGCGGGCGGCTTTGGCTCCCGCGACATCGCGATCGAAGAGTTCCTGCAGGCGCGCGAACGTCAGGCCGGAACATTGGTGCTGTCGGTGTCCTGCACCCGGCCGGCGAGCAGCGACGCGTTCCGCTATCGCAAGATCGCCCGCATCAAGCCGAAGGGCGGCTCGGTCATCACGCTCGCGGCACATCTGCCGATCAGTGGTGGCCGGATCGCGGGCGCTCGGATCGCGCTGGGATCGATGGCGCCGACCCAGATCCGCGCCCGTGCCGCCGAGCGCGCGCTGGAGGGCCGATCGCTGGACGCCGCAACCGTCGCGGCGGCCGCATCCGCGGCGACTGAGGGAACATCGCCATCCGACAACGCGCTCGGCAGCGCCTGGTATCGCCGCGAGATCGTCGGCGTCCATCTGCGCCGCCTGCTGTCAGGCCAGGAATAGAGCCCATGTCCAAGATACCCCTGCAATTTCGTCACAACGGCCGCGACGTCGCCATCTTCGTCGACGGCGGCACCAATCTGCTGGTGGCGCTGCGCGAGCTGATCGGCGACATGACGCCGAAATTCGGCTGCGGCCAGGGCGGCTGCGGCACCTGCAGCGTGCTGATCGACGGCGAGCTTCATCTCTCCTGCCTGACGCTGGCGGAGACGGTGGCCGGCCGTTCGATCGAGACGCTCGACGGCATGAAGCAGGGCCCGAACCTGCACCCGCTGCAGCGCGCCTTCGCCGACCATTTCGCGGCCCAGTGCGGCTATTGCACGCCGGGCATGCTGATGGCCGCCAAGGCGCTGCTCGACCGCAATCCCTCGCCGAGCCGCGACGAGGTCATTGAAGCCATCTCCGGCAACATCTGCCGCTGCACCGGCTACGAGCCGATCATCAATGCCATCCTGGCCGCCGCGAGCGGCCGGGTCAGCGCCTGAGGTCAACCATGCTGGAACTTCGCAAGGACATTTTCGCCGACGAGCGCGACGATAATCTCAAGGAAATCGGCAAGGGCACCCAGCGCCAGGACATGCTCGGCCATGTCACGGGCACGTCGAGCTACTTCAACGATCACAAGCTGCAAGGCATGCTGCACCTGAAGGTCGTTCGCTCGACACAGGCGCATGCAAGGATCCGCCGCATGGATACGGCCGAGGCCGAGCGTTCGGCCGGCGTGCGCCGGATCATCCGTGGCACCGACGTGCCGGTCAATCTCAACACGCTGCTCAGCCTGATCAACTTCGGCAAGGACGACGAGCCGTCGCTGGCGGTCGACAAGGTCCGCTACAAGGGCGAGCCGATCCTCGCCATCGTCGCCGACAGCGAGCGCGAAGCGTTCGAGGCCATCGCGAAGGTCAAGGTCGACTACGAGCCGCTCCCGGCCGTGTTCGACGTCGAGGACGCACTGAAGCCCGGCGCGCCCGTGGTCAACGAGACCTATCCGAAGAACGCCTTCATCTATCACGACGTCTACGACCATCAGCGCCTGCGCTTCGGCGATGCCGACGCCGCGCTCGCCAGCGCCGACCACGTGCTGGATCAACGCTACCAGATGTCGCCGATCGAGCACGCGCCCACCGAGACCAACGGCGCGATCGCGGCGCCCGACACCAACGGCCGCTACGTCGTCTACACCTCGACCCAGGCGCTGTTCTTCTCCGTCGACACCTGCGCCAAGATTTTGGATGTGCCGTCCAACACGTTCCACTTCATCGGCGGCACCGTCGGCGGCGGCTTCGGCGGCAAGGTGGACACGTTGACCGAGCCGCTCGCGATCCTCGGCGCCATGCTGACCGGGCGCCCCGTGCGCTACGTGTTCGGGCGCGAGGAGGAGATGCAATACGGCCCGCCGCGCGGCGCCGAACGCATCTACATCAAGGACGGCGTGATGCGCGACGGCCGGGTCGTCGCGCGCAAGATCCGCGCCTATTTCGACAGCGGCGCCTACACGCGGCTGTCGAGCTACGCCGCGGTGAAATGTGCCGCCCACCTGCCTGGCCCCTACACCATCCCGAACGTCTATGGCGACGTCTACTGCGTCTTCACCAATCGCACGCCCGCGACCGCCATGCGCGGCTTCGGCGTTACCGCGATGGACTTTGCGATCGAATGCCAGATGGACAAACTCGCAAACCTCGTCGGCATGGACCCGATGGAGTTTCGCATTCTCAACGCCTATCGCGACGGCGACATGAAGGCGCACCGGCGCGAGGCCAAGAACACCGCGCTGATCGAATGCGTGCAGGTCGCGGCCGAGAAGGCCAAATGGCCGATCCGCGACGAATTCAAACGCGCCTCCTCGCGCAAGGATGGCGGCGGCAGCCGCGCGGCCATCCCGCCGACGCCGACGGACTCTTCGCGCACGAGGCCAGCCGCGCCGGTCCAGCAGCGCACCAGTTACGACCGGCTTCCGCCCACGGTCACCCGTGAACCACCGCGCGATCCACCCCCGCCGGCACCGCCGCCTCCCCCATCGCGCCCGGCCGCGCCATCGCATGGCGCGACGCGGTTCTCGTCGGTGTTCGGCACCAGGAGACGCTGACATGACCAGGCATCGCGGACGCGGCATGGCGTCGATCAATTATCCCATCGGCATGAACCTTGGCGGCGACCCGAGCCAGGCCCTGGTTCACTCCAATCCCAGCGGCAAGTTCACGGTGGCGCTGTCGTCGATCGACCTCGGCCAGGGCATGAAGTCGGTGACGCGGCAGATCTGCGCCGAGACGCTGGGCGTGCCGGTCGAGGACGTCTATGTCGACACGGCGGATTCCGACACCGGCCCGCACTGCATGGGCTCGTTCGCCTCGCGCGGCACCCACCGGGTCGGCAATGCCGTGATGGCGGCGGCCCGCGAAGCCCGCGGCGTGATGATGGAGGCGGCGGCCGAGGAGCTCGAGGTCAATGCCGCCGATCTCGACACCGACGGCCGCGGCAATATCCACGTCAAGGGCGCGCCGCACCGTTCGATCTCGACCAAGGATGTCGCGATTGCCGCGCAGTTCAAGCAGGGCAAGACCATCTCGGGCCGCGGCATCTTTCTGGTTCCCCTCTCCAACGTCGACCCGGAGACCGGCGAGATGTCGCCGGCGACCTGTTACGCCCATGCCTGCCTCGTCGCCGAAGTCGAGGTCGACGACGAGACCGGCGATGTCGCGATGGTCCGGATGGATTCCGCCTACGAGCTCGGTCGCGCGCTGAACCCGCGTCTGGTCGAGCAGCAGCTGGTCGGCGGCGCCTGGATGGGCGTCAGCCACGCGCTCTATGAGACCCCGGAGCCCTATTATCCCGATCCCGTTCACGGGCCCCGCGACTTCGTCGAATATCTGATGCCCGGCCCCGGCGACATCTGCCCGCACGATATCGCCGTGCTGGAACGCCCGGCGCCCGATGGTCCGTTCGGTGCCAAGGGCCCCGGCGAGATGTGCGCCAACCCGGTGCTGCCGGCCGTCGCCAATGCGATCTTCAATGCCGTCGGCGTGCGCATCGACGACCTGCCGATCACGCCTGAAAAGGTGCTGCGCGCGATCAAGGCCCAGGGCGGCGCGCGGCCGCAGGCGCGGCGCTAGAGGAACGGCCGTGGCGGTTCGCAGCAACATCGTCGGCATCGACAGCCCCGAGGCGCTGGAGAAGGCGCTGCGCGCGGCCTATTACCTTGCCGACGAGGGCCTTGCGACCGCGGCCTATCTCGGTCTCGCGCTCGGCAAGCCGCTGCTGCTCGAGGGCGCACCCGGCGTCGGCAAGACGGAAGCCGCAAAGGCCATTGCCGCCGTGCTCGGCCGCCGTCTCATCCGCCTGCAATGCTACGAGGGCATCGACGCCTCTGCCGCGCTCTATGAGTGGAACTACCCGCGCCAGATGCTGGCGATCCGCCAGGCCGGCGACGAGAGCATCGACATCTATGGCGAGACGTTTCTGATCGAGCGGCCGATGCTGGCCACGCTCCGCGCGCCCGATTCCACCGTGCTGCTGATCGATGAGATCGACCGCGCCGATCAGGAGTTCGAGGCCTTCCTGCTCGAATTCCTCTCCGACTTCCAGATCTCGATACCCGAGCGCGGCACGGTCCGCGCGGCCGAACGCCCCGTGGTCGTGCTGACGTCGAACCGGACGCGCGATTTGCACGAGGCCTTGCGCCGCCGCTGCGTCTATCACTGGATCGACTATCCGAGCGCCGAGCGCGAGGCGCGGATCATCATGATGCGCGCATCGAGCGTTGCCGAGGCCACCGCCCGCGCCGTCGTCGCGGCCGTGGAGAAGCTGCGGCGCGAACCCCTCAGCAAGGCGCCGGGCATTGCCGAGGCCGTCGACTGGGCCGAGGCCGCGACGCTGCTGCACAAGGGCGGCGCGCGCTGGCCCGATGCGTTCAAGCGCTCGATCGGCGTGGCGCTGAAGGACGAAGAGGATCTGCACTTCATCTCGCCGCGGCTCGATGCCTTGCTCGCGGAGGCGACCGCATGACCACCGAGCCGCAGCTCCCCCGCGCCGCACGCATCTTCGTCGCCTTCGTCCCGCTGCTGCGCGCGAACGGCTTTGCCGTGGCGCCGGAGCAGACCACGACGTTCCTGGCCGCGATCGAGCTGCTGGGTCCGCATAGCATCGAGCACGTCAGACAGGCCGCCCTGGCGACGCTGGCTCCGCCACCCGAACGCCGCGCGACCTTCGACCGGCTGTTCGATCTCCATTTCCGCGGCAGCGAGGCGATCGCGCGAGACGACGAGGGCGAGGACGACGAGACAGTCCGCCTCCAGGAGGAGGGCCGCGGCGACGAGGAGCCCCTGCTCTCCGACGAGGCCAATGAGTCCGGCCTCACCGCGACCCGAAGCGAGGCGCTGGTCGAGCGCCGCTTTGGGGCGACCTCGAGCACGGACGCATTGCGCCGCCTGACGCGGGAGGCGCCGCGGCGGCTGCCGCGACGGCGCGGCCACCGCCGCATGCGCGCCCGCCGCGGGCCGTTTGCCGATCTCCGCCGCACCTTGCGCGACTCTGTCCGCAGCGACGGCGAGATCCTGCGGCTCGGTCACATGAAGCGGCGCCAGCGCCCGCGCAAGATGCTGCTGCTGATCGACGTCTCCGGCTCGATGAAGAGCCGCACCGAGGAGAACATGAAGCTCGCGCATGCGCTGGTGCAGGCGGCGCCCAATGTTGAGGTGTTCACCTTCGGCACGCGGCTGACCCGCATCACCCGCCCGTTGCGGCTGAAGCGCCGCGAGCAGGCCATGAATGCCGCCGCGCATCTGGTCAGCGACTGGGACGGCGGCACCCGCATCGGCGATGCGCTCCAGGCCTTCCTCGCCGTGCCCCGCTTCGGCGGCTATGCGCGCGGCGCGGCGGTGGTGATCGTCTCCGACGGACTCGAGCGCGGCGAGACCGACGCACTTCGCGACGCCGTCGCGAAATTGTCGCGGCGGGCCTGGCGCCTGAGCTGGCTGACGCCGCTGGCGACCAGCCCCGGCTTCCGCCCTCAGACCGAAGCGCTCGTCGCCATCGAGCGCTTCGTCGATGACCTCGTGGATGGCGGTTCGAGCGCGTCGATCGTCGCGCATATTCTGGCGCTGGGACGAAGGAGAGCGGCGTGACCGACATTGTCGATGGTCATCATCATATCTGGCGGCAGGCCGACCTGCCCTGGCTGATCGGCCCCATGCAGCCGCGCATCTTCGGACCTTACGAGCCGATCCGTCGCGACTATCCGATCGAGGAATATCTCGACGACCTCAGGGCCACCGGCGTCACCCGCTCGGTCTACGTGCAGACCAACTGGGCCAACGACCGCTTCGAGGACGAGGCCGCCTGGGTGCAGCAGACCGCCGACGCGCACGGCTGGCCGCACGCGATCGTCGCCTATGCCGATTTTGCCGTGGACGACGTTCGCCCGCAGCTCGACCGCCTGAAGCGCTATCCTCTTGTGCGCGGCGTGCGCATGCAGCTGCATTGGCACGAGAACCCGCTATACCGCTTTGCGGCCCGCGCCGATCTCTGCGCCGACCCGATGATCCGCCGCAACGTCGCGCGTCTCGCCGGCTATGGCTGGAGCTTCGATTTGCAGGTGTTCACCCCGCAGATGCCGGACGCCGCGGCACTAGCCGAAGCCTGCCCCGACGTGACCTTCATCCTCCAGCATGCCGGTATGCTGGAGGATCTCTCGCCTAGCGGCCGCGCCGCCTGGCGCAGCGGCATGGCCCGGCTCGCGGCCTGCCCGAACGTGGTCTCAAAGCTCTCCGGGCTCGGCACCTTCATCCATCGCAACGATCCCGCGCACATCGCCGCCGTGCTCACCGACACCGTCGCGATCTTCGGCGCCGAGCGTTGCCTGTTCGGCTCCAACTTCCCGATCGAGAAATTGTGGACCAGCTATCGCGAGCTCGTCGGCGCCTTTCGCACGGCCGCGGCGCCGTTCAGTGCTGAGCAGCAGGACGCCATCTTCAGGACGACGGCGAGGCGCGTCTACCGGCTTTGACAGACAAGAAACAGATGAGGGAGGGCAACGAATGGCGCTGGAGATCAAGATCCTGGACTATGGCGATATCGAGCTGGAATCGAGCTTTCTGGTGCTCGGCCGCGACTGCGGCCGCACCCGCCGCGTCCTCACCCTCGGCTTCCTGATCCTCGGGGGGAAATATCCGGTCGTGGTCGACACCGGCTACCGCTCCAACCAGATCATGGAGACGCTGGGCATGCGGGGCTTGCAGTACCACGAGAACATGATCGAGAACCAGCTCGCGCGCCACGGCGTGCGCATGGGCGACGTCCGCTTCGTCTGCCACACCCATCTGCACATCGACCATGCCGGCAAGGACGATCTGTTCCCGATGAACACGACCGTCGTGCTCAATCGCAAGGAGCTCGAATATTCCGTCTCCGGCCTGATGCATCCGCAATATCCGGCGCCCGACATCAAGCACCTGATCGACCGGCTGCACACCAAGGGCGCGCTGCGCTTCCTCGACCTCGAGATCACCGGCCCGATCGAGCTGATGCCCGGCGTCTACTGCGACGCCGCCAATGCGCATACCGAGGGTTCGATGAACGTCATCGTCGAGACCGCCGATGGAATCGCCACTATCTGCGGCGATGTGATCTACGATTTCAACGACCAGATCGTGACGCCCTTCAACGAGATCCACGATTGGGAGCCGCGCACGACGGGCAACCACGGCACCAGCAAGCGGGCGGAGAAGGCCTCGATCAAGAAGCTGTTGAGCAATTCGCGCTATCTGCTGCCGGTGCACGACCGCCCCGCCAAGATCGAAGGCGGCAACGTCGTCGGCCGCCTGCACGATCAGGTCCCCGGACCGATCGTGCAGTCCTTGCCCGCACGCAACTGGTTCCCGGCTTGAGATGATCTTGGGGATCGACCGATGACGCACGTCACCTTGCGAAGCGAATTCGAAACTTTGATCGACCCCTATGCGCCGGTCGCGCAGGTCGGCACCGGCTTTGACTTCACGGAGGGGCCGATCTGGCATCCGGTCGATCACTATCTGCTGTTCTCGGACATGCCGGGTGACGTACGCCGGCGCTGGGACGCGCGGCGCGGCGTCGCCGAGGTCAAGCGTCCCTCCAACAAGTGCAACGGCATGACCTATGATGCCGAGCTCAATCTGATCGTCTGCGAGCACGCGACATCGCAGCTAGTCCGCGAATGGCCGGACGGGCGGCGCGAGGTGCTGGCTTCGCATTTCCAGGGCCAGGAGCTGAACAGCCCGAACGACGTCTGCGTGCACTTCTCCGGCGCAATCTATTTCTCCGACCCCTGGTACGGCCGCATGCCGGTCTATGGCGTCGAGCGGCCGCGCCAGCTTGGCTTCCAGGGCGTCTATCGCCTCGTGCCCGGCGGCGAGCCGAAGCTCGTGGTCGAGCGCAATCTGTTCGACCAGCCGAACGGCCTGTGCTTCTCGCCGGACGAGAAGCTGCTCTATGTCAACGACACCGTGCAGGCGCTGATCCGCGTGTTCGACGTCAACGCCGACGGCTCGCTGTCGAATGCGCGGGTGTTCGCAAGCGGCATCCGCTCCGAGCTCGAGGCCGGCCTGCCCGACGGCATGAAGTGCGATCAGCACGACAATATCTGGGTCACCGCGCCCGGCGGCGTCTGGGTCTATTCGCCGCGCGGCGAGCTGCTCGGCAAGGTCCGCGTGCCCGAGATGGTCGCCAACCTCGCCTGGGGCGGGCCGGATTTCCGCACGCTGTATCTGACCGCGACGCACTCGGTCTATGCGATCCCGACCAAGGTCGGTCCGCGGCACGAGCCTTATATGAGTGGCCGGCGAAGCGACGGCGGCCAGGCGGCAAGCGCATCGCCGGCGGCGCCTATCCTCGCTGACGGCGACATGCGCCTTGATCCGCAGCGCTGCGCCATGATCATCCAGGACCTGCAGAACGACGTCATCATGGACGGCGGCGCGTTCGCCGAGTCGGGCGCTCCCGGGCATGCGAAGCAGCAGCACGTCGTCGAGAATGTCCGGCGCCTTGCTGAGACCGCGCGGGCGCGGGGCGTTGCGATCATCCACGTCTGGTTCGTCGTCGAGCCCGGCGCACCCGGTGTCACGCTGAACGCACCGCTGTTCGAAGGCCTGGTCGACAGCAAGGCGATGGTGCGCGGAAGCTGGGGCGCAGCGCCGGTCTCCGGCCTCGAGCCCCGGCCCGGCGATTTCGTCGTCGAGAAGATGCGGATGAGCGCGTGGGAGGGCACGCGGCTGGAAACCATCCTCAAGGCGACCGGGCGCGACATGATCATCAACACCGGCGCCTGGACCAACATGTCGGTCGAGCACACCGCCCGCACCGGGGCAGACAAGGGCTATTTCATGATCGTCCCCGAAGATTGCTGCTCGACCATGAACCCCGACTGGCACAATGCCTCGATCAATTTTGCCATGCAGAACGTCGCGATCGTCACGAAGGCAGACACCGTTATCAAAGCGCTGGGATGAGCGGTGGCAAAGCTCCTGCACCTGTCCTGCTCTCCCCGCGCCGACTCCTTCTCGAGCGCCGGCGCGCGCGTCTTTCTTGACAGCTTTCGCCAGGCCCGGCCGGACTGGGACCTCGATGTCATGGACCTCTGGCGGGAGCGGATGCCGGAATTCTCAGGCCCCATCGTCGAGGCCAAATATGCACGGATGAACGGGCAAGCCTTCAACGACACGCAACGCGACAGCTTTGCCGAGGCCGAGCGAATGGCGCTGCGGTTTTCGTTGGCCGATCGGGTGTTGATCTCGACGCCGATGTGGAACTTCAGCATTCCCTACAAGCTCAAGCAGTGGTTCGACATCGTCGTGCAGCCCGGACTGACGTTCCGGTTCGACCCGTCACAGGGCTATCTCCCACTGCTCAAGGACCGGCCGACGCTGGTGATTCTCGCCAGTGGCAGCGACTTTGCCACCGGCATGAACCGCGGCCGCATCGACATGGCAACGCCTTACCTGCGCGACATCCTGCGCTTCATCGGCATCGACAATGTCCGTTTCGTGCCGATCGGGCCAACCACGGGACCGCAACAGCCGATCGAGGCCGCGCAGGACAGGGCCCATCGACGGCTGGCCGCAATGGCCGCGACTTTCTGAGCACCCGGCAACGCCGGAACGGTTAGAGAGCCCCGATTTGCGCCGAGGCTTGCGCATCCCCTGATCGGGCCTGACGATAGACGTGCCCCGGCTCCGCCCACACGAAGCCATTCGAGAACGGCACGCCGGGATAGGCTGCGGCAAGCCGGCGATTGCCGCCCTCGACATCGTCGCGACCGTCCAGCACGTCGCGAAAAGCCCTGGCGACGACGACCATGTCGCAATCCTGCGGCGACAGGCGCAGTGATCCGACATTGCTCTCGCGCAGGAGGCCGGCCTCGCCCAGCAAATTTGCGCAGGTGTGCGACAACGTCTGCACGCCGTTGATGGTCAGGAAGTCCTGCTGCTCCAGCGTGTTGAGGAGCAGACCATCCGGGTCCTTCTCGCAGACGAAGCGGCAATTGTCCTTGGTGAGCTTGTGAAGGCGCGCATGATAGCACCGCGCGGAGATGGCCAGCGGCACGCGGCCGAACGCGAACACTTCGATCGTGGCATCGGGAACAGCCTTCGCGATCGTGGCCACCGAGGCCAGCGGCAATTCCGGCGGCAGGCAGATGCGCCTCGCCCCGTGCGCGGCGTGAAAGGCCGCGCTCGCTTCGTTGTAGATGTTGACGAAGGGACCGATGGCGTGCGGCCGGCCCGCAAGCGCCCTGAGACAAGTCAGATCGTTGACCTCGACCATGGCGCCCTCGACCGCCGCGAGCTCCTCGGTCTGGCGGCGCTCGCGCCGCAGCGAGACCAGGATCAGCGAGCCCAGCAGCACCTGCTTGCCTGCGTTCTGCAGCCGTTCGACCACGGCCGGGATGTGATCTGCGAAGAACGGCGAACGCTTCGAGCAGACGATCTCGCCGACGGACACGATTTCGACCGGCGCTTCATCGGCGATCCGGAAATAGAAGTCGCGCCAGCGTTCCGGCGCCCAATTGTACAGAACTGGACCGAGGCTGAGTTGCATCTTTCGGATCTCACATCGTCGAACGGATTAGCGCCAGGTCTTGCGATAGGCGCCGAGCGTTGAGGCCTGACCTTCGGTGAACGGCTTCAGGCTCGCAATGTCCGCCTCACTGCCGCTCTCGAGCGCAGCGAGCGCATGACGGAAGTGGCGCACCACGCCTTCGACATAGGCACGGCCGCGCTGGCGGCCCTCGATCTTGAGCGCGGTCACGCCGGCATCGCGCAAGCCTTTGAGCAGCGTCGTGGCATCCAGGCTGACGGGGTCCTCGAAAATATAGCCGGCACCCTGCGCGGTCGAGAAGCGCCCCTTGCACAGCGTCGGATAGCCCGCAGGCTCGCTGACCCCGAACCGGTTGATGGCGAAGCCGCCGAGACTGGACTTGGTCCCATCCGCAGTCTGTTCGTAGGTCACATGGCTCGGCGGTGAGCAGACGCCCTGCATGTTCGGCGACTTGCCGGTCGCATAGGACGACAGCGAGCAGCGCCCTTCGGCCATGACGCAGAGGCCGCCGAACACGAAGACCTCGGTCTCGCAGGCCGACTCCCGGGTGATCTCGGCGATCTCAGGCACGCTGAGGACACGCGGCAGCACGACGCGCCGCGCGCCGAAAGTCTCGGCGTAGAAGGCGATGGCATCGGGATTGGCGGCCGCAGCCTGGACCGAGACGTGCAGACGCTGGTTCGGATGGCGCCTCGCCGCATAGTCCATCAATCCGATGTCGGCGAGGATCAGCGCATCGGCCCCCGCGCTCGCCGCATCGTCCACCGCGCGATGCCAGATGTCGACGGCGGAGGCGCGCGGGAAGGTGTTGATGGCCACCAGGATCTTCGCGCCGCGCCCATGCGCCAGCGCGATCCCCTTGCGCAGCTCGTCGCGGCTGAAATTCAGCCCCGGAAAGTTGCGCGCGTTGGTTTCATCGTTGAAGCCGCAATAGATCGCATCGGCGCCGGCATCGATGGCGCTCTTCAACGCCGCCGGCGTGCCGGCAGGACAGATCAGCTCCATCATCTCGATTGCTCGCCATGGCCTGAGGAGCCGATCACACGGCCACGGGCGGCCTCGAAGGCGCGCCTCGCCGGCGCGCCCAGCGGGCCGAACAGAGAGGACGCCTCGGCAGCGAGATCGAGCTGGGCGTCGTCGATCGCATTGCGCAGCGCCAGCACCGCCTCGACATCGCCCTCGACCACGAGCTCGCGCGAGAACATCAGGGCATCGCCATCGACCCTGCCTTCGAGCAGCGCCAGCAGATTGGCGAGCGAGGCCGAGATCCGCGCATCCAGGCCTCGCGGCAAGTCGCGCACGACGGACAGGCGCGGCGGCCTGGCCTCGACCACGAAGGCGAACGGCAGATCGATCGGCTTGATACCGAACCGCGCGCGCGCGTGAGGGCCGAGCCGGTCGAATATTGCAGGGTTGCGCCGGTGGATCCGCTGCAGGACGCCGCCGAGAACGAGCTGCAGCGGCAGCAGAGGCAGGGGACGCATGGCCAATGCGACGAGCGGCGGAATCGTCGGCAACGGGCCGGGCGATGCGGCGGACGGATCATTCATGGCCCCACATCTGGACGGATTGCACGCCGCTGTATTTGAGCGGGAACAATGAAGACCGAAAACAACCCGGCTAGCTCTGATTTTTTGGGAGCTTGTCCAGTTGCAACGTGATGTGCCGCGCTTTCGCGACTTGTCCGACTTCCTGCGCTTCATCGAAAGCCGGGGACAGTTGCGACGCATTCGCGAGAAGGTCTCCGTCGTCCACGAGATCACGGAAATCCACCGGCGTGTGCTCGAGGCACACGGACCTGCACTATTGTTCGAGCAGCCCGTCAAGGCCGACGGCAACGCGTCGGAGATGCCGCTCCTCACCAACCTGTTTGGAACGGTCGAGCGGATCGCGTGGGGAATGGGCATCACGCCCGACCGCCTCGGAGATCTCGGCGCGCTGATGGCCGAGCTCCGCGCGCCGCGACCACCGCACGGCATCAGGGATGCCCTCGACAAGATCCCGCTTGCGCGCGCCGCGTTGGCGACGCGCCCGCGCACACGCGCGGCGGCGCCGGTTCAGGACTGCGTCGCGATGGGGCCCGACATCGACCTTGCAAAATTGCCGATCCAGATCTGCTGGCCCGGCGAGCCGGCGCCACTGATCACCTGGCCACTCGTGATCACCGTCCCGCCGGAATCCGCGACGGCGGACCAGGAGGAGAATGTCGGCGTCTACCGCATGCAGGTGCTCGGCCGCGACCGCGCCATCATCCGCTGGCTCGCGCATCGCGGCGGCGCCCGGCATCACCAGCAATGGAAGGCGATCGGGCGCGACATGCCGGTCGCGATCGTCATCGGCGCCGATCCGGCCACGATCCTTGCCGCCGTGCTGCCGCTGCCCGAGACGCTGTCCGAGCTGCGCTTCTCGGGCATCCTGCGCGGCGAGCGGCCTGACCTCGCGCCATGCCTCACGGTCCCGCTCGCGATCCCGGCCGAGGCCGAAATCGTCATCGAGGGCTTCGTCTCGGCGACCGAAACCGCGCCCGAGGGACCGTATGGCGATCACACCGGGTACTATAATTCCGTCGAACAGTTCCCCGTGATGCGCGTGACGGCAATCACCAGCCGACGTCAGCCGGTCTATCTCTCGACCTTCACGGGCCGGCCGCCGGACGAGCCGTCGCGGATCGGCGAGGCGCTCAACCAGCTGTTCGTGCCGCTGATCCGTCAGCAATTCCCCGAGGTGACCGACTGCTGGCTGCCGCCGGAGGCGTGCTCCTACCGCATCGCGATTGCGGCGATCAAGAAGCGCTATCCCGGCCAGGCGCGGCGGCTGATGCTGGGCCTGTGGTCGATGCTGCCGCAGTTCAGCTACACGAAGCTGCTGATCATCGTCGACGACGACATCGACATCCGCGATTGGCGCGCCGTGATGTGGGCGGTCTCGACGCGCAGCGATTCCTCGCGCGATCTCGTGACGCTCACCGACACGCCGATCGACTATCTCGATTTCGCCTCGCCGAAATCCGGGCTCGGCGGCAAGCTCGGCATCGACGCCACCACCAAGATTCCCCCGGAGACGGATCGGGACTGGGGCGTTCCGCTGGCCATGGATCCCGCCGTGGTCGCGCGTGTCGATGCGATGTGGGCGAATTTCGGCCTGTCCGGCGCGCCCGCACGTGCACCGGTCCTCACATGAGCGGGCGGCAAGGCATCATCGTCGGCATCAGCGGCGCCTCGGGCGCTGCGATCGGCATGCGCATCGTCGAGCTGCTCGCCGATGATCCACACTACGCAGTTCATCTCGTGGTCTCGCCCGCGGCAGAGCGTACGCTGGGCGAAGAAGTCGGGCGCGATGCGCTCGCGCGGCTGCGCGCCCTCGCCTTCCGCCACTATCTTCATTCCGACATCGGCGCCGCGATCGCCAGCGGCTCGTATCCGGTCGCGGGCATGATCGTGGCCCCGTGCTCGATCCGCACGCTCTCGGCCATCGCCTGGGGGCAGCTCGACAACCTCCTGACGCGCTCGGCCGATGTGCAGCTCAAGGAACGGCGCCGGCTGGTGTTGCTGGTCCGCGAAAGCCCGCTGCATCTCGGCCATCTCAGGGCGATGCTGCAGGCAACCGAGATCGGCGCGATCATCGCTCCGCCGATGCCGGCCTTCTATCTGAAACCACAGTCGCTGGAGGAGGTGATCGAGCAGATCGCCGCCCGGGCGATCAACCTGCTCGACCTGGCAAAGCTTCGCGCACCCGCAAGGATCTGGTCCGGCCCAGGCGCCGAAGGCGTGTAGACAGCGGAGCGCCTCCAGGCAGAGCCGCCTCGCCGGATCAATTCACCTCGGCAAAGCCGAGCGACGCCTTGACGCCGGGCGAGATCATCCAGGGCTGCCAGGGCGGCTCGAACGTCATGGTGACGTCGACCGATTCCACGCCGGGAACCAGGCACGCGCTGTTGGCGACGCCCTCCTTGAGAAAGGATGCGGCGGGACAACCCGGTGTCGTCGCCGTCATGGTGATGTGCACCGCGCCGTCGTCGATCGACACGTCATAGACAAAGCCGAGGTCGACGATGTTGTGCCCGAGTTCCGGATCGATCACGACCTTCAGCGCCTGTCTGATCTGAGCCACGAGATCATCATCGTTCATCGTCATGCGCAAACCCTCACTGTCAGTTGATAGGTGTCCTTCTGCGGCGTGAATCCGCCGTGCCACTGATGGCCGCGCTTGGTCAGCTCCCGAAACAGGAAGACCGGTTCACGACTGAGCAAGGCGCAGAGCGTCTGCCCGGGGGCGAGCCGCTCCATTGCAGCCAGAATCCGGACCATCGGCTCCGGCGGATCGAGGTCGCGGTTGTCGAGATGAACCACGGGCTCCGGCCAATCGCCACCACTCGGCGCCGCGGGCGCCGGTTCAGCCGCATCTGGCGAGCCGTCGTCCGGCAGGAACCGGATCTCCCATTCGCCGCCTTCGAGCTCGGCTTCCCGATGCGCAAAGCCCTTGCTCGCCATGACGTCGAACAGGGGAACCGGCTTGAAGGGGACATAGAGCCGCAGCCCCTCCCCGGGCTCGAGCCGCGCGAGCGCAGCCATGATGATCGAGAACGGCTCGCCGCCTGCACGCAGGATCGGCCGGACATCGACGTCGACGAATTCGGTCATTGCAGTCTCCTTTCAGTTTCGCGAGACCAACAGATGCGGCAAGACTGCTCCCGTCGGCAGACGCAGCGGTTCCGCCACGTCCGCAAGCCGCCTTGCCCTGATGAGCTCCTCGCTCAGGCCGAGCGTCGCGAGCGTCACCACCGCGACGGCGACGCGAAAGCCGAGTGCCGCGTCGACCAGGAGCATCAAGGTTGCCGCCCAGCTTCCGGCAAAGAACAGCACGAACCATTTCAACGCGCGGCGCTCGTCAACGAGATCCTGCACGCGAGGCGTCGGCACTTTGCCCATCACCGGACCGTAGGTCTCGAGCCAGGTCAGGAACGGGACGATCTTGTAGAGATTGGCGAGCACGAGGCCAGTGAGCCAGCCGAACGCGACCAGGAACGCGAGCGCTCCGACATGCGACGGGAGAGAACCGGTCGCAAGGACCACGGCGCCGAGGATTGCGACTGCGACGAGGCTCGCCAGCGAAACGAGGCTCATGCGCGTGTTGAGCTCGAGCGCGCGACGTTTGCGGGCTCTGTACAGGCCGAGCACGTCGCGGCCGTAGGCGATTAGCGACAGCAGCGCCGCAGCTCCTGCCAGCAGAAGCGCCAGATTCACCCCGGTCGCACGCCAGAGTGCGAGCACGCCGCCGACGGCTCCGGCAGCCAGCGCCGCGATGCCGGCAAGCCAGGCAAGCCGTCCCAGCCTCGCATCGCCGTCGGGCGCGAGCATGAACATCGCCAGCAGGCGATAGCTGACGCCCATGGCCGTGAAGGTCAGCCATCCGCCAAGCCCGGCAATGGCGTGGATCGGAACGCCCGACACCAGCAGGTCCGGCCATTGCGCGCCGATAGCGGTTCCGGACAGCACGAGAGAGAACGTGCCGCCGAATGCCGCCGTGACGCAGATGCAGGCAAGCCCGGCTGCGACGAACCGCGCCGGCCCCGGCAGCGGACGGGCCGACCAGAGCGTCATGCCGAGATTGGCAACGATCAGCGCGAAGCCGGCGATCAGCAGGCTCGCGCCGACGGGCAGCAGCCGGGGCGACCCGTTGAAGTGTCCGCCAAGCGTCAGAAAGCCCGCGAGCAGGATGGCCAGCCCAAGCGTCAGCAGTACCAGAGCCGGCAGCGTCCAGCGCTCCGCATAGAGCGGCCTTGCGACGAGCACCGGCACGAACTGAAACAGCGCGCCGCACACGACCATGCTCAACCAGCCGATGCAGACCATATGGACGATGACGAGCGTGTCCGGGCCGCCGATGTCGTGGTTCGGAAAACCGAACCCGGCGACCACAAGGACTTCCGCGAGCAGCAGCCATACGATTGCGACCGCGAAGTAGCTGATGGCCCATCTACAGAGACTGGTTCCAATCACGGCCTGCTTCCCATCGCGTGCACACGAAACCCCGTGTCAGCACCCGAAACGGTAAGCAGTTGCAGTCACGACCACTTTGTCGAGGCGCAAACTCCGGCGCCTTTCGCGGCCGACATCAGCATGATCCGTTCAGGGCAAGACCAACTTCTTGCGGATCGCATAGCGGACGAGCTCGGCGGTGGACGACATCCTGAGCTTGCGCATGGCCGAGGCGCGATGGGTCTCGACGGTCTTCACACTCAGTTTCAGGATCGAGCTGATCGACCTGTTGGTATGCCCCTCCGCGATCAGCTGGACCACGCTCTGCTCGCGTGAAGTCAGCAGCATGTCGGCCCGATTCTCCTTGTTGCCCTGGTAGTCGTGCAGCAGCCTCTCCAGCAGGATGCTGGTGAAGTAAGGCCTGCCGTCAAGCAGGGCCTCGATGGCGGAGATGAGGTGCTTGCGTGCGTCTGACTTGAACAGAAAGCCGCGCACCCCGGCCAGAATGGCTTCGGTCAGAAGTTCCTCGCTCTCGTGCATCGTCAGGATCAGGACCTGCGCGCCAAGGTGGAGCGCCTTGAGGCGGCGACTGACCTCCAACCCGTTCATGACCGGCATGGAGTAGTCGACGATCACGATGTCCGGCCTGGTCTCGATCGCCAGCGCGACCGCCTGCTCGCCATCCGTCGCCACGCCGCTCACGATCCAGCTGGAATGCGTTTCGATGATTGCACGCAGCCCGGAACGCACAACTTCATGATCATCCGCAATCAAGATGCGTTTCACCGTGTCGTTCCCGTTTGCCGACCCTTGCGCTTCCGGGCCGATACCGGCAGCAAACCGCAGTCGAACGATCATAGGGAGCGCGGCTGGAATCGTTATCCCACAAAACCCTGATATCTCCCGGCGAAGGTACCGACGCCCGTACTGCTCGCCGATATCGCCGCCTCAAGCTTCGACCAGCCCGGTCCGAACGGCGTACCGGACCAGCCCCGCCGTCGAGTTCACCTCCAGCTTGCGCATCGCGGCTGCCCGGTGGGCCTCGGTGGTCTTGACGCTGAGGTTGAGGATCGCACTGATGCCCTTGTTGCTGTATCCTTCCGCGACCAGCTTGACGACCAGCTGCTCGCGAGCCGTGAGTTCGTGATGCCGCTCGCCGCCGGCCCGCGGCCCGTGGTCGAGTTCGGTCAAACCTCTCCGAGGGCAGAACGGCCGGTGCAGCAACAAGGCTTCGACAGCTGCGACAAGCAGCTTGTTGGCGTCGGACTTCACCAGGAATGCGCGCGCCCCCGCCTCGAATGCCTGCTGGGCAAGCAAGCCCGAATTGTGCACCGTGAAGATCAGCACCTCGGTCTGCAGCGGATACTCCCTGATCCGCCGCGCCACCTCGACGCCGGTCATGCGCGGCATCGAGAAGTCGACAATGGCGACATGGGGCCGGCTTTCGATCGCGGCTGCGACCGCCATGCCGCCGTCATTCACCTCGGCGACCACCTCCCAATCCACCCGTTGCTCGAGCACCGCCCGCAAGCCCGACCGTACCGCCTCATGATCGTCCGCAATGAGAATTCGCTTCATGGCAGAGCACTCCGAATCCGCATCGGTGATGGGCCGGGGACCCGGCCCGCCGCCTCGCGGTTAGTGTTTTTTCGCTGATTGTGCGCCTGCGCGGGCCCTTGCGCTTGTCGTGGCTCCGCGGCGATTGGCCCTGTCCGCCGAGGGAGCATAGGGAAATACTGCACACAACACCGTTCCGGCATGCCGGGACGCCCGACTGGATTGGATGTCGAGCGTACCTCCGATCTCGTGCAACCGCGCTTTCATCGCCGGAATTCCGACACCAACGGAGACCGCGCTCCTGCCGAAACCCGGCGGGAGCCCGCGTCCATTGTCGCTGAGCGTCAGGTGAAAACGGCCGTCCGCGGTGTCGATGACGATGGCCACCTCGGTCGCGTTGGCGTGACGGAAGACGTTCGTCAGCGCTTCCTGGACGACCCGCAGCAATGTCCGCTTCGTCTCATAAGGCAGCCGATCCACATCCGGCACGATGTCGACACTTGCGCGCAACGACGTGCGCGCCGCAAATCCCTCCGCGTACCGCTCGATCGCAGCCTTCAGGCCCTCACCGGCGAGGTTCCGGGGATGCAGCAGATACGCAAAGGCGCGGATTTCCCGGAGCGCTTCATCGATCGATCCATCGATCTCGTCGCAGAGCTGTTCGGCCAAGTCCGATTCGCCAATGCTGCTTCGGATCCGCATGAGACCGAGACTCGCGGCAATCAGGTGCTGGCACGTCGAATCGTGGAGATCGGACGCTATCCGCTGCTGAATGCCTTCCTGGATCAGGCCGAGATTCACGTCGAGCCGGTTGTCCGGTCCGCCCCCGCTCTCGAACGCGCGGTTGCGCAGGGGGCGGTGACTGCCGATCAAGCGAACCGCACCGCCACGCGAAGATTGAACGACCGGAGTTACAACCGTTTCAACGTTCCGGGGCGAGCCGCCGAACGCGAGACGCTGTCGGATTCTGATTTCCGCTCCTTCCGCGACGCACGCCCCCAGCGCCTGGCAGACGATTCTGGCGTCGTCCGCGTTCATGCAATCGAACACATCCATGTCGTAGACGTCTTCCGGCGAGAGACCGAGCCGAGACCCGAACTCCGGATTGATCGCCTGGTAGACGAAGCGTCCTTCAGGAGACGGACGCACGACGAAGAGGAGATCAGCCGAGAACGTCCAATAGAGCGCTTCGATCGATTGCTCCGAACCTGTCTGCAGCCAATTCCCGAGGCTGGTTCGATGCGACTCGCTGGCGGGGGAGACATGTACCTTCACGATACGCACTCACTCTTCTCCGGCGACATCGCGACGCTGACAACAGCATCGCTTGTGTCCGCTCGCCTGTTCGGGGACATCTCCCCTCGCCGGCCCGCGGACGCGCCTTGGAGCCGATCCAATTATACACCCTGGAATCGCCCCACAACAAGAGGTAGCATTTCCATAGGATTAAAATCTCGAATCCGCGACGCGGCGTCTGCGCTGCGCGACGAAGCGGTTCGCGCCCTGCGCTCGAATTTGGCGCAACAGAGATTAAAAATGCGGGATTCCGAGCAGCGGACTCCTGCGCCGATGGGCGGCCATGCCTACCAACGCGGCGATGACGCTAGCGGCCGCTGCCACCATTTGCGCCGGACTTCCCCCTGTGTTCCGTCCTTGCTTTTGAAGCCGTCGGAGGTGGCGCAATCTGCAGGGGATGCGATGGCGGCGTCAAACGGTGCGTCGCAGCATCGTCCCGAAGCGCATCGGTATCAAGACGCTGGCCTCGATCGACGGCGTCGCGCGGATCGGCGGCGGCAACGGATGCCGCCGCTAGGCCCACAACAATGCCGATCAACAGCGACAAGCCTCTTGCGTGCATCGATCGGATACCTCTCAAAATGCGAAGTCCAGACGGGGGCCGATGCGAACGTCCCTATATCGTCGTAGCGGCACGTTCGACGTTCGCGCCTCGTACAGCACGGTCGTCGTGAGCGACACATTGCTCGCAAAATTATACTTCAGACCGACGTCTGCCGAATAGAGCTGATCGTGTCGCCCGCGATTGAGCCCGTCGGTGAACCAGTAAGCCTCGAACAACGGCGTGCTCACAATCGACCATCTGGAATCGAGCTTGACCTCGATACCGAGCACGGCGTCGAAGCGCCAGCGGCGCGCCTCCGCCAGGTCGGAAAATCGATAGGTCAGGAGCAGCAATGGCGAAAACGTCGCGCTATTGAAGCGGAAGTCGCGCGCAACCGAGCCCATCACATCGTTCGAGGTGAAGGCCAGGTCGCGGTAGATACCGTCAAAATCGTAGCGATGCTCGTAAATGGCGGAGAAACGCCAGCCGTCCCAATTCTGGGTCAGGCGCCCGCCCATCCGCGCGACGGCAAAGTTGCCGTCCTTCTCCCGCGAAAACGCTTCATATTGCGCCCGCGCATAGAGGCGGTACGACAGGTCATTGCCGAGGTCCCCGTCCAGCCGGACGCTCACGTCGGGCACGTAGTAAACGTCCGACTTGCGGTTGTCGCGGGTAAACAGGGCGTTGTCGGTGAAGGTGGGCGCGATGGAACCGACGACGCTCCAGGTGGGTGTGGAGGTGTACGGCACAGGGGCCGCGATCGTCTTGAACTCGGTGACATCAAGGTCGGCTGCACCTGCCGTGCTTGCGCCGAACAGACCAAAGATCGGCAGAAGAATTCTGGACCTTCGCATGGTGTCCCTCGATGGCTGTCGCGTGCATCGGGATTCGCGTCAGGCTGTGACACGATTGTGGCGTGTTAATGTTATTCGGTTAAATCATGGGTTGATCAGATCGATCATCGTTTCGTAAACGGCCGCAAGGACCGCTGATGCGGGCTTAATAGTCGACTGCGTCCCTGATGATCGGACAGGTCATGCAATGACCGCCGCCGCGACCACGTCCGAGTTCCGCACCAACGATGGTGATGACCTCGATGCCCTCCTTGCGCAGCAGCGTGTTGGTGTAGGTGTTGCGGTCATAGGCAAACACGACGCCGGGGGATGCGCAGACGAGATTGGCGCCGCTATCCCACTGGGTTCGCTCGCGCATATAGGCATTTCCGCCTGTCTCGACCACGCGCAGCTTCTTCAGCCCAAGCGCCTCTGCGACGACCTCGACGAAGGGCTTTTCGTCCTTGCGCAGCTCGATGCCTGCGGAGCTGCCGGCCGGACGGTAGGAAAATGCCGCGATATTGTTGACGATGTCTGGATAGAGCAGCACGCAATCGCGATCGGCGAACGTGAAGACCGTATCCAGATGCATCGCCGCTCGGAGCTTGGGCATGGCAGCCACGATCACGCGCTCGGCCGCCTTCTTCTTGAACAGGGCGGCGGCGAGCTGGCTGATGGCCTGCCGCGAGGTGCGCTCGCTCAATCCGATCAGCACGTTGCCTTTTCCGATCGGCATCACGTCGCCGCCCTCAAGCGTCGCAAGGCCGTGATCCTGTGTCGGATCGCCCCACCAGACATTGACCTTGCCGGCGAAATCCGGATGGAACTTGTAGATCGCGGCGGCGAGGATGGGCTCTTCGTGGCGCGCCGGCCAGAACAGCGAATTCAGCGTAACGCCCCCGTAGATCCAGCAGGTGGTATCGCGCGTGTACAGGGTGTTGGGAAGGGGCGGCAGGAGATACTCGGTCATGCCGGCCGCTTCCCGGATGAGCCTGAGCGTCTCGCCGCCGCGGGCTTCCGGAAAGTCCTGGGTCGACAATCCGCCGATCAAGGTCTCCGCCAGCTCGCGCGGCTTGAGGCTCTCCAGATAGGCGCGCAGTTCGTCAATCAGGCCGAGGCCGACCTGATTGGGAACCACCTGATTGTCGAGAATCCACGTCCTCGCCTCCGGAATGGCGACCGTGTCGGCGAGGAGATTGTGCATCTCGACGACTTCGATACCGCGGTCGCGCATCTTCTGCACGAAATCGAAATGATCGCGCTTGGCATTGTCGACCCATAGGACGTCGTCGAACAGCAAAGTGTCGCAGTTCGTCGGCGTGAGACGTTGATGAGCCCGCCCCGGCGAACAGACCATCACCTTGCGCAGCTGGCCGACTTCCGAATGAACACCGAAGGGAACCCCTTGGTCCGATGTCTGCTTTGTCATGAGGCCTATCTCCGGAATTGCTCCGCTCAGATCGTGATGTAGCCCGTAGCCAGGCCATGAATGCCGATGGCCGCGCCGATCGCGACGACAATGAAGATGATCCACTCGACGAAGGTGAAGACTCTCGCCTTCTGTTCGAGACGTGCCCACAAATACAGTGCCGTGCCGGGCGCGTAGAGGATGGCCGACAGCAGGAGGTATTTCATTCCGGCCGCATAGATCAGGAAGAGCGTGTAGATCAGCGCAATGCCGGTAAAGATCAGCCCGCTTCGACGCTCGTCCGGGCGCTTCTCATAGGTCTCGCCCCGCTTGACCAGCAGGAGCCCGTAGGCGGCGACCAGGAAAAACGGGATCAAATTCATGACGCTCGTCAGATTGAGCATCAGCGAGAAGGCGTCCCGCGACCAATAGGTGCTGATGACGAAGAGCTGGACGACGACATTGGTCAGCCACAGCGCCGCAGCCGGGACCTTGTTCTCGTTCTCGGTGCCGAACAGGGCCGGCATATCCCTGGTGCGGCCCGCGGCTGAAAGAACCTCGGTGCAGATCAGGCTCCAGGCGAGATAGGCGCCGAGCACCGAAACCAGAAGTCCGATGCTGACGAAGACCGCCCCCCAATGTCCCACCACGGCCTCCAGCACCGCTGCCATGGACGGCTGACGCATGTCGGCGATGTCGGGACGCGGCAGCACGGCGTAGGGCAGCATGGTGACGAGCACCATCAGGCTGGTCACCATCACAAAGCCAATGATCGTCGCCGCGCCGACATGGGATCGCTCCTTGGCATAGCGGGAATAGACGCTGGCCCCCTCGATCCCGAGGAACACGAACACCGTGACCAGCATGGTCGCGCGGATCTGCTCGAAGAGCCCCTTGTCCGGCATGCCCTCGCCGCCCCAGAAATTGTCGCGGAACTGGTCGGCCTTGAAGGCGAAGATCAGGATGACGATAAAGACCAGGATCGGCACGATCTTGGCAATGGTCACGATGGTGTTGATCGCGGCGGCCTGTTGCACGCCACGCAGGATCATGAAGTGAAAGAGCCAGATCCCGATCGAAGCAACGATGATCGCGGTGACGGTATTGCCGTCGCCAAACACGGGAAAGAACGCGCCCAAGGTCGACTTGATCAGGACCCAATACGACACGTTGCCAATGCAACTTCCCATCCAATAGCCGAGCGCCGACAGAAAGCCGGGATAATCGCCGAAACCTGCTTTCGCATAGGCGTAGACACCGGCATCGAGATCGGGCTTTCGCTCCGCCAACGACTGAAACACGCGCGCCAGCGTGTACATGCCACCGCCCGCGATGCACCAGGCTAAGATGGCGCCGAATGGACCGGTTGCGATGCCGAATGTGCGCGGCAGTGAGAAAATGCCGGAACCGACCATGGAGCCGACCACCATGGCCGTCAGAGCAAATAGCGAAAGCTTCTGGATCGACGGCGTCGCGCTCATGTGAAAGCCTCGGACCGCGAGGGATGGTCGGCGCGGCGGCCGCTTCGCTCGCTGCGACCCGGACGATGCGCCGTGGGGCACGCATGGCCAATCAGGTGATTACCTAGTCGAGGTCCGGGATTACCCTCACCGCCCACGCGCTCTCAGGCCGCGGACGAAGAGCCGGAAGCTTCGGCCTGCTCCTTTCCGCCGAACCAGGCGACATACAGTGTCGGCAGGAAGACCAGGGTCAGACCGGTCGCAACCAGCAGGCCGCCCATGATCGCAAAGGCCATCGGCCCCCAGAACACCGTCGGCGCAATCGGGATCATGCCGAGAACGGTGGAGACGGCCGTCAGCATGATTGGACGAAAGCGGGAACTGCTGGCGTCCACCGCGGCCTGCCAGGGCCCCTTCCCCAGTAAACGCTCAGTCTCGATCTGGCCAATCAGGATGACCGCGTTCTTGCTGATCATGCCGAGCAGCGCAAGCACACCGAGAATGGCGACGAAGCCCAAGGGCCGGCCCGACAACAGCAGCGCTGCGACGACGCCGATCAGACCGAGCGGCGCAACACTGACGACCATCAGCAATCGCGGAAAGCTCTGCAACTGGGCCATCAGGACCGTGAACATGACGAACAGCATCACAGGCACCACCGCCATGACGGACGCCTGTGAATTCCGGCTTTCCTCCACCGTGCCGCCGACCACGACGCGGTACGAAGCCGGCAGCGCCGTCTTCAACTTTGCCATGGCCGCGGCCTGCCTGTTGACGACCGTCTCCGGCAGCACGCGGTCGGCAATGGCGGCCCGAACCGTGAGCGTGGGCACGCGATCTCGTCGCCAGATCAGCGGAAACTCCTGATCATACTCGAAAGATGCGAACTGGCTCAGTGGAACGGTCCGCCCGCCCGCGATCGGCATCTGCAACGTGCGTAAACTCGCCAGCGAGACCCGCTGTTCGTCGGTTGCGCGGACCACCACATCGACCAGATAGATATCGTCGCGCACCTGCGTGACCGGCGTGCCGGATATCACGGTGTTCAGAACGGCGGAAATCGTCTGCGAACTGAGGCCGAGAAGTCGGGCCTCGTCCTGGTTGACGCGAATGCGCACCTGGCGATCGGACTCCATCCAGTCGAAATTCACGCTCTTGGCAGCTGGATCGGCCCCGACGATCCGCGCGACGTCGAGTGCGATATCGCGCACCCGCTCGACGTCAGGACCACTGACGCGATACTGCAGCGGCCATCCGACCGGGGGGCCAAGGCCGAGCGGAGAGACCGACGAGATCGCGTTCGGAAACTCATCGGCGAGGAATCGTTCCAGCTTGCCATGCAGCCGCTCACGCGCCCCAATGTCTCTGGCCACGACGACCGCCTGCGTGAAGAATTCGTTCGGCAATTCGACGCTGAGCGGCAGATAGAACCGGATCGCACCGCGCCCGACATAGGTGCTCCAATGCGCGACGTCGGGATCGCCCGTCAGCATCTTGTCCAGACGCTTTGCCGCGGTTTCGCTGGCAAGGATCGATGCATTCTGCGGCAGGCTGAGATCGACCAGCAGTTCCGGCCGATCGGAGGACGGAAAGAACTGTTGCGGGATGAGCGGCAGCGCCAGCACGGAGGCGGCGAACAGCGCGGCCGTCCCACCGAGGGTCACCCACTTGGCGCGGATCGCCGATATCAGGAATCGTCGATATAGCCGGAACACCCATCCGGAAGCCGCAGCCCCCTTCTGCTCGGGCGGAACAAGGATGGCAACGCCCAGCAGTGGCGCGAAGATCACCGCGACGACCCAGGACGCCAACAGCGCGATCGCGACCACTGCGAACAGCGAGAACGTGTATTCGCTCGCGGCGCTTGCAGCAAAGCCGACCGGAATGAAGCCCGCGATCGTCACGAGCGTCCCCGCAAGCATGGCAAGCGCGTGGGTCCGGAAGGCGTAACCGGCGGCCTCGACCTTGCTGTCGCCCAACGCCAGGCGAATGAGCGTGGCGTCCGTCGTCGTCATGGCGTCATCGACCAGCAGGGCAAGCGCAATGATCAGGGCCCCGAGCGATATCCGCTGCATGTCGATGTGAAGGACCGCCATGACCGGAAATACGATCGCGAGCGTGAGCGGGATCGCCAGCGCGATGATCAGACCCGGACGAACACCGAGGCTGATGAAGCTCACGACCAGAATGATGGCGATCGCCTGCAGCAATGAGGTCATGAACTCGCCGACCGCCTTGCCCACGACGACGGCCTGGTCGGCCACGAGGCTCGGCTCGATCCCGATCGGCAGATCAGCGGTGATCCGCGCCATCGCCTCCTTGACGTTCCTGCCGAGCGCAAGGATGTCGCCGCCATCGCGCATGGCAATAGCAAGCCCAATCGCCGGGCGGCCATTGATCCGGAACAGTGGCTGGGGCGGGTCGGCGTAGCCCCGCCGCACTATCGCAAGGTCGCTCAGGCGCAGCATGCGACCGCCGGCGGCGAAGTTGATATCGGCAATGTCCTGCTCGGACAGGAAGCTGCCCGACACCCGCAGCGATATCCGCTCGGTGCCGGTCTGAATCGTTCCCGCCGGCATCACGACGTTCTGCGCGCGCAACGCCGCGATCAGGGCCGTGCGATCAACACCGAGATTTGCAAGTTCCTGCTTGGAGAACTCGACGAAGATCACTTCCTCCTGCGCGCCGAGCAGCTCGATCTTCGCGACATCCGGCACAGCCAGGAGCTGCGAACGGATCGCCTCGACCCGGTCACGCAGCTCGCGTTGCGCGAAGCCGTCGCTGGTGAAGCCGTAGACGATGCCAAAGGTGTCGCCGAAATCGTCGTCGAAGAACGGCCCAACGACACCGGCAGGCAGCGTATGGCGAATGTCGCCGATCGTCTTCCGCACGTGATACCAGGTATCGGAGACATCCCGCGCATTGGCGCTTCCCTTGAGGTTCACGAAGATGGTCGTGAGGCCAGGACGGGTGAAGCTGCGCAGGAAATCCAGATGCGGGGTCTCCTGCAATTGGCGCTCGAGACGCTCCGTCATCTGCTTCATCGTCTCGTCGGCCGTCGCCCCCGGCCAGACGGCATGAACGATCATGGTCCGGATCGTGAAAGCCGGATCCTCGTTCCGGCCCAAACGGAAATATGACAGGACGCCGGCAGCCACTGCTATCAGCATGAGGTAGACGATCAGCGAGCGTCGCCCCAGTGCCCATTCCGAAAGGTTGAATCCGCTCATCGCCCCGACCCGAGCACGCGCACCTTCTGGCCTGGATGAAGTGCCTGAACGCCCGCAGTCACGACGATCTCGCCGCTGTCAAGCCCTTGCGCAATGATCACCTGCGCCTGGTCGAACCGCAGCACGTCGACATTTCGCACCGAGACCGTATTGGCCGAGGGATCTAAGACCCAGACGGCCGGCTGTTGATTCATTCTGGTCAGCGCGGTTGCGGGAATGCCGATCATCGGTCCGGAGCTCGCCTCGGCGCGCCCGACCACGGTCGCCCCGAGCTGCATCGCAGCCGGCGGATCGGTAAGGCCAACCTTGACCTCGAAGGTTCGCGTGACCGGGTTGGCCTGGGCGGCGACCTGCCGGATGCGCCCTTGCGCCGTCACTGCCGGATCGTCCGTGAGAGCGACCGTTACCTGCAAATTGGCTGGCGCCGCTCTCACCAATTGGGCGGGCACATCGAAGACTGCATCGCGACCGTCCTGGCGAGCGATCTTCGCGATCGTCTGTCCGGCCTGGACGACCTCGCCGGCGGCGGGGCCGGTTTCGGTGACCTTGCCCGGCGCATCGGCGCGCAGCTCGGTAAAGCCGACTTGATCGTGGGCGGCGCTCAACTGGGCTTCGGCCGCATCGACCTGCGATTGGGCGGTTTGTTGCGCCTGCGTCGCGGCTTCGAAGTTGGCACGGGTGGTCCAGCCCTGCGCCAGCAGCGTCTGCTGACGCTCGAAGTGATTGCGGGCCTGAGTGAGCTGGCCTTGCGCCGCGGCAAGGGCCGCCTGCGCCTGGCGTAGCGCGTTCACTTCGTTCTGCGATTCCAGCTGCGCCAGAAGCTGGCCGGCCTGGACGCGATCACCAAGCCGGGTGTTGTTCGAAAGCAGCCGCCCGCCGATTCGAAATGCAATGCTTACCTCGTCCTCCGCCTCGATGCGCCCGGTGAACGTGAACGGCGTCAGCTGCTCGCGCTTCTCGACCGTGGTCGTGCGAACCGGACGTGGCGCCGGGGGTGCATCCTCCGCCGGATCCCTTTCACAGGCGGCAACCAGCAGCGTGGTGACCGCTGCGACAAGCGCGGTGTTCAGCGGCCGCATCGGCATGACATGATCATCGGTCAACTGCTCCGCCGGCGATCTTGTCGATGGATCATCTCCCTTCCATCGGTAAATCTACTGAGCGATCACCGATGCAATCGTGGTCCGGAGATCCTTCCGGCATAGTCAGAAGATTCCCAAGGCAACGTCAGGCAATCACCTGATACCGAGGGCGCCGCAAGCGGTGCATCAAGGCTGCACCTGCTCTCGCCGCGGCGCGCTCGCCAAAGCAGCAGGTGGCAAGGGAACCGGCCGCTCAGGCCCCGAATGATTCACACGACGATAGGAGGATCGACATGAGAAAGCTGGCTTTGCTGTCCGCCGCCGTCTTCATTGCGCTCAGCGCGATGGGCTCGCCGACGCCCGTACAAGCGCAGGATCTGGCATGGTGCTCGAAGTTCAAGGGAATGCTCAACTGCATGTACGAGACCCGCTCCCAATGCCGCGCATCGCTGAGCGGACGGCACGGCACCTGCGTGCAAAATCGCCGCCGCTAACGGCAGCGCTCAGTCCGATATCGGCCGGGCGGCGTAAATGATGCGCTGTTGGTTGTCGTACGCCACCCGGATTCGGCATGCATGCCGCAACTGCCCGCCCATCGGGACATTCCTCCGCCAACGTCCGGGGTTTCCTCCAATCGCGGCGGGTACCCTTGCACGGTAGCGTCGATTGCAATGCGCCGGTTCGCTTTTGGATCAACGGGAGGTGTCAATGTCCGATCTTGTCGCGATCGTGTATCCGTCGGAAGCAAAGGCAGAAGAAGTCCGCCAGCAGCTCTTCAAGCTGCAGAAGGAATATCTGATTACCATCAGCGACGCCGTGATTGCCGTGAAGACGGACGCTGGCGGCATCAAGCTCAATCAACTCGTCAATACGACCGCGATGGGCGCAATGACGGGAAGTTTCTGGGGCCTTCTCATCGGCGTCCTCTTTCTGAACCCAATCCTCGGAGTCGCGGTTGGCGCAGCGTCCGGCGCGCTCGGCGGCGCACTCTCGGACTTCGGCATCGACGACGCCTTCATGAAGAGCCTGTCGACCAGCCTCCAGCCCGGCAACGCGGCCTTGTTCGTCCTGATCAAGCACATGACGGCGGACAAGGTGATCAACGAGATCAAGAGCGCCGGCGGCGTTGTACTCAAGACGTCACTCGACGAGACGAAGGAGAAGCTCCTCCGCGATGCGCTGACGAGCGCGGTGGAGCGGCCGGCGGCCTGAAGCCGCCGCTCCTCCCTGTCTCAACGCCTGCCGCCCGCAAGCCGCAGCAGCATCATGAAGAGGTTGATGAAATTCAGATAGAGCGACAGCGCCGCGATGACCGACTTGCGACCCGCAGAGGTATGGTCATCCGCGCTGTCGTACATCGCCTTGATCCGCTGCGTGTCGTAGGCCGTAAGCCCGGCAAATACGCCGACACCCACGATCGAGATCAGCCAGTCGAGCGCGCTCGAGGACAGAAAGATGTTGATCAGGCTTGCGATGATGACGCCGATCAACCCCATGAACAGGAACGTGCCCAGCCCGGAGAGATCGCGTCGCGTCGTATATCCGAAGGCGCTGAGCGCTCCGAAACTCGCGGCGGCGATGAAGAAGACCCGGGCAATCGACGAGTTCGTGTAGATGTGGAACAACGTCGAGAGCGATACGCCGACCAAGGCGGCGTAGAGGAAGAACAGCAGCCGTGCCGTCGACACGGACAGCGTATTGATGCGCGAGCCGATGAAGAAAACCAGCCCCAGCGGCGCGAGAATGAAGACCCACATCAATGGACTCTGCAGCAGAGCCGGGCCGGTGACCTGATAGGTCAGCCAGGCCACGACGGCGGTCAAGCCGACGCCCGCGGCCATGTGTGCGTAGATGCGCAACATGTATTCATGCAGGCCAGCGTCCACCGCAGACGCGCCGCCAGCCGACTCTGCCGCAGTCAGGTTCTGATCGAAATTTGACACATCCGCCTCCTCTGGACTTCGCCGGGGGAGACGACGCTAATCCTCGGCCTTCCGGAACGGCATCGGACAATCACCCGAATGCCGCCCGTGGAAATTACCCTTCGCTGTCGCAACTGCGGGCATCGCAGGGATGCCGCACATTACCGATGCGAGAGCTTGGAACTACGTTTAAGCCGTTTGGCGTATGCTCCTTACGGCTTTGTCACTTGGAAGTCGGGCGGGTCGCGATCTAACCCATGCCATGCGCTTCTTCTTTCACATCGCCGACAGATACGGCCTCTTCCCCGACGGGACCGGACAGGACTGCCCGGATCAGGATGCAGCCATCCTGCACGCCAGACGGCTCGCCGCCGAGCTCGCCAAGGCCGGTGAATTCTGCCGCGGCAGCGTCGTGCTTGTGGCCAGCCCGCCGCAGACGGCTTGCGGAGCCCCGGGCGGCGGCTGATTTTTCTGCCCTCACCTCCTACAGAGAATCCCTGATGTGCGCATGCGGCAGACACTTCTATGGTCCTCCGCAGGGGGCGGTCGGCAGATGCGACCACCACCGCGCTCCGGATTGGGAGGCCATCCTCCGTCATGGCGTCTTCGTCGAACGAGGCCGATCAAGAGCTTTCCCGCAACGCGTTGATTGCGCTTGTGATCGGATCGATGGTGGGATCCGGCATCTTCGCCCTGCCGGCGGCGTTCGGACGTGCCACCGGCGCCCTCGGTGCGATCATCGCATGGATCGTCGCAGGGACGGGCATGCTCATGCTGGCGCTCGTATTCCAGTCGCTGTCGCAGCGCAAACCGGAGCTGGATGCCGGCATTTACGCCTACGCCAAGGCCGGATTCGGCGACTACATCGGATTCGCGTCGGCGGCCGGCTACTGGATCGGCTGCTGTCTTGCCGACGTCGCCTGTCTCATTCTGATCAAGGCCACACTCGGGCAATTCTTTCCGATCTTTGGTGACGGCACGACGCCGACGGCGATTGCATCGGCGACACTGCTGCTGTGGAGTGTGCACTTCCTCGTGCTGCGGGGCATCAGGGGCGCGGCCAGGCTCAACACGATTGCAACCTTCGCAAAGATCGTTCCGATCCTCCTGTTCATCGTCGTGGCCGCGTTCGTCCTCGATCGCGAGCTCCTGCTGCAGAATTTCTGGGGAACTGAGCCGCCCAGCCTCCGGCAGGTGCTGAGCCAGGTGCGCTCTACGATGCTGCTCACCGTATTCGTGTTCGTCGGCGTCGAAGGCGCGAGCGTCTATTCGCGCTACGCCAGGAATCGCGCCGACATCGGCATTGCAACAGTGGTGGGCTTTCTGAGCGTTCTCTGCCTGCTCGTCCTGGTAACGCTGCTGTCCTACGGCGTGTTGCCGCGGAACGAGCTGGCGGATCTTTCGACGCCGTCGATGGCAGGCGTGATGGAATCAATGGTCGGACGCTGGGGCAGCGTGTTCATCAGCGTAGCCCTGTTGATCTCCATCCTCGGCAACTATCTGTCCTGGTCGCTGCTCGCCGCGGAGATCCTGCATTCGGCGGCGATACACCACACCATGCCGTCCTTTCTCGCGCGTGAGAATGCGAACAAGGTACCTGTTGGTGCTCTCTGGCTGACCAACTGTGTGATCCAGGCGTTTCTGCTCGTCAGCTGGTTCGCCGAATATGCCTTCACGCTCGCACTGAAGATGACGAGCGCGATGACGCTGATCCCGTACGTTCTTGTCGCAGCCTATGGTCTCAAGCTCGCATCGACCGGCGAGACCTATTACGCCGGCGAGCGCGCCCGCACGACCGATGGGATCCGCGCCGCCGTTGCGACGCTCTACGCCGCCGCGATGATCTACGCCGGCGGACCGAAATTTCTCCTGCTGTCCTCGATCCTCTACGCGCCTGGAACCTTGCTGTTCCTGATGGCCAAACGCGAGCGCAGGGAAAACACCTTCACGAGAACCGAAGCTATCCTGTTTGCGGCGATCGCAATCGCGGCGGGCGGCGGCGTCTATGGGCTCGCCGTCGGCGCCCTTTCGATCTGACCCAGCGTCTTTGATTGTAGAGAGGCGAACATGAACATGACGATCACGAGTTGCGGCTTGCTCCTCGCCGGGTTGCTGATCGTCGCGGCGCCACCCACCGTCACGCTCGCGCAATCGAAGGACGACGGCGCAACGATGGCAAAGCAGACCGGCACCACGACATCCAAAAAGGATGCCGCGCCGCCGAACACCAACACCAATCCGACAAAGCACCGGTACTGGCGTCATCGCGGCGGCAAACACCCGCACTATGGCAGCCGCCGCCTTCGTACCTGAGGCATCGTAGTGGCCCCTTCGATGGATCAACCTGAGAGCGTTTCCGGAATGCGCTCCGAAAAATACCGAGAGCTCATCCGGCACGAGACCGCTGTCGAGGAGCCCGGCGAGGCCGGACGGCCAAGTCTGCTGGCCGTCGGTCTCACCCTGCTCGCCGCCGGCATCGCCTTGTTCTTGATCTGGCAAACGGTCTCCAGCCTTCTGATCGTCTTTGCCGGGGTGTTGTTCGCCGCCTTTCTGGACGCCTTGGCGCGAGCTCTGGCGCCGGTCCTTCCATTCAAACGCGCCTGGCGGTTGACGCTCGTTGTCTTGCTTCTGTCCGCGCTCTCTTGCTTCGGCCTCGCCTGGGGAGCGCGCAAGCTGCCGGAACAGACGCGCCTGCTTCTGAAAGTGATGGATGCGCAGGTCGATCTGCTCCAGGAGCACCTGCTGTCGTATGGCGTGGACCTGCTCGGCCCGGAATGGGGCCGCGACTTTGCACAATGGTTGTTCGCCGATCAGGGCCGGTTCTTCAGCCACGCTCAATTTCTGCTCGGCGGAGCGTCGAGCCTCCTGACCGCGGTGCTGGTGATCCTGTTCCTCGGCATTCTCTTCGCTTTCGATCCCACCGGCCACCGCGAAAGCGTGATCGCGCTGGTCAGGCATTCCCATCGCGGCCGTGCGCGCGCCGTGATGGACGAGATGGGCAACGTCATGCGGCTGTGGTTCGTCGGACAATTGATCCGCATCATGCTGATGACGTTGTGCGTGTGGCTCGCGCTCTATCTCATCGGGCTGCCCGGTCCCTTCGTGCTTGGACTTCAGGCCGGCCTGTCGAACTTCATCCCCTATCTCGGGCCGATCGTTGCCGCAATCCCGATCGCGCTCGTCGCGATGCCGCTGGGCGCATCGCTCCTGATCTGGGCGGTCGCCGTGTACACCATCATCCAGTCGATCGAAGGCTACGTGATCGGCCCGCTAATCCAGCGCCAGGCGGTCGAGACCCCGCCTGCGTGGACACTGGTTGCGATCGTCCTTCTCGGCGCTCAGTTCGGCGTCATGGGCGTCGCGGTCGCGATGCCGCTGGTGGCGATCGGTCGGGTTGCGATCGTCAGGTTCTATGTCGAGGACTATCTGGGCGGCGATCCCAAGCCACGATCGATTGCGAGTGAGCAGCCATGAGCGAGTTCGAAGCGCATTCGAATGATGCCCCGGTGCGTTCGACGACGGCCCGTTTCCTGTGGCAGCAACTTCCCTACGTCGTCGCGCTGCTGCTCGCGATCGTCGGCGTTGCCTACACCAACGTCTCGCACCAGCCCTTGACCGGTTATTGGGAGTTCCTGGCGCTCGCCATCGGCGTCGTCTGCGTTGTCACCAAGTGGCCGGAGATCGAGGGCAAGGAGGGCCAGATCCGGCTGATCTGGACCCAGGCCCTGCACTGGATCGCGGTCCTGATCACAATGAACATCATGCTGATTTCGGGCGTGCAGCAATTGCTTCCGACCCCTGCAACGGGGCTCGTCCTGCTGACATTGCTCGCGCTCGGCACGTTCCTTGCGGGCCTGAGCCTGCTGTCGTTGCAGATCTCCTTCCTTGGCCTTGCGATGGGCGCCGCCGTTCCGGCGATATCCTGGCTGAAGCAATCCATCTTCTTCTTCCTGCTCGGGGCTGTGCTGCTCATTGGCCTCGCCATCTCATTCTGGTGGCGTCAGGACGGCAGCCCCTCGCAGAGCATCAGGGACATCACGAACCGACGGGAGGGTTGAATGCGAACGTTGCGATGTCTTGCCGCCATCGGCGCATCAGTCGTTCTTTGCGCTGTCAGCTCGCCGGCGCAAGCCGAGAGATTCAGGGTGGGCAGGCTCCTGTGCTTCTCGGAGCCACGTGTCGGACTGGTGCTTGGATCGACGCAGGCGCTGCGCTGCGTGTTCAGCGCGCTGCGCCCGCCGCGGCAGTACGTCTACGAGGGACGGATACGGCGCGTCGGCGTTGATATCGGCGTGACCAGCGCCGGCACGCTATCCTGGGCCGTCTTCGCCAGGAACTCGCGGATAGGTCCCGGCACGTTGCGCGGCAGTTATGTCGGCGCGAGCGGCAGTTTGGCATTCGGTCCCGGCCTCGGCGCCAACGTCCTGATCGGCGGCTCGCGGAGGAGCGTGATGCTGCAGCCGATCTCGATCGAGCGCTCGATCGGGCTCAATCTCGCGGCTGGCGTAACTCATCTGACATTGGGACCGCGGGGCGGGCTCTGATGCCGCTTCCGGCCTCGCTGCTCGAGGAAAACGGCCTGGACCTGCCGCCCGCTTCGATCCCGCCGCCACGATCCCGCAGCTCGGTCTGCGCTTGATGCCGGTTCGTGCAGGGAGAGGGTGAGAACATTCCCGCCTCGCGGCTCAGGGTTTCGTCCGATGTCGGCGTCGGGTGTTCGAAGCTAGAATTCGATGCATCTCGATCGGGCCGTGACCGCCCAGGAGGATCGCATGACAGTGTATGACAGTCGCGGGAGTCTCGATGCCGTGGTTGCTCCGCCGCTGTGGGTTTGTGCGCTCCTCGGCGTCGTCCTGATCGCTGCCGGCCTGTTCGCGCTCGGCGATCTTGCCTTCGCCACCGTCGTCAGTGTCAAGCTCATCGGGCTCACCGCGATCGCCGCCGGCGCATTCGAGATTGCCCACGCCTTCTGGACCAAGGGGTGGGGTGGGTTCCTGTGGCAAGTCCTGCTCGGCGCGCTCTACCTCGCCTTCGGTGTCGTGCTGCTCACCCAGCCGGTCTCGGGCGCGCTGATCCTGACCTATTTCCTCGGCGCGGTGCTGTTCGCTTCGGGTGTCATTCGATGCGTGCTGAGCTTTGCCCATTGGCGGCAGAACGGATGGATGATGCTGATCTCGGGCGTCTTCGCGGCGATCGCCGGCGTGCTGGTCCTGTTCGGCTTCCCCACCATCAGCGCTTGGGCTCTCGGCTTCCTGTTGGGCGTCGACCTGATTGCCCATGGCCTGGCATGGCTGCTCTACGCGCTGCAATCGGTGCGAACGACTGCATAACAGAGGAGAGAACAGCCATGGATGCTCCCAGTCGCCGCGTCTTCCTCAGCCTTGCGACGAACGCCATTGCCGCCGCCGCGATCGGAGCGTCCGGCGCGCACCTCATCAGTGTTGCGGACGCAATGCCGGTCGATCCCGATCTCTCTCGCGCCGGCCGGGCACCGGATCGCGCCATACCGGTGCAATGGGGACCTCCGCCGCGGCCCGGCTGGGGCCCGTCTCGTCCTGGCTGGGGCCCGCGACCGCGCCGACGCCGCCGCTGGGTTTGCTGGTGGCATCGCGGGCGCCGTCATTGCGGATGGCGCTGGTAGTCCGAAGGGGATGAGGAAATGGTACGCAACAAGAACCAATGGCTCCTCGTCGCCGTGCTGGCAGTGCTTCTCCTCGCCGCGAGCTGGTTCTGCCTGTCAGTCTGGAGGGCGACGCCCTCGATGCCGCTTTACGGAAACATCGTGCTGGCGGCGGCTGCGATCCTTGTTCTGGTGTTCGGCTGCGGCCTGATCGCGCTGATGTTCTATAGCCATCGCAAGGGCTACGACGAGCCGGCGCGCAGCGACCGAACCGCGCGGGACTAGCGCGGCCCGTCGAATGGCGGCGGCCTGACGCCGGCAGTTCCGAGCCCGGAGCAAGGAGCGGACGATGAACCTTGCTGACGTCCGGCTCGGACTGCTGGCGGCGAGCCTTGTGACATTGTCGGCCGGCGAACCCGCGCGGCCGCAGCCAGCCCCACCCGCGCCCGCCGTCGGCGTCGTCGAAGCGGCGCAGCGGCCGATCACCGAGAGCAGTGAGTTTCTCGGCCGGATCGAGGCCATCAACCAGGTCAACATCGCCGCCCGCGTCACCGCCTTTCTGGAGCAGCGGCTGTTCACCGAAGGCGCCGAAATCAGGAAAGGCGAGCAGCTCTATCGGCTCGAACGCGGCCCGTTCGAGGCCGATGTCGCGGCCAAGCAGGCGCAGGTGGCACAGCTCGAAGCAACGCTCGAGAATGCCAAATTGACCACCGAACGCGCCCGCACCCTGCTTGGCGGACCGGCCGGGCAGCAATCGACCTACGATGCCGCGCTCGCGAGCCAACGCAGCCTCGAGGCCCAGGTCAAAGCCGCGCAGGCACAGGTCCAGGCCTCACAGATCAACCTCGACTACACCATCATCAGCGCGCCGATCGACGGCAAAATCGGACGCACGGCCGTGACGGAAGGCAACATCGTCGGCCCGAATTCGGGCGTGCTGACCACGATCGTCAGCCAGGATCCAATGTACGTCACGTTTCCGGTGCCGCTGCGCCAGGGACTCGAACTGCGCGAACGCTACGGCCCCCAAGGCGGCCTCGAAGCGGTGACGATCCGATTGCGGCTGCCCGACGGGCGCATGTATGGGCAATCCGGCAAGCTGAATTTCGTCGACAACACCATCGCCCAGAACACCGACACGATCACGGTGCGCGGAGAGATCGCCAACCCGATCCTGCGCGCTCCCTCGGCGGCGGGCGTTACCGCCCACGAGCTCACCAACGGCGAATTCGTCACTGTCGTGCTCGAAGGCGTTCAGCCTATCGAGGTGCTGGCGATTCCGCGCTCAGCGGTGCTGTCCGACCAGCGTGGCGACTACGTTCTCGTCGTCGGCGCGAACGACAAGGCGGAGCAGCGGCGCATTCAGCTCGGGCAATCGACTCCCGCGATCGCCGCCGTCATCAGCGGATTGACGGCCGGTGAAAAGGTGATCGCGGAAGGGTTGCAGCGGGTTCGCGCCGGCCAAACCATCTCTCCAGAGCCGGCAAGTCCGCTGATCTTGTCGAGCATGAAGGACCCAACCGGCGAAGCGGCTCCGCAAGGGGCGCGCGCTCCCCTGCCTCGAACCCCCAAGGGCGGCAGCCAATGATATCGAGCGTCTTCGTCGACCGGCCGCGTCTTTCGATGGTGATCGCCGTTGTCATCACCATCGCCGGCGCGCTGGCGCTCACGCAGATCCCCGTGGCGCAGTTTCCCGATATCGTGCCGCCGCAAGTCACCGTGGCCGCGAACTTTCCCGGCGCCTCCGCCGAGGTCGTGGAGAGCAGCGTCGCACAGCCGTTGGAGGCGCAGGTGGTCGGCGTCGACCGCGCGCTCTATATGAAATCGACCAGCGGCAACGACGGCAGCTACACGCTGACGGTTTCGTTCGCGCTTGGCACCAATCCCGACATCAACACGGTCAACGTCAACAATCGCGTCCAGAGCGCATTGTCGCAATTGCCCACGGAAGTGCAACAGCAGGGCGTGACCGTCCAGAAGCGATCCTCTTCGATCCTGCAGTTCCTGGTGCTCTACAGTGCAGATGGCCGGCAGGACCCGCTCTTCATCACCAATTACGCCATCATCAACGTGCTGGACGCAATCGCGAGCACGCCGGGGGTCGGCCAGGCCAATCTGTTCGCCAGGATGAACTATTCGATGCGGATCTGGTTCGATACGCAGCGCCTCACCAGCCTCAACCTGACCCCCTCGGACGTGGTCGCGGCCATTCGCGCGCAGAGCGTCCAGGCTCCCGTCGGCCGCATTGGCGCGCGGCCGATCAGCGACGATCAGCAGTTCCAGTTCAACGTGCAGACGATGGGCCGCCTCGCCACCGCCGATCAATTCGCCAACATCGTGCTGCGCGCCGAGCCGGACGGATCCTCGCTGCTGGTCAGGGACGTCGCCCGCGTCGAGCTGGGTGCGCAAAATCTCGACAGCGAAGCCCGGATCGACGGGCGAGCTGCCGTTCCGATTGCGATCTACCTCGCCCCGGGCGCCAACGCGGTGACCACCGCGCGCGCGGTCGCGGACACGATGCAACGGCTGTCCGGCCGGTTTCCGGCAGGGCTCGGCTATCTCGTGCAATACGACTCCACCACCTTCGTCCGGGACACGATCACTGAGGTGCTGTGGACATTGGGCGAGGCCTTCATCCTGGTTGTGATCGTGGTCTATCTGTTCCTCGGAAACATGCGCGCCACCGCGATTCCGGCCGTCGCAGTACCGGTAAGCCTCGTGGGCACATTCGCCATCCTGCTCGCGCTCGGTTATTCCGCCAACACCGTATCCCTGCTCGCAATGGTGCTCGCGATCGGTATCGTGGTCGACGACGCCATCGTCGTGGTCGAGAATGTCGAGCGTGTCATGGCGGAGGAGCCTGATCTGTCTCCGGCCGAGGCCAGCAAGAAAGCCATGAGGCAGATCACCGCGCCGATCATCGCGATCACGCTGGTTCTGCTCTCGGTGTTCGTGCCGATCGCTTTCATTCCCGGCATCTCGGGCACGCTGTTCCGCCAATTCGCCGTGACGATCAGCGCCGCCATGATGATCTCGGCATTGAATGCCCTGACGCTGTCGCCGGCTCTCTGCGCGCTGTTGCTGCGTCACACAGGACAGCGTCGCGGCATCATCGGCCGCATCCTCACCGGCATCGACTGGGTGCGCGATCGCTACAGCGGCGCGGTCCGCCGGCTCGTGCGCATGGCAGCCTTGTCGCTTCTCCTGGTGGCCGCCTTTGCCGCAGCAATCTTCGGCCTGTCGCTGGTGACCCCGACGGGCTTCCTGCCCGAGGAGGACCAGGGCGCCTTCTTCACCTCGGTTCAGCTGCCGGACGGCGCATCGGTAGCGCGGACCAGCGAGGTCACCCGGCAGATCGAGGACATCTTGAAACAGATGCCGGCCGTCGATCACGTCCTCGCGGTGATCGGCTTTTCGCTACTCGACGGAGCTTCCGAGCCGAACAGTGCGCTGGTGGTGGCGCGACTGAAGCCGTTCGCCGACCGCAGGACGGCGACGGATTCCGCCCAGGCGCTGATCGCCAAGACCTTCGCCGCCGGCGCGCAGATTAGGCAAGCCAACGTGCTGCCGTTCAACCTGCCGCCGATCATCGGGCTCTCCACCGGCGGTGGCTTCGAATATCAATTGCAGGCCCTGGAAGGTCAGGCTCCGGCCGCGATCTCCAGCGTCACGAACGCGTTGATCGGTGCGGCCAATGCCGATCCTCGGCTCGCACGCGTGTTCTCGACATTCACGGCGACCAATCCATCGCTCTATCTCGATATTGACCGCCGCAAAGCACAGGCGCTGGGCGTCACCGTCAACGGCATCTTCACCGCGCTCCAGGCCACGCTTGGCGGCGTCTACGTCAACAACTTCAACCTGTTCGGCCGCACCTGGCAGGTCAACCTGCAAGGTGAAGCATTCGATCGCGCCGATACGTCCGATGTCTGGCGCATCCATGTCCGTAACGGATCGGGCGAGATGGTGCCGTTACGGTCCCTCGCCGGCCTCAAGATCGTGACCGGGCCGCAGGTCATCACCCGCTACAACAACTATCGTTCAGTGACCGTCAACGGCGGTCCGGCATCGGGCATCTCGTCCGGGACCGCGATCGCCGCCATGGCGCAGATCTCGGAGGATGTTCTGCCGCCGGGTTACAGTTTCGCGTGGACCGGCACCGCCTACCAGGAGCAGCAGGCCGCCGGCCAGACCGGCATCGTGCTCATGCTCGCCGTCCTCTTCGCTTATCTGTTCCTGGTCGCGCTCTATGAGAGCACCGTGATCCCGATCCCCGTGCTGCTCTCGGTCGTCGTCGGCGTGCTCGGATCCTACCTCGGCATCAAGATCGCTGGCCTCAATCTCGACCTCTACGGCCAGATCGGCCTCGTCGTGCTGATCGCGCTTGCCGCCAAAAACGGCATCCTGATCGTCGAGTTCGCCAAGGAGCAACGCGAGGCCGGTGTGCCGCTCGACGAGGCGGCGATCCAGGGCGCACATATGCGCTTTCGCGCCGTCATGATGACCTCGGCGGCCTTCATCCTCGGCCTCTTGCCGCTCGTGATCGCGACCGGCGCAGCCGCCCTCAGCCGGCGCGCCGTCGGCACGGCCGTCTTCGCCGGCATGCTGGCCGCAAGCTCGATCGGAATATTCATGGTGCCGATGCTCTACGTCGTTTTCCAGCGCCTGCGTGAGCGTGCGAAGGCAGCCTTTAAGTCAGGCCGTCAGCCCACTTCGCCCGACCGCAATGCAGTCTAGACGGCGTCGATCGATCGGGCAGCGGTCTGCCGCGGCTCAGCGTCATGCTCGAACCGAAGGCCTGTCGCTATCTCTTGAAGCTGCCCTTAGAGCGGCTCACGCCGGGGCTTGGAGCCTTTTCCGTTCCGATTGATCGAATCCTCGGGTACCCTGTTCTAGCCGCGTCGGCGGAACTGCGTTGATAGATGGCTGCATGGAGAGCGGAGATGGGCCGGCTCGATAAGGAGATGGATCCCTTCCACCCTGCCGCTCATCCGGCTACGGGGGATCGCGTCCCCGAGAATCTACAGCTTCAGCATGTCGACATGGCGTCGTCAGTTGATCCGGACCGAGAGGAAGCCACCTCGTCGCCCGCGCATTTTGGGTCGGGCCAGGCGGCGACCGGCGGAACGGGCTCTACCGATTGGATCGACCGAGGACGTCGCATCTGGCGGAGCCATCTCCAGCGCGATCAACTCCCCCGGACGACCGGAGGGTCGATGGGAAACTTTGAGCGGTGGTTGATCACACTGCTGAGCGTCGGCCTCGTCGTGAGCTGCGTTTGCGCGATCATTGTCTTCATGCAGGTCAACGCGCGCAAAGCGGAGATCGCAACGCTGCAACGTGATATCATCGCGCTCAAGCTACGCGTAGCCAGGCTCGATCAGATCGCAAGCACCAACGAGATCCGTGAAAAGGCAAGCAGTGGAACACCCAAGCCGCCGTCGGAGACCCAGCCTGACCAGGCTCCGCTCATCCTGTCACGTGAAGAGATTCAGCTCATCCGAGACTATATCAAGCCTGCACCAGTTGCAGGCCCCGCGACTGAGACGATAAAGGTCGGCGATCCCGTCGCGGGAGAAACCGTACCCTTTCCCTCTCCGATCACGGAGAAGGTGCGGAAACTGCTCGGCGCGCGATTTACCGTTCGCAATGGCCTTGTCGTCATCATCCGCAGCGGCAGCCGTCACGCTGATGCTGTGATTGGGCCAAATTGACGAGAACTGGCCGTGATCGCAGTAGCCGGTCGACCGCTTATGGCTGGTTGTTGGGTGGTCTTTCAATGAACCGCCGGCTGCCATTGAGAAGCTCGAGGTTATTGGCGATGACCGGATTACCCGGATCGAGCGAATAAGCCTTCTCGAACTTCCGTCGCGCCGCATTCAGATTGCCGCGCAGCATGTACGAATATCCCTGGTCATTCAGGATCTGAACGGTTTCGCCTCCCAGCCGGATCGCTTGCGCATAGGCCTGATCGGCCAGGTCGAAACGACGCAGCTTGTCGTAGCTCGCTGCGAGACCAATCCAGGCCGTGACGTCCTTGGGTGATTTCTCGACAGCGTCCTTGAAATAGCGCTGTGAGAGTCCGTAACTGCCGCGATTGTAATGCTCCAGGCCCAGCCGCACAGGCTCGTCCGACGGGTAGTACTTGACGTCGGTCGGCTCCTGCACCGGGTCCCCACCCGGTGGATCGACCGGAGCCACGATGGCAGCCTCCCTCGTGGTATAGTCACATGCTGCAAGGCCTGGCGCCAGCCAGCAACAGGTCAGCAGTAGAATGGCACGTCGCATAATCTTGTCCCCCGCCCGGCCCAGCGGACGCACTGCACCGCACTCAAATGTCCCGTCACTCAACTCAATTACCAGAAGCCGCTACCTGCCCCCTGCCCCACCGACCGGCACCGATACTCCCGCCGATGCTCCCGCACCCAATCCAGTTACGTTGACATTCTGCGTGACCGGAGGCCGCTGGCCGATGAGTTTCGTCGGATCGCCCATGTCGGGAAGCTGATCCACCGGCTGCTGCTGGTTGCCGTAACGCGTCACGGCCGAGCCCACACGTCGAGCATCGTATGCGATCCGGCGATCACCGACGTATCGCGGCCATGGATGAATTGTATGGGTCACGGCGTTGACCTGCTTGGCATCGCCGGCGGTCATCGTGATGCTGTCGGAACGCTGAAAGTAGCGGTCCACCTCGTCATGACCGGCGACACCGTAACATCCCCCGAGGAGGAAGGGCGCAAACAGAGCCAGATACCTGATCGTCATCTCGCGCGTCCTCTAGTTTAGAGTTTTGACGACCGTCTGATCGGCACTCGCGGCCGGGACGACGACGGGGGTCCGGACTTCAGGCGCGATGATGTGGCCATACGGTCCCTTCACCTCGCCTCCGGAATTGACGTAGTCATTGTACCGCTTGCGGACTTCCATCTGGCCATTGAGGAAGAAATCGACGTCGTTGGCTGGCAGGCGGGAGTCGAGTGGCGATGCCAATTGCTGACCGGGTGCCGCCGGCGCGACCAGGCGCGGGGTCACGATGATCACCAGATCGGTTTCCTCCTGCTGATACGATTTGCTGCTGAACAGGCTACCAATCACCGGCACCGAGCCGATCCAAGGCAGTTGCGAGACGTCCTGGCGATTGCGGGTCTGCAACAGGCCGGCGATGGCAAAGCTCTGGCCATCGCGCAACTCAACCGTGGTTCGCGCGTCGCGGCGGGTCAGCGCAGGAACGGTCGTCCCCTGGATCGTCACGGCGTTGGCGAAATCAAGTTCGCTGACCGATGGCTCGACGCGGAGATTGATCACGCCGCGCGAGAGCACAGTAGGGACGAAGGCGAGCTCAACACCGAACTTCTTGTAGTCGATTGTGATGGTGGGAAAGCCGTTCTGAGTCTGGGTCGGGATCGGCACTGGAAATTCACCGCCGGCGAGAAAGCGGGCAGCATCGCCGGACAGCGTGGTCAGGTTTGGTTCCGCCAGCCGGCGTGCCAATCCTTTGGTTTCCAGCGCCGAGATCAACAGGTCCACCGAGCCCCCGCTGCTGGTCCTGATAATGCTGGTCAACAAGCTTCCGAACGGCGCCGGCGCAATGCCTCCTGCAGTACCGGCCAGCGTCCCGAGAGTTCCGAGGATCGGAAGGCTGCCAGCAGGATTGGCGCCAACAGGAGTGCTGCTGGGACTAAGGTTGCTAGTGCCGCCGGTGGTGGGTACCCGAGTGAGACTATTGATGCCACCGATGGGTGCCCGCCCGACGGCGGTCGTCGAACCAAGTCCGCTATTGCCCACATTGGTGCCATTAGCATTAGCAGCATACAGATTGACGCCCAAGTTGCGTCCAGCCTCGCGGCTCACCTCGAGAAAGCGCACCTCGAGCATCACCTGTTGCGGCGCCGCGACGCTCATCGCGTTGACGACGACGCCCCCTTTCGCGACCGTGCTGGTGGCGATCGCCATGGCCCGCTCGGCCGTAACTGCGTCGGCGGCGACCCCACTGAGCACCACCTGGCCCTCGGAAGCCGACACGCGGATACCCTGCCCGCCGGTGCTGGTCCGGATGTTCTGCTGCAGATTGCCGGTATCGATCACGACCTCGACGTCGAGGATCCCGATCTGCTTCATCGAGCTGTCGAACAGGATGACGTTGGTGGTGCCGGTCTGCTTGCCCTGCACGTAGATGAGATGATCGCTCAGCGACTTCACGTCGACGATGTCGGACGAACCCGCCACGATCGTCGCAAAGGCCGTGTCGACCTTGAAGGTACGTGACTTGTTGACGACGAGCTTGACCCGCTGGACGTCACTCATCTCGCTGACGATGACGCCGCCGGAGGAGCTGCGCCGGTCTGCAGCCGCCGCGCGGTCGGTGAACCCAGAGGAGGCGAGCGCCGCGCCCAGACCCATCACGCCGAAGGCGAGAAGCCTCCCGACCTTGTTACCCGCAACGCGATCGCCACTCATCCGAGTCCCCCCACTGCGATCCACGGAGATCCCCGCAAATCTACGTGCTCGACGTCCTCAACATTTCCCCTCTGCGCACCACGTCGCAGAGCTTACAATCTGTCCCACTACAATTCGTTACTTCGTGTTTCCAAGATCATCCTCCCTCATGCAGGCAGGTTGCAAGACGTGATACTTACCGCGCCGCCGCAAGCAGAAAGAAAACCCTTCAATGTTGCCAGCGCGCATCATTCTCACTGGTTGTGGGGAACCATCCCGCCGCACAACCGCTCTTGGCGCGCGCTCCGGTCGTGGCCTTGCGATGGAAGGACAATCGGTGGCACGCTTGGCGATTCGCTTGGCCGAGTAATCCCGCACCCGCGCGTTTGGCCCGCACGCCGCGGCGACAAAGAGCAGTCGAGCCAAACATGTCAGGCGTGCTGCCATATTCGCCTTAGAAGGGAATCTGGTTGGAGGCGATCGGCGCATTGAGCGTTGTGCCCCATATGGGCATCAGCATCTTAAAGTTTGCCTGGGAAGCTGTAACACTCAAGCTGTTGCTGTTGGCCCCCACGGTCAGCGTTGGCGTGAGACCTCCAAAAAACAGGAAGGGGGCCGCGGTCTGCTTGGCGGCGGTGGACAGGGGATCCCCGATGCAGCCGGCCGGCGACTGCGGCGGGCTTTGAAGCAAGGCAGGCGTATAGCAGCTGATCATGACCGCACGGGCGCCGGCACTCGCGAGCGTCCGCAAGGATTGCATCGTGATGGCATAGCGCCCAAGATCGAAGATGACGAACATCAACGTGAAAAGCGCCACGGACACCATGATGAATTCAAACGGCGCGATACCGCGATTGTCGAGCTTTCTCATCATTGCACCAAAGCGACAACTTGGGTGTAGACGATGGTGGCCGGCGCACAGCCTTCTGTGCTGAGGTAGCCGCCACCGCTCATGTCGATCGTTTTCGCAATCACTTGTGAACAGGTCGTATTCGCACTGGAAGTCGTACCGGCCCAGCTAACGTCGACCTTGGGAAAGTAGATAGCCCCGCCCAGGCTAACCTGACCGCCACCGTTTATGGTGACCTTGTTGCTGGTCTTGCTCGGAGCCTGATCATCAATCAGGACGCCATTCAGATCAGAAGAGAACGCGTTAGTGGTAGGTGCGGAGAGATCAGCCGTACCGCCGTTGATGGTAAGCTGCGAGTCTCCGAGCAGGACGAGGGTTACGCCTGTGCCCTTCAGTTGTCCGCCGGTCATCTTTATATTTGCTTTGAAGAAGAAGTATGTTCCCGGATCCAAAACGTACTTATCGCCGTTCTGCACCGTGAAACTGCCGTAAGCTCCAGTCCCGGCGCTATTTGGCGCGCAATGCTTCCACCCATCCGCCTGAAGGGTGCACGGCATATTTGTATTGCCCGTCCTGCTGTTGAACGATGCGGTGTCCAGTTTGCTGAGCGGATTGCTAGCGTACGTCATAAAATAGTTGTGCGGCACGCTAACATTGCTGCAGCTGCCTGTGGGGGTGCAGCCACTTACACCATAAACTGCCCATCCCGAGCCGGTGAACGTTGGAGTGCTGGCAAGTTGAACACTGGTATCCGACATCAGAGCGCAGCCAGTTCCGTTGTTGCTGAGGTTGCCAGCAAGCTTGAGTGCGCCGGAGTCAGGTCCAAGCGCCAGGACGCAGGCCTTGGTCGGCTGCTGGACCACTGCAATGGCTTGGGTGGGGATGTTGATGTTGGTCAAACCCAGCACTGCCGCCAGGTACGCCGGTTGTTGCTGACTGACTCTGGCGCGAACGGCATTGCCGGTACCTGCAGCTGGCGTTGTGAACGTGGTCCCATTGTAATCGCCGATATCGATCTGCACGGACCGCGAGACTCTGGTCGGTAGGCTTGTCGGACAGTTTCTGCCCGGATAGCCGGTAGCGTCGTTGGGACTCGAGTTGCAAAACCCGTTCTGTGCCGCGAATTCCTTGCCGCGATAATCCACTGTCTGGGTTTCGCAGGCCGCACCCGCCATCGTACATGAAAGCCGCAATGCGCCCGAATAGGCGGCCGAGTCGGCGGCGTTCTGCGCATGCTGGCGGGTGACGTACCACGATCCGGCCTCAGCCCCGAGTGCGACTACTCCGATGAGCGGCACGAGAGCGATGACCGTTGCGAATGCGACGGAGCCTCGTTGGGAACGGAGCAGACTACGCATGGAAGCCCCCTACTGGAAGCGTTCTGAGTAAGGCAGCGTGTAGGTACAAGTGGTGGGACACAGCACCCCTCTCCACACAATTGGAGCCAAAGTGATGGTTGTCGAGAATGTAATGTACTTGGGAGAAGCTAGATTGCCTGGCGAACAGCTGGCCCCCGCGTCTCCGCACAAAACCTGAAGGTTGCTGATCGCATGACCAGCGACTGTCGTCTGGAGCCCCGTCTTCCAGCTCACCGTGCCGTCAGGGGCGAGCGGATTAGCGTACTGCACATACTGCCCGAAGGAGCGCAATGCGCTCCATGCGGAGATAAACTGGAAGCCCGCAGCAGCCAGGTCGGCGAGCGGCATGAGCAGGAACGCCACCAAGACTGGGTAGACGAGCAAGGTCTCAAACGCGACGGCGCCGCGTCGATCCACGATGAACGACTTCCTGTGGCTCATGAGTTGACCTCGACCGATACTCACCCTTCCGGTCGTCGACCGGAACAGCACTCACCAAACGTAAGGGACCACTCTCCAGCGCGATGCTTCGTAACCGGAATATTCCGGGCAGTTGCGACGAAGCAGGTCCTCTTCGTAATAAATTCGGCAAACCTGAACGCCGATATGCAAGACGAGCAAGACCGCTGTCAGCGGCGTCGGGCTTCTCAGCACCACACCCAGCACGGCGATTTCTTCCGCAAGGTAGAGCGGGTGCTTGATCCACCGATACGGACCCGTTTGCACCACGTTGCGCGCCTGTGGCACCAGACTGAACGACCTGCCAAGATGTCGGATGGTGACCAGCATCATGATCATGCCGATCAACACGCACGCGGTGGACGCCAGGTTTGGCAACGCCTTGTCGGTCTCGCCGAAGAAGGCGATCGTCCACGGCATATAGGTGCCGACGAACGCCGCTATCCTTGGGAGACGGCCGTTCGCTTGCGCCTTCGCCGGGGGCCGCGTGATGATCAACAGCGCCAGGAGCACGTAGAAGACAGCGAGGCAAACACTCGACAGGAGCGACGGCCAAGGATCATGAACCGATGATCCGATCTTGATCGCCACGCCAAGCGCCAGCAACATGAACCACATGCCGCCGAACAGTTGCATTGTCCGATCGTAAGAGAACGTTTTCGACAGGGCAATCGTGCTCATGGCTACTTACCGAAGCTGGCGAACGAACGCACGAGGTGCAGAATGGGACTTCCTCCCAAGATGACGAACATGGCTGGAAGCAGGAACAACACCATCGGAATGGTCAGCTTGGCGCCCAACTTGTGTGCTCTTTCTTCAAGCTTGGTAATTCGTTCGCGCCGGAGGTCGACGGCGATACTCCGCAGAGCCTGGCCCACCGGCGTTCCATATTGCAGGCTTTGGCCGACCATGATTCCGAATCGGCGAAGCCCATCCGACGTCGATCCCAGTTTCTCGAATGCGTCGCTGCGGCTTGGCAGGATCCGGAGATCATCAAGAAGGCCGCTCATGACCCGGGCTATGGCGGGATTGGTCTCATTCATTTCCTGCGCGACGCGTGCCAGCCCGCTTTCCAGGCCCATTCCCGCCTCGCTGCACACAACCAGCAAATCGATCATGTCCGGCGTGCCCAGGCGAATGGCGGCATCAAACCGCCGCTTCAGCACCGCCAGTATCAATCGCGGCGCCAAGATCCCGATCGCCATGCCAATCAGCGTGAAGACCAGCACATCCAGCAGTGCCTTCCCGAAAAGCTGAGCGACCCCCCCGGCGATGATCGGGCATAGCGCCATGCTGACGGCTTTGACGCCGATCCAGGTCGGCAAGGCTCGATGATGATTGAAACCTGACGATTGAAGGATGGTTCGTAGCTGATCCAGATTCTCCTCAGCATAGAAGCGACGATACCGCATGCCGAGTGACGAGAACCAACCGGTCACATCCTGGAAGGGCGCAGACCCGCCAGCCACGCCCATCACGGCGTTCGATACCCGGGCGTCCAATGCACGAATGTGTATTTCGCGGATGATCAACATGCAGGACGCAGTCGCAGCCACGACTGCGAGGGCCACCAGACTGAGACCAGAAGTCATAGTTCTGTTTCCCTTCTGACCATCCAACTTATCACCAGGGCTCCGACAAGCACCGAAAGGACTGCGTAAGCCAGCAGCTTGTTTCCAACCGGATCGGTGAACAACAGATCAACCGTTTGCGGATTGGCTGCGTATAGGACCCCACCTGCAATCAAGGGCGAGACTGTCAGCGCTCGTGAGGAAAAGATCACCTCTCCTGCCAGCGCCTTGGCCCGAGCAGCCAGCGCAACACGTTGCCTGACAGTGTCTCCCAGGTTCTGCAAGGTCTCGGCCAGGCTGCCACCGGACTTCAACTGGACGGCAAGTGTCACCGCAAAGATCGCATACTCCGCCACCTGCGTCCGCCGATAGACGGCTTGGACAGCTTCCTCTGCAGGTCTTCCCAGATTCACTTCGCTGCATACGATGGCAAACTGCCCGGCGGTTGGCTGCGGCATATCGCGCGCGAGGGCACGAAATGCCTCGTGCACAGGCAGACCCGATCGCACGGTACTTGTCACCAGCTGGATCGCATCAGGCAGCTGTCGAAAAAGCTGAAGAGCAAAGCGACGTTGCTGCCATCCGAACAGGCCTCGTATCACAATGAGGGCCGCGATTACGGCGACAATGGACCCGTAGACGATGGAATATCCCAGCTGGCTGTTCGCATAAAGGATCGCTGCTGCTCCGAATGCACCGGCAAGCAGCACATAGGCAGGATGCAACACGTAAGGTATATCGGGATTGTAGTTGGATAGCCGATTGAGAAACTGAGCCTGGGACCCGGCCTCCAAGCGGCGAATGGATGGCAGGTTGGCCGGATGCGACGCTGGCAGAGCAACCGCCAACTGGCGATTGATGCGTCTTTCCCGCGCGTCGAGCCACAACGAGATGGCCGCTGCGCACATCGCGAGCGCCAGAACAGTGACGATCACGGACTCCAGCGTCATATTTGCCTCATGGCCTCGGCCCAAGCACCATCCAGCCCGAAATAGACCAGCCGGCTCTTGAACTTCGGGGTTGCAAGGTTGGACTTGTAGCTGCCCGATATCCGCCCGTGCACATCCTCCTCCTGATACTCGAAGGCTGCGATGTCATTGGTGGTGATCACCTCGCCTTCAAGGCCGATCACCTCGCTGATCTGAACGATACGGCGCTGTCCGTCCCGCATGCGCTCGACCTGCACAATGAGATCCAGCGCAGCGACGATCTGGCTTCGAATGGCGCGCGACGGCAGATTGACCTGTCCCATCTGCACCATGTTTTCGATGCGGGTCAGGGCATCCCGGGTACTATTCGCGTGTACCGTGGAGATCGAACCATCATGGCCGGTGTTCATCGCCTGCAGCATGTCGAATGCTTCGGAACTGCGCACCTCGCCGACGACGATCCGGTCGGGACGCATACGCAGGGCATTCACCAGCAGATCGCGTTGTGTCACCTGCCCTGTGCCCTCGAGGCTGGGAGGCCGGGTCTCCAGGCTGATCACGTGCGGCTGCTGAAGCTGCAGCTCAGCCGCGTCCTCGATCGTGACGATACGTTCGGTGTGATCGATGAACTGACTCATCGCGTTCAGGAGCGTCGTCTTGCCGGATCCGGTGCCGCCGGAGACCAGAACATTGAGCCGCGAGCGGGCGGCGATCTCCAGCAATCGTCCGATGGCCGCGGTCATCGAGCCGTTTTCGATCAATCCGGCGATGTCCAAACGGCGGCTTGGAAACTTCCGGATGGAAATGCACGGACTATGGATCGCCAGCGGCGGGAGGATGATGTTGACCCGGCTGCCATCCAGCAGGCGACAATCCACCATCGGACTGGATTCGTCGACGCGCCGTCCAACCTGCGCGGCAATCTTCTGAGCGACGGAGGCGATGTGATCATTGTCGCGGAATCGCACCGCAATTCGTTCCAGCTTGCCGCTTCGCTCCACGTAGACATTACTTGGACCGTTCACCATGATATCGTTGATCGATTGGTCCAGCAGTAGCGGACGCAGCGGCCCGTAGCCCGTCATGTCGTCGGCAATTTCGTCCGCGAGCTGCAGCTGCTCGCGGCCCGACAGCTCGAGCCGTTCCTGGTTGGCAATGTGGTGAATGATCTCCTCAATCTGCCGCCGAAGAACTTCCCGCGAGACGGTTGCGGCCACCGCTGGCTCGATCTGCTCAATCACCCGTTCACGCAGCGAAGGCGGGATTATGGGTTGGTGGATCCCCGGTTCGTCGCGCCTTGGCGCAGGCGACGGCACGCTCGGTGCGGATGCAGTCGCGCTGGGCGACGGCAAAGGCAGGCCTATCGCAGATGCAGGGAGGCCTGCCACCAATGCAGATACGTGAGCCGGTGCGTCGTCGTCACGCCTACCAAACTTCTTCATCGCAGATGTGCTGTGAGCACCCTCCTCCACCAGCTACCCCGCTCGGCAGCGACACCGCTGATCTCCCGTACGATCGGTGCCAGGTAACGCCGCAATTTCCTGACGTGCTTCAGAGCTGGAATTCCGAGATTGAGCGCCTCGGTCATGCCCTTGCCGAGATCGGGAACGACGATGTCGGGCTCTGCACCCAGCGCCTTGACAACCGCCGCCCTCGGAAGGCCTCCGGGACGACCGGCCCGGTTGAGCAAGGTGAAGACCCGGTCCTTGCCCGCGATGTTGATCACGGCGGCGCGTAGCGCATGGGCATTGCGAAGTCCGGTCACCTCGGATTCGAGCAGCACCATCACATGCCGGGACAGCGTAATCACGGGATAGATCGTCGGCGGAAACGGAACGGGTACATCGACGACGATGTAGTTGAACCGTTGACGCAGCAGACCCAGCACGTGTCGTATGCCAGCTTCGGTAATTTCGAGCTGCGCGTCGAGGTCCTCGTCGGCCGAGACCAGGCAAACCCTTTCGTTGACTTCGATTGCCGCGCGCTCGAGGAAGAGCGTGTCTGCCCGCGCCGGATTTTCCAGAGCGATACGCAAACCCGGCCCGGGACGAACACCCAACATCACGGCGGCCTCGCCGCCCTGCAGATGAAGATCAAGCAGCGCCACCTTGGCCTTGGTTGTCTCGGCAAGTTGCAGCGCCAGATTGATCGCGATGCTCGTGGCGCCGGCGCCGCCCTGCGCCCCGCAGATCGAGACCACGTGCCCGCCACGATCGATCTGGTTGGCTGCGACGTCGCCGAGAAGCTTGGGGCGCAGCTTGTCCAGCACCATGTCGCGCGTGAGCGGCCGCGGCAGATACTCGGTCAAGCCGAGCTCCAGGAGCTCTCGGTAGAAGGTGATCTCCCTGTTGTCGCCGATCACGGCCACGCGGACATCGGGTGGACAGACGCCGGCCAGCCTTTCCAGTTCGGTAAAGGGATCGTCGATGCCACTGATGTCTGCCACCAGCGCGAACAGATCGGTGTCGGTTTCAAGCATCCGTATGGCATTGCGGATCGTGCCGCGCCTGATCGAGAGGTTGGCGCCTTCGAGCCCCTTGCGCAGCGCCGCAGCGCTGAGCTCATCATTGACGAAGCCGACGATGCGGTTACGCGTGACGATCGACGTCGATTCTTCAGGCGGAGTGGCTATGGCAATGTTCATCAACGTTTCTCCGACAACCTGTTATCGTAACCCGCCGCCGTTGCAGCCGGGCGTACGGCTTCCGATGCACCGTCGCAGCTGACGAGAGCGTCTTCCTCTTGCTTCCTGACCGTGTATTGCTTGACCTCACCGCCTGAATGAACGAACACTGCCGTCCTCTGTGCGGAAATTGCATACTGGCGGGCAAGTTCAGGCGACACGTCACAGCTCGACATCGCGCCGGTGTCTGCCTTGTCCCACTGATCGACTGCTGCGCGTACGGCGAACGAGAGCGTCCCGAGCTGCTTTGCGACGGTGACTTTCTTGACCTGCACCTGCGTAAGCTCCAGTGACACGGTCTGCGTTTGCTTACCCGCCATCCCGCCGATGGGTCGCGCGCCCTGCACGATCTCCTGATCAATCGCGATGACTCGAACATTGCGCAGAACGGTTTCGCTGAGGGCACGACGCGCGGTATCGACTTTCTCGAAAACCTGAGTCAACACGACGTCGACGTGATCGCCCGGCCTGATGAGGCCTGAGACACCGGCTTCCTCGTCAACCTTGATGCTGATGGCACGGCTGTCTGGCGCCAGGACACTGGCGAGGAAACCCCGATCCCGCGGACGCAGGATATCCTGCAACGTAACGGGACTGCCCGCTTCGACGAAGTTGCGGATGAGTGAACCGGCAAGTCCGGCCTTGGACTCGGGGGTCTCAAGGATAGCGCCTTGGGGAACGCGCTCCGGTGGCACCGAGCGGACGGCCAAATCCTCTTCGCGGGCCAACGTCCCCCTCGGCAATGGCCGTGCCGCGACAAAGTATCCGGCGGTCGTCGGCGCCGCCGGCGCGAGGGTCTCTGTCACTTGTACTGGGACCGGAGGCAGCGCCTTCGGCAGGTTCATGCTATAGGCGATCAGTCCGAACGCTGTGGTTGCAAGCAAAAGCACCACGATGATCGACAGACGCAGCGCGGATGACATTTCACGATCCTTTGCTCAAAATGGTCCAGATACCGCCGCAGGCGATAGCAGCTCCGTAAGGCAGCGGGGCGTGTCGCAAATGGCGCCAACGCTCGATCGCGTAGATCCGGCGCGCGAGCGACGATCCGGCGGGTGCCAACCTGGGATATGGCAGGTGACGCATCATCAGATGCACCAAGGCAAGAACGCCGCCGGCCAGAACGGTGACGGTCAGCAACTGCATCACGCCGCTCGGCGGGAGACCAACCGCCAGGGCAACCAGCAGCTTGACGTCGCCGCCACCAATTCCTCCGCGCGCGTACAGGACAAAAAGTAGCAGAAAGAGGATCGCGGCTGCGATCAGCGACACAGCGACTTGAATCGTGCTGGGCAATTGACCGGCGATCCCGAGGAGCGCCAGCGCAAGACAAAATTCGTTTCGGATCAAGCGCGTCGCGACGTCCATCGTTGCGACATAGAGCAACAACAGGATTTCCAGGATCGAGGCTGTGGGAGCAATCCAACTCATGAAATGCACGTTTCAAAAAAGTGGAAGGCAAACTGGCGGGAGCACTCCTGCGGGAGGGGGGCTGCTTGGATTGCCCCCCTCTGGCGTCAAAACGGCTGTATCAACCAGCGATCGCGGTCGTGAAAGCGGTGGTGATTGCGGTGATCCCGGTAGTCAGCGCTGCCCCGATCTGCCCGCCGGCTCCACCACCGAACACAGCACCCACTGCGCCGACGATACAAACCGCGACGATGATGTACTCGAATGACACCACGCCATCCTGGTCCGTTCGCAGACGCTTCAACGCTTCCTTGGTCTCGATGAAATGATGCAACATAGGAAGAATCCCTTCTTTCAAGATGAATTTGCAGACACCTCGGCAACTTCCAGCGGCTGCGGATTTATTCCGGCCCCGCCAGCGATAAACTATCCATTAAATGTTTATTATCGTCAACATTTAATATATAATGTTTTTTGAATTAACCCTACTCGAAAGCGAGCCGTCGTGAAAATCCAGAATCGGCGAAAACCGGCGCAACAG